>JANDLT010000117.1 GCA_024330265.1 Pyrinomonadaceae bacterium MAG19_C2-C3 | reverse complement strand
CGCATGTTTTCTTGTGCGGCGCGAGGCATGTATCGAACGACGTAAGCGGCTTCGTCACTTCTGCTAAAGGGGGTGGCGAAGCCTCTTCGCCGTTATAGAACGATCTAAGATTTTCTGTGCGTTTCCATAGTTCCGAGGTGTAGAGATGCGTATTAACCTCTAGCAACTACAACCGAAGATTTCGGGACATCGGAACGAGTGAACAAGGACGCCAAACCAAGCGATAAACTACTAAACTAAGGATTGAACTTCAGGGCAAAAGACCGCGTAGAAACCGCGTAAGGAACTGTGAGTGCGAGGATGCTAAACCGCACGGACAACGCTTGTCAAGCTAAATTTTTATTAACAAATCCGGTAAATTATTTTGAGACTGTTTGTCGTAATTTATCGCGTTAGTATCTTATGGGCTCTTTTTTATGCCCCGACAAACAGGGCGTTAAGAGTCGGTAGCGATGAAACTAAAACCGTTGCGTGGCGTGTAAAAACAGAAGAGGAGTCCAAGACCGATGAGGCACAATTCGACGCTGAACACTCAGGAATGTTTCGCTACCGGCGGTGGGCGCAACGAAGAAAACGGATACGCCTTGCTTGCTTTGATGGTAGCGATGGCAATCCTCGCCATCATGCTCACTGCCGCCGCACCCGTGCTGAAGTTTGAGGCGCAACGCGAGCGTGAACTCGAAGCCATCCGGCGCGGCGAACAAGTTGCACAAGCGATACGTGAGTATGTGCTGGCGCGCGGGACGCTACCCACCAGTATGAGGGACTTAGAGGAAGGCATCACCCGTTCGGGACGCACGAAGAAGCGATACGTCTTACGTCGCTCTTCAATGCGCGACCCGCTCTCTGAGGACGGCGAGTGGCAACTGGTAGGACCCACCGACCGTGGGATGCAACGCTTCGTCGCCTCCGTCATCGAACACGCGGGAGGGCAGATACCGCCGCCCACCAGTCTGCCGCCGCAGCTACAGCCGGTCTTCAATCAAGTCGTGAGTCTCGCGCAAGCGTCGGGTGCGCTCAGGCTCTCGCCGAGTGAAGGGACGGGCAGCGATGATGAGATAGATGAAGGCGTTGTGCCTGACATCGGCAGCACCACGTCGAAGCCGTTTATCGGCGTGGCGAGCAAAAGCACAGGTGATTCAATTATCAGTTACTACGGCATCGGCAAACATAACCGCATCGTTTTCACCCCACTCTTCCGCTAAATCATTGACTACTTGAGTGTTCGCAGACTGTCGAAAAAACACTTCTCTTTTAACGAATGTAGATGGACGGCTTTAGTTTTTGACCAAAGCAATTGTTCACGGACTATATGTGTTAGCGGTGTTGATCTCTGCCAAACCTTCTGAACTTGCCTTCACCTGAAGGCGCGCGTATCACTACCCCGCGTGGGATGGGGTGTCGAAAATCCGGGGTTCCATCCGCTTTCCAAAAGATTTTCTGCGCGCGTGTGGTTCTGCCTGCGTATGTGTACTCGCTGGTTTCTTTGCCGTGATAAATAATCCAATCCTCTTTACCGTCCGGCGACTTAAAAAACGAATTGTGACCGGGTCCATAGACATTTCCATCCGCCCCGGAGTAGCGGCTAAAAACGGGATTCGGCGATTTCGTCCATGACTTCGGGTTCATCACATTGTTGCCCGTAAGCGTCAACATACCAAGCGCATAGTCGGGCGTACCCGTATCGCTCGCCGAATAGATGAGGAAAGTTTTGCCCGCGCGCTGCAACACGACTGGACCTTCATTGATAGGAAAGCGTTTGCGCTCCCATTCATAATCGGCTTGCGCGATAAGCGTGCTTTCGCCGCTTACCGTCCACGGGTTGCTCATCGGCGCGATGCGTATGCCGTTACCCTTTGTTTCCCTATCGCCGGGAACATGCGCCACCCAAAGCAAATAAAGTTGATTGTCACTTGTGCGAAAAACACTCGGGTCAAGTGCCCACCCGTCATTCGCGGAATCGTAGATGCGGGCTTTAAATTTGTAAGGTCCGAGCGGGTCACTACTTTCGCTTTCCAGCACATAGAGCCGATGGTTTTCGTCCACGCCGTCGGATGCCGTGTAGTAGATATACCACTTACCGTTTAAGCGATGAATTTCAGGTGCCCAAATCTGTTGGCTACGCATCTTTTCATCGGGCATATGTACCTTAATCTTCGTACCGGAATCTAATTCTGCGAGCGTGCGCGATTTCCAGAGCCAGATGCCGCCCGAAGGATCGAGCGTTGCGGTGAAGTAATAGAAACCATTGTAATAAACCATAGATGGATCAGGCGCATCTTGTGATTTGACGATAGGGTTAATGAAAGTCGCGCTTTGCCCAAGCCCATCGGAGGTTGCTAAAACCGTGAGCAGCAATAAAATGACGACCCCACACATATACAGTTTGATTTTCATGGTTGCGTCTTTACTCGTGAAAGATTTTTAACTTCCGAAGCCGAAGATTTTGAGGTTTTCTGACATCTTCTGACTACTACGCAACACCTAACCCCATGTAGTCCGTGCCGAGTTCACGCCGGAAACGCTCAAGCGTGTCGAGCGCGGCTCTAGTCGAACTGGAAGCGTCCAAGCGCATCTTGGTTTGGATGAACAATCCCTCGCGCGGCAACTTCCTTATCGCCCCACGCACAAGAGAGTGCGTGCCATAGGCATCAGCGGTGCCGATGTACGTGTGCCGCGCTCATACGCCTAACGCACAAAACTATTGAAGCCTTCTTGTCCGAGTGCCTGTTGAATTTGCCCGTTATTACTGCCCGTCCCCAAACCGAGGCGACTGATTTTGTGATTTGTCTTGCCGAGCGGAACTAAATCAATCGCCGACGGTAGTGACGACGACGGTTGTACGATGGCGGGCGGGAGCGATGTTTCGGCGCACGCACTCGCGGCAAGCGGTGCGACGGCGGAAGCACCGACGAGCGCGAGTGAGTGGCGAAGAAAGCAGCAGCGGCTGACTCGTTTGTCTTTCATAATTTTTTTCTTATGTGCGTAACCTGAAGTCTGGACATATTTGAAAAGAAGGCGAGTGGTCATGAGTCAACGACTCGTGAGAGCACCGGTTTACGATGACACAACACTCTCTAACCACTCGCTTAGGTGAGTATATCAGTCTCGTTTTGCCAACCGCACACGCTCATCAACCGCAAAGCCATTACTGACTCCGTGCTGGCTATTGTGATGGTGCAAAGCTGTTGCCAAGCCGGACTCGCCCGCTTCTTTGATAACTTCGAGTCGGCGAGCAAACGCCTCTCGCGCCTGATTCATAACTCGCGGCTGGCGACCGACGAGTTGGCTCTCGCTCATGCCCGCGCCCTCGTCGCTCGTCTGCCCGCCGAAGGCGGTGTGCGACTTGCGCTGGACTGGACGATTGAAGATTGGCAGCATCTGCTGGTCGCCTCCTTGAGTGTCGGGCGACGTGCGGTTCCGCTCTACTGGCGGGCTTACGCGGGGGCGGACTTGAAGAGGCGGATGAGCCGCTACGAACGCGACTTTGTGCGTGCGCTCTTTGCTGAAGTGCTGTGCGAAGTGGCACGCCGCCGTTTTGTGGTGACGGCAGACCGCTGGTTCGCGGATGTTAATTTGCTCGATTTGCTGAATGATCTTGGTGTTTCTTACGTCATTCGCACCAAGTCGAACTACAAGGTGCGGATTGAAGGAAGATGGCAGAGACTTGATGCTCTGAAGTGGCGGACGAATCAAAGGCGGCGCGCATGGGGGCGCGTCTGGTACACGCAAGGCGACCCGCGCCACGTCTTTCTGGTGCAGACGCGCAGGCGTGAGCGTGCAGGGCAGATGGGGCATCTGGCACTTGCTCTCGAACCGCAACCTGTCGGCTTTGGGGATGACAAACGAGTATGCGCGACGCTTTAGCTGCGAAGAAGGTTTTCGTGATGCGAAACGCCTTCTCGGTTTTGCCGATGCACGGTGAGGCTTCGGCAACGTGGCGTGACACCAGCGGTGAAGTGTGAAAGTGCTTTACGAATGTCATGGACGTGGCTAAAATGCCGCGCCATCAATGCCTGAACATGACCAACCATCTTCTACTAACCCTTCCGAGATTGAAGCCCTCATCGCACGCCTCGAAGCGGGACAACTCGGTGTTGAAGACCAACGTTTGATCGGTCGTCTCTTACGGTTGCTGCTGACACTGATCCACGTCGTCGAGCACAAGAACACTTCTATTTCACGCCTCAAGCGGATGCTCTTCGGTCCCGGTGCGGACACGCGCACTGCCCGCCGTCTCGCGTCTGCCACGCCACCTTCTAAAGATGAGCCGCAGGCTGCGGACGAAGCGGCAGCCGCCTTAGCACCGGATGCGCCGTTGCCGCCGCGAGAGTCTCACGCTCCACGTCGCGGGCACGGACGACAAGCTGCGGCGGCTTACACGGGAGCACGCCGCGTGGTGTGTGCCGACCCCGATCTGGTGCCGGGCGACGTGTGTCGGGCGCGTCAGTGTCGCGGTCATCTCTATGACAGGCGAGAGCCGTCGCTCTTCATCCGCTTGGAAGGTCGTCCCATTCTGTCAGCGACGCGCTACGAGCCACAGGTCTTAAGGTGTTCGGCGTGTCAGACGCGATTTACGGCACCCTTGCCTGAAGGCGTTGAGGCACAGAAGTATGACGCGACGGCAGATGTTGCCATTGCACTTTACAAGTATGGAGCGGGAATGCCGCGTCTTCCGCCAAGCGCGATTGCAAGCGATGTGCGGCGTGCCAGTCGCGGAGTCGGTGCAATATGCGCGCTGTGCGTTTGTCTCGGAGTGTGTGCGTCCGGTTTATCAAGAGATGGTGCGGTGTGCGGCGCGGGCGGAAGTTATTCACACCGATGACACGCGCTTGGTGATTCTGGATTTATTGAAAGCGAACAAGGGATTGTCGCCAAGTGCCAGACGTGGGGTGCAGACTTCGGGCATCGTCGCCAGCATTGGAGAACGTCACCGCGTCGCGCTCTAGTGTTCGGGTCGCCGCCACGCCGGAGAGAACCTTGCCTCCCTCTTAAGCAACCGACCACCGGCGATGTTGCCGCCGATCCAGATGGCGGATGCTCTCTCGGCGAACTGGACGGGCGAGTTTGCGCGCGTGGTGGCGAAGTGTTTAGCACACGCGAGGACGGCAGTTCATCGAGTTGGAAGTTGGGTTTCCCGTAGAGTGCGGGCGGGTGCTTGATGCTTTGGCGGAAGTCTATCGGCACGATGCTCAGACGAAGTTGATGACGGACGCTGAACGACTTCTCTATCACCAAGGCAAGAGTCGAGCGGTGATGGAGCGATTACGCCTGTGGATCGCGGAACAATTTAGCGAACGCTTTGTCGAACCCAACAGCAGCTTAGGCAAAGCACTGGCTTATATGGTGAAGCACTGGGAAGGGACGGACGAAGTTCGTGAGCGTCGTCGGTGCGCCGCAGAACGGGTCACAGTTGAGACGCTGACGGCAGAGGGCGGCGAGCGTATCGATGCCCTTGCGGAAATCCACCGGGTCGGCGGGCGCGCATGATCTGAAGTTGTGGCGGGAGTTGGATCACGATGCTCTCACGAGCGCAACAAGGATAAGCACAGGGCTTCAAGGTGAGCCGGGTCAGCCGCAGGTAAATGAAGCGTGAGGCGCGAACCGTCGGCACGCTCGAAAAGTAAGCGTGAAGATAAATCGGAGGTGACGGGTGCGGAACTTCGCGCGGTGGGTGCGGGCGGGTGCGGCACAAGGTCAGAGGCATTGAGTTGTAAGACTCAACCACTATGCACTGAAAGTGCATAGATTGCCGATGGACTGAAAG
>JANDLT010000116.1 GCA_024330265.1 Pyrinomonadaceae bacterium MAG19_C2-C3 | reverse complement strand
GCACCGTCGAACGCTTCACCGCTGCAACCGTCGCCACATCGCCGAGCGCAAGGTAATCGGCTTTGAGAAGTTCGACGGCGTGACGGAAGCTGATGCCTTCCGCTCTCATCACCCAGTCAATGACGCTGCCTCCGGCTTGGCACGCCCCGAAGCAGTGCCACAGGTTCTTTGACGGCGTAATCACTAACGACGGCGTTTTATCCGCGTGCATCGGACACAAGCCGTGCAAGTCCGCGCCGCGTCGTTGTAGCTTGATGCCTTTCGCTTCGACTAATCGCTCTAACGACACTTCGCGCTTCAAGCGTTCAACTTCTGCCTCTGGAATGCGCGCCACCTCTGTTTTCGCTCCTTTCGCCCGTTTCCTGAAAAACCTGTCAAGAACTATTTTCGTTTTCTTAGGCGTGTAGAAAATATAAGATGTTCCTCTAACAGTCAAGAGGAAAACGCAGGCGCGCTTATAATGCGGCGGGTGACTCAACCGAACAGGAGACAACAGACGTGGCAAGGCACGCAGAGACGAAGCGCGGTTTAGCGACGCAAGCAGGCATGGAGACCATCGCCGAACGGGTCGCGCGGATGCGCCGTGAAAAGGGCATCACGCAAGTCGAGATGGCGGAACTCTTGGGCGTCTCGCAACCCGTCGTCAGCGAGTACGAACGCGGCACGCTGCGGCTGCACGGCGAGTTGATTGCCAAGGTCGCGGAGATTCTAGGCGTCTCGGCGGATGAGATTCTGGGACTCGAAGCGAAAGCTATAAGCAAGGCGAAGGGCGCGGCGACGAACCGCCGTTTGCTTCGACGGTTGCAACAGATTGATAACTTGCCGAAGCGCGACCAAGAAGCGTTGCTTCGCACCATTGACGCTTTCCTCTCCAAAGCCGCCGCGTAAAAAGAACCGCATAAAAAGAAGAAGCCCAGCCGGTTCGTTGGCTGGGCTTCTTTCTTAGTGATGAAGGCAACTGATTTCTAGGAACAGTCAACAACCGCGCGTTGCTTTTCAACCTTGAGCGGCATCGGTATTGATGTTAGCGGGTCGTACCACAAGAACCCGCTTTGCCGCCAGCGATGACGTAACTTCTTGGCGAGGTCGTCGGACTCAGACCACGTAGGAACTTCGACTTGCAGCACATACTCGCCTGCGGCAACTGCACCGGCAACCTTACTCGTATCTCCGCGTGCGACAAGAACAGCAATATCGGCTTCCGTCTGGTAGGACGCGCCCGGCGGCAGAACAATGAACGCTTCGCCGGGTACTGCTCCTTCGGTCTCTGCATGGCTTCCATCAGTAATAGAAGTTACCGATCCATTTGCCTCGAACCGCCCCGCCGCCGCTTCTGCTGCGCTACGGCTGACCATCACGCGGGAGATGTTGTTGCTGCCTTTGTAGAGTATGAGCGGTTGCTGCCCGACGTTCGTATAGCACAACCGCAACTCCGTTTGCAGAGAGTCTAACTCCGCATCTCCGGCGCAGTATTTTTGGCTGACGATGCTTGTTGAGAGTCGTAACGGTGAGTTTTGCCGAGAGATGCTTGGCTGCGTCCGCGCGTAGAAGACGCCCGCACACGCAAGGCACAACAGTATCACCGCCGATAAGTAAATGAGCCTCATATTTTGCTCCTAGCTGCTCAGAAGCAGTTCTTTATCACTTGGTCTGTGTACTTCTTGTTTAGCTTTTGGTTTCCGGCGTCCGGTCCGAAGATGCCGACCGCGTGTCCCAACTCGTGAAGCAAGAGCAACGCACCGAAGTCCGCTCCGCGCAGCCCCGTGCCGAAGTCAAGGGTCTTGAACCCTGCTCCCGGTATGTTCATCCTGTTGTTAAGGAATGGTCCTTGTGAGTTGATGAAGATGCTGGGCGGAGTACCTTGATAAGTTGCTGCTCCGGTGACGCTGACATCACCGTTACGATCAACCTTCGGTGCGCCGAGAGGAAGGACGCGGTAGTTAGCACCGCGAAGTGTGCTTACCGCTTTGTCCGCACCTCCGAAGAGTTTCGCGCACTTTTCCTTTTGAAGCCGTTCTAAAGCTTCTTTGAATGCTTTGTTGAAAGCATCAATGGTGTCCTGCGGCGTGCCGCGCGGAAGCTGCGGTTCGGTCTGGGGCGCTATTCTCTGATCCTGAATTCTTCCAAGTTGAACTCTTCAGCGATGATCTCGCCAATCTCTATCATCTGCTTGGCTTCATTACATTTCGCATAGTTAGGATTGTCGTACATATACGTTCTATACGTTTTATTCATATTGATTTCTACGACATAGCTCATACCGTCAAGAACATGAGTACTACACTGTACCGCTGAAGCGTCAGGTAGCGTAAGAATCCCTGCTTCAACGAGCCTTTGCCATGCATTCTCCCAGCCAGATTTTGGTGCGGTAAGTGTTTCCTGATATTTATCAGGAGGGTAGCGTTCAAACACTCCATGAAGATGCATGGCAGACCATTGGTCAGATGAACGCTGTAGAATTAATCCATCTTCCCCGTTCTGACCGAAGCCGACCCAAACGCGAATTTCAAAGTCATCACTAGGCAACAAGATTGTCCTCAATCTCGGCAAATTAGCTTCACCTGTTCGCTCATTGATAAATTTGAAATAAATCGGCTCCCATCTATCATTAGGTATCATGGAACGTAACTCGTGTTTTTCCTGAGCCATATTAGCGATATGTCCTTCCTGCGGTAGTTTTTCAGAAAGTGATCCCTTGAAAAGCAACACAGTTGCCGCAGCAACACCGAGAAGAAATGTAAGCAGGGCAATACTGAAGCGGGTTGTAAGTTTAGGCATTCCTGACCTCTATCCTTCACTCAAAAGAAATTTACTCCCAAATTGACAACGGTGAGTTTGGAAGCACTCATTCACCATTGGATACAATCGTTAAGTCTTCGGTCAGTGGGGCTAAGTTCCCCGTATTGATGAAAGAGGGTGTACTTTCCCGGTCCGTGGATCACAATCCCCAACTTACTTATAGGAAGGTTACCTGTTTGTGACTTGCTCTTGTCCCCCAGCCACGTTAAATCGTCGCCACTAGGGTAAGGTGTTCCTCCGGGATGAGTGTGGAACATAGCAAAGAACACAACTGCTTGCCCGTTTCGCTGGAATTGGCTTAGTTGATTTCGGTAATCATCCTCTATTCTGGGCATTGAACGTCTTTCACCTTCAGATGCTCTATGTGAGTAAAGAGTGTTTGCTTTGGGGTCATAAAAAATCCACCCTCCATTTTCCTTCCCTGATTTTGCAGTATCTTTCCAAGCTATCTCAAAAGCCTCTTTGAACGCTGGGTTGTTGATAAGCTGATTCCATGTCAGACAATTTTGTTTAGGCTGCTGAGTTGGTTCTGTCTGGGGCGCAAGGATCACAAGCTTGTGCCTACACCTCTAGTCGTATGATGAACTAGCTTGCCGTTCCCATCGAAGTAGAAGTAAATCTGTATGTCCCATCTTGTGGCATTCCACCACGTATTAGGGTCAACATCGCGGATGATTGCGCCGATGTATCCTTTCACAAGCGACTTCTTACCGCCCAGATCGGACTCTCGATAATCGGATTCGCGCTCTAGGTCTTCTAGGTAGCCTGAATGCGTAATCTTCTGTTCATCAAGAAACTTCTCAACTTGAGAGGTGCTTGACCCTACCGGAACCTCTTTCACAATCCGTTGATTTACTTCATCAACTGTTATGCGAAGAGGGCGACTGCAAAAGCCACTGAGAAGTGCGAACATAGTCATAGCTACACACATCGCGATGTGACTGTAGGCGAATCCTTGAAACACGATGACCTCCTATCTAGCTGGACTGTTTCACCGAAGCGGTAAGGTCACTCCCCAACCTCGTATCGTTGACCACGTGCCTGCTTGCTGATTGAGCACTCTGCCGAACACACCAGTATCAATCCCTGCTCTCTGCAATGAGGTGAACGCGAACGCATTGCTGTTGTTGGAGAACCTCGCATACGGGATTGCCGAGTTGTTTGTGCGCGCGGCTGTATCGTTGAAACTTGCGTTGTAGTTGTCACACGGACCGTCGAACGTAGCCGAGGCATTCGGCGGCGTCCCTTGTTGATAATCAGGGAATCTAGAATCGTACCTGCCGGTTTGAGCGAAGAGATTACCGCCGCCACCTTGAACTGATGGTCCTGCTCGGAAGCCGGTGCCGACGCTCTGGTTAGATTGTTGAGTGACGATGTAGGCGTGGTAAATCGTCACCCCGAGAGTTGCTGCGGTTCGCAGCCTTCCCGGATCAACTACCGACAATCTAACTGAAACTTTGCACTTCACAGGATCCTCTTCTCCGTCTCGATCCTGTGGTGACTGGGGCGCGAAGCACTTGCCCGCCGCATGTTCGTCGTAAAAAGGCTGATAAGCCTGCTGCGTACTTTGACTTAACTGCGCGAACATCCCTGTGAAGTCCTCTGTAAAAACTCTTGAAGCCGTGATGCGAGTTTTCGCTTAACCGTTCAACCGAGTATCACGCGAAGCGCACTCTCAAGCGCGGTGCGGTCTGCGGCTTCGAGCCGTCCGAGTTTGTTGATGACGAGTCTCTTTTCAACCGTTGTCAGGATCGGCTTGACCACCGACGCTTTCAGTAAGCCCGCCTTCTGCCATTCGGTAATGTCCACCTCGCCGACGTTCGTCGCGCCTCGCGCCTGTCCCGTGATCGCCATCAGCACGAGGTCGGGACGTGCGCTGTTATAGACCGCCGAACTGACCACCACCGCCGGACGCTTCTTCGCCCCCGATTGGTCGGTGAACGGGAACGGAACCAACACCACGTCGCCGAAGTTATAAACGGTCGTAGGCGGCATCTTCTTCGTTGTCCCACACTTGACGGAAAGTGTCTTCTGACATGCGCGTTGCGGCTTGCACTAAGCGGCGCTCGGCGCGCTCGCTGATGAAGTCAACGAACGTTTCGACCTCGCCGATCTGCTCCGGCGGCAGGCTCTTGATCTTCTCGATGAGTGTTTCGGTTTGCATGACTACGACATCCTTCTTTAGCTGCGGCACTTCTCTTTAGCCGTGCGCGCTCGGCGGCTATTGTAGCCGCTAAAGCAACTATAAAAGAAGAAGGAAGACGGAAGATTTCGGTAAAGGTAAAAGAAGAGACACGCCGCAGAGGAACAAGGCAAGCAACGACGGCGAACCTTTCCGCGCCAGCCCTCCCAGCGGGGGGCGTTCGCAAGCGAAGCTGCCGAAGCGCAATGCGAGGAACGAGCGTGCGCGAGGCGGCGTAGCGTAGCGAGGCGCAAGGGGGGAGAAGGTAATAGAAGTGTGGCGGACGATAACGCGCATTATGTTGGAGCGTTTTCCAGCGACAACATAATGCGCGTTATCGCTGCCGACTCGCCGAACTGTCTTTTGGACGTGCGGCGTTCGTCACGGTGGAGAGTGAGCAGCCGCGTGCAAGTCGGGTTGTTCTGCTTTGGCTTCGGCGTCGAGCGCATCGAGCAAGCGGCGCGGCGTCAGCTTCGCTTCCTTTGCCTCTGCTGCGCCGGTCGAGTCTCTGGTCAAGCGTGCCGGATGAGTGGCGGCGTGGATGGCTTTCAAGGCTTTGATTGTCACGCGCGTGTAGATTTCCGTCGTCTCTAAGCGCGCGTGTCCCAACATCTGCTGCACATACCGGATGTCCGCCCCGCCTTCTAACATCAAGGTTGCCATCGTGTGCCGGAACAGATGACACGCTCCGGTCTTGCCGATGTCCGCCGCATCAACGTACCGCTTGACGACGCCGGAGAGATGGTCGGCGACGAGCGGCGTCCCGTCTTTGGTTAAGAACAGCGTG
>JANDLT010000115.1 GCA_024330265.1 Pyrinomonadaceae bacterium MAG19_C2-C3 | reverse complement strand
AACAGGTCGCAACGAAATCCCAAATCGGCTTTGCATCCGGGAAAAGGCGCGTGATCTTCGTCACCGTCAACGCCTTCAGCCAGTTCAGCATAAAACCGTTGCGCGTTCTCGACCGCTTCGGCGGTGCCGATAAACCCGATATGCACTTCTCGCTTGTGCCGACCCGTTCCTAAAGAACGCGGTCCGTAGAGCGGGATGCCGACCTTCGGATCAGGATTCAACATGCCGTCGGCGAAAACGAGATTCGGCTCTTCCATCCATTCCGTGGTTGTGCGTGGACGCGCGAGTTCAACCGGCGCGATTTTAGTATTCGACGAATTCTTCTTCGATAAGTTCCGCATCTTCTTCCGCCTCATCCCAATCTAGTTGCTCACCGGCAATCGCCTCATCGCGCTCCGAGAGCGTAAATAAATCTTCATCGTACACTTCGTTTTTGAACGCACTTTCGTCGCCCGGAATCCCGACCCATTCGACATCAAACGCGACCATCTGAACGTCAATGACAGCTAACTGATTTCCGAAGCTAAGAACGAAGCGCGGTTGTCCCTGCGATAGGTAATCACGCCAAAAAACGACCTCTTTGAAATAGAGGTCGTTGTACATCTTCGCTTTGAAACTCGTTACGCGGCGTCCGATGCGGTGCGACGGCATCGGCGTTTCACTGTCAGTGGTCAATCGTCTTTCGGGGCGAATCGAGAGACACCACTGGTCGTCGCTCATCTGCTCGAAACGCAACCGCGCGGCTAAATGCCACCAGAAGCCTTTTCCTTCACCGGTGCTTTTTCTTTTCGGCTCCCAAGCGACTAATCGTTCGGAACGCGCCATGTTCGGCGGGCGGTACACGACGCTACGCTCTTTTCCTTTTTCTTCGACGGGAAAATAGAAACGGCGATGCTCAGGGTCATAGCGCACGCCGAGACGCGCGGTGTACTTGTAGAGCGAGCGATTCAGTAGAGTTATGTAACGGCGTTTATCTTCCGCGTCGCCCCAGATCTCCGTCGCCCGTTGCTTCTCAACTTTGTTGTTGTCAATAACGGCGGAGAACGGATTTCCGCGCTCACGCAAGTCATGGAACGCAAAAAGTTTTCCGTCGCGCAGGATGAACGGTGCTAATTCAAACGGTTCATTCTCGCTTTTGCGTTGCGGGTAAAGGATGCGTTTCTTAACTTCATCCTCTTCGTTTTGTGTGAACCCGCATGGAGCGGCGAAGACGGCTTGTGGGAGATGCGTGACAGGCAGAAGCGTGCTTTGGATTCGCTCTTTGATAAGCTCCGGTTTCGGTTCGACAGCAGGTTTCGCAAGCGCGGCTTGGATACGCGATTCGTGGTCTGCTTTCATCTGCCGAAGCACGGCGACGCTATAAGTTCGCGGCTGCTTATCAATAATGGTGTGATGTTCCGGGCAAACAAGAATCAAATTCGCGTGCTTGTTGCGCTCGCTTTCGTCAAGCGGTTCATCGCCGCGCGGACCCTGACGACTGTCGGCAACGATATGCGCCATCTCGCCGATAATCGCATCGGCATCACCTTCTGCGCCCGGCTCGATTAAGCTGCGCCCGCAGTCACGAAACGCGCAGACGTTACCGGACTTGAGAAACAGCAAACTCTTTTCTTTATCCGGTATTGCTTGCCGCGCTCTCTTGGCTTCATTTTGATTTGGCTTCTTCTTGGTTTTAGCCGGGATAATTGCACCTCCTTAACATTCGCTTCGGCTCTCACCGTTTGTTTCAAGCAGCATACTTCCCTTCCGCAACTTGCCGCGCTTGTCCCAATAGCACGAGCGTTTGCAGCAGTTCCTCGATGCGGTCGGGGCGTGCGCGTTGGAACGTCTTCGAGAGTTGCGCCGGTGTGACGACGCCGGGTTGCGCGATGAGAGCGTTACGAACGGCTCGCGCTTGCTCGGCGAGGTTTGCGGGAAACGGTTGCTTGGCGGCGACGGCTGTTTCGATTGCCGCCGCTTCACCGATGTCGAACGCGGCTTGCGTGGCGACTGCGCCTTGCGGATGTTGGAACGCCGGGCGCAGCCAGCGAACGTGTCCGCTTCTCTCTTCGGCGGCGCGTGCGTGGTTGAGTTCGACGAGGCGTGTGAGAATCTCCGCGTCGTCGAGCGATGATTGCCAGCCGTAAGCGTCGAAGACTGCCGCGTCTAAATCGTCGTGCAAACCTTTGAGGACGGAGATTAAGCCTTGTTCGTGGATGACGCGCTCTTTGTCGGTGAGCGGTTCGCCCGCGCGCAGACGCTCAAGCACGTTGTACATCTCGGTCATCGTGAGGCGTGGATGCTTAGCTTGCTGACGCTTGCGGTGCGCGTCGAGGGCTTCGGCGAGTTCGCGTATGCGATGCTTCTGTTCGTCGGTGGCGTCGGGGAACGGAAACGTCTCGAAGCAACGCGATTTGTTATAGCGCGGACGATCTTCGAGCGTGCCGCCTGTGGCGAGTGCCCATGTGACATGAACGCGACTTGAAAGCACTCCTGAAAAATAAGCATCATCAAGTGCGATGTTGATAAGCATGTGGTCGGGCAAGATGGATTTATCGAGGAATGTGAAGAAGCGATGCTTCGACGTTTCGATTGTGGCGATGTAGCGCGGAAGGTCTTTCAGCATCGCGCGAAGTTCGCCATGACTGTCAGCGAAACGCCACCAATTTTCGCGCCGTGACTTCCTCGTGTTTTGATCGCGCTCCGGTTTTACTCGCTCCAAAACCCTTTGGTAAACAGCCGGGAATCTGTCGCGCACTTCGTCGCTTTTCAAGCCTTCCAAATCAATTACCATCATGCCGCGCGAGTTCCCTGTTAAGTCGCGCCCGTTGCGGTAATGCCGGATGTGCTTTTCGAGTTCGGGTATGCGACCTAAGCCGAGTTGCATTGCTTCCTCCGGTGTGACGATGAAGCCTGCCCCGTGCAGCGATACACCGAGATTGCTCACCTTGCTGTTCGCTCGTATGGCTTGCGCGCCCGCTACGTTCGCGCCGATTTTCAAGTCAGCGAAAATCTTTCCTCTGCTTTCCTTTAACTCTACATCGCGCTCGTCGTCTGCACCGCGAGTCTCGCGGGTTACGCGCTGCAAAACTCCGATGTGTTCCCCTACTCGCCCAGCAGTCATCGAAATACGCACGGCGGCTCCGTCAGTCGTATCAACCCACGGATGGTCTGGAACGGCGAATACTATTGAAAGCGGATTCTTCGCTCCCAAGTGCGGTTCGACGACACGACGGTTGAAGGTTTGTCCGAGCGAGTTTGTGGTAATCAAGCCGAACCGTCTTACCTTTCCTTCTCGTGCCAACTCCGCTGCTTTGTGCCACCAATACATCACAAAGTCGGCGGACTCAGGTACTTCAGGGTACGTCGCGCGTAAAGCTTTAACGTAACCGTCCCCAAGTGCACCACGCATCGAATATCCCTTACCGATAAACGGCGGATTACCGATGATGAAATCTGCGTCCTGCCACTGCGCCTTGCGCGGATTCGTGTAGCGCATGAGCGGCGCGAGCGCGGTTTCATCCGGCACGTCCTTGCCCGTAACCGGATGCTTCTTCATCGTGCGTCCGTCCCAACGCATCACAGGCTTGCCGTCATCGTCGGTCACAACCTCCACCGCGTCGTAAGCGAGAACCGCGTCACGATTTTCGATGTTGTGAAACTTCTTCAGCACCGGCTCGGCGGGCAGCGCGTCGCCGCGCGTGCGGAAGTGCCATTGCAGATAGCCTATCCACAACACCAAATCGGCAATCGCGGCGGCGCGCGGATTGACCTCCAACCCTAAAAGTTGATGCGGGTCAACCGTCAACAACACGGCTTGCCGCTCCCCGAAATCTTCGAGCGCAATTAAGACTTCGCCTTCGAGCCGCTTCAGATGTTCGAGCGTCACGTACAGGAAATTCCCTGTGCCGCACGCCGGATCGATCACGCGCGTTTGGCACAAGCGTTCGTGAAAACTTTTTATTTCGGCAACCGCCTCATTCAACTTTCCTTGCTTGGCGAGCGTGACGGCTGCCGCCTGTGTCGCCGTCCATTCCTCGCGCAACGGTTCGATGATGGTCGGCAAGACGAGGCGTTCGACGTAAGCGCGCGGCGTGTAGTGCGCGCCGAGACGGTGACGCTCAACCGGGTCGAGTGCCTGTTCGAGCAGCGTGCCGAAAATCGCCGGTTCGACTTCGCGCCAATCCGCCTGGCTCGCTTCGGTTAAGAGTTCAAGTTGCGCGTCGGTGACGGGCAAGGCTTCCGCGCTCTCGAAGAGTCCGCCGTTGAAGCGCAACAGCTTCTCTTTCAGCACCGGAGAGAAACCACCTTCCGCCATCGTGCGCCACAAGGCTTCGACCATATCGGGGAAGATTCCGATCTTGCCGCGCAAGGATTCGAGCAGTTCGGTGAAACTGCTTTTTGGAATCAACCGCACGTCTTCGGCGAACATCGTGAAGATCGCCCGCATGAGAAACGCGGCGACGCGCTCCGGCGCATGTCCCGATGCTTCGAGCGACTTGGCGAGGCGTGCGAGTTTCTGCGCGATGTCGCGCGTGATGCGCGCGGTGCGTTGCGTCGGGTCGAGGGCGAGCGGGTCAGTCCAGACGAGGCGCAACAGTTCGCGTGTCTGTTCGTTCTCGAGTTCTTTGAGCGGAATGCGAAAGCGCGCCGAATCGGGAAACGGCACATAGTTGCCGCCGGTGCGCGAAAACTCGGAATAGAGCGCGATGGAGTGACCGACATCAACGACGACGAGAAAGGGCGGGCGACCTTCCGACGCTGGCAAGGCACGCGCGTATTGTTCGGCTTGCCCGCGCGCTTGGATCATCGCTTCGTCCCAGCTTCGCGTGCCGCGCACGGCTGTTCCTTTACGCGCTCGCTTCGACCGGGTGATTAGTTCCGCCTGCTCTTGGTTCGTCTTGTCGCTTCCCTGCTTGGCTTCAAGCACGAACGAGCCGCGTTTGTAGAGGTCAATGCGCCCGCTACTCGTCGTGCCGTCGCCGTGATGAAATGTCACCGACTTCTCAAAGACGTAAGCGTTCTGAGTTTCATCAGCGCGCGTCGGTTCAGGACGCGGCACGTCGAGAATCTCGCAGAGTTCGGAGAGGAAGATTTGATAGTTGGCGCGTTCCGCCGCGCCGGATGATGACCAACGCTCGATGAAGTTGTGAATGTTTGCGGATGTGGATGCCGTATCAATCACTTTAAGACTGCCTTCGTAGTTTCAGTAATTTGCAATCCTCGCCGGAGTCGCTTAAATCAATTTTCGCCTGTAATCTTCGCCTTCGATGATAACAGCTTTGCACATCTCGTAGAGACGACTCCGCAGGCGCACGCCGATACGATCCTCAAGTGTTTCTTCCGCCGGATGGCAGCGCGCGTCTGTGTAGTTGGTGGTGAAGATCGTCAGTCGTTGGTTGTTATAGCGCGTGCCGATGATCTGCATCATCGTGTCGCGCACCCAATCGGTCGGCTTCGACGCACCGAGTTCGTCTAGTACGAGCACTTCCGCTTCGTAAACCTGCGCGAGAACTTTTAATTCTGAAGTTTTTGACACAGGGTTGTACGAATCTTGAATCTCCTTCAAAAGCGTGCCGAAGTCGTAGAATAAGCCGGTGATTCCCTTCTCGACGAGTCCGCGCAAGATGCTGACCGCGAGGTGAGTTTTCCCCGTGCCGCAACTTCCCATCAACAGCAACCCGCGATCAACCAACGGGTACTCGTCAATCAATTTGTAGGCTGAATTGAAAGCCTGAAGTTGTGAGTTGTTGTTAAGCGCAGGGCGATAACTCGCCAGTGAGCATTGTTCGTAACGAGGGGGTATGCGTGCTTGTTCCAGTAGCTTCACTTGTCTATCTCGTGTGCGGCAATGGCAGCGGCGCGCTCCTTTGCCCGGTACAACTTCCATCCCCGTTCCGAAGCACGATGAGCAAACCGACGATTGC
>JANDLT010000114.1 GCA_024330265.1 Pyrinomonadaceae bacterium MAG19_C2-C3 | reverse complement strand
GCTGGAACGGAAACGGTAATCAACGATACCAGACAGACCCGCTTGGCGCGCCGCTTTCGCCTAATCACCCGTGGAATAAAGAGACGATGCCGAAGCCCTCGAAAGAGAGCTGGAAGGATCGCTATACTTGGGATACCGCGCCGCGTTGGGACAGGCAAGTAGTCGAAGCCGGATGCTACGCGCGTATCTGGACGACTGCCGCCGCCGGGCTGATGCCGAAGAACGATTTTATGGAATCCACCGGGCACAGTCTCAAGTTCAATATGCCGAAGACGATGCTGCGCGAGATGAATTTTGAATGGAAGATTCCGACGGTGTGGAACGCCTTCGAGCGCAACCGCGCACGCGCCTACTGCATGGGTTATAACCTGATGATGGCGTACACGATGGTACTGAAGGCGTTCGACCTCTTGCGTCAAGGCGAAGATAAGGTCAGCACGAAGTTTGAAGTCCCGAAGGGCGAACGGCGCGGCGTCGGCTTCTGGGGTGCGGGGCGCGGCTATCTCTCTCACCATCTTGTGTTGGACAAAGGCGCGATTGTCAATTATCAAATCGTCACGCCGTCAACCTTCAACGCTTCGCCGAAAGACCCGTTCGGCAATCCCGGTCCCTACGAGCAATCGGTGCTGAACACGCCGATTATCGAAGACTTCGCCAAGCCGGAAGACTTCACGGGAGTGGATATGCTTCGCGCGATTCGCAGCTTCGATCCGTGTATGCCCTGCACGACGCACATTTACGGCGGCGAACGCGAAATCATCCGCGAAGTCAACACCTGCGCCTGCGGCGCGGAAGGATAGTCCGATTTTGGATTGCGGATTTTAGATTGCAGATTTGTCTGGTCATTCAAGCTGCCTATATTTCGCTGAACTATTCAATAGATGCCAATCCAAAATCCAAAATCTAAAATCCAAAATCCAAAGGTTCTCGTCTCCGGTATCGGCTACACGAATCTCAGCGATTTGTCATTCGGGCGCGTCCTGCTTGACGACCTTGAGCGGATGAGTTGGTCGGAGCATGTTCACGTCGAAGATTTGAACTTCGGTCCGATTATGATCTACCAATGGTTCGAGGAATCGCCGGTTAAATTCGAGAGGATGGTCTTACTCAGTGCCGCGAAGCGCGGACGCGAGCCGGGTACGCTCGAAGTTTATCGCTGGGATAATCCGCAGCCAGACGCGGCGGAGATACAGTTGCGTATCGAAGAGGCGGTGACGGGCGTGATGAGTCTCGACAACTTGCTCATCATCTGTCGTCACTTCGGCGTGCTGCCGGAAGAAGTAACGATAGTCGAAATCGAACCACAAAAAGATGATTGGGGCATGGAGTTCAGCCCCGTCGTCGCCGCTAAAGTCGGTGAGGCACTCGAAACAGTCAGGGCGATTGCGGAACAAGAATCCCGGAACGCGGAGTGAAGTAACCACGATTTTTCATGTCGCCTTCCGCAAATATGAAAGATGTCGAAGCAAGTGTCGAGGGATTGAACGCGCTCGTCGAGGAACTTGAACAGTACCCGGACGCGGAGTTGCGCGAGAAGGTTCTTGACCTCGTGCAAATCATTCTCGAACTTCACGGCGAGGCGTTGCGTCGCGTGCTTACAACGCTTGATTCATTGCCCGGTAAAGAGCAAGCCCTGACGCGATTGATGAGTGATGATGTCGTCCGCGCCATCCTGCTCATTCATGGCTTGCTTCCGGTCAATGTGGAGACGAGAGTTGCGGCGGCGATTTACGAGTTGCGCCCACACCTGCTCGCGCAAGGCTGCGACGTGGAACTGCTCGGCATTGAAGATGGGCGTGCGCGGTTGCGTTTGATGCGAAGCGGCAAAGGCGCGCCGCCGGTAGCGGTGTTGAAGTCGGAGATTGAAAAGTCACTCGTCGAAGCCGTTCCCGATCTTGCGGGAGTTGATATAGAAGGTTTTGCCGAACAGATCGCCGCGACCGCGAAGGCAGCGGCGATTCTAAGTTCGAGGCTTTCCGCTCGAAGTGATGCGCCGCAGTCAACCCGGCTCGTTCAAATCAAACGCGCGGCGACGCACAACGAAGGCGCGGGCGGCGTCTGGGTTTCCGTCATCCGCTCTCTCGGCTTTGCGGAGGGCGCATTGAAAATCATCAAGTCAGGTGAAATCAACCTGCTCGTCTGCAAAATCAACGACGAGTTCTACGCCTACCGCAACGCCTGCGCCGCCGCACCGGAATTGACGTTTGATGACGCGCTGTTTGAAAGTCCGGTGCTTGTCTGCTCGTGCCACGCCTATCACTACGACTTACGACGCAGAGGAACTTGCCTCGAAAGACCCGAACTCCGGCTCGAATCTTTAGACTTGGAAATCAAAGAAGATAAAGTGAAGGTGAGGGTTTAATACCTGAGTTCGATTGCGGAACGGCGATTGAACCACAAATCAGAAACACGCACGAAGTAAGTGTGTTTCATCGTTGGCAAGAACACACTTACTTCGTGCGTGTTTCTGCAACTGCGTAAATCCGCATCTTACAATCAAAGAGATGTCAAACGATCACAACCAAGACGATTCACCAATCTTAAATCCGCATTCCGCAATCCGTGATCTCCACTGGTGCGATGAGATTTTGCAGGTTATGTACTGGATGACGGGCGAGGGTCTCGGACAAGAGTTTTCGGCGGCTGACTTGCAAAGACTGCTCGCCGCCGAAGACGCCGTGTTAGTCGAGAACTTGGAGCGCATGGTTTCCGGCGGACTACTCGAACGTGTCGGGGATGATAAGTTCGCGCTGACCGACACGGGACGCGAGGAAGGCGGGCGGCGGTTCGCCGATGAATTCGAGACTATGCTCAAGCCCGGACACTTTGAATGTTCCGAACCGGATTGTGACTGCCATGATCCTGAAGCGACCGGAGGTGCATGTAAGCACTTTTCGGCTGTACACTAAAATCATGAGTCTGCATCGAATTATGAAACTACAAACTCTCTACGTCTTCGCCGCGATGCTTTTCGGATTCGCGTGCGCGCCGCACTCGCAAACCTCACAATCAAAGTCACAATCATCTCAACAATCGCCCGCCACCACCGTCCGCGCGTCGCCGGTTAAAGTCGGAGACATCGCGCCGGACTTCACGCTTGGCGATCAACAGGGACGCAAAGTGACGCTCTCCGCCGCGCGCGGTCAGACGCCGGTGGTGTTAATCTTTTATCGCGGCTTCTGGTGACCGTACTGCGCCCGGCAGTTAGCCGAAATGCGCTCACTTTTGAAGCAGGATGAAGCCGTCAAACTCTACGCCGTCAGTGTCGACTCTCAGGAAGAAAGCCGACGGCTTGCCGAAAAAATCGCGGCGGACAAGCGCGGCGAAATCTTGTTTCCGCTTCTCTCCGATTCACAGCACCGCACAATAGACGCTTACGGTTTGCGCGACCCGGCTTACGCGGGACAGAAAATTGAGGGCATTCCGCACCCGGCTGTCTATGTGATTGACAAGACGGGGCGCGTCGCGTGGATGAAAATCGAATCTGATTACAAACAGCGTCCGACAGTTGGCGAGATTCGCCTCGCGCTCGACGCTTTGCGATAACATTCGCTCTTCACGTCGTATTTGTCGAAGATTAAACGAAAGGAAGACAGGTTTATGATTGCAACAATTTCGCGGGATGAGTTGAAAGAAAAGATTGATCGTGGCGATGACTTTCTACTTGTCGAGACGCTCGCGCCGACGGCTTATCATCATGCTCACCTGCCGGGCGCGATAAATCTGCCGCCCGACCAAGTGAAGGAAATTGCGCCGACGCTTCTGCCGGACAAGGCGGCGGAGATCGTCGTCTATTGCGCTAATCCTACTTGACATGCTTCGGAAAACGCCGCCCGTGAATTGGCGGCAATGGAGTACACGAACATTCGTGATTACGCCGGAGGCAAGCAGGATTGGATTGACGCAGGGCTGCCCATCGAGAGCGATCATCAGCATTAGGTTGGCGAAAATCATTAGTCTGGCGAAAATCTTAATCATCGCAAGTGCAGTTCTTGAAACGCTCAATTCTTCTGTAATCCATACAAGAGTTGCCGCTAATAACTAAGGCATTGCCGTAATCGTTATTCGCCGCTTGACCCTGTACACATATACAGAGTTTATGATGAGCATCTGATGTCTGGACACTTTTTGAAAACGTACCGAAACAGCACCGAAGGTGCGACATTCGACAGCCCGGCGCACCGCGCCGGGTCACGAATGCGGTTTTGTTTCAAAGCCCTGAAAGGGCGACATAATTATGTCGCCCTTTCAGGGCTGGTCAATCGGTTGGCAAGATACCCGGCGCGGTGCGCCGGGCTACTGGATGTCGCTCTTTCAGAGCTAAATCCATCGCTGTTTAGACTCGACGATAAAATGTGTCCAGACATCAGGATGAGCATCCGAGCGAAACCTCTAATTGCGAGGGGAAGAAAGAAACGGGCAGCGTACCCGAATCAACCTTGACAACCGCAAAGTTCGCGGGTAGAAATAGCGAAATATGTTAAAGCGTCTTGTGGCACTCTCTATCGTTCTGCTGTTTGCGAGCCAGACTTTGGCTGGCGGATTTGCGTGTAACGGTGCGAGTGACGGCAAGAATTCAAACGAAATGGCTTGCTGCGCGCAAGCCAAATCAGCCGCCTCTTCGCCCGTTGCGATGCTATGCTGCGAAACGGTTTGCGGCGAGCCGACGAGCGGCACGCCCGGTCCGCAGTCGGAGACGCCGGGACAGTCGCCGCAAGTTCCTGCGCCGCTTGTTACCGTCACTCCTATTCCCACATTCGAGTCATTGCTTGCCGCCGTCATCGCGCTTAACTCCAAACGCACGATGGATGTTCTGCTCGAACGCCTTGACCCTCCCTCTCTTTACCTTCACCACTCCGCCTTTCTGATCTAGTACAGCCGAAGTGTGTCTTGTTGACGCTTTTGCAGGCTTGAAATGAGCCTCGCAAATGAGCCTCGCAAATTAGCGTGCGCCGTGCTGTTGGCAAGCAGCGACGTGTGCGCGAAAGACATATCGTCGGACAGATGCATTCAGCCAAGCCCGGTGAAAACTTCGTGGCAGGCTCGGAGGCAAGTGGCAGCTAGATCAACATGAAGTATCGCTCAAGACCATTCTTTAGCCTCATCATTGTCGCGTTATCTTTCGTCGCATCCACCGAATATGAGGTGCGGGCACAAACTGCACCTGCAACTGCGGAGCAGCCAAATACTCCAACCGCTTCGAGCGATGCAACTGTCGCCACCGGCGCGCTGCCTGCACCGCTCCCACAAGAGCACAAAAAATCTTCGCCCGTACAAGCTGAGGAAGACGGCGAGAATCTGACCCGTTTAGTTGAAGCGGCACTCTCCGCTAATCCTGAACTCACCGCGATGCGTCGTGAGTTCGACGCGGCGCGGGCGCGCGTGCCGCAAGCGAAGGCGCTGCCCGACCCGACGGTTTCATTCACGCAGATGACCGTCGGGAATCCGATCCCCTTTGCCGGAGATAGGAGTGACGGCTTCTATGAAAATGATTTCGGAGTCGGTCAAGACCTTCCGTGGTTCGGCATTCGTCGTCTGCGCGGGCAAGTGGCAAGTGCCGAAGCCGAAGCGCGGTTTCAGGAGTACGCCGCGACCGTCCGCCGTGTGACGGCTGAAGTGAAAGCGACTTACTACGATCTCTACAACATCGAACGCACTCTCGCCGTCCTCGCCCGCGACCAACAGATTCTCGATAAGATGGCGCAGGTCGCCGAAGCGCGCTACGCCGTCGGCAAAGCGCAGCAGGTGGACGCGATTAACGCCCGCGTCGAAATCACCGAACTACTGCACACGCAGGGCGAACTTGAAATCAGGCGCGCGACGGCTCTCGCGCAACTTAACAATTTACTGTTCCGCGACCCGGAAACGCCCGTCGGCACGCTCGCTCAGGTGCGTATGAGCGCGGAGCCGCCGCCGCTCGAAGAACTGGTGCGGCTCGCTTCCGAGAACGCGCCGGAACTCGCACAGCAACGGCGGCTGATTGACGCGAACAGTAAGGCGTTGCGACTCGCGGAGCGCGAAGCAAAGTACCCGGAAGTGGGTTTAAGTTTCATGTATCGCCAGCGTCCGCAGTTCAAGGATTATTACAGCTACGGCGTTACGCTCAGGATTCCACTCTACGCCGCGACGAAGC
>JANDLT010000113.1 GCA_024330265.1 Pyrinomonadaceae bacterium MAG19_C2-C3 | reverse complement strand
AGAAATTATTTAGCAAATCCGCTCTACTCGCTTACGTCAACTGCGTAACTCCTAACTTTATAAACAAATATCGCTCAAAGAAACTGATGATTATGACCAAGTGCTTCTTGAAAATGGTGAGATTCGCAAAGGTAAATTAACAAATGAAGAGAGAGACAACCCAACATTACTGCCTATAAGGAGCGAAGATTTTTCAAGCAACATCACTTCAATCAGACGGAAAATCAAATAATGTTGATTACAGTTTTGAGTTTGAAGGAAAAGTCTATCAACCAAACGCAAGTTCTCATTGGAAAACATCGGTAAATGGTCTCAGAAAATTAGCTTCAAAGGGAAGAATAATTCGTACTAAGAATGGAAATTCAATTCGGTATGTCAGATTTTTTGATGATTTTCCTTTAAGAGAAATTAATTCTGCTTGGAATAATACCTATGCCCCCTCTTCAACAGAAAAAGAATATGTAGTTCAAACATCAACGGAAGTTGTTCAGCGTTGTATTTTAATGACTACCGACCCCGGCGATTTGGTTTTAGATCCAACGTGTGGAAGTGGCACGACCGCGTTTGTCGCCGAACAATTCGGCAGACGTTGGATCACGACCGACACGAGCCGCATCGCGCTGAACATCGCCAAAACCCGTTTGATGACGGCGACGTTTCCTTACTACAAACTCTACGACGAAGAAAAAGGGGACATCCGGCAGGGCTTCGTCTATAAAACCGTGCCGCACATCACGCTCAAATCGCTGGCGAACGATGAACCGCCCGCGACCGAAACGCTTTACGACAAACCCGAAATTGACCCGAAACGTCTGCGCGTCTGCGGCGCGTTCACGGTGGAAACGCTACAAAACTTTGAACCCGTTTCACCGGAAGACTTGGACGACGAAACGCGCACCAGTGAACAGGAAGGCACGTTTGATGAAGTCGTCCGTCAACACCTGCTCGGCACGGGCATCAAAAACGGGCGCAAAGATGAACAGGTTGCCTTCACCCGCGTCGAAACTCTCTCGCACGAACGCCTTCACGCCGAGGGCTTTTACATCAACGGAACGGGCGAGAAGAAAGCCTATTTTCACATCGGACCGAAATTCGGCACGGTCAGCAAAACCGCCGTCAATGAAGCAACCAAAGAGTGCCGCACGCGCGGCGATGCCAACTGGCTCATCATTCTCGGCTTCAGTTTTGAAAGCGACATTCAGGGAAGTACGCAAACAACCAACCTCGGAAGTTTTGAAGTCACGAAGGCGCGCATCCACGACGATTTATTACAGGAAGGTTTGAAAAAGAAGCCCGCTAAATCAGCCGCGTCGTTCGTCACCATCGGCGAGCCGGACATCTTAGCCAAAAGGGAAGGGAACACCGTCACCCTCGAAATACAGGGCTTGGACATCTACGACCCGATTAAAGATGAAGTGAAAGCGCGCGACTTACATGACATCGCCTATTGGATGGTTGATAACGATTATGACGGCAGTAACTTCGTGGTGAAGCAGATATTCTTCTGTGGCGGCGAGCGTAGCGAATTCGCTAAATGGAAAAAAGGTTTGTCAGATTTGGCGAAACAGGCAACCAGAGTCAGAGCCGAAAAAACGCTCAAGATAGAGATTGACGACGAAGCCTTCGACCGTATTTATGGATTCATCTCACATCCGATTGAAATCAAACGCGACAATCAAAAAATCGCCGTGCGCCTCATCAGTCAATACGGCGAAGAATCTATGAAGCTCTTCACGATGTAATTTTATCCGTTCTATCATTCAAGCCGGATTTTCACACCCTAAGTCAGACAATCAGGTAACGAATCGGGCGGTGATATGTTACTGCAAGCCATAGATGATAAGTGGTCGAGCTATCTGACCTCGGAGAACTGTCCGCCGGTTCTCGGTCTCGCGCCGTTGGCGGAAGATGAATCCGAAGCGATTTATCAGATTGTCAAAGGAGTGGTGGCTAAAAGAGATCGCCCGCAATGGCGCACACTCTTTGATCTGCTGGAGATATACCCGGCGTGCCTTATCGTTTGGCTGGCGCGCAAAGCGGGCGAGGCGTATGAAGCGGGAGCGTTTTGGGAGCGGTTCGGCGAGCTCATCGGTCTGTCTATTCCGTTGACGCAACGAGAGGAACTCGCGCAACGCTTTCGCCGCGCGAGCCGCCGAAAAATGGTGACATAGATTGCCCCGACTGACCTTGGCGGGCATAACATCGTCGCCGAATTTTTGCATCAAGCGGGATTGCCGCTTGATCGCTGCGAGAGTTTCGCGCAGCACGTTCGCAAGGTTGAACGGAGCTTAGGGTTACCGGATGCTGACGACCCGGAAGCCGGCGAGCAGTTGCGCGAAACCGTGCTTGAAAGTCTGTTGCCAATTTCGATGCCGACGTTGAAGCGCGCCTTGCGCGGTCCTGCCGGTTCGCATATCTGCGAAGTTGCTCTCAATGTCATCCTCAAAGGCGATTTCAAAGGCATCAATCCGAAACTGGGGCGTGCGCTAGAACGTGCGTTCGAGGCAGCGCAACCCAACACGCTCCGCCGCGCTGCAAATCAACCGTATCTTCGCCTCGGTGACGATCTTTGTTCTTTGGAGATAGTCGGTCCGCGACAAGATGCGTCCCTTATCGGTGCAAGAGGATTAACGTGGATCGTCAATGGTCATCGCTACCCCACACCGAGCACAGAGGATTTCGTCATCACAGTCACAGAGCAGCCCCGCGTTGTGCTGGAGTTGACAGGACTCACGCTTGGCAATCTGCCATCCCGCACGTTCGTACTTCGACTAAACGATCTCGCCGAACCGTTCATCTTGTTCGACGAGCGCACGCACCGACAGCGACGCGCGAGCGGAGAGATTCCGCCCGGAACCTACTGGCTACTCCATCGCGCCGCCGACAAGCTAATAGGCGCAGAGCAAACTTACGAATGGAGCGGAGATGCCGAAGCTCTGGAACTGGAGCGAGCCAGCAACATTATCGCCATCGCGCCCACTTTGTTCAGTCGTCCTAATGAAGACCAAACCGGTGATGGTTTCCTCGCGCCGGAGACAATGAGATTTGTGCGCCGGTTAGTTGCGTGGATGGCTGGTGGCGACGGGCGGCGATTAGAAATCGCGCTGGCACAGTCACCAATCTTTAGCACTGAATTCTCAGGCAGCCTTGCGCTGTGGCACGAAATCCAGCCGCGTCTAGCCGATGGCAGTTTGAAATTCTGGAAACTGCCCCGTGACTTTGATGTCAGTTCATATCCGCGAGTACTGTCTGATACAGGTCGTTCCAGCGGGGCAGCATGGTTCACGCCTGCCGGAGCAAACACGGCATTCCTCGATTAACCGTTGCCTCATCCATTATGGAAGTCGCCCGCTCTCACAGCGGATGCGGCTCTCCGGGCGGAGTGGGAAGAATTAAAAGTTACTGCGCCAGCTAAACCCTCCGAGATGATGCTTCATGAATATCGCGTCGGAGAATCCCGTGACATAAAGCGTGACTTCGCGTTTTGTCGCGGACAATCTTTCTCGCTTCTTCGGATTGAAGACCCTTACGTGCTTGCGCGTGACACGCAATACCAAGCGTTAAACCGTTTTCTCGGCGAATTAGCGAAGCCCTGGCAGAATTTGCCGAAAAAGATTGAGATTAAGACCCGCGATACCGGAGCAGCCGATCAAATGCAAATAGTTAGGGATTTGGAGAGCGACCTAAACCGCGCGGCACCGTGTTAGAGGTTCGGCGAGTTGCGACGAGAGGTCCGAATCGCCCGGATTTCCATGATCGCCGTCTTATCTTTCAACCTGTAAGGTGCAGATGCGCGGCAGCGCATAACAGTTTTACTGACAGGAGGAATAGATCGCTATATGGATAGCAGATTTGAGAGTGGAATCATCACACATATACTCAGATGAACGAGACAAGTCTTCCGTACATTCGTATCAGGTAGCTTAATTGAGTTGGTTCATAGTTGCCCCGGTGGTCACGGTTGGTTCAAAGTTGGTTCATCGGGCTTATGAAACACTCTTACCTGAATCCGATAATGTCCGAGCATTAACCATCAAAGGTATTTTCCACGACAAGACCAAAGCGATGTTAAATCACAATTCGCTCGATCTCATCAAGGCTGATGGCATCATTCGTCCGGTCATACAGTTTAGTAGTTCGTGGCGATTCGTGCGCGGCGATGCGTTGGGCGTGTTCGATTGTGCCGCCGTTCTTCAGATAAGTCGTGATTCCCGTCGCACGAAAAGTGTGACACGAGATGCTCTCCGGCAAACCAGCATTTATTGCCCGCCGCTTAATTATTTTATGCGCGTCGAAACGGCTTAAAGTCTGCGCCGTAAGAATTCGCATCTTGCCACGCGTTGTGCGAAAGAGCGATTTGTTTCGCTCATCTTTGATGCCCGCCGCTTTGATGTACTCGTCAAGATACTCTTCCGCCGTGTGATGTACCGGGACTTCGTGGAACTTGCCACCCTTCTCGTGCAAGCGCAGCCAGAACCGTTTACCGTTCGGGTAATAATCACGAACGCGCATCTTCACGACCGCACCGACTCTGGCGAAGCTATACACCATAATCCCAATCAACGCGCGGTCACGCAGACCCACAACATGGCTCACGTCAATGCTGTCCAGCAGCTTGCGCGCGTCCTCCGACGATAACACCGGCGTCTTGCCTTTCCTGATGCTGTAACGCGGACCGCGCACGGACGCGGCGGGGTTTGTGGGAATGACTTGACCAATCACGAGCCAATCGAACAGCATCTTGATTGCTGCCAAGTGTTGCTTGATTGTCTGCGGTGCGCCCGCGTGTCCTTCGATGTAGGCGGCGACGATCACCGGCTCGATGTCGCGCAACGCCGCGCCGCGTTGCTCACACCACGCGAGAAACTGCCCGACGGCGCGGGCGTAAGCCAGCCGGGTATTCGGGTTGCGAATGTTGGCGGTGAAGAACTCGACGAAGCGGTTGCTAGTGCGCTCACCGTCGCGGGTGATGAGCGATGGAAGCGCGGGCGCGTTCTCCGGCGTGATGATGATTAGGGCATGGCTCACGGTTCGCGCTGTTCCTGTTCGGGCGGCTCCGGCAACGGCATCCAATGCATCACGGCGTCGGCGATAAAGCCGAATGCCTTATCTTCCCGGCTAAACATCCACCCGTCGCGTCGTGTCCGGTCGGCGAACGTGACGTGTTGCCCGGTAGTCCAAGAGCCATATAATCCTTGTCAGGCAACCGGTCTTCAACTCTTATCCACGTCATGATGCCGAACTCAACTCAACTTCCGAATAACTTTCATCGTCAAATACAAGTGCAACCTGTCATCCTGCAACTCCCTGAACCCGAATTTTAGGTAGAAGTCGCGTGCCTGCTCGTTCAGGGCATACACTTCGACGGCGTAGATGCCGAGTTGTTCGGCAATTGCCCCGACTCGCTTCAGCGCGTCTGCCAACAGTGCTTTTCCTAAACCTTGACCTTTGGTAGTCACATCTACGGCGAGTCGCCCGAGGTGCACAACGGGAACAAGATAGCGCGGCAGTTTCTCAGGTACGGTACTAAACTGAAGCGCGCCGCTAGCGATGGTGTAATAGCCATAAATGCGCGGCTCTCCCGGCAGCACGGCAACGTAAGTGCGCCCTAAACCTTTCTCGTCGTTTTGGCGGGCGAACCGCTTGAGGAAGTCATTCAAATTCGGCTCGCCGCAATCAAACGAGGCGCGATCATGTTCGACTGTCAGCGATTCGACGACGTTAGGGCGCAGTCATTTGGCGATAAGTTTGCTATGTGCCTCAAACGCGCCCTGTAAAGCCTCGTTCGGCTCATCGTCGGCATCGAGCAACGCAAGGAAAATGTCACGGTCGCGGTCAGAAAGCGTCCGCGTGTGTTGACGTTCCAACACTTCGTCGGCGGAACTGACTAGAGCATGAATGGCAAAATCCGTAACCGTCATTCCTGACGCGACCGCCGCGCGCTCGATCTTCTCTCTCGCCTCGGGCGGTAGCTGGAAGTCTAACGTCGTAATCTCGTTGCTCTGGGCTTCCGTGGTATGCATCTTCGTCACCTCTCCTTCATGACCCCGTGGAACAGCCGCGCCGCAGATCGCCACGTTAATACAATCCTACATACAGCGCAACATAAAGGACGTTATGTGCTAGGGCTAACGCATCTTAATTTTTCAGGTGAAAGAAGTTATGGCATTTTCTCT
>JANDLT010000112.1 GCA_024330265.1 Pyrinomonadaceae bacterium MAG19_C2-C3 | reverse complement strand
ACCTTTTCTTTCGTGGGGGGTCCCCCCCCCCGGTTGCGCTGTGCCCCCCGCCCGGGGGGGGGAACCCCCGCCTCTAAACTTAGATTGTTATGCAAGCCAGCACAATAAACATCATTTATGACCATCAGACCTTCGCAACGCACGACCAACTTCGATTATGCGATTCGCCATGTCGTCCAAGCCGCCGAAGCTTTAGAGCGGCGCGGGCGCGCGGTGACTTATCTCAACATCGGCGACCCGCAAACTTTCGGTTTTCGCCCGCCCGCAACGCTTGTCGAAATCGTCGCCCGCCAAATGCGCGACGGCTTCACGGGCTACACGCACTCGGCGGGCTTGCCCGACGCACGCGCGGCAGTAGCCGATTACGCGACCGCGCTCGGCGGCACGCCGACGACGTTTGAAGATGTGATGATGACCGCCGGAGCATCGGAAGCCGCAGACCTCTTACTATCCGCGTTGCTCGATAGTGGCGACGAAGTTTTAACGCCCGCTCCCGGTTATCCGATTTATCCGGCGATAATCAACAAACTCGGCGGACGCACGATTTATTATCACCTCGACCCGAAAGATAACTGGCAACCTTCGCTTGATGAGATTCAGGAATTGATAACCCCGCGCACACGCGCCCTTGTCCTCATCAATCCGAACAACCCGACGGGCGCGATTACTCCCGATGAAACGACGCGGCTCTTGCTCGAACTCGCCGCCGAAAACAACCTGCTTGTCATCAGCGACGAAGTTTATCGTGAACTATGTTTCGAGCAGTCACCGCAACCCGCTTCCGTGACGGGTGCGGATATTGATGTGCCGATTGCGACGCTGGAGAGTTTATCGAAGACGCATTGCGTTCCCGGTTGGCGCGTCGGCTGGATGCGGTTCTCTCACAAGCAGAAAATGCGCGCATTGATTGACGGCGTGATGCGTCTCGCAGGCGGGCGTTTGTGTTCCCCTACGCCCGCGCAATACGCCGTGCGTCCGGCACTCGAAAGCGAAAAAACTTTCGTCAAAGATTTTACGAACGAGATGCGGCGACGCCGTGATTTCGTCGTGCGGCGCGTTGCGGAGATTGAAGGTTTATCATGCGTCGCCCCGCAAAGCGCGTTCTACCTGATGGCGCAAGCGCACGATTTGAACGGCGACACGGACGAGCGATTCGTTTTGGATTTACTGGAAGCGACCGGAATTTTAACGGTGCATGGTTCGGGTTTCGGAGCCGACCCGCGACACGGTTTCTTCCGCATCGTGTTTCTTGCCGATGAAGTTCTCTTGGATGAAGCCTTCGCCAAGATAGAAAACTTCGTCACCTATTCGCGTGAAAAGATGCTTGTCGGATGAAGGGATAAATCGTTGGATGAGATAGAAGGAAGCGAAAACTAATCCACCGACATCTCTTGCTTAATCGAAATCCCGTCTGTCTCATTCGCGTTCTCACGACTCGTCAACGCCAATAAATCTTCGTCCGCGCGCAGCCACTTCGTGCGCCAGATGAAGACGGTTGAAACAATCAAGGCGAACGTGCAAACCGCCCCGCCTTCGATGCCGTAAGTCCCGCCCGTGAACCAATCCGCTCCCGTCTCCGATGCACGAAACAAAGGTTGCGGAGCGATGCTTGTGATGCCGCTGACCGGAATGCCAAGCACGCTCGCCATCGTCCAATTCCACGACAAATGAACTCCGGTCGGAAACCACAGATTGCGGGTTTTCAAATAAGCCATCGCCAGCCACACGCCCGCCAATGCGGTGTTGATAAAAGTCCATCCGGCGGCGATGTTCGGGTTATCCAGATGCACATAACCGAACAGCAGCGCGCTCGGTAGGGCGGCGATTAAAACCTTGTGCGAACGCAAAAATGTTTGCAGCATGTAGCCGCGAAACAACGCTTCTTCCGCCGCCGCGCCGAGAAAGAAAATCACGAACGTCGTCGTCAAAGTCGTGATTATCGCCGTCCCCGACGCGCTGTAATTAAAGGCGAAGCGAAAGCCGCCGAGCGCGGTGATGATGAAAGCCGCGAGCAACAGGGTCGCCGCCCCGGCGACGGAACCGAGAGCGAAATCCCGCCACCATCCGTTTGTAAAACTCGCCCCCAAAGAGCGAAAAGGCAAATCTTCAAGCACTCGCGCGCACAGCCAACCGACACCAAGCGAAGCGATTAACATCATCGCCCATTGAATCAAAAACCCCGCTTTGCCGCCGATAATCAATCGCACGCTTTGCCTAAGTTCCGGCGATGCCACCGCCGCCGTCGCCGCGACGATGCCGCCGATAATGACACCCAAAACAAGCAACGCCAGCAGAAAGATTGCGAACCGCCAACCGCTTCGCAATCTTCCGGCTTGATTATAGAGAAGGTTCATTGGAAGCTATCTCAAGAAGGGTTTCCTTCTCAGCGCGCCTCTGCGTCCGCCCTCTGCGGTACTCTGCGTCGAAAATCTTCTTAACGCAAAGTACCGCAGAGTTGAAGACGCGGAGGCGCGCTGAGTATTCAATCAAACAAAAGTTATTTTTGAGATAGCTTCTGATTGTTCTCACGGGGCTGTTTGTACGGCAACGGTCTTCGCATCGCCGCGCGGCTTCGCGTTCTTGACGTGTTTATCGAACCATTGAAGCATTTCGTAAATCGTGTGTTCGACCGATTCTTTCGCCGTGTAACCGTGCGCTTCGGCGGGCAAGGTGACGTAGCGAACCGTGCCGCCGTTGCCGCGAATCGCTTGATAGAGACGTTCGCTTTGCACGGGAAACGTACCTGAATTGTCGTCCGCTTCGCCGTGAATCAGAAGCACGGGTTCATTGATTTTATGCGCGAAGGTGAACGGCGAGAGTTTCGTATAAACATCTCCGGCTTCCCAGTATGTGCGCCGTTCGCCTTGAAAACCGAATGGCGTCAGTGTGCGGTTGTAGGCTCCGCTCCGTGCGATTCCGGCGCGAAATAAATCTGTGTGCGCGAGCAGATTCGCGGTCATAAAAGCACCGTAAGAATGACCGCCGACGCCGACTCTCTCCGGGTCGGTGACGCCCATTTCAACCGCCTTATCAATCGCGGCTTTCGCCGATTGCGAGATTTGTTCGATGAATGTGTCGTTGGCTTTCTCAACCGAACCGACGACGGGCATCGCGGTATTGTCGAGTACGGCGTAACCGTTTAAGAGGAAAAAGAGATGCGAGATACCGCCGATTAAAGTAAAGCGATTGGTCGAGCCTGTGACTTGTCCCGCCGTTCCCGCGTCGTTGAACTCAAGCGGATACGCCCATACGATTGTCGGCAGGCGCGTTCCTTCTTTGTAGTTTGGCGGCAAGTAAAGCGTGAACGAAAGCGGCACCCCGTCGGCGCGTTTGTATGTCACGAGTTGCTTCTTGATGCCGCGCAGTTGCGGCGCGGGGTCGGGGAAGTTTGTGAGAGGAACAGCTTTATTACCAAATCTATCTTTGATTTCTTTTTTCGGGTCAATGCCGGATATAGTCGGGGAAGCGATGTACTGTTTATCAGGTGGGATTAAAGTCCATTTCCAAATGTTGGGTGGTTCCGTCGGATTCTCACGCCGCGTGATGATTTCGCTCGCGTCATCTTTCAACAGCGCGACGAATGATTCAAAGTTCTGCTCGTCGGCTCTGAACAATCGTTCGGCTTTCTTTGCTTCCAAATCGAAGCGGTCGAGAAACGGTCGGTCGCCGGTTTGCGTCGCACCTTGTCCGCTTAAATAAACATACTTGTTTTGGAAAACCTGAATCGCCGAATGTCCGTTAGGCAAACGTCTTTGCAGAGGCGCGCCCGGATCGGCGTAACGATCTTGCGCCGAGAGGTTGAACAACTCGCGCGCTTCCGCCGGAGCAATGTCTTTGACAAGCAGAAGCGACGTTCTCACGAATCGCGTATCGCGGTTGAAGTCGCGCACCATCGCCCGGTTTCCGTTTTCAAGAAAATCAATTCCGGCGAAACGGTCAACGGTTTTCGTCATCTCGATGGGCGCGGCTTTGAACGGCGCGGCTAACATTAAAACTTTGTCACGATGCGGAACTTTGCGCTTCGGGTCGCCGCCGTCCAACGCTTCCGCCCACACCAGAGTTGCAGGCTGGTCGGGTCGCCAATCGTAACTCCTCGCCCCCACAGGCACGCCGTCAATCGGCGGTTCAGCCAGAGGCAAATCGGCGAGTTGATAAATTGTTTCGCCTTTTCGATTTATCACTTCAACCGTTTTCGGAAACGCCCAGTGCGGATAGAGAAATGAGAACGGGCGTTTTAATTTTGCGACTAAAATATGCTCTCCGTCCGGCGCGGGTTGCGCGGTTTGATAGATGCCCGCCGTCTTCAAACGATTCGCCACTTGCCCGTTCGTCGCATCCACAAACGCCAAGTTTGAAGTCGCGTAATACTCAAACAATCCTTCATCATGCGGAGTCTTCAACAAATCTTGAAACGTGCGAATCGGCGCGCCTTTGCCCGAAGACTCCTGCACATTCGGACCCGTCGGCGCGCCCGCCGCACGCGGCACAGCACCGCGCTCAAGCGGCACGGCTTGCACGAGAAGCGTCTTGGCATCCGGCATCCATCGCATCGGCTGACCATAAGCCGCATTGACCTTTAAGTTTTCAACACGTCTTGTGCGCCCGTTCGACATCTCGCCGACGTAAAGCTCCACGCCCGTCGGCGTCGTGTTCATGAAGGCGAACAATCGCCCGTCTTGGCTGATTGACGGAATGGAGGCGCGCGAATCTTTCGGAAGTTCAATCGCGGTTTCTTTGCCGTCCGCGATGTTTTTAATTCGCAAATTAACGAACGTCTGTTGACGATGCGGAGCGTTCGTGTTCGGGTTGACGCGCAAACCTGCGAGACTCAAATACGGTTGTGACAAATCGGCGATTGACGGATAGCGCACCGCTTCCGCGAGAATCATCTTGTCTCTCGTCGGCGACCCGACGACGCTTGGCGGCGCGGAGGCACTCAACACGTCAAGCACCGCATTTGGCGGACGTTTGTAAGTTTCCTGTGCGTTAGCCGCGAGTGAAAACAAGAGTGCAAAGGCGAGTAGGTGAAGGGTTTTTTTCATAATGTTTTGATTTGGGTGTGACGGAAGATCTTTAACCGCAAAGGCGCAGAGGGCGCAAAGGAGACGCAGAGAAGATTTGTAAAAATCTCTGCTCTTAACTCTGCGAACTCTGCGTCTCGGCGGTTAATTCAAGTTTCAACAACAGGCAAGTTACAATGCAAACATAAATGCGGTCAACCGACTTTTACGGAGTGATTGATGAACAAGTTTCCCGCACCCGTCCTTATATCTCACACGATTCCGCGACTCACACACGACGAACAACGCGCTCGCGTCGAAAGCTTTTACAACTCGATGAACGCGCGTCGCACCGTGCGCGACTTTTCATCCGAAGATGTGCCGCTTGAACTTATCGAACAGGCTGTCGCCACCGCCGGAACTGCGCCGTCGGGAGCGAACCTTCAGCCGTGGCGTTTCGTCGTTATCAAAGATAGGGAAATCAAACATCGCATACGCATCGCCGCCGAAGCGGAAGAACGCGAATCCTACGAACACCGTATGCCCGAACGCTGGCTGCGCCGCCTCGCGCCTCTCGGCACAGACTGGCGCAAACCTTTTCTTGAAATCGCGCCGTACCTGATCGTCGTTTTTCAGCTTAACTTTTTTACGAACGAAGACGGCGAGCGCGAACCGACCTATTACGCGGGCGAATCCACAGGCATCGCCGTCGGGCTTCTACTCACCGCCTTGCACACGGCGGGACTCGCCACCTTAACCCATACGCCTTCGCCGATGCGTTTTTTAAGCGACATCCTCAACCGCCCGAAAGAAGAAAAACCGTTCGTGTTAATCCCCGTCGGCTACGCGGCGAAAAACGCGCGCGTGCCTGACATCAAACGCAAAGCGATTGATGAGATTATGCAAATCGTTTGAAACGAAACTCTATCTTTCGCCCGCGTCGGGACGCTCTTGCGGCGGAATCGGTGACGGCGGAAACTCTATGTTCTCGTACACATCGCGCAAACTTAGCTCACAATCGAGCGACGACAAATATACGGAGTCTTCAAGGTCATTGATTTCCTCGTAAGCCCACGTCTCGTTTTCATCTTTCGAGAAATGCGTGACATGCGCTCTGTGTTGCGCGATGAGCAGGTATTCGCGGAACGAGTCGATTGATTTGTAATAGGTGAACTTGTCGCCTCTATCGTAGTTTCCGGTTGAATGCGAAAGAACTTCGACAATCAACGAAGGATTGACGAGAGCGTCTATGCCGCCGATGTTCTCAAACTGCGGTGTGTCGCATAGAGCCGTCAAATCAGGGTATCGGTAAGGCAAGTATGCGGGAACTTTGACGCGCAAGTTGGAAGGGTAAATGTGACAGCCGCGCCCGCGCAGTTTGTTTTTGAGTGCCGTCACGGTGTTGGAAATCACTTCTTCATGTTGCGGACTCGCGCCGCTCATGTTGAAAATCTCGCCGCCGAAATACTCGTAGCGTTCTTCGGAAGTCGCTTCCAACTCGAAATAATCTTGTAGCGTATAGCGATGTTTCGGGTGTGTTGACATAAATCTTAAGAAGAACCTTTTAGCCGCCGATTTATACCAGTATTTTAGAACAATCAATAACTGATGTTACGCAGGACTGGAGCGCAAGCGTTCCCGCTTGCCGTGAGCGCGGGAGCGCGAACATTAACGCAACTACTCAAGGTTTCAAAAGGTAAGCTCACGCCGCCGCCTGTCGGTGACGTTGGCAAGCGAGGACGTTTGCACCCCAGTCTTTTTCGTTTTGCGTAACATCGGTCAATAATTGTGCAAACAGCATTCAAACGCAATGTTGTAATCTTGACTAAAAAGTAATGATTGCTTATAATCCGTGTTCAACTTTTCACAAGT
>JANDLT010000111.1 GCA_024330265.1 Pyrinomonadaceae bacterium MAG19_C2-C3 | reverse complement strand
CCCCCCCCCGCGGCGCCCCCAAACCACCCCCGGGGGGGCCCCCCCCCGCCTCTAAACATTCTCAATGTGATTTGCAATTCGGCGTCACCTATTTGCAATTCCGATGTCCGGGCTGATGTTATCGGAGTTCAACTTTTCGGTTAAAGCGGCATCGAGATTCTTGGTGCGGATACTTAAAACACGAGCCATTTTGAAGAAGATGTCGGTCTGGTCATAGTAGCCTGTGAACAGAAGCGCACCCGCGCCTTCGGCACTAATCGGCACGCTTGAGCCGGTATGATTTCCGGTTCGATAACCGACTTTGATGCGGACGCGATTCGTATTTTCGGGATAACGGTCGCCGTTCGCGTCCGCGTAATCGGGGAAGCCGCCGACTTCGCCAACGACGTTCGCCGCGCCTGTGTTGTCGCCGCGACTCCCGTTTGGATACGGCAGCGTGCTGATGACGTTCTGAACCGCACCGGAAACATTCGTATCAACCGCTCCGATGATGGACATGGATTGGTCGTGGTCGGCGGTCACAAGCAGCAGCGTATTGGCGCGCGACTGCGTGGAAGCGTTGTAGAAATTGCGTCCGACGCCGACGGCTTTGTCGAGTTCGATGGTGTCCCAAATTTGCCCGGCGGCAAGGTTCGGATGCGATTGTTTATCAACGCTCGCGCCTTCGACCATCAGGATAAACGGTGAGTTGTTTTTGCTTAAAGTGGTGATGGCTTTGGCGGTCATCTCGTCGAGAAACGGTTGGTCGTTGAAGCCGCCGAAGTTCGGCGCGGGTTCATCGGAAGGACGCGGCAAAGCGAGTTTGTCATATGCGACGTTCATGTTTCCGGTGCGGAACAAACCTATGATGCGCTCCGGTGCGTTCGCGCCCGACGGCAAGGCGTTGAGTTCGGCGCGCGTCTGAACATAAGTAAAACCTTTGGCTTCGAGTTCGCCGACGAGGTTGCGCGCGTCGCCGCTGTTGGCAACGGTGCGCCCGCCCGCGATGCCTTCGTTTGACGGGCGACTCTCTCCGGCGGCGGCTGAGGCGGCGAGAAAGCGTTCCTTCGCACCGCCCATGATGACATCGAACGTCGCGCCGTTTGTAAATACGCCGTCAACATATTGGCGCGCGATGTCGTTTTGTAAAGCGCGGGCGAGTGTGTGTCCGCCTTCGCCCGCCGGTGTCGCATCTGTGACTTCGGAAGTCGTGACGACGCCGGTTTTATAATTGTGGTTGCGCTTTAAGTATTCCCACAAAGTTTCGATGCGCGGGTTATCGAGCGCGAACTGCTTTGTCGCCTGTTGGGTCGTCGTGTTTGAGCCGTTGTATTTGAAATCGTTGTTGTCTGGGAAAACGCCGAGCGTGTTGTTCGTCGTCTTGTTGCCCGTCGCCCAAGCACTCGCGGTGTTCGCGGAATCAGGCACGATGGCGTTTGACGAGTAGGTATAAGTCATCCCCGTGACGGGCATCACATCCATCTCTTGTAAGTTATCGAAGAAGCCTTCGCGGAAACCGTTGCCCACGCTTTGCGCGACGATGCGCGAAGCATCGCGGTAAGCCGTTCCCATCGCATCGCCGATATAGAGGATGATGCTTTTGCGGTCAACGAGGTTGAAATCCTGAACGCCGATGCGCGATACCGCGCGACTCTCCACACCGCCGTCGGTGACGACAGCTTCGACGACACGCACGCCCTGCGACGTGCCGAGTCCGCCTTTCGCGCCACCGTCGCGGCGCGTTCCGTTAAAGATGCGTCCGACAACTCCGCTTGCCCGCGCGCCCGAATTTACCTCCTGCGGACGGGCGGCGAGAAGACCCGCGTGCGTCAATCCCCGGCTTGAGAAGTTGAGGCGGCGGAACGTCCATGCTTTATCAATCGAAGCTTGGTCGTCATTGTCGGTCGTCACTTCCGCCGAGTTTGAAAACAGAGCGTCGGTCAAATCTTCGCCGTCAACAAGGACACGCAACGTCGCGTTGGTATCGGCGAGATTCGTCGCTTCAACGCGCAAATCGAAAAGCTGTCCGGTCAACACGCGGAAGCGTTCGGGTAAGCGTATGCGAACCGTCGTGCCGTCAGCCTGAATCGTCGGGCGGTCTTTCGAGTTGGCGGCGAGCAATAAACTTGGATGCGTGCAACCGTCCGTTTCATCATGATTATGGACGGATTGCGCGAACGAAACGGGAGCGCAAAACACAGTCGTCAGTAACAGGGTGGCGAGGAAGTTTCTCATAAACGATTCTCCTTAATGGGGCAAACAGAACAGACGCGAACTTGCGGCTAAAGAACTTGATAATTTCAACTCACGGCACTTACCAACCAACTAATCAACCAGAGAACGAGGGCGAGCGAACCGATAAGCAGAGCGACGAGTACGAGCATGATGACGCCGACGAACAACCAATCGCTCAAGCGTCCGCGTCGGGCTTCGATTGCGGACACGGCGGCGCGTTCGCGTATCAAGTTGATGTTTCTCAAGTTCGATTTCCACCACGCATCGAACACGTCACCGATGACGGGAATCGAGCCGATTGTGTAATCGAGCGCGATGTTGAAACCCATGCGAAGCAAGGTGACTTTCGGAACCTGATAGCGCACGGCACTTCCCAAAATATAGAGCGAGACGAGCGACGTTCCGGTATCGCCCAAGCCGGGAATAAAGCCCAGCACGGTGTCCAAACCGAATCGCCAACCCAAGCCCGGAATCTCAAATTGCGAATCCATTAACCGCCCCAACACTTCCAGATTACGCTCTACCTCAATGCGTGACGGCGCACGACGCGGCACGGCTTCGATACTACTCTGGCTCTCATCCTTCATACTTTGGTTTTCATCCTTCATCCTTCCGCCTTCATCCTTTATCTAATCCGCGTCATCTGTTTCCAGAAAAAGATGCCGAGCCGCGCGAAACGATTGCGGGCGGCGGGTGTACGTTCGTCCGTCGTGGTTGTTTGTGGTGCGGTTGTTCGCGGTGTGTTCGCGTTCGTCGTCTGTGTCGGGTTAACGCCGAACGTCGCGGCAAGTTGAGTGTTCGGCGGAGCGATGTCTTCGTCGCCGTGCCTCTCGCTCAACCAACGATTGAAGTGGCGCGCGACAAGGCGGCGATTGAAGGTCGCTTCCGGTGCGGTTTCGGCAGCAAAGACGGCACGCAAATCATCGAGTCCGGCGAGTTTGAAACGCATCGTTTCATAAAAGTTTGCGAGGGCGCGATAGAACGCGACATCGCCCATCTTCGTTCGCAAAGCTTCGAGCATCAACGCGCCTTTGCCGGAAACGAGAGCGGCGAATTGAAACGTGTTGCGATAGTCTGCGGCTTCGCGGTCGGCGGGTGCGTCCTCGCCGCCGACCGTTCGATAGATAACATAGACGCCACGCAATTGGTCTTCGAGGGCGAGGCGTGCGCGCTCCTCGCCGTAACGCACGCGATAGTATGTGAGAGCGGAAAACTGCGTGAGCGATTCATCCAACACGGGTTCGCGCACGGGGTCGCTGCCGACGCACGCGCCCCACCATTGATGGGCGACGGTCTGCGCGATTGCCCACTCCAGACTGTCCTCAACCGACGTGCGTTGTTCGCGCACAATCTCCGGCAGAGAGCGCACTGCCGCCGAATCGAAATCAACATAGAACGCACTCGCAATCACACCGAGTCCGGCGAACTTCGCGCTGCCGCGTCCCGCGACGAGCGGTGCTTCCGCGATGTTGACTTGCGAACCGGCAGGCAAGTTGCCAAAGCGATTGGAGAAAATCCGCACCGCTTCACGTCCCGCGATGAGGGCGCGCCGTGCCGTCGTTTCATGCTCCGGCAGATAGATAGAGCGCACCGTGACGCCCGCGATTGAAGCCTCCAAAGCTTTCAAAGAGCGTCCGGCGATAAACGCGAAGTTGCGAAGTTGCGTGCCGCCGAAACGATGCACAATTTTACCGTCAACCGTCGCGCGTTTCTCGAATGCGTTCGCCTGTTCGTCAGAGGGGAAATTTACGACATCGGGAGCGGACGCGAAGACTTTGACGTTCGGTGCAATCGCCATCGTGACGGCGTAATCAGCCGCTTCGGTGTGCATCGCGCGCCCGACGTGAACGCTTAATTTGTCGCGTCGCCATTCGCCCGCTTCACGCACCGCCAGCACCGGATAACTCATGCCGAGCAGCATCACGCCGCGCGACATGAAATGCACTTCGCGCGCGCGACGCACCTCGCGGCGGTCGCGCAACGCAGCGTCAACCTGTTGCACGATGTGAGCGAGGAGTCCCGTTTCTTCCGCGTCAATTTCGGGAATCGCACCGCGAAAATCAATCTCGATTTCAACACTTGACGCTCCGGCGAGACTCGCGTTTAAGTTCACGCGCAACATCGTTTCGCTTTCATCAAGCGAGTACGCGAGCGGCTGCCCCGTGGCACTTCGCACGGCGACGATTTCCAATCGCGCTTCTTCAACGTCATAAACTTTGTCGTCCGTCTTGCCGTTGTCCCTTTTGTCCTTGCTCGTTTGGTCTTCATCGCTTGCCTTTGAATTGTTGTTGGATGAAGCGAAAGGTTTGATTTCAATGCCCTGTGGAAGCTCGTCGTTTTCCGCCGCGCGTTGGGCTTTGGTCGGGCGCGCGTTCGGGTAGAGCCGGAAATAAAGCACGGAAGTCGCGCGCTCACTACGATTGAAATAACGCACGCGCTCCGTCCCCGTATAACGTCGCGCGTCGAAATCCACATCAAGCTTGATGTCGTATCGCGTGCGTTCGGGGTTTGGTGAAGAGGTTTTTTGCGCGAACGTAAAAGACGCAGCGCACGACACGAACGAGATAATTACGAGTCGCACAATCAAACGAGAAACAGGAAGTGAAACGGAGGTGAACGGAGGTATAACGGAGTAGAACGGAGGTGTGAATTCGACTTCCTCCGTTATACTCCGTTCTTGCCTCCGCTCACCTCCGTTATACATGTTCGCCCACAGTTGAAATCTCATAATCAGTTTCCGCGCACGCTTCGGCGGGTTGGTCGTGAAGGAATGCGAGGCGTGGCACTGTTCGTCGTCGGTCGCGGTGCGCGCGATGCCGATTCGACGATGCGTATGCTCTTTATGCGATCGCCGCGTGCGATGCGGTCAACGTTTTCCATGCCTTCGACGACACGCGCGAACACCGTGTAGCCGCCGTCCAAATGCGGTTGCGGGGCGTGCGTGGCGAACCATTGCGAGCCACCCGTATCTTTACCCGAAAGAGCCATGCCGATTGCGCCGCGCATGTACGGCACGGTGTTGATTTCACAACGAATCTGATACGGCGGACTTCCGTTGCCGTCGCCGCGCGGGTCGCCGTCCTGCATCACGAAGTTCGGCACGACGCGATGTATGACAAGGTTATTAAAGAATCCGCTTGAGGCGAGTTTAATAAAATTATCAACCGTGAGCGGCGCGTCTTCCGGCAAGAGTTCCATCGTCCAACCGCCTCTATCGCTTTCGACGATTGCCAGCGTGCGCCCGTTGCGGCGTGCCAGCGCGCGACGATAATCGGCATCCGTGTTGCGCGTGGCGACGATACCGATGGCGGGACGATTGTTTTCCGCATTCGCGGCGTTCGGCGTGTTCGCAATCGTGTCTAAAAGCGCGGCGGCGCGACGACGAACGAGGTGGTCGCCGGACGCGAGCGCGGTCGTCAAAGCGGCTTCGGTACGCGCGTTGGTTTCAGGCGTGGCGCGACGGGCAAGCGTGGTGAGAATCGCCAGTGCCGCATCGTTGATTCCGTTCTGGCTGACATCGCGCAGGGCGATGGGCAACGCCGCAATCAACGTGCGGTCTATGCCGTCACCGGGCGGCGTCTGTGCTAAAAGCTCCGCCGCCGTCGCGCGCACGAACGCATCTTGATGTTGCAAGCCGCGCCGCAAAGTCCCGCTCAAATCGTCGGGCTTGAGGGCGGCGAGGGCGCGCATCGCATCGGGTAAGGCGAGTACGGGCGTGCGCGCATCGTCAATCAATCTTCGCAAAGCAATCAACGCATCGGCGCGTACACTAAACAGCGCGTTGCCGCCCACTTCCGTCAGCATCGCAAACTCGCCCAAGCCTTGCGCGACGCTTGAGACGGCGCGCCATGACGGTGCGGTTGCCGCCGCGTTGTTGTTCGTCATCCCGACGACGCGCATCGTCGCGGGGTCGCGGACATAACGCGCGGGCGACATGCGCGCCAGTGCGATTTCGATTTCCGGTGCTTCCATCGCTTCGGCTTCGCGGAAGCGGCGCACGATGTTCAAAGCCGCTTCGTTCTCCGTGTTGGTCAAAAGCACACCGAGCGCGGCGACGATTTCGAGCATCTCGTTTTTCGTCGCGCCCGCTTCCATCGGTTCTTGCGTGGCGTACAACTTTTCGGCGTACCCTGTGAGTGTTGCCACCGCACGCGCGTCTTTGAGCGACGCGAGAGCGCGAATCGCACTGACGCGCACACGCTGGTCAGGGTCGGACGTGGCGCGCACTTGAAGCGCGTCAAAAGATTGCGTGTCTTCCGCCGCACCGAGCGCGCGGGCGACGTTGGCACGCACCACAGGGTCAGAATCGTTCAATACGAGGCGCAACTTTTCGTTCGCATCTTTGAGGCGCAAGCGGGCGATGGTGTTCGCGGCGGAGGCGCGCACATCGGCGTTTGGCGATGCGAGAAAGTTTTGCAAGACCGGACTCGCACCGACGGGGCGCGCACGCAACGCGGCGGTCAACGCGGCAAGCGTCACGCTCACATCACGATTAGCCGTCGCACGGGTTCTCGCACGCGGCGATGATGATGTCGGGCGTCGCCCTTCAATCTCAAGGGCGTAAAGCACACTCGCGCCGATAGAGCGTTTGCGTTCGCTTTCCTTGTCGGGCAGAGCGGCAGCAATTTTTCCTAAAGCTTCAACGGCACGCGCACGCACCGACGGAGCGCGTTCGCGTGCGACGGCGGCGATAAGGGTTTGCGTCGCGGCTTGGTCAACGACGGCTTCGCATTCACCGAGCGCGAACGCCGCCATCGCGCGCACCGCTTCAACCGCATCACTCTCAAGCATCGCCGCGAGCGGTGCGACGGCTTCCCTGTCTCCGATACGCCCCGCCGCGAGTGCCGCGCGACGCCGCACGACGGAGTTTCTCGATTTAAGCAACGCGGCTAAACTCGCATCCCAACGCCTTTCATCTTCGAGGCGCAAAATGCGAACGGACGTTTCGCCGTCCACGCGCACGGGATTTGTTGATGATGAAACCGCCGCCGCACGTCGCGCACGCGGTTGGGCGCGTGTCGTATCAACGAGCATGAAGCAGACTGTCATCATCAACATTAAACCGGAGGCAAAACTTAAG
>JANDLT010000012.1 GCA_024330265.1 Pyrinomonadaceae bacterium MAG19_C2-C3 | reverse complement strand
TAAAGTCTTGCGCTGAAAGCGCATAGTTTCAACTAGCGTGCTGGAACAATGAAAACATTAGCCACGAAACAACACCAAACGACACGAAGAATTGTTTTGTTTCGTGTTCGGATTCGTGTTGTTTCGTGGCTAAGAAGTCTTTTTGCCTTATGTCGAACTGACGTTAAATACTCACTCGACGCGAACGCCTTTCCAGAATGCGACGTGACCCGCGATGTTTGCCGCCGCCTCTTTCGGTTTCGGGTAGTACCACGCCGCATCACGGTTGACTTCGCCGTCAACCACTACGTCGTAATAACTCGCTTCACCCTTCCAAGGACAGTGCGAATGCGTCCCGCTTTCGCGCACATATTCATGGTCAATCGCTTCGGCGGGAAAGTAATGATTGCCTTCGACGACGATAGTGTCTTCGCTGCGGGCGATGACTTTATCTTTCCAAACTGCTTGCATAGATTTTCCTTTTCTTTGATTAACTATTTTTGATTCGCGGGCAAGCGATAGCCCGGTCGCGTTCGCACATACACATTTTTCCGCGTCGTGCGAACTTTGATTTTGCGATACTTGCCGTCGCGCGTCCGCAAGGTTGGATAGTAGCCGAGCGAGTATTGCGTGCGAAGTTCGGCGGCGATTTGGGCGAACGCATCGGGCAGCGAGTTGAGCGTGTCGGCGCGTAAAACTCTGCCGCCGGATTCGCGCGCAAGGTCATCGAGATACTCGTCGGCGGTTCGGTACAGGCGGTCTAGCATCACGTTTATCGAATCATCCACGCGCCCGCCGCGCCCATCGGGATAACGATTGATGCCGCCGTTGCGAGAATCGTCGCGCCCGTCGGGGAAAGGATTATTGATGCCGCCGTTACGTCCGTCGTCGCGCGTGTCGGGATAAGTTCCGCCCGGCGTGCGTGTGCCGCCGGGATACGGGTCGTTGCGCCGTCGGTTGATGATGATGGGGACGGGGAAATTAGGAATGCCGATGCCGCCGCCCTGTCGCGTATCGGGAATCGTCGGTGATGTTCCACCGGGAAAAGTCGGCGCGGTTGTCCCGCCGCCACCACTGCCGTCACGACGTGAACCGCCGCCCAAGATTGTGCCGACATCAACGGTTTGCGAGCCGCCCGCCTGTTCACGCGCGATACGCTCGGTTTCGCGTCGCGTTTCATAGCGAATCGGATAGACGATGATGCCCGCTTCTTCGAGCGCGCGGCGGTTTCTCTCGTAAGTCTCGCGGTCACTGTGGAAATCAACGCCGTCGGTGAAGATGACGATTGCCTTGCGTTTCTGAATTGGTTGAAGCATTCGCATCGCGTGCGCCACCGCGTCATAGAGGCGCGTCCCCTTACCGGAACGCAAGCCCGCGATGCGGCTACTGATTTGCGCGCGGTCGGCGGTGAAGTCGCCCGCGTCTTTCACCGTGTCGTCAAATGAAATCAACTTGATACGGTCGGCGGCTTGCAGTTGCGCGACGAACACGGTCGCGGCGCGGCGAATACTGACCAGCTTCTCCTCTGTGCTGCCACTCGTATCAATCATCAACACGACGTGAAAAGGTTCTTGCGTCGTCGCAAAAAACGCGATGTCCTGCCGCTTGCCGTTCTCCTCAACCGTAAATTCTTCTTTCGTTAAATCCGGCAAGTATCCGCCGTCGCGGTTGCTGACGATGACCGGCACGGTGACAAGATTGGTTTCAACTTTTATCACTTCGTCATCGTCTTGCGTCGCTTCATTATCGGTGCGCGTGTCGGGTGAAGCTGGCTTGGTTTGTCCCGACGCATAAACCCCAAGCAAAAACAGTATCAACGCGAGGTGCATAAAGCGATGTGTGAAACGCATAATGACGAGTTTCCTTTCCGTGTCCGCAAATGATGTTTGACGGGTGTGCCGCTTTCACAATGAAAGCATGTATCCGCGTTGGTTCGCTTTTACAATGCGAGGGAATTGTATTTCTCAGATGAAACGTCTGACCTCTGGATACTTTTCCGTCCCGACAGGGACGATTGAAAATAGCCCAGCGATTTATCGCTGGGAACGGACGTGAAATAGTTTTAGTCCCGTCAGGGACGGCTGAATAAGGCGACACATCGGATGTCCAGTCGTCCCTGACTGGACATGCGGAATCTACTCATGAGAGTCCCAGCGATAAATCGCTGGGCTACTGTCACAATGTTCCTGACGGGACAAAAGCGTCCGAACATCAGACAAAACGCCTCGACCAGAAGTACCAAGATGAGATTAAGCGGGATGCGCCTTTGTTGCCCGCCGCAAAAAGAAGGGCGCAAGATAATCTTGCGCCCTTCTCCATTCAAACAACTTCTCACTTTGCCGCCGAACGCGGTTACGCATTATTCCGCCACGCTCGTGTTTAGTACGGCTTCGTCTTCAATCGTCGCCGCTTCGAGCAGCGACGCACTCGTCACGCGGTCGTCCTCTCCGGTCTTAATCAGTCGCACACCGCTCGCGCTTCTGCCGGTCTTGCGAATCTCGCTGGCTTCGATGCGAATCATCTTCGCCTGTTGCGTGATAATCATAAGTTCCGAGTCGTCTTCGACCGGAAACACGGCGACGACTTTGCCGGTCTTGGCATTCGTCTTCATGTTGATGACGCCGCGCCCGCCGCGCGACTGGAGACGATAATCCGCGATTTTCGTTTGCTTGCCGTAACCCATTTCAGAAACCGAAAGCATACGTTGCGTGCCGTCGGCGGTGACGGCGGAAACGGCGACGACATAATCACCGTCGCGTAAGGTGATGCCGCGTGTGCCGCGCGCCGCGCGTCCCATCGCACGCGCGCCTTCTTCGTTGAATTTGATGGCGATGCCGTCGTGCGTCGCAATCAAAATCTGCTTCGTACCGTCGGTCATTATCACATCAAGAAGTTCGTCGCCTTCATCTATGTTGATGGCGTTGATGCCGCGAATGTTGATGTTCTTGAAATCCGACAAAGCGGTTTTCTTAATCACACCTTTGCGCGTCACCATCACGATATAACGGTCGTCCGTGAAGTCGCGCACCGCGACCACGCCCGCGAGTTTTCGTGTCGAAGGAATGTTGACGAGATTGACGACCGCTTTGCCGCGTGAAGCGCGGTCGGCATCGGGCAGTTCGTGAACCTTGAGTTTGAAGACCTGCCCGTCGTCGGTGAAAATCATGATGTAAGCATGAGTCGAGGCGATGAACAGGTGTTCGACGAAATCGTTGTTCTTGCCTGTTCCCGCGCCGAACTTGCCTTTGCCGCCGCGCCCCTGTCTGGCGTAAGCCGTAATCGGCGTGCGCTTGATGTAGCCGGAATTGGTGACGGTGATGGCGACATCTTCATCGGCAATCAAATCTTCGATTGATAAATCAATGCCTTCATCAACGATTTCGGTGCGCCGTTTATCGCCGAACTCTTTTTTAACGTCTTCCAATTCTTTGACGATGACGCGCCGTAGTGAAGTTTCTGAAGCTAGAATTTCTTCGAGTTCGGCGATGAGTTTGATGATTAGCTCGTACTCATCAAGGATGCGTTGACGCTCCAAAGCGGAGAGGCGACGCAGTTGTAAATCGAGAATCGCCTGTGCCTGAAGTTCCGAAAACTCAAGCCGTCCGATACCTCTTTGCAAACGATTGATAAAGTCCGCCGCCGATTCACCGGCGGGCAAACCTTTCAATTTTGTATCCGCGCTCATGCCGTCAAAGTTACCCGTCAGCCACTGGCGCGCTTGGTCAACGCTCGACGCATTGCGAATCGCCGGAATGATGTAATCAAGTCCGTCAATTGCTCTGTTCAAACCTTCTAAAATGTGCGCGCGGGCTTTCGCTTTGCGAAGCTCAAACTCCGTGCGACGCCGCACGACTTCACGCCGAAACTCGACGAAGACTTCGAGCATCTGCTTCAGGTTTAGAACTCGCGGCTGCCCGTTGACGATAGAGAGATTGATGACACCGAACGACGATTGCATCGGCGTCATCTTGTACAACTTATTGAGAACGACTTGCGGCACGGCGTCGCGCTTGAGTTCGACGACGATTCGCATTCCGACGCGATTCGATTCATCACGCAAATCGGAAATGCCGTCCAACTTCTTCTCGTTGATGAGTTCCGCGATGCGCTCAATCAAACGCGCCTTGTTGAGTTGATACGGAATCTCCGTGATGATGATGGCATCGCGCTCCGATGAGCCGCGCCCGATGCGGTCAATCCCGGCGCGGGCGCGCATCTGAATGATGCCGCGCCCCGTCAGGTAAGCCTGCGTGATGCCTTCGCGCCCGTAAATAAATCCGGCAGTCGGGAAGTCGGGACCCGGAATGATTTTGATGAGTTCCTCAATCCCGATGTGCGGCTTGCGAATCAAAGCGATGGTCGCATCCACGACTTCCGTTAAATTATGCGGCGGAATCTTCGTCGCCATGCCAACCGCGATACCATCCGAACCGTTGATGAGAAGCTGCGGCACACGCGCCGGAAGCACCTTCGGCTCACTCAAACTCTCGTCATAGTTCGGCTGAAAATCAACCGTCTCTTTCTCAATATCGCCGAGCATCTCATTTGTGAGACGCGACATGCGAACTTCCGTATATCTCATGGCAGCCGGTGAATCTCCGTCAACGCTGCCGAAATTCCCTTGTCCGTCAACCAATGGATAGCGCATCGAAAAGTCCTGCGCCATACGAACGATAGTGTCATAAACGGCGGTGTCGCCGTGCGGGTGATATTTGCCGATGCAGTTATGTACGGCGCAGCCTTGCACTAGAAACTCGTGCGAATCGTCGGCGATTTGCACGTCGAAGGTTTCGGCTTCGCCCGCTTCTTCGACTGACGCGACGCGCATCAGGCAATAGATTTCCATCAAGTGTTTGAGCCGTGCGGCAAGCGGCGAGTTCAGGCGTTCGAGTTTTGCGTGAATGCCCCATGCTTCGATTTGACGATAAGACAAATCCTTGTCGCGTAAATCAGACGAATAGCGAATCTTCGCGCCGCCGACGTATTTAATTCCGGCGCGAAACTTTCTTCCTTGCTTATCGGCAAACCACCCGCCGCCGAGATGATGTTCAGCGAGTTCGTCGAAGATAGCCCGCGAAGGCAGGCACTCGGTTTCGGTGTTCAAAGTCGGGCGCGTCCATGTCGCAAAGCGCAACGCGGTCTCTTTTTTGCGCGCGATGCGAATGTCGTCTGCGACGAGTGTGCAAAAACGCGAAGCGTTTTCTCCGGTCAAGCACAGCGTAAAGCGTGGTAAAAAAATTTCGTCACCTATCATGCGCGCCGCAATGTCTTCACGATTCAAATGGGCATGAATACCGAAGTCCGCGAGCATCGTTTGTAGTTGCGTGGACAACAATTCGGAAGTCGAAGCGAGTAGAACTTCGCGCTTTGCTTCGTGCGTTCTGATGTGTCCGTCGCCGTCGGTGAAGCCCGCGATGAATGCGGGAAACAAACGACGGTCAGCGAGAACCCATGCGGGAACATGCTTCGTCGCGCACCTGTCGAAGCACACGTCGTAGGCTTCTTCTAATCCGGTGAAGCGGACACCGAACTGCGTTTGATGATGGGCTTTCTGTGGTGACTTCGTGTACGGATAAGATTTCACACCGTGCGCCTCGCAATGTTCGATGACTGCGTTGAGCGGTTCGCGGTCAACCATCTGCACACCGACGCGCTTACTCTTGCTTCTATCAGTTAAGAAGCCTTCGGCGACGAGCAAGCCCGCGATATACGCCGCCGTTCTTCGCTCATCGCTGTCGTGAGTTTCAGGCACACCCAAGACACGCGGATTTGAGACGAGTACGCGCTTGCCTTCGAGATTCTCCGCTTGTTCCCAACCGATGCTCAAATCATCTTTCAAGACGCGAAATAACTGACCCGGCGTGACCGTCATACGGTTGCCGTTTGACAAGCGAATGCTCACTACTTTTGAAGGTGGGTTATGAAATGCCGCGACGACTTCGCTTGTATAACCATCCGGCATTTGCACACGTTCGCCAACTTCGATTTCTTCAATCGGCTTTAGCCCGCGCTCCGTGTGAACCAAAGTTCCTTTGACAAAGCAATCGCCGACGACACGCGCACTTTTTTTGTACGGCTTGTTGTACTGATTGCCAAGTTCTTGCATTGCCCACAAGACGCGGCGGTGAACGGGTTTGAAGCCGTCGCGGGCGTCGGGCAGGGCGCGCCCGATGATGACGGACATCGCGTAATCGAGATACGAGCGTCGCATCTCATCTTCGATATTGATATACGGTCTCTCAGCTGTCGTTTCCATCAATTAAACCTTTCCGGTACAATTCGCCGCGCGCGGGCGGAGCTTTCGATGACCACATCGCGCGAAGCATTCGGGCGTTTGTTCGCGCCGCGAGACGTAAATCTTCGGCGGCACACACAGCCCAAATCAATCTTTGTTTCGCTTAAAATAATCGGCAATTTAGAATCGTGAAATGCTCGTTTTCAGCGAGCGTTCGGAGTACGACATATTGTACACGCTCAAGCCGTTTTTGACAACCCGCGAGGAGCTTTCAAATAGCTGTAAAATAAGCTACTTCCGAGTTTTTAGAGGGGAGCGGCGCGGCGGTTCCGAGCGGTCTATATGTTGTGTTCCGCGATGGTTTTCGGAAGTCTCCGATGGGCGTTATTATGAGTGGTAATATAAGGCAAGAACACGAGGGTAAATCGCGGCGTCTGCGCGAGCGTCTGGCGTTGCCTCTGCCCGTGCGCGTCAAGTGTCGTGAGACGCGCGACCATGAATGGGCGGAGGTCACGCGCTTAATTGACGTGACGCCGTTCGGAGCGCGTTTCGCCCTTACCCACGCCACCGAATACGGGCGACTGCTTCATCTATCCCTACCGCTGCCGCGCCCACTGCGTTGCTTCGACCATTCGGAAGACCAGTATCGCGTGTGGGTGTTGGTGCGATTTGTAAAAACGGTGGAAGTGAGAAATCAAGTGTCGCGCTTTGAACTCGGCGTGGCGTTTATCGGCAAGCATCCACCGGCGAGTTACATCGAAGACCCGGCGACGCGCTATGAAGTTCTCGCTCCGGGTCCGATGGGCTTGTGGCAACTGCGTGAGATGACCAAACAACCGCGCCCGCGTTATGTTTCACCCGCCGAGATGCGCCCGGAAACGCGCGTCACGATGCCGCTTGAAGTCACGATTGAAGTTCACGATGCCAACGGGCAGACCGAAGCCAGCGAAGTCACGGTCACAGAGAATGTTTCGCGGCGCGGGGCGGCGGTCTTCACGAGTCTCAACGTCGAGCGTGGTCGCTTCGTGCGCTTGACCAGCCATCTGCACAATGCTTCGTTGATTGCCGTGGTGCGCGGGCGACGCGCGGGGGCAAACGGCATCCCGCGTCTTCATCTCGAATTTATTGACCGTCAATTTCCGCTTGACGGCGTAGAGTAAGCCTTGTGATGAAGCGAAAAACAGCCAATCAGAATCACTTCGTCGTGCCGCGCGAGGTGTTGGTGGTGGAAGTCGAACGCCGTTGTCAGGCGTGTCAGGCGCGCAACTTCATCGGCTTAACGAAAGACGAAGCCCGCGAATTTTGCGGCTTCAAATGCGAACGATGTGAAGCGTGGTCGGAAGCTTTTCTGCTTGAGCGCGACGCCCCCGAATGGTGGGAAGAACTTCAAAGCGAAGGCTTCGACGCGCAGCTTTCATGCGACATCGCGCACGATAAATCACATTGAATACAGGAAACCGACATCATCGAATTACCACATAACACCCTTATCAACGATGCCGCCGATGAACGCGAGACGGGCGTTTCAAACCGCACGCCGCGCATCGCTCAAACTCCGCGCATCACGACAGAACCGACGGTGATGCCACAATGGGTTTTCGATTATGTGATTCGTCCGGGCTTCGGCAGTTTTTTGCGCGTCGTGAATCGCATACGCTTTCGCGGTCTTGAGAACATTCCGGCGCGCGGCGGCGTCATCCTCGCCGCCAATCATCAAACCTACCTCGACCCGTTTCTGCTCTCAATCATGCTCAAACGCCCGACGCGCTATCTGGCGTGGAACGAAGCTTTTAGTTGGAAGTTGACCGGAAAATTCATGTACCTATTCGGCGCGCTCCCCATCCAACTCGAAGGCGGCGACCGCACCGCAACGCGCCGCTCACTGGATTGGTTGGCGAGGGACGGCGCACTCGTGATTTTCCCGGAAGGCGGGCGTGGAAATCCCGACGGTTCATTGATGCGTCTCAAATCCGGTACGGCGCGCCTCGCACTCGACGCGGGCGTTCCGATTCTCCCAGTGTCTTTACGCGGGGCGCATCGCCTCTGGAATCGCACGCAAAAACTTCCGCGCCCGACCACGCTCGAAATCACATATCACCCTTTAATGCAGGTTCGCTGCGAAGCGGGCGAAGACGAACGCACCGCCGCCCGCCGCATCACCGATGAACTCGCCGCGCTCATCGCTTCGGGGTTGTAGTGCTTTTAAGTGTTGACGGACAAATTTTCTTCTGATGAAAACGATGCGAGTTCGGGCGTAAGCAGCGAAATTGAGAATCGTGTAGCTTGCCAAAAATAACGCGCGCCTTTGTCCGCGTTTAGTTGGTTAAGCCGCACAACCTCTCGCTCGGCTTCGTCTAGTTTCGTAACTATAGACTTCACCGTCACCGCGTTTTGACCCGCGTATGCCTCGTCAAGCCTCACAATCGCATAAACTTGAATCTTCTGTTTCATAATGCTTTTGATTTTCTAATTCTTTTTGCTCCACCTTGTGTCAGGCTTCCCAGCCACTCACCTGTTTCAGGAGCATAAACATTTCCTATGCGGTCGAACGATTGAGATGACGTGGGGCGAAACCAACTACACACAAGTTAAGGGTAACGGACAACGCAAATAAGAAAGTCGCTGTTTCGCCCTCACGTCCATTGAATTGTTATGCGTCTTTTGCACACAGAAACTCCAACTGCCATATTGCCTAGACGTGCTGATCTACCAATATCGTGTTGCCATCTGGGTCAACAATCATAAAGCTCGACGCGCCAGTAGAACTTTCGTCTGCTTCTGAAATCAGGTTTACGCCACGGGCTTTGAGCCTGCGCTGCAACTCTCGAACGTCCGTAAACTCTCCGAGCGGCTGAGCATCGCTACCCCAGCCCGGGTTGAAGGTGAGAATGTTCTTCTCGAACATTCCATGAAACAACCCAATATTGTGGTCGCCGTTCTTCATAATCAGCCAATTTTGCGATTGGTCTCCTGCGAAAACTGTAAAACCCAGCTTTTCGTAAAAGAGCTTCGATGCCTCAATGTCTTTTACAGCCAAGCTAACAGAGAAATTTCCTAGTTCCATATTTTTGCTCCTTTTAACAAGATATTTCACAACCTGAAATTGTGATGGATGCAAGACTATCACAAGTTGTTATCAAGGACAACACTTTGTTGCATACACGAAACACCAGTTTGAGACAAGCGAGACGCATAACAAGACATTTTCCGCCGGACTTCGCCGCGCCGCGTATTTTATTTCATGCAACCGATTACTCGCCACCGTCTCGTCTATGCCGTGATAGGTTGCCAGATGTTTGGCGGCAGCTCAAAAATTGTAAAAACACGGGCGTTTCGCGGAAGAAAGAGTCGCATGACTTTAAGCAATCAGCTTTTTTATGCTTTTCAATTTCTCTAAGACTCCAACACGCGCAGCATCGCATCGTGGATGCGTTTGTTGGTGGCGATAATCGGCGGCGTATAAACATCGTAAGGCGTGCCATCGTAACGTGTGACGTGACCGCCCGCTTCTTCGACGAGAATCGCGCCCGCCGCGACATCCCACGCTCGCAAGCCTTCTTCCCAGAAACCATCGAATCTTCCGGCGGCGACGTAAGCCAAATCAAGGGCGGCACTTCCGTCACGGCGCACAGCCTGCGCGTGATTGATGAACGCCGTGAAATGGCGCGCGAAGTCGCCTCTGTCGCGCACGTCGTAAGGGAAGCCCGTGCATAACAAAGCTTCGTTTAATTGTGTGACGGATGAGACGCGCAAGGTTTTGTTGTTGAGCGTCGCGCCATGTCCGCGTTCGGCGGCAAAGAGTTCATCGCGCGTCGGGTCATAGATGACGCCGATGACGATTGCGCCTTCGTGTTCGAGAGCGATGGAGACGCAAAAGCACGGGTAGCCGTGCGCGTAGTTCGTCGTGCCGTCGAGCGGGTCAATAATCCAACGGTGCGCGCTCTGTGGTCGTTCGCTCAAGCCGGATTCTTCGGCGAGAATTTCATGGCGCGGGTAGTGTGTGCGTATGCGCTCGACGATAAGTTTTTCGGCGGCGAGGTCTGATTCGGTGACAAGATCAATCGCGCCTTTGTGTTCGACGTGAAGCGACGCGCGCCCGAAGCGTTCGGCGAGAATGCGTCCGGCGTCGCGGGCAAGCGTGGAAGCAAAGTTGAGCAAGCTGGTGTTTCCTTCTTTTGCGATGTCAATTACGACGTTCAATCAATACTGTGTTTGTGGCGTGAGCGACATCTTCTTTTCCATCAAACGCAAGACTTCTTGAACTTGCGCGTCCCAGTATTTCCAATCGTGCCGACCGGGAAGTTCGCGGTATTCGTGCGGGATTTTTTGTTCGGTCAACAAGATTGCGAGTTCACGGTTGACACCGATTAAACTGTCTTCCGTGCCGCAGTCGAGATAGAGAAACGGAAGCGCGGCGCGACGCGCGGCGGGAAGTTCGCGGGCGATTTTGAACAGGTCGTTCGCGTCGCGCGCCGGATTATTCGCCTCACCGAAAGCCTGCGCGATGGAACGGCGCAGGGTTATTGAAAATGGGTTGTTGCCGCCGTCGCGCCCGGCGGTTAAAGCCGTTCCCGTCCAGCGCGGAGCCATCAACGCCCCGCTCATCGAAGCCGCGACCGCGAACATGTCAGGGTATTTCATACCGAACTTGAGCGCGCCGTAGCCGCCCATCGAAAGCCCGGCGATGAAGCGTGAGTTGCGTGTCTTGAGTGTGCGAAAGCGCGTCTCAACATCGGGGATGAGTTCGCGCACGATATAGCTTTCGTACTTTTCGGTTTCAACGACGGGGCTATCTGTGTACCAACTGTTTTCGCCTTCCGGTGTGACGATGATGAATTTATGTCGCGCGGCATGATTGGCGAGATTCGATTTCGCCGCCCAATTAGTAAAGTTGCCGGTCAAGCCGTGCAATAAATAAAGCACTGGATAACGCTTACTTTTTCCGGCGGGCGCATCGTAATCCGCCGGAAGGATGACGTTATACGGAAGCGTTTTGCCGACGAGTTGGCTTTTGAAATCGATGCGTCGCACACGCGATTGCGCTGTCGCAGTTTGCGCGGTGCGAGACGGCGATGATGCGGGTGCGGGACGTTGCGCGTAAGTCGCTTGTGACAACGTGGCGAGGATGATGAGTGTGATTAGAGCGAGATATGTTTTCTTAGGGTTCATGGGTTTTAGTTAAAAATCACAAGCCAAGCGAAAGGGCTTCACTTGGCTTGGGTGTTCGTTTCCGATTGTTATAAACGACATGTCAACTCGTCCGCCTTATTTGACTTTACTGCGTTTGCCTTTGCCGCGCATGAAATCAAGCAGGACGAATTGCGAGAGATTGCCGGGCGTCGCAAAGTAGGCTTTGCCGTTGGTCATCTGCGCCATCTGTTTGACGAATTCGACAAGATAGTAATCGTCTGCGAGCATGAACGTGTTTATCATGATGCCGGATTTGCGGCAGGCTTGGATTTCGGCAAACGTCGCTTCCGTGACCACAGGGTCTAAGCCCATAGAGTTTTTATAAAGCCGCCGTTCGCCCGTCCCTTTGCCTGATGGGGTGCGATTACTTCGTCGCGCGTCGTTGCGTTTGGAATAAGCGAACGGCGAGTTGGCGTCAAGGTAACACGCCGTCGGTTTGCCGTCCGTGACCATTACAATCTGCTTCATCTCTTTGCCTTGCGCGTTCAAGATGCGGCGCGCGAGTTTCAAACCTTCCGCCGTGTTCGTGTGGTAGGGTCCGACTTGGGTTTGCGCGAGTTTCGCCATCGGGACTTCTTCGGCATCGTCATGGAACAGCACGACTTTTAGGGTATCGCCCGGATAATGCGAACGAATCAGATGAGCGAGCGCGAGCGCGACTTTCTTAGCGGGCGTGAAACGGTCTTCGCCGTAGAGAATCATCGAGTGCGAACAATCGAGCATCACGACGGTCGCGCATGACGATTGATAATCGCTTTGATAAACATGCAAGTCGCGGTACTCCAAGTTGAGCGGGAATTTCAAACCCTCGCGCGCAATCGCACTCGTCAAAGTCGTATTAACATCAAGGTTTATCGTGTCGCCGAACTCGTAAAGCTTAGAGCTTTGCGAAGCTTCGATGCCGGTCGCAAGATGCAAGGTGTCGTGTCGCCCGATGCTCGATTTGCCGAAACTGCCCAAGAGATTGCGAAGCGTTTTATAACCTAAGAAGTCTAAACCCTTTTCGGTCAATTCAAACTTGACGTTGCGCTGGCTTGCGTCTTCTTCACGCCCGCGCCCACTACCTTTCTGTTTTTGCGGTTGCGTCTCTTCGCGCAAATTCAAAAATCCTTCTTCAACCAATCTTTCGATAAGCTGATTGAGCAGTTCTTCCAACTGCGAGCCTTTGAATTGATTGTTGTTTTCGGCGAGCATGTCGCGCACGTCCTGTTCGCTCAACTCGCCCTGATTTATCAAGGCTTCAAGCAACGCCTGACGCAACGTATCAAGCGACGTGTCGGGCGTTTGACGTTGGCGCGTCCAGTAGTAATTATCGTCGTAACCCGATTGCAACATCGCGTCCTGCAAGTCTTCCATCAGGTCGCCGAGATTGACGCCCGAAACATCGAAGCCTTTGAATTTTGAATAGCGTATGAACTTCATAGAACACAGGTCGGCAGTTTTTAGTTAATGATTGTTAGGATTTTCGATTGACAAACCCTCGGCTTGTGCCGCGTTGAGCAGTTGCACATCGGCGGCAATGAAAACCAAAGTTGTTTGCGATTGTGCAAGTACATAGCTTGCTTCAAGGGCGGCAAGTTGAACCGCATCATAACCTCGCAGAACGTGTTTCTCTGCAAGGTTCATCGCAGAAGCGACAAGCGGAAAAGTTATTTCAACAAAGCTGAAGCCCGCAACAATGTCTTGGCGAAAACTCGCTAAGGCGATTGCCGCATCTGCCGTCGCAATACTACCGCCGCGCGAACGTCGCGTGATTGCGGCAACGACTTCCGCGCCCGTGATTCGCGCAATAACAAGCGGTTCAGTAGAGGCAGCAGCAAAAAGACTTCTGACCCAAACCGAACCGGCTTCGATAAGGTAGCGTTTGACCACTGCACTGCTATCGAGGAAGTAGGCATTCACCTTAACGACGTTCCTCTATAATCGTTTCCGATACCGGCTTACCAATGACCGGCACAGGGTCAACATCGCTCATCGCACTTGGATTCATTGCGGGCGTTATGATTCCTCTTGCCGTCAGTTGCGAAGTGATTTCGTTTTCTGTTGCACACGATTCTTTCAACTCCAGCATAACGTCCACGGCACGAAGCAGTTCGCGCTTATCATCCGTTGAAAGCGTTTCAACTTGCTTGATTATATTGTCAACTGCGGCACTCATCGTTTCCTTAATCCTTTCAACTAACTGAATCTTCCCGTTTCCGTTAGGTCATCGTAAATCATGCCCCGACGGTCTTTCTTGGCTTTGGTCGCGGCGGTATAACCGCCTTCTTCGTTGCGGGCGATTTTGTTTTGGGCGTACAAGCCTTCGAGGGCGAACTCGCACGCGGCGACGGTTTGCGCAGCATCGTCGCGGTCAAAGTCGAAGTCGTCTTGCAAAAGTACGAGGTCAACAAGGTCGGGAACTTCTTCGAGCAGCATCAGGCATTCTTCGTTCGACGCGGTGTCGGCGAGGCGAAGATTGTTGCCGGTGTCGAAGTAGCGAATCGTGTTCGTGAAATCTATGCCGACGAAATAGCCTTCAAAGATTTCTCCGGCGGCGCGCTTGATAAGGTCTTTCGCAATCTTCGTCGCTCCGACCTGTTCGCCTTCATATTCCAATTCCATTTTGCCCGTCATCGCGGGCAGGGCGGCGTAGATGTCGGAGATGCGCGGCACGATGTCGGCTTCGTCGCCCGTGATAATCGCGCGACGTTCGGCGTTTGAAACGAGGGCTTCGGTGACCGTTATCGGCAGACGTTGTGAGACGCCGGAGCGTTTGTCTATGCGGTTGTCATCGCGCGCTTCAAACGTGATCTGCTCAACGGTTTCGCGTATGAAGTCAGGGATGCGAAGCTCGCCGTTAAGTTCCTCGCGCGCGGTGAAGGCTTCCTGTTTCGTGATTTCAACGCCCAACGAAAGTTCGCTCGGATAATGCGTCGTGATTTCCGCCCCGATGCGGTCTTTGAGCGGCGTGATGATTTTGCCGCGCGCGGTGTAGTCCTCAGGGTTGGCGGAGAAGACGAGGAACACATCGAGCGGCAAGCGGACGGGAAAGCCTTTAATCTGCACGTCGCCTTCCTGCATGATGTTAAAGAGCGCGACCTGAATTTTTCCGGCGAGGTCGGGCAGTTCGTTTATCGCAAAGATGCCGCGATTGGCGCGCGGTAGTAATCCGAAAAAGATGCTTAGTTCGTCGCTTAAAAGATGCCCGCCTTTGGCGGCTTTAATCGGGTCAATGTCGCCTATGATGTCAGCGACGGTGGTGTCGGGCGTCGCCAGTTTTTCGACGAATCGCGCATCGCGTTCAACCCACGCAATCGGTGTGTCGTCGCCTTTCGCATTAATAGTTTGTTTGCCGTAAGCCGAGACGGGAGCGAACGGGTCATCACTGGTTTCGCTGCCCGCAATGACGGGAATGCGTTCGTCTAAGAGGCTTGTCAGTTGGCGTATGATGCGCGACTTCGCTTGTCCGCGCAGTCCCAGAAGGATGATGTTGTGTTTGGATAAAATCGCGTTCGTGATTTGCGGGACGACGGTTTCTTCGTAGCCGATGATGCCGGGAAAAATCTTTTCACGGTTGCGAAGTTTTGCAAGTAAGTTGTGGCGCATCTCGTCTTTGACGGGGCGCGTTTGGTAATCGCTGTTCTTCAGTTCGCCGAGTGTTCTCGCGTGTGATGCCATGCTTGATAAACCTATTCCTTGTGCTTAAAAATTTGATGATTGTGATTCCCGCGTCGCGCCGAACGGTTGTCCTTTGATGATAAGAGCGAGGGCTTCGGCAAGCGTGCGTTGCGTGTGTATCTGCGTTAAGTCTAAACCGAGATGCACGAGTGAGCGCGCGGCTTGCGCGGAGACGCCCGTGATGCACGCTTCCGAGCCGACGAGTTTAAGCGTCGTCGCAAGGTTCGTGAGATTGATGACGGCTTCGGTGTCGGCGATGCGCGCCGCCGTGATGTCTATGATGAAGCGGTGCGCTCCGTGCCGCATCGCGTAGTCGAGAGCGGCACTCGTCGCGCGTTGCATACGTTTAGTGTCGAGGCTTCCGGTGAGCGGCAGCACAACGACGCTATCCCAGACGGGAACGACGGGCGTTGAGACTTCATTCAATAATCGCTCGCGTTCTTCGGCGACGTATCTCAATTCGGATTCGGCGCGCTTGCGGTCGCTGATGTCGAGGTGCGAGATGACGCAGCCGCCCTGTGAGCGCGAAAGCGGCGTCGCGGTCAGCAGAAACCAGCGTTCGGCGTGCGGGGCGTGACATGGATATTCAACCCTAAAATTGTCGCGCTCGCCTTCAAGCACAAGGCGTATGCCGTCGCGCGTCGCACGCGCATTCGCATCATTTTCGCCCGCGCACGCGGCAAGATAGTTCATGCCGGTGTCTTCACGCGGCGACTTACTCGCGGAACTGTTCTCAGAGGCAAAACGCCGCCACGCTTCATTGACGGCGATAATCTTACCGTCGCGGTCAAGCACCGCGATGTGTGCAACAAGCGAGTTGAGTACAGCCTGACTAAGTTCTTCACTGCGGCGCAAATTCTCCTCCGCCTGTTTGCGTTCGCTTATGTCGCGGACGATGGCGGTGAAGAAGTGCGCGCCGTTTTTAGTGAACTCGCCGAACGAAATTTCAAGCGGGAAATGATGCCCGTCTTTGTGTATGCCGACCGCCGGAACTGCTTCCCATGGAATATGCCGCCGTCCGGTAGCGATGTATCTTTTAATGCCGTGACGATGCCGCGCGTGATACTCCTCCGGCATCAGCATCGTCAAACATTGACCGAGCAACCCGGCGGCGGTGTATCCAAACATGCGTTCCGTCGCCGGATTGACAAACAACATCACGCTTGATTCATCAATCGTGATGAGGGCGTCGGAAGCGGTTTCGGCGACGACGCGATAGCGTTCTTCGGAATCGCGCAAAGCTTCTTTCGCCAGTCGTTGTTCTTGCACGTCCGTGTTAGTGCCGAACCAGCGCACGATGCGGTTATCAGCGTCACGAATCGGCAAGGCGCGCGAGAGAAACCAACGATACTCGCCCGTGCGACTCCGCAAAGGGAAAGTGTCTTCCCACGGCTCGCCGGTGGCGAAAGCCTTTGTGAGGCGTTCCACCACGCGCCCGACCTCTTCCGGGTGATGCACCTTCTGCCAACCCCAACCTTGCATCTCTTCGAGCGTCGTGCCTGTATAGTCATACCAGCGACGGTTGTACCAGAAGATGAAGCCGTCGGCGTCAGCCATCCACGCCAGTTGCGGGATTGAGTCGGCGAGCGTGCGGAATTGTGCTTCGTGGTCGGAAGCCGTTTCAGTCACGCCGTCAGTCGTGGGCGGTGTGGTGTTCGATTGATTTTCTAACTTCATGCGATGTAATTCAAGCTATCTTAAAAATAGCTTTTGATTGAAAACTCTGCGGAACTCTGCGTCCGCCCTCTGCGGAACTCTGCGTCCAAAGATTTTTCTGACGCAGAGTTCCGCAGAGTTGAAGACGCAGAGTTCCGCAGAGAAAAACTATTTTTGAGATAGCTTCTTAAAATTATTCTTCGACTTCCGCGTCCGCGATTTCCGTGGCTTCGTGAACCCCGATTTTCGTCCACAGACGACGCTTGATTTGCGCGTCGTACAATTTCCATTTGCGGCGCATAAATTCATCGTCGAACGTTCCGGCGAGGAAGCCTACGGGAATCTCGAAGCCGCCCGCTTCGCGCCGCCCGCCGCCGTAGAAGCGTCCCTTTTCATTTGCGCCCAACGCTTCTTTGATAAAGGCGTCCGGGTTCAAAGTCGGTTTGCGTGTGCGAAGGCTGCCGATAATCATTTCGCGTTCGCCCGGTTTGCGGACGATGCCATAGACAATCGCAGTGTGGACGTTCTCTTCGGTTAAGAGAAAATCGGCGGCTTGCGGAATCGCGTCGCGGTCTTCATAACGCACATAGCCGACGCCCGACACCGAATAGTTTTCGCGCATCTCGCGCATCTCAAGTGCCGACTTGATGACATCCATTGACTTGCGCGAACGCTCGACCGAGAGAATTGAATCGAGCGTCGTCTGGTCAACAAACTCCGCAAGGTATCCGGTCGCCAAGTAGTCGGCGGGTTGGGCGCGCGACAGACCGAGTGTTTCGGAACGTATGCCGTGCATCAGCGCGGTCGCCAATCGCGTATGTTCCGAGTTGCCGTATTCAAGCGGCGCGAGGGCTTGCAAGTATTGCGCGTAAATCGTCGCGGTCGCGGAAGCGTCACGAATGTCTGTGAACTCGGCTTGTAAAATGTTTTGCAGTTCGTGATGGTCAACGATGGCGACGACCGGAACTTTCGCTTCCGTGAGTCTATCGGTCAAGCCCGACGTTGTGCCTTGATTGTCAACGAACACGCTGCCGCTATATTGCTTCAGTTCGTCGCGTTCGCAGATGCGCGTCAAGTCAATATCGAGCAGTTCGATGAGGGCGATGTTTTCATGGTGCGACACGATGCCGTCGTATCCGATGTCGCATTCAATGTCGAAGCGCGACGCGATTAGTTTATGTGCGAGGGCGGAAGAGATCGCATCGGGGTCGGGAAAACTTTGAAGCACGATGCAGTGGCGTTCGCCGCGTCTGGCTTCGAGGATGCGCGCGAGTTCTTCGGGCTTTGATGCATAGCTTTCGCCCGTTCCGTTGGCTTCCAAAACGGCGGTCGCGGTGCGTCCGGCGTTGGTGACTTGGGCGGCTTGGGCGGGGATGCCGTCGCGGGTTTTATTTCGTTCGCGGATGTCCATAATTTGCGGCGTGCTTTGACCATGAAGCGCGCCGAAGAAGGTCAAGAGGGCAAAAGTTTTGTGCCGGTAAAAAGATAAAGATGGAGTTCGGAGACTCATGCGCTTTTTCTAGCGGCGCGTGTCCCCAAACTCCACCTACGATGTTGCGGTTCAGACTTTAATCACGAAACGTCTCGTCGGACGCTCATACTTTACTCGGATGCTTTGTTAAAGCCGAAGCATCTTCGTTTCGGTTAAGCGACGGCTTGGCTTGCTTCCGCCGTCAGGTTATTTGTCACGGGCGTGAACGTCAAATGCCCGTCACGCCAATCAACTTCGACGTTTTGCCCGTCGCGGATTTCGCCCGCGAGGATGCGCCGACCGATGGGCGTTTCGAGTTCTTTCTGAATCGCCCGCTTTAAGGGACGCGCGCCATAAACCGGGTCGTAGCCCGCGCGTGCGAGATGCGTCGCGGCTTCGTCCGTCAATTCCAGAGTGATACGGCGTTCAGTCAAACGACCGCGCAGACGTTCGAGTTGAACCAAGAGAATGCGCTTCAAGTCGGCTTCTGTCAACGAATGAAAGACGACCGTTTCATCTACGCGATTCAAAAATTCCGGGCGGAAATGAAGCCGTAATTCGCCCAACACAGCTTCCTTCATTTCTTCGTAATCCGCCGTCTCGTTCGAGCCGCCGTACTCCAAAATCGTATGCGAGCCGATGTTTGAAGTCATAATCACAATCGTATTTTTGAAGTCCACGACGCGCCCTTGTGAATCGGTCAAACGTCCGTCATCGAGAATCTGCAAGAAGACGTTGAACACGTCGGCGTGCGCCTTCTCAATCTCATCGAACAGCACGACGGAATAAGGGCGCCGGCGCACGGCTTCCGTCAGTTGTCCGCCTTCCTCATAACCGATGTATCCCGGCGGCGCGCCGATGAGACGCGCGACCGCGTGCTTCTCCATGTACTCCGACATATCTATGCGAATCATCGCCGCTTCGTCGTCAAACATAAACTCCGCGAGGGCGCGTGCGAGTTCGGTTTTCCCCACTCCCGTCGGACCCAAAAAGATGAACGAACCTATCGGACGATTCGGGTCTTTGAGACCTGAGCGGGCGCGAATCACGGCATCGGAAACAGCTTCGACGGCTTCATCCTGTCCAATCACGCGGACATGCAATTGTTCTTCGAGGTGAAGCAGTTTTTCGATTTCGCCTTCCAACAATTTCGTCACCGGAACGCCCGTCCAACGCGCCACGACTTCGGCGATGTCTTCCTCATCAACCTCTTCTTTGATGAGCCGCGTCCCCGCGTACTCTTTCGTCACGTCCGATTCGGCTTCCTTCAAATCGCGTTCGAGTTGCGCGAGTGTGCCGTAACGAAGTTCCGCCGCTTTGTTCAAATCATAGACGCGCTCCGCCTGTTCAATCTCGACGCGCGTGCGTTCGATTTCTTCGCGCAGAGTTTTCAAGCGCGTGACGGCTTCGCGCTCAACTTGCCATTGAGCCTGAAGCGCGTCGGCGCGTGCCTTCGCGTCCGCGAGTTCTTTTTCAAGTCGCGCGAGACGGTTTTTCGATGCGTCGTCCGTCTCCTTCTTTAAGGCTTCACGCTCAATGCCGAGTTGCATCACGCGGCGTTGAACTTCGTCCAACTCGACCGGGACGCTTTCGATTTCGGTTCGCAAACGCGCCGCCGATTCATCCACAAGGTCAATCGCTTTGTCCGGCAGAAAACGGTCGGAGATATAACGATTCGACAACACCGCCGCCGCGACCAACGCGCTGTCTTTGATACGCACGCCGTGATGAACTTCGTATCTTTCACGAAGCCCGCGCAAAATCGAAATCGTATCTTCGACGCTCGGTTGGTCAACCAACACGGGTTGGAAGCGACGCTCAAGGGCGGCGTCCTTTTCGATATGTTGACGGTACTCATCCAGCGTCGTCGCCCCTATGCAATTCAATTCACCGCGAGCGAGCATCGGTTTCAGCAAGTTTCCGGCATCCATCGAACCTTCGGCTTTGCCCGCACCGACGACCGTGTGAAGCTCGTCAATGAACAGGATGATTTGCCCTTGCGCTTCTTGAACTTCTTTCAGAACGGCTTTCAGACGCTCCTCAAATTCACCGCGATACTTCGCCCCCGCGATGAGCGCGCCCATATCCAGAGACACCACGCGCTTCTCTTTCAAGCTTTCCGGCACGTCGCCGCGAATGATGCGCTGTGCCAAGCCTTCGACAATCGCGGTCTTGCCGACGCCCGGTTCGCCAATCAAAACAGGATTATTTTTCGTGCGTCGTGAGAGAACCTGAATCGTGCGCCGTATCTCATCGTCGCGCCCGATTACGGGGTCAAGCTTGCCCGCCGCCGCCGCTTTCGTTAAATCGCGCCCGTACTTCTCCAGCGATTCATAAGTCGCTTCCGGGTTCTGCGTCGTGACACGCTGCGCCCCACGCACCTGCTTGAGTGCGGCTTGTAGTTTCTCTCGCGTCAAACCCGCTTCAGTCAACACACGCGCCGCCGCACCGCCCGCGCCTTCCTTGTCTGCGACGATGACAAGCAAGAAATGCTCTATCGAGACGTAATCATCTTTCAGGGCTTTCGCTTCATCTTCGGCTTGCACGAACAAACGGTTGAGGCGACCCGTGACGTACACGTCGCCGACGCCGCCCGACGGCGACGACACACGCGGCACTTTGGCGAGTTCGCTTTCCGTGCGACGGCGCACCGCGTCCACATCAATCCCCGCTTTTTCTAAAATCGAAGCGGCAAGCCCGCCGTCTTGGTCGAGCATCGCAAGCAACAGATGCTCAACATCAATTTGTTGATTTTGGCGGCGCATCGCTTCCGATTGCGCCGCGCGCAGTGCGTCCTGCGCCCGTTCAGTTAATCGGTTGATGTCCATAAACTATTCTCTAATCTCCGTTAATAAGTTTCTTAAAAGCTTTCTTGTGACGCGGCGAAAAGCGGCTTGTCTTTGCTTTCGACACGCCGCTCCACTTCGCCTTCAACGAACATTTAGATGCCGATGATTGCCGCGACGTTTTATCCGGTACAAGCCGCCATCCGGCTTAACGAATATACCGCTTCCACTCATCCACTTCGCTTCGCGTGCGCCGCGCACCCAACACGAACGCCGCGATAAACGCCACGATGCTCAAACCAATTAGCGGCACGCGCAATCCCGCGCTCGTCATACCCATACCTGCCAGCACCACGCCCATTACCGTCAACGCCCACAATATCGCATCCCAACTTTTCACTTGTAATTCCCTCCTCTTGAAAACTAAAGAGGCGAGTGCCGCTTTCAAACAAACGTCCGCACTCACCCCATTTCACCCTAACACTTCGCGCTTATGCGCCCCGACTCCGGTATCTCTCGCCGTCCGCGCCGTTCCACAGCACACCGCGCAAATGTAGTTGACAACGGATAGCGAAGAAGAATGTTTTTCACTATCCACTATCCACTGTCCGTTATCCACTTAACTCTTCCCTGCTTTGACTCTACGGAGCGAATGAATCTCGCTTGCAATCGCGCGCCCTCGCGCCCCACCCGTTTGGGCTTCGGCAAGTTTCATCAATTCATCGGGCATCCATTTATTAACGCCTTCACTTAAAGATTTTTCGATACCGATTGAGCGGTCATGCCAAGTATCTTGCGCCCCCGTGTTGCCATGTTCGCGCTCATAACTTTCGGTCTGCTCCAGACACAGCACGATTCCTGTTGCCACTTCCGCCCAAGTTTTCATTTGAATCCCTCGCGCGATGACGGAAAGACCCGCCGACCAATCCTCTTCCGGCGCGCGATTATCCTGTTCGGGGATAGTCAACGTGTGCATAGACGGAAACGCCCGCCCGTCATATTCACCGGCAAGCGTCTTACTCAAATCTCTGTACGACATCTGCCCGCGCTCACCGCGTATCGCTTGCGCGCGACGGAAAATATCGGAAACCGTCGTCGGCGCACCTGTGTCTTGTGCCATGCGGATTTTCTCTCCTCGTAAATCTATCTTTTCGTTTGGCAAACATCATAACAAAGTCGGAAGTCGAAAGTTAAAGTTCGGATTCCTTCACTTCCAACATAAACTTATTTACCAATCTGCAAAGCACTGTTACATTGCGCTTTGGTAAGACTAGACACCTAACAATAGTGTTGCGTGTCTATTTGTAAATAAACGTTAGTTCATTTCTCGTGTTTGGTGGGGTAAAAATCCTTGAGCATTTTGATTTATTGGAAATACGACAATTACATTAGCGACAATGTTGACGGTTTTAGCTATGCCTTTAACTCAAACCAAAGCCGTTTGCATTCAGCCACCCAGATTGGCGACGATGTTTTTGTGGTTGGCGGCATAAAGAAAGAATCGGGCTTGGAGATTTACCTTTTGGCGCACTTGATTGTTAAGGAAAAGGCTTTGAATCCGCCAGACCACATTTATGGAAGATACCGAATTGAGGCAGACCACAAAAAATCCAAATACTTTTCTTTGGACGCAGAACCGATTACACCTTATTTGTCCGAGCTAACTTCTATCAATCATTTTGCTGATGACCAAACGCACAAATACGCGCAAGCATTTCAGACGATACGAGTTCTAAACGAAGTAGATACTCTCAGATTAAAAGAGGTTGCTGAAAAGCTACCGTTGAACGCTAAAATGCAAAAGGTGTAAGAAGGCGTGGTGAAAATAACGGCTAAATCAGCAATGCCGTTTGAAGTGCTATTGAAACAGCGACTTTCTTATCGCGTTGCGTCGGTTATTCTCGGCTTGCGTGGTTCAGCTTCGCCCTACGTCAGCTTCGCCGCCCTACATCAAAGAACGCAAAGGCATGAGTCAGTCACTTACATCGAAGTTGCTATTATGGTTCACTACCCTTTTTGCCGCCCTTTTTGCCGGTGTCGGTCTAATCTTTCTCACCCTTGCGGCGCAGCGCAGCACGCTTCCCTACAACAGCGAAGGCAACTACTTTGACGGCGTGGTCAACTATCATGAGCAAAGCGTTGTCGGTTACGGCGTCCTAGCTGTCGCCTCTTTCTTAGTCGCGGTCATGTTGTTCGGTATCCGCTTGCTCGTTAAGCGCGCCCGACAAACCGCAATGAAGCGCGAGAGCGGAAAAAGTTAGAACTGCGATTAGAGAACAGGCTGCTCAGATTTGAGCGGCAGTTCACTTCGGCTTTTCGACTTTCGATTTTCGACTTTCAACTTTGCTTCTCAGCCATTTGCCGAAGCCGCCGCGCACGTCCGCGAGGACAACGTGCGCCGTGTTTCTGCCCGATGCCGCGAAGACGCCGCCGCCCGGATGCGTCGAGGCTCCGGTTAAGAAAAGATTTTCAAACGGCGTGCGGTAAGTCGAGAGTTCCGGCAGCGGGCGAAACAGAAACATCTGGTCAAGATTCATCTCGACGTGCATCACGTTGCCGCGCAAAAGTCCCAAATCGCGCTCTAAAGACAAAGGCGTTTGGACGTACTTTTCAATCACCGCATCGCGCGTGTTCGGGGCGTAACGGTTCACCACGTCAATCAACTTATCGGCTTCACGATTCGCAATCGCGTCCCATGTTTCGCCGTTTGAAAGTTGATAAGGAAAGTATTGCCCCCATATAAAAAGCGTGTGTTTCCCTTGCGGGGCAATGGTCGAATCAACCGCCGAAAACGTCATCGCCAATGCCGCCGGATGCTCGCTCGGAACGCCTTTTGAAAAATCCGCGTAGGCATGTTCGAGATACTCAATCGAAGGACACAACAACTGTAACCCTCGATGACATGCCGCCGCGCGTCCGCCCGAAGGGGCGACCGTGTAATCGGGAAGTTGATTCATCGCGCACCGCACGACCATCCCGAAGCCATTGCCGACGCGCACGTCGCGCACGCGCTTCGCCAAATCGCCCGGCAGATTTCCTTCACCTATCAACTTCAAAAACGTTGTCTGAACATGCGCGTTCGAGACAACACGCCGCGCCTCAATCGTCTCACCGTCTTTGACCTCAATGCTTGTCACACGATTGCTTTTGACGTTGATGCGTTCGACTTCCGAAGACAAACGAATCTCGCCACCGTGATGCTCAAGGCATCTGGCGAGTGCCTGCGTCAACGCTCCCGAACCGCCGCGCGGACGCTTGACGCCGCTTCGGTGAATCATCGCGTGCCAACCTAAAAAATCTCCGGTCGCGGCAGCCGACGGCGGCGGACCCGACTGCGCCGCCAGCCACACCATCGCGGCGCGCAACCCTTCATGCTCAAACGTCTCATGCGCCAACGCGCCGTAAGACGAGAACACGCGGCGCGTCATGTCCATCGGATTAAGCTTCACTTTCGGGCGTTTGAAAATCATGTGTCGCCCCAAGTTAAGCGCGGTCGGCGGTTTCAAAAAAGCTTCAAACACGCCTTCGTTAAAGGCTTTCCAATCGCGCACGAATTTCTTATAAGCTTCCGCATCGCGCGGTGAAAACAGGGCGATTGACTCGCACGTCTTGTCCACATCGCGCCAGAAATACAGGGCTTCCGTCTCGCTCACGGGTGCGAACGCGAACGGGTCGCAATCAATGTATTCAAGCCCGAATTTCTCTAACTCAAGTTCCGCGACGACGGGCGTCAAGTGAATCATGATGTGCGCCGATGAGCCGACATCAATCTTATAGCCTTCAATCAAATCGTCTTGAGTACAGACCGCTCCGCCGACGATGTGACGCCGCTCAAGCACAATGGTTTTCAATCCCGCCTTCGCCAGATAGCACGCGCAGACCAGCCCGTTATGCCCGCCGCCGACGACGGCGACATCGTATAAATTTTTGTTTGTCATGGATTGAGTTCGATTGTACGACACACCGCCGTGCGTCACGCAAATTGACGTGCATCATCAAGCGTCATCAACTATGGCTTGCGCGAAACGAAGCCTGTGCGCCATGATGCGCGGCGTTAAATTTTTCTTAAATTTGGTTGAAGTCGGGATTTGAACTTGAGTAGTCAACCCGTGACTTTGAATCATGTAAGAAGTCTTGTTCTAGTGGAGGAATCTATTTTGGCGATTACGACCGGGATTAACACCGCGACGAATTATGGGAGCGTTGCGACCGACGCGCGCCAGTGTCAGGAATGCCGCCGCGAATCCGACCAACCGCTCGTTCCGCTTGCCCGTCTCTCGCCGGAGATGGGGGAAATCATCGTCGCCAATGCTCCCGCCGGTGCGCTCATCGCGGAAGTCTGCCCGCGTTGCATCGAACTCTTTGAACGCGCACGCGCGCAACTTGCACAACACGCCGTCATCTTTGAACAGGGCGGGCGTGTGCTTCCGACGCCGCTTCGGATGAACGCCGATGAACGCTTCACAGGGCGCAACGTGACCATCGCGTTTTTAGATTCCGGCTTTTACGCGCACCCCGATTTGACGACGCCGCGCAACCGCATTCTCGCTTATCATTCGATTGTTAAGAACGACCTCGCACGGCTCGACACGCCTTCACCCGCGAGTTGGCACGGCATGATGACTTCGGTGGTCGCCGCCGGAAACGGCACACTGTCCGAAGGTTTTTACCGCGGCATCGCTTCCGATGCGAACGTCGTACTCGTCAAACTTAGCGACTCCGGGCGCATTCCCGAACAATCCATCACGCGCGGGCTGGAATGGGTTTTGGGTCACAAAGATGACTTCAACATTCGCATCGTCAACATCTCGGCGGGCGGCGACGGTGAATCTTCGTATCTCAAAAACAAACTCGCGCGCACAGTCGAACGCGCCGTGCGTGAAGGTCTGATTGTCGTCTGTGCCGTCGGCAATGCCGGACTCGCGCCGGGTCATCCGGTGCTTCCGCCCGCGAGTGCGCCGTCGTGCATCGCGGTCGGCGGGCTTGATGACCAGAACTCGCTCGACCGTGCGAGGCGCGGCATGTATCGTTCGTCTTATGGTCCGACGTTCGACGGGTTGCAAAAGCCGGAAGTCATCGCTCCGGGCATCTGGGTTCCCGCACCGATTTTGCCGCGCACGCCGACCGCCGAAGAAGCCGAACTCTACACGATGCTTGACCACGCCCCCGATAACCGACTCGCATCAATCATCGAAGCACACGCCGACACGGACGCCGATTTATTCAACGCCCGCCAATTTCCCACTCCGCTTTTGCGTCAACTCATCACCATCAAACTGCATGAAGGCTCGGTCATCACAGAGGATTATAAATACGTTGACGGCACATCGTTCGCCGCTCCGATTGTCTCGTCAATCATCGCCTGTATGCTCGAAGCCAACCCGCATCTATCACCGCAACAAGTCAAACGAATTTTGATTGATACGGCGGAGCGCGTCCCGAACATCGAGGTTGACCGTCAAGGATGGGGAGTCGTCGCGGCGCGCAGAGCAATCGAGTTTGCCCTTGCATTGCGCCATCAAACCGTCGAGTACACGACAAGCGGCTAGACACGTCGAAACGGCGTGTGCCACAATTTCAACCACCACACAATACAAAACTTTTAAGGACACTTTTCAAATCATGTCAGAGAACGAAGCGAACATCGTCGCCGAAGACGCGACCACGACAACCGAAACCACAAACGAAGAAACAACCGCCGACACACCCGAAACGACGACCGCCGACGCGCCCGAAGCCCAAGCCGCATCGGACACCGATACAAGCACCGAATCCCAAACCGCACCGCCCGCCGAAGAAAGCACGGAAGAAATTTCTTATCACGCCGTCGAAAAAGACGGTCAAGTCACCGCCCTCTGGGAAATGCAAGGACGCAAACACCTTCGCACCATTGACCCGCGTTCACGTCAGGGACAAGAAATCTTGCGCCTCTATACCTCCGACCACCCGGAAGAGTTAGTGGATAACGGATAGTGGATAGTGGATAGTTAAAGACATCCTTCTTCACTATCCACTATCCACTAAGTTCTGCGGTTTTCCCGCGACGAAGGCTTCGATATTGGCGACGATGCCTTGTGCTAATTTTTGCGTCGCGCTCTCGCTTGCCCATGCGTTGTGCGGCGTGACAATTAAGTTTGGTAGTTCGACTTCAAGCAATGGGTTCGCTCTGTTCTCACGTCGCGGCGGTTCGCGTGATAGCACATCAACGCCCGCCCCCATGATGCGCTTCGCTTGCAAGGCTTCGACTAACGCCGCTTCATCCACGATGCCACCGCGCGCACAGTTAATCAGAACCGCCGTCGGCTTCATTGTGTTTAACTCCGCCGCACCAATCAGTCCGCGCGTCTCGGCGGTCAAAGGACAATGCAGACTCAAGGTATCGCTCTCACTTAAAACTCGCTCAAACGACGTGCGCCCCGCGCGTACACTCTTTGCCCCGCGCCGCTCCGCGACCAGCACGTTTGCCCCGAAGCCTTGCGCCAGACGCGCGGTTGCCTGCCCCAACGCTCCGAAGCCGATGATGCCGAATGTCGAACCTTTAACATCTAAAATCGGATAATCAAGCACACAGAAATGCGGACTGCGCTCCCACGCCCCGTCGCGCACACTCTGGCGATAGCTCAACAAATTACGGCGCAACGCGAGAGCCATCATCATCACTTGTTCGGGAACGGAATCGCTTGCATAGTCCGGCACATTGGCAACTTTCACACCGTGTTCACGCGCCGCACGGGTGTCAATGTTGTTGTAGCCGGTTGCCGCGAGTGCGACGAATTTAAGCGCGGGCAACTGTGCAAACTCTTTTGCACCAAGCACGACCTTATTCGTAATCGCAATCGTCGCGTCCTTCAAACGCCGCACGACTTCCGCCGCGCTCGTCTCATCATAACCATGAAAATTATGCGGGAAACTAAACGCGGGCAATTCGCTTTGAACCGTAGCTTGGTCAAGAAAAACGATGTGGGGCATAAAAGCAGTAGTCAGTAGTCAGAAGTCAGTAGCCAGAATGAAGATAGAAATACAGTTCAATGTTCAGCTCGATGCCTGACTTTGAACATTAAACTTTGAACCTTGAGCATACGGTTTTTATTCTGACTTCTGGCTCCTGACTTCTGGCTTCTCAAGAGATATTATAACTTTTAATCTTCGAGTTGAGCGTCGTCGCGTTCATGCCTATGAGCCGGGCGGCGCGCGATTGATGATTGTTGGTGTAGGCGAGGGCTTGACGGATGATGTCAATCTCGAAGCGGCGCACTTCGTCGTAAAAGTTGATGCCGCGCGTGATGTCCATCCCCGTGTTTGCCGCGTCGCTCATCGTGCGCCGCGCGTTCGGATTGATGATGTCGGCGGGAAGGTGTGCGGCTTGAATTTCGTCGCCGGGTGCGATGACGACGGCGCGCTCAATCACGTTCTCTAACTCGCGGACGTTGCCGGGAAACGGGTAGGCTTCGAGAAGGGCGAGGGTTTCGGCGTTAATCTGTTCGCTGATGTGTCGATTGTTTTCCGCGTTGTACTTGCGTATGAAATGCTGTGCGAGGGCGAGTATGTCTTGACGACGTTCGCGCAAGGGCGGCAGTTCAATCGAGATGACGGCGAGGCGATAATACAAATCTTCGCGGAACTGATTTTGTCTGACGGCTTCGCGCAAATCACGATTCGTCGCGGCGATGATTCGCACATCAACCTTGTGCGGCGTGGTGTCGCCAAGCGGCGTGAACTCGCGTTCCTGTATCACGCGAAGCAGACGGGCTTGGGTTTCAAACGGCAGTTCGCCGATTTCATCAAGGAAGATTGAACCGCCGTCGGCGACATCAAACAAACCTTTCTTCGCCGCGACCGCTCCGGTGAACGCTCCGCGCGTGTGTCCGAAAAGTTCGCTCTCTAAAAGTTCGCTCGGAATGTTCGACGAGTTGACGGTGACGAACGGCTTTTGATTGCGCGGGCTGCCTTCGTGAATCGCGCGGGCGATGAGTTCCTTGCCCGTTCCAGATTCGCCCGTTATCAACACGGTCGAGCGCGCGGGCGCAACTTGGTCAACAAGGGCGAAGATGCTTTGCATGTTCTCGCTGCGCCCGATGATGCCTTCACGATTGACGCTCGAACGCATCGCGCGCCGCAAGACAAGGCGTTCTTCATCTTTGCGCCGCCTTGAAATCCCCGCCGCGATGGTGCTTAAAACCTGTTCATTGCTAAACGGTTTGCGTATGCAGCCGAACGCTCCGCGCTCCCACGCCGAAACAGCCGTATCGAAAGTCGCGTAAGCCGTAATCATCACGACGACCGCTTCGGCGTCATGCTTTAGTATCTCGCCCAACGCCGAAAGCCCGCCCATGCCGGGCATCGAAACATCGAGCAACACCACGTCGTAAGGGCGGCGCGTGTAAGCTTCGATACCTTCCTCGCCTGTGCGCGCGAGGTCAACGCGGTAGCCCGCGCCGGAAAGCAACGTCTCCAAAACGTCGCGCATGATTTCCTCGTCATCAACGACGAGTACAGAACCTTTTTTAGCCATAATAGTTTAATGATGAGCGATGAATGATGATTGATGAACAGTGGCTAAAGCAAGTTGCCCGAAACTCATCACTCATCATTCATCGCTCATCATTACCCTTAGTCGCTTGCTATTTGAAGTTTGCTGCGGCGCGCGGCGGCGGTCGGAAGTGTGATGCGGAAAGTCGTGCCGTGCGCGGCGGAAGACGGGGTTTCGGGCGTGCTTTCGACGGCGATTGTGCCGGAGTGTTCTTGGACGATGCCGTAGGTGACGGCGAGTCCCAAACCCGTGCCGCGCCCGACGCCTTTGGTGGTAAAGAACGGGTCGAAGATGCGATTTAAGTTTTCGGAAGTGATGCCCGAACCCGTGTCTGTGACTTCGACGATAAGGCGTTCGTCGTCATCGTCGGCGCGTGTGCGTAAGGTTATCGTGCCGCTTTCGATAATCGCGTCGCGGGCGTTTAGGACGAGGTTGGTGAAGATTTGTTGAAGCTTGCTCGCATCGGCAAACGCGGTCGGAAGCGTGGTCGCGTAATCGCGTTTGACTTCGATGTTCGCGCCGCGCAATTGTGGTTCTAAGAGTTGCATGGTTTCGTCAAGCACGCGGTTGATGTCGGTCGCGGTAAATTCGACGCCGACGCCGGTGCGCGAAAAGTTGAGCAGATTGCCGACGATGCGCGCGGCGCGGTCCGTCTGGCGTTGAACTTTTCCTAACAGGGCGTGCTTCGGGTCGGTTTCGGGAAGCATCCCCAAAAGCATTTGCGTATAGCTGGAAACTCCGGTCAGCGGCGTGTTGATTTCATGTGCGACGCCCGCCGCAAGGAGTCCAATGCTTGAAAGCTTCTCGCGCTGTTGAAGTTGTTCTTCGAGGCGTGCGCGTTCGGTCACATCTTCAATCACCACGAGCGCACCCGATGTTAAGGCGTTTGACGCAACCGCATCCAGCCTCTTGTTCATCGCTTCGTGCTGTCCGTCGTCTTCGTGTGTGCCGTCGTGGGCTTCCTTTTTGAGCGGGGCGATGCCGAGATTGACGACGAGCGGGCGATTGTCACAAGTCGCGGTGTGGATTTTATAAAGCGAGCGCGGTTGGTCTATCTGCCAGCCGGATTTGTTAAGCAGGTTATGCAGGGTGTCGGCAAAATCGGGAGCGAATAAATCTTCGATTGAACGATTGAGTGCCGCGTCGCGCTCGATACCGAGCATCTCTTCGAGAGCGGAATTGCAGCGCGTGATGCGTCCTTGCAAATCAACCGCGACGAGTCCGACGTTAATGGATTCGATGATGGATTCGTTGAACTCTTTGAGTTGTTCGAGTTCGGCGGCGCGCGTGCGTTGCTCTTGATACAGCAAACTGTTTTCAATCGCCACCGCGACATAACCCGACACCGTGCGAAGGATTTCCAAATCTTCCGACGACAACAAAGCACCTTCCGCCGAGCGTCCGAGACCGATGACCGCGACCATTCGCCCGCGCACGACGCACGGCACATAATAATGAAGCGCACGCCGCACGAAACTCGCGGGCATCGCATCGTTCATCTTCGTTTCCGGCGCGAGTTCCAAATCGTCTGCGCGCACGATGCCGTCGCTTCCGGCGCGGCGCGCAATCATCTCTTGAAAGTCGGGCGGCACGATGAGTTCGCGCGACAATCGAAGCGTGCGCGCCGTGATGTAGCGTCCCGGCGAGCGTGAATCCTCGATAAAGATGGCGATGCGTTCGACGTTTAAGACTTGTTGAAGGCGCGCGATGAGAGCGTCCAAGAGCGGGTCGAGGGCGGTCGTCGCGGAGAGCGTGCGCCCGAAATCCAACAGCCCGTTTCGCAAGTCGTAGCGTTCGCCGTAGAACAAACGATTGGTGCGCTCTTGTAAGAAATTCTTGAGCGGGGCGGCGGTCATCACGATTGCCGCCATCGCAAGGATGGCGATGATGACGCGCAGGGAATTAAAAGTCGGTGCGACGAACAACGCCGTCGCACCGTCGCCCCGAAGGGCGTAAAGTCCGGCGACATAAACGACCGTGCCAATCATCACGGCAATCGTCAATGTCGTCAAAGCATAAACGGCGGCGCGGCGCACCACGACATCCACATCCATCAAGCGATAACGGACGACCGAGTTTCCGAACGTCAAAGGAATCAGCACGAGCGGCAGAACCGCGATGTCAGTCAAACGATTCGCCCCCGCGAACGTCGTCATGTTCGCCGCCGCGCCGGTCAGATACCCGACCGCGTAAAGCAGCGTGAACGGCAGCACGGCGAGGACTGAACCCCACACGACCCACTTCAACTGTTGGCGTATGACGGCGTTGCCGCTACGGAAGAAACGATAAATGAGAATGCCCGAACCACTGATGAGGGCGAAGACGAAATGGAGAAACGCGGCGCGGTAAAGGCTGCCGACAAATTCAGCCGTCAGCCATGCGTCGAGCGGCGTCCCGCCCGGCATCAGCATCGCAAGCGTCGTCAAAGCGATGAGTATCAGAGCCGGAGCGTATAGCCCGACGGTGAACAGGTTTTGTCTTGATAAGAAAGCCTTGCCGCTTATCGTCGCAAACAGGTGACGGCGCACCGGATAAATCAAGCAGAAATGTAGAAACAGCGGCGCGAACAGAACGAACGCGGCGGAATCGAGAATGGCGATTGCCGCGTCCAAATCTTCATAAGAACCCAGCGGCTTAAAGAAGTGAAACACGAACGCCGCGAGACACATCCCCGCGAAGTGCCGGGTATAAGGCGCGCGTCCGCCCTGTTTGAACAAAACGTAAAAGCCGACGAACAGATACACAAGCCCTATCAGATGAAGATAAACATCACGCGGCAAGGTGGACGGCAGAGCGTCAAGCCCGTACAAATCGGCGTAGTTGAACCGCGACGCTTCCATGTTCGTCGGGCGTTCAATCAGATAGTGAAGCGTGCCACCCGCCCCCGCGTCTTCGATGTACTTCAAGACATCGAGCGCGTCCGCGATTTGTTCATAACTTCCCGGAGCGTCCGTAAGGCTTACCGCGACGAGACGGTCGCCCGCCGCGATTCCAGCACGCGCCGCGACCGACGCGGGCGCGACCGTGTGAGCGACGACGCGACGCGCCCCCGCTTGCCGCCACTCAACGCCATCGCTTGGCTGCGGCTTGCTCTGAATGCGTTGCGTTAAATTGAGGACGCCCGCCGCCAAAAGCAGCACGGCGACAATCAACAACATCCATGTTCGCGTCGTCAGCAACACACCATTTCCGTTTCACTTCGCGGCTTCGCGTCGGGGGCAACAAAATCGTACAAGCTTCAAAACAGGCAAGCCGTACAAAGTAGCAAGCATTGTTCCATCTCGTTCACAAAGCTTACGCCGCACATCAAGCCTAAGTTTCGCCTTCAACCTAAAACCTGTACCTGTCGCAGAGCGCAAGGGAAACGCATCTTCACGAAGCATCACAAAGTACGATTCGTCTGCGTCGAATTAACATCGGCTTAACTTTCAAGCGTCCGACATTTTGAATAAATACAGGATTTTGTAGGACGTGAGAAAAAGGAAAGCGCGCCCGTTCAATAGGATTTGAACGAGCGCGCTTTATATCTTACGCCGATGATTTCAAGTGCGGCAGCAACCGAATTTCAGAAACGCACCGCGATACCGCCACGCACCGAACGCCGCATCGCACCGACAAACACGGGACTTCCGCCGTCGTCGGCAGACATCGTGACATGGAACAGATTGCGCGCGTCAACAACGGCGCGGGCGCGTAGGGGCAGACCAAACGTCGGCAGTTCCTGCGTCACGAGAATGCTTAACGACGGGTCATAGACCGCCAAACCGCCCGCGAACGGGTCAATCGCAAACACGGTCGCACGCGGCGAGAAACGCACGACGGCTTGGACATTTGTACTGTCCGTCACGTCGGCTTCGACCTGAGCGGCGGCAACCTGAAACATCTCATTGCGAAAAGCACCGACCGCATCGCCGTCTTGAAAATCATTAAGCGCGCTTAAATCCAAACTCTGCCCCTGCCCGAAACTGTATCCGGCGGCGACTTTCACCATATCGTTGAGACGACGCGCGACCATCACGCGCACACCACGCGCCGCACCGTGCTGTTCGACGATGCCGACCATCTCCGCCCCGCCTGAGTCACCGCGAAAAGCACCGGAAGGCAACGCGAACAAGCCGATGCCGCGATTATCAACCGTATCGAAGAACGCCGTCGCCGTGATGCTCGAACGCCCGTCAAGCACGCGCTCGATGCCGAACTCTAAACGCTGGCTGCGTGCGAGTTGTGCCGCTCCGTCTTTGTCTGTGACAAACTCCGTCGCGCGTGCCGGTTCTTTGAACGCCACAGTTTGATTTTCCAGACTGATGCCGCTGTTTGGCGCATCGGCTTCTTCGCCGGAACTCAAAGAGGCATACATGCGCGTGCGCGCGTTGGCGTCAAAGCGCACGCCGAGACGCGGACTGAATTGCCACGCGCTCGCGTTCGCGCCGAATAACTGCGCGTAATCCAAGCCGAGTACGACGACGATACCATCGCGCACAATCCATTCATCCGTCGCGCGCGCGGAGATTTGATTGACGGTTGATAACCCGCGCTCCGCGTCCCGTGACACCCCGAAAGGCATTGCCGGAACTTCGCCGTTTAGATTATTCCCGAACGCATTCCCGGATGTAAGCGCGCTAAGATTTTCCGGCGATTGCTCGCTCACATCATCGTTCGCAAAATCCCTCTGTCGGGTTGCCGCGCCCGCTTGCGCTGCACCGAACCGAAAGCGCACGCGATGACGCCCGTTGACGCGCGTACTCGTCCTCGCTTCGATGCGCGACCACAAACTCGCCCGGTCATGTTGCGCGCTCAAAGCGATTCCGGTGCGCCGCGTGCCGGGAAGTTCAATCGCAAAGTTGATGCCCGGTGCAGTCGCGCGTCGCGCGTCAGCCGAAGTTGCGACGTAGGTTTCAACCACACCGCGCGCCGGACGACGCACATCACCTCTCGCACGACCTTCGAGCGTGCGACCTTCAAGCGTGCGCTTCTCAGCTTCCGTCGTCTCATCTTCCACCGTTGAATCATCAACCATCACGACATCGCCCGTCGCTTCCGTTCCGACGTTCGCCGTATTGGTGACGATGATTTGACCGTCGTCATCAATTTGAAAAATCGAACGCTGCCCGTGCGCCGCACGCACGCGCCACTTCGCATCGTCGCGGTCAGCGCGACGCTCCGGCATCGTGCGTCCGCTTCCCGACCGTTCAAGATTAAATCTAACAATCAGGTCTTGCGTCGAATCAACTTGCAAATCTGAAAACTGCGCCCCGTCAAAACCCGCCGCTTGGGCTTGAACTTCATAGCTTCCGGGTGTCGCACGAACGAGGAATGTGCCGTCGGCGCGGCTGCGCGTTTCACCGACGACGCGACTCGCCGCGCGACCAAAGCGGAAACCGTTTTGGAGAACGGAAATCAGCGCGCCTTCGAGCGGCGTGCCGTGTGCGTCGCGGACGATGCCGGTGATTTTTCCGAGTGTGCGGGCGGCGGAAGCGGTGTTAGTGCGCGCATTGTTGGTTTGAACAGCAGAGGCTGGCGTGCTTACTCCGACCGCCAAGAACGGCAACAGCATCAACGAAAAGCAGGTGCGCTTGTGAGCGTTCTTCATCAATAAAATCTTTCGGCGCATCCTCCGGCGCGCTCATCTTCAACTTATCGTCTTTACGGGCGCGAGGATGATTGTTTCGTGCGGGAAACGCCGCTATCACGGGCGGCGCATCGGAACATTGTATTCGTATCGGTTTATATCAGGAGAGTTGTCTGTGAAGCGTGTGGGCGCGGGCGTCTCCTAAATAATCGTCGCTCATCACAAGAGCGTTTGCCCATACCGAAAACCCTTTACACTTTAAGTTCGCATTTTCCGTTACCGCCGCGAAGCGTGTCAAGGCGGAACACATCGGAATTGCCAGCCGCGCAAGCTATAAAGAAAGTCACGGGGAAAGCCGTTTGCCCGCGTTTTTCGCCGCGTGGTACGATGCCCGCTTGCCTTGATAAAGGAATTACAAACAGTGAGGCAATCTCAAAAGTGGTTTTCCTCTCAGCGTGTCTCTGCGTCTTCAACTCTGCGGAACTCTGCGTTAAAAAATCTTTGGACACAGAGACACGCAGAAGGCAGACGCAGAGTTTTCAAATAAAATCGCAACCCCTTAACCAGACTCATGGCGAGAAGCTTTTATCCGACAATACACCGCTCTATAAATCCATAAATCAATGATTAACCAAGTTCGTTCAACTGTACTTTCCAACGGCGCGACCGTCCTCACCGAATACATGCCCGGCGTTCGTTCGGCGACCGTCGGCATCTGGGTACGCGCCGGTTCGCGCCATGAATCGCCCGACTTAAACGGTATGTGCCACTTTATCGAACACGCCGTTTTCAAAGGCACGCATAAGCGCACGGCGATGGACATCGCCATTGAAAGCGACCGTCTCGGCGGACACTTCGACGCCTATACGACGCACGAGATGACCGCCTTCACGCTCAAAGTCGTGGACACCGCCGTCCCTCTCGCCTTCGATTTGATTGCCGATATGATTCTCGCTCCGCGCTTTGAACCGGAAGAATTGGAGCGCGAACAACGTGTCATCATCGAAGAAATGAAAATGGTCGAAGATTCGCCGGAAGACTACTTGGGCGAAGTTTTCAATCTCGCCTGTTTTCCCAATCACGGCTTGGGACGCCCGATTGAAGGCACGGCGGACACGGTTACAACTTTCGATTTCGATAAAACCACAGGCTATCACCGCGCGGCTTATGCACCCGCCCGACTTGTCATCGCCGCCGCCGGAAACATCTCACACGAAAGCTTTGTCGAACTTGTGGAACAGGCTTTCGCCGCCCGCGCTTCGCATATCGCGCCAGTCACCGACCATGCGCCCACCGTCATCACCGGCGATGCCGCCCCGCGTCACGCCGCCCCGATTGTGATTGAGCGTAAAGCCGAACTCGAACAAGCACAGATGTTGCTCGCTTCGACGTGGGTTTCCGCCGTTGATGAAGACCGCTATGCCGCCAGTCTCCTTGCTTCCATCATCGGCGGCGGCACATCGTCGCGTTTATGGCAGAGCGTGCGCGAGACGCGCGGGCTTGCCTATTCCGTCGGCGCGTCCGCGAGTACGTTTTGCGATACGGGCATCTTTTATATTTACGCCGGAACGTCGCCCGACACGCTTGACGAAGTTTTAGATTTATCTTTACAAGAAATGCGCCGCACCGTTCACGAAGCGGTTGAGCCGGAAGAACTACAACTCGTCAAAGACCAAGCCGTCGCTTCCATCCTGCTCGGACTCGAATCGTCTTCGGCACGCGCGGGCGCACTCGCCCGTCAAGAGATAATTCACAATCGCCACATCACGCCCGACGAAATCATCCACCGCATCGAAGCCGTCACGCCCGACGACATTCGCCGCATCGCGCAAACGCATTTTGTGACCGACCGCCTCGCTCTCGGCGCACTCGGCAACCTCGAAGATTTCAAAGTTGACCGCGACCGTCTCACAATCTAAATTCATTCCAACCACGAAAGGAAACCGACCGCCATGAGCAACGACCGCACCGCCGAAATCCTCCGGTATCTATCCGCGATGAGCCACGACATCGGCGACTTTCGCGCCGAAATGAACAAGCGCATTGATGAAACGAACAAGCGCATTGATGACTTACGCCTCGAAACGAACACGCGCATTGACGAACTTCGCGCCGAGATGAACACACGCTTCGACAAAGCCGAACGTGAACAACGGCTGGTCGTGCAAAAGCTGTTACGAATAGAGAGTATCACAGTTGCCAACCGCGCCGACGTAGAAGAACTACAAGACCGCGCCATCGCTTTGGAAGAAAAAGCGGGCATCGAATTTCGCCGCCGCTTCTGATTCATTTCGCGGCTCAATAGTCAGAAACAAGAAGCCTGCCGCACGCCTTCATTCTGACTCCTGACTCCTGACTTCTGGCTCCTGTTCTTTGGCTTCTGTTCTTCCATGCGCTTTACTGTTCTAGGTTCAGGTTCGACCGGCAACGCGATGTTGATTCACGCCGGAGAAACGCGCGTTCTCGTTGACGCGGGCTTGAGCGCACGCGAAATCGTCCGTCGTCTAGTCGCCGTCGGTGAAGACATCTCGCGTCTCGACGGCATCATCATCACACACGAACACGGCGACCATGCGGGCGGCTTGCGCGTGTTATTGAATTCCGTGCGCTGTCCCGTTTATATCTCCGCCGAAACGCGCGACGCCTACATCAGCGAACGTCGAAACCTGTCATCAAGCGAACCACAAAAGCGCACGGAAATCTTAAAACACCGCACCGCCGAAATTGTCTCAAGTAAAGATTTCAAAATCGGGCAACTGGACTTTCACCCGTTCACGATTCCGCACGACGCGGCGGACAACTTCGGCTTCACTGCTTCTTACCAAAACACCTGCCTCGCCACCGTCAACGATCTTGGTCACATCACGACTCTCGTGCGCGAACGCTTGCGGGCGTGCGCTGCCATCGTCATCGAATCCAACCACGACCGCGACATGTTGAAGGCGTGCGCCGTCTATCCTTGGGAACTAAAACAACGCATCATGTCGCGCACCGGACATTTATCGAACGACGACATCGCCGCGTGGCTGCAAGATTCAAACGACGGCTTCGACGCCCACGCCGCGCACCTCGTCTTAACGCATCTTTCCCTGCGCGCCAACAATACGTTCTTAGCCAAACTCTCCGCCGAACAAGCGATAAAGATGCGCGCACCGCTCTTTCAAGCGACGACGGAAGTGATAATCTCTGACCCGAAAGAGCCGACCGCGTGGATCGAGTTGTAGCGTCTTTGTGCATCTAATGGCGATTTCAAACGAAACAATCACAGGCGACACATCAAAAGATGAAGCATATTTCGAGTTATTCACCGCTCCGCTAATCGCGTGCGCTCGCTATAAGCCGAAGTTCGGACAAGGCGGCACGACCGGAGTTGACCTTGAGCAGTTTCAGCGTCTGTACGGTGAAGACTCGTTTTATAGTTGGGTCGGTCTTGACTCGCCGCTTATGTATGCAGCGCACAAAGCGGCTGGCGGGATGACTTCAATCTATCGTCAACTCGGCATCGGCGGCGAAAGAGTTTTCAATAAACTTTTACAAGACACGCTAAACTTAAGCCCGAAACAAGCCGCATGGACTTACACTCTTCCGGTTTCGGACAAGAAGGATAGAACTTTATACCTCGACGGGCGCATTGAGATTGAAGACATTCAAGATGGCGTTGCGAAAGCGCGAGTTAAGGGTTGGATAGATGAGATAGCAGCGCAAGTTTTACCTTCCGATGAGGCTCGAAGTTTGATTAAAGGTGTAGTTTTTGAAGTTCGACAGGGTTACAAAAGCAAAGATTCAAAACGTCAAAACGCCGACATCAGCAACGCTTCAAGTGCTTATGTGAACTTGTACATTCCCGCTCTGTTTTTGCTTTCGACGCAGATTGACGGCGACGTTGCTTTGCGTTACCGGCAAGCGCGTTGGTTGTTGCTTACGGGTTCTTTAGGTGGTAGTGCCACAACCAGCAGTTATGTTTTCTGCCGCGAGGTCTTAGGCTATGACTTGGCGGCTTTTTACTTGCGAAACTCCGCCCGCATCAAGGAAAACTTAGAGCAAGTTTTACAAACTCTGCTTTCTGCATAAATACATGAAACCACAGCCAGCGATTTCAACAACACAGCGTTTTACTTTCAAAGGTAATCGCAAAGATACCCGCTATGGATGGTTGCGGTTAACCCCCGCTTACTCTATGCACTTGGTTTCAGAACTTCTCGATGAGCATGTACAGCAGGGTGACAATGTACTTGACCCCTTTTGCGGCACAGGAACAACCGCTCTTGCTTGCGCTGAACGCGGAATCAATTGCGATACGATTGATATAAACCCGTTTCTGATTTGGTTGACGAACGCGAAAACACACTCATACACAAAAAGCGAGATTGCTGCTTTCAAAGCGGCATCAATGCACGTCGCTAAAGCAATTCGTGATGAAGAACAGCAAACGCGATGGCTGCCGCCGTTATATCAAATCGAAAAGTGGTGGGAAGAATCTGTTTTGCTGGCGTTAGGTCGCGCAATGCACCGGATAAAAAAACTGGAAGCGACAACATATTCAAACGCAGTTGACTTGTTGAAAATCGCTTTTTGTCGGTTAGCTATCGAGCAAGCTAATGTTAGCTTCGGGCATCAGTCGATGTCCTTCAAAAAAGCGGAAGAACCACAGACCTTTGATTTCCGATTTTCACAAATTGATTCGATGGCTGCACACTGGGAAGGGTCAATCGCTTCGATAGCAGTTGCCGCCACTTCACTCACGCTTGTACAACCGGAAGTTTCACTGTGTGATGCGCGGTCACTAACTTCAAATCTCGACGCAAACTTTTATTCATGCGTGATTACGTCGCCGCCTTATCCTAATCGCATGAGTTACATCAGAGAACTTAGACCGTATATGTACTGGCTTGGTTATCTTCAAACTCAACGCGAAGCCGGAGAACTCGATTGGCAAGCAATCGGCGGGACTTGGGGATGCGCGACCAGCAACGTCGGTAAGTGGCAACTACCGTCAGACACTGACATTCCATATAGAGGATTTAATGAAATCCTCGCGGGCGTAGCAGAACGAAGCCCCCTGTTGTCCCGCTACATTCACAAATACTTCTACGATATGGTTCAGCATTGCCGCGAGATTTTTGCGGTTGTCAAACCCGGCGGAGCGGTGAATTACATCATCGGCAATTCCAAGTTTTACGATGTGATGTTGCCAGCGCAAGAGATTTACGCGGCAATGTTTGAAAGCTGCGGTTTCGAGCAAACCGAAATCCGCACAATACGCAAACGAACATCGAAGAAAGAATTGTTTGAGTTTGTCGTCTCGGCAAGAAAACCATCAAGCATGGCAAAGAAGAAAGCGGTTATGCCTTAACATGATTCCACGCTACACACTGCCCCGCATGGGCGCGCTCTGGTCGGAAGAAAATAAGTTTCAGAAATGGTTGGAAGTCGAAATCGCTGTCTGCGAAGTTCACGCGGAGATGGGGACGATTCCGCGTGAAGCGTTGAACGAGATAAAGGCGAAGGCGAGTTTCACGGTTGAGCGCATCAGCGAAATCGAGAAAACGACCGACCATGACGTGATCGCATTCACGACGGCACTCGCGGAAAATATTGGTGAGGCGGCGCGCTTCGTGCATTACGGTTTGACTTCAAGCGATGTCGTTGATACGGCGAACGCGCTTCTGTTGCGCGATGCGTGCGCGTTGTTGTTGGAACAAACTGACAAGCTGCTTGAAGTGTTGAAGCGGCGCGCGTTTGAGTTCAAAGACACCGCGCAAATCGGGCGCACGCACGGAGTCCACGCCGAGCCGACTTCGCACGGCTTAGTGTGGGCGTTGTGGTTCGACGAGATGCGGCGCAACCGCGAAAGATTAGTTCGTGCGAAAGACGCGATTGCGACGGGCAAGATTAGCGGCGCGGTCGGAGCGTTCGCGCATCTCGCGCCGGAAGTCGAGGAATGTGTGTGCGCGCGGTTGGGATTAAAGCCCGCGCCCGTTTCAACGCAAGTCATACAGCGCGACACTTACGCGGAGTATCTGACGACGCTCGCCATCATCGCCGCTTCTTTAGAGAAGTTCGCTTTGCAAGTTCGGCATTGGCAACGCACGGAAGTCCGTGAAGCGGAAGAGAGGTTTAAGGTTGGTCAGAAAGGTTCAAGCGCGATGCCGCACAAACGCAATCCGATTTTATCGGAGCGGCTCTGCGGCTTATCGCGCGTCGTGCGTGGCTATGCGGTGGTGGGTTTAGAGAACGTCGCCCTGTGGCACGAACGCGACATCTCGCATTCCGGTGCGGAGAGAATCGTGCTGCCTGACGCTTCGATTGCGACGGATTACATGCTCGATAAAACACGTTCTTTACTCGATAACTTGCAAGTCCATCCGGCGCGCATGATGCACAACTTGAACCTCACGCGCGGACTTGTCTTTAGCGGTCAACTGCTTTTGGCTCTCACGCAGAAAGGCATCTCGCGCGAAGACGCTTACACTTGGACGCAACGCAACGCGATGCTCGTGTGGGAAAATGAGAGTGGCGGCGACGATTTTCAAACGCGCGTGCTTGCCGACAAAGACATTGGCGCGCATCTAACTTCCGACGAAATCAAACGTGTCTTCTCGCTCGAACACTATTTGCGGAACGTGGATAAAGTTTTCGCGCGGGTGTTTAATGGAGGTGCGCGAAAGGATTAAATCATCATGGGCGAAGTCAGGGTCAAAGTTAAAATCACTAATTCACGCGACGAAGTTGCAGCCATCACCGGACAGATGACGAAAGAGAGTGTCCGAAGCTATGAAGCCGATGCGTTGGTTGATACGGGTGCAGTAACGTCCGCAATTCCACAACATATTTACAATCAACTTGGCTTGGTAACGATTGACAAAAAAGTTGTGCAATATGCCGACGGTAGAAACGATGTGGTTGAGGCGACCGAACCTGTGATTTTTGAAATCAACGGACGACGCACGCCCGATGAAGCCTTTGTCATCGGCGATGAGGTTCTCATCGGTCAAACGGTTTTAGAGAAAATGGATTTGCTGGTTGATTGCAGAAACAACAAAGTGACACCTAATCCGGCGCGCCCCGACCAACCCGTCTTGAAAGTCAAATAAAGATGAAAGCAAAAGTTTATGTCACGCTCAAGCCAAGCGTTTTAGACCCACAAGGTTCGGCGATTCAGCATGTTCTGGAATCTATGGGCTATGCGAATGTGAAAGACGTGCGACAGGGAAAATATTTCGAGATTGCTCTCGATGAAAACTCAAAGGAAGCGGTGCGCGAAGATTTGGAACGCATCGCCCGCGAAGTTCTGGCAAACCCCGTCATCGAAGATGCGCGCGTCGAAATCGAAGCGGACACGACGCAAGGAGACGCGCGATGAAGTTCGGTGTCGTCATCTTTCCCGGTTCAAACTGCGACCACGACGCTTATCACGTCATCTCGAAGCACGTCGGGCAGCCCGTAGATTTCGTGTGGCACAGGGAAACAGACCTTAGTTCATTTGACGCGATTGTGATTCCCGGCGGCTTTTCTTACGGCGATTATTTGCGCGCCGGTGCGCTGGCGAGTCACTCGCCCGTGATGCGCGCGGTTAAGGATTTTGCGGCAAACGGTGGTTACGTTTTAGGTATTTGCAACGGCTTCCAAATCTTGTGCGAAGCGGGCTTGCTTCCCGGCGCACTCGTCCGCAATGAAAATTTACATTTCATCTGCGACCACATTCACGTTCGCGTCGAGACGACGGAAACGCCGTTCACCGCCAACCTCGCCGCCCGTCAAATCTTGCACCTTCCCATCGCGCACGCCGAAGGCAACTACGTCTGCGACGAAGCCACATTTGCCGAACTGACACGCGATGAGCGCATCATCTTTCGCTATTGCGACCACGAAGGCACAACCAATCCCGCCGCCAACCCGAACGGCTCACACAACTCCATCGCGGGTATCTGCAATGAAGCGCGTAACGTCTTAGGCTTGATGCCACACCCCGAACGCGCCTGCGAAGATTTACTCGGCTCATCCGACGGCAGCCCTATCTTCCGCTCACTCACCTCGACTTTAGCGGCGAAAGCGGCAAGATAGAACATCACCGATAGACTTCGATGAACGCAGAAAATAGACTTGAGTTTGTTGATTTATTTTGCGGCATCGGCGGTTTTCGCGTCGCGGCGGAAACAGTGTGTCGTGAACGCGAGATACTTTCGCGGTGTGTGTTTTCGTGCGATATAGACACGGAAGCGCGGCGTGTTTATGAAGCGAATTTCAACGAAGAACCGCGCGGCGATGTCACGCAAATCGCTTCGGGAGAGATTCCGGCGCACGATGTTTTGTTCGCGGGTTTTCCGTGTCAACCGTTTAGCATTTGCGGCGACCGCAAAGGTTTTGAAGATTCGCGCGGAACATTATTCTTCGACATCGCACGCATCATCGAAGCCCGAAAGCCACGCGCGTTTATGCTTGAAAACGTCAAGATGCTGGTCGGTCACGGCAACGGGCGCACGCTGGCTTACATTCTCGAAGTCTTGCGCGGCTTCGGTTATCAAGTGGAATACAAAGTTTTGAACGCCCTCAATTTCGGTTTGCCGCAAAAGCGCGAACGTGTGTTTATCGTCGGATTTAGTGAACCGTGCGACTTCGCTTTTCCAAACATTAGGCTACCGATGAAGTCGCTGGCGGAAATACTCGAAGCTGATGTACCTCAATCTTATTTCGCGTCCGAACGCATACGAAGCAATCGCGTCCGGTCATACACCGGAAAGAATTTCGATGAGCCGACGGTGTGGCATGAAAACAAAGGCGGTCACATCAGTGCTTATCCCTACTCATGCGCGTTGCGTGCGGGAGCGTCTTACAACTATTTGCTCGTCAACGGCGAACGGCGTTTGACCGAACGCGAGATGCTGCGGCTGCAAGGCTTTCCCGATTCATACAAAATCGTTTGCTCTTATGGCGAGACGCGCAAGCAAGCTGGAAACAGCGTCGCCGTTCCCGTCGTCGCGGCGGTGATTCACGCGGTTCTCAATACGTTAGAAGGCAAGACGCAAATCGTTTCATCCCATAATCAAGTGGTTCGACCTCAACTCGCTTTTGAAGAAACAGGCGAACTTGCGAGCGTAGCATGATGAGTCAAAATGTGATTGATGCCAAAACGCGAATTGACCTTATCATTCGCAAAGCCCGCGTTGATTTTTACAAGCCGATTCAAATCGCGGAAGTTCTCCATCGTTCGAGAACACATGGAGACGTTGACCCGCTTGATAAAACCACTTATCAAAACCCTTCCTTACGTTGGTGCAACGATGTCACGCGCCAACTTCTCGGCAAAGTCTCAACCTTCAAAGCAGAGTTTCCGCAGGTCGCCGGAGTCGTCGAGTTTTTCCAACAACGCGGATACTTAAACGAAGACACACCCGGTTTATGGCAAGTCGCAAGCATCGCGGAATAGAAGAACCTCGAACGCATGACGACGGAGAAATTTTGTCGTGGTCAGAAGTAAATCGCACGCACCGAACGCGGCTTGGGGTTTATCAAAATGACGGGCGTTTGATTTCATTGCTCACCGACTTCGGCGAAATCAACCCATGCTATCCCGACCGCGCCGACGCTTCCGGCGACACCATCACTTATACCGGACACGGCAGGCACGGCGACCAACATTTATCGCCACAAAACCGCGCACTGCTCGCTGCGATTGAAACCCGACACGCTGTTCCGCTCTTTCGCAAACTCGCGCCCGGACGCTGGCAACCGCTTGGGCTGTGGCGCGTCCAACAAGCGCGTCATGAATACGACGAACAGGAGAAACGCATGCTTTGGCGATTCACCCTGAAGCGAAAAGATTGATTCATTGTTTCATCGGCTCATTGAATCAATGACTGAATGATTTAATGAATCACCTTACGCAGTTTTGATGTTTAGCCCGATTCATCGGGCTTTGCGGCGAAGCGGCACTTAGACCAGCCGTTTGACGGATGGGTGAAGCAAGTTGAACATTGGAGGGCGTTTTAACGTCCTTCCCGCGCCCGCTTTAGCATCCGGCTAAAGCCAACTTTCAAAAGGACGTTAAAACGCCCTTTCAATTCTTACGCCCCTTGTCCACGCGATAAATCGCGTGGCTAGTCGCCGCTTCGCGGGAAGCCGCTTGAAAGCGGCTAAAAGTCAAAACCGCGTAAGGTGAGTTAATGAATCAATTCTTCCTACCTTGTCGCTTTTCGCTTTGCCCTGATAATCTTTTCGCACACACCCCGTAACGCTCAAAACATTTTTAAGGAGATTTAAAATGAAGCCAAGATTTTTCACTTTCGCCCTCGTCATCCTCGCCGCTATATGTTGCGCCGCGAGTTTCACTTTTAACCACACCTTCGCGGCTTCCACACTTGAAGCTAACGTCGGTGCGACGGTCGCCGATTTCAAGTTGCTGGACGCGAGCGGCAAACAGCATTCACTCTCTTCGCTCAAAGGCGCGAAGGGGACGGCGTTGATTTTCGTTTCGACGCAATGCCCGGTGTCAAACGCTTATAACGAACGCATGGCGAAACTCGCCGCCGATTACAAGGCGAAAGGCATCACCGTCGTCGGCATCAACTCGAACAAAGCCGAAGACGCGGCGACCATCACCAAGCACGCGGGCGACAATGGTCTGTCGTTCGTCATCTTGAAAGACGCGGGCAACAAAATCGCCGACCAACTCGGCGCGCAAGTCACGCCCGAAGTTTTCCTGCTCGATGCTTCCAACAAAGTCGTGTATCGCGGTCGCATTGACGACGCGCGAAACGGCACGAACATCACTGCCAACGACACGCGCGATGCGATGGATGCCGTCATTGCTGGTACGCCCGTCAAAACCGCGCAGGCAAAAGCCTTCGGTTGCTCGATTAAGCGCGTCGCCGAATAATGATGAAGCATTCACCAACGCTCAAAGTCATCGTCGTCATCGCCGTCGCCTGTTCGATACTGGCGACGGCGATGACGCGCAACCACGCGCAAGAACTAAGCCTAACCCGCGCACAAAAAGCGGGAGCGATTTACGAATTGCCTTTGTCGGAATGCAAAGCCGTCCGGCTAGACGACGCTTTCCGCGTTCAACCCCTCGACGCCGCGCAACTCACCGCACGCCTCAAACAACAGGGAAGCGAACCGAACAAAGCGCGTCCCGTACTCATCAATTTCTGGGCGACGTGGTGCGTGCCGTGCCGCGAAGAGTTTCCCGATTTAGTGAGCATTGACGCGAAGTATCGCCCGCGCGGTCTCGACTTCTTCACCGTCTCGGTTGATGAACCCGAACTCATCACGACGGACGTTCCCGCTTTCTTGCGCGAGATGAAAGCGACCGCGATTCCGGCGTATCTCTTAAACGCTCCCGACCCCGCCGCCGCGATTGACACGATTGATGCGACATGGACGGGTGCGCTTCCCGCGACTTTTCTGTTCGACAAATCCGGCAAACTCGTCTTCAAACACACCGGACGCATCAAGCCCGCCGAACTCACCGACGCGATAAATAAAGTGATAAGTGAAAGTCAGGAGCCGGAAGTCAGGAGTCAGGAGCCAGAATAAAAGGCTCGCCTTCCTGTTTCCATTCTGAACTTCTGGCTTCTGACTCCTGACTCCTGCTTTATTATGCTCACTCTCGAAACTCTCACCGCGCATAACATCACGAAGGAAGAATACGAGCGCATCCTTAAATTGATGGGGCGCGAACCCACGTTCGTCGAACTCGGTGTGTTTTCAGTGATGTGGTCGGAGCATTGTTCGTATAAATCATCGCGTGTGCATTTGAAGAGGCTTCCGACACATGGTGAACGTGTCATCGTGCCGCCCGGAGAAAACGCGGGTGTCGTAGATGTCGGCGACGGATGGTGCGCGGCGTTCAAGGTCGAATCACACAATCATCCGTCATTCATCGAACCGTTTCAGGGCGCGGCGACCGGAGTCGGCGGCATCCTGCGCGACATCTTCACGATGGGAGCGCGTCCCGTCGCGGCGATGAACTCGATTCGCTTCGGCAGGCTCGATGATAAAGAACACGCGCGGCGCAATCGTCGTTTGTTGTCCGGCGTCGTCGGCGGTATCGCGCATTACGGTAATGCGTTTGGCGTCGCCACCGTCGGCGGTGAAACCGTGTTCGATGCGGCTTATAATTTCAATCCGCTCGTCAATGCGTTCGCTTTAGGCTTAGTTCGTGAGGATGGAATCTTTTTTGGCAAGGCGACGGGTTTGGGAAATCCCGTTTTATACGTCGGAGCGAAGACAGGCAGAGACGGCATTCACGGCGCGACGATGGCATCGGCGGAGTTCGACGACGCGGCTCTGGAGAAACGTCCGACCGTTCAAGTCGGCGATCCGTTTTTAGAAAAGCTGTTGCTCGAAGCGTGCCTTGAAGCGATGCGTTCGGGCGGCATCGCCGGAATTCAAGACATGGGCGCGGCGGGTTTGACTTCCAGTTCATGCGAGATGGCGGCGCGTGCCGGAACGGGTCTTGACCTTGACCTCGACCTTGTGCCGCAACGCGAAACCGGCATGACAGCTTACGAGATGATGCTCTCCGAATCGCAAGAGCGCATGTTGATTGTCGCGCACAAAGGCAGAGAGCGCGAAATCATAGACATCTTTCGCAAGTGGGATTTGGATGCCGTCGTCGTCGGCACAGTGACCGACACCGAACGCCTCGCCGTCCGTCACAAGGGCGAACTTCAAGCCGACATTCCGGTCACATACCTGACCGATGAAGCCCCTGTTTATCAACGCCCGCTCAAGGCACGAACCATAGAGAAAGAGGAACAAACCGATGCTTCAACTCACGATAATCATGCTCGTCATCTTCTCAATTATGCTTCTCTCGAAAGCAATGAAGAACAAATCGAAGTAAGTTCATCACCGGATTACGCGCAAGCTTTACTGCGTCTTATTGCTTCGCCCAACATCGCGTCGAAGCGTTGGGTTTATCGTCAATACGATTACATGGTTCGCACCAACACCGTCGTTCTGCCGGGAGCGGATGCGGCGGTAGTGCGTATCAAAGAAACGCGCCGCGCCCTTGCGATGTGTCTCGACGGCAACGGGCGACGATGCGCCGTCAATCCGCGTGAAGGGGCGAAGCACCTCGTCGCCGAAGCTGCGCGCAATGTCGTGTGCGTCGGGGCGACGCCCATCGCCATCACGAATTGTCTTAACTTCGCGTCGCCGGAAAGACCGGAAGTGATGTGGGATTTTTCCGAAACCATAGACGGCATGGCGGAAGCGTGCCGCATGTTCGACACTCCGGTCATCTCCGGCAACGTCTCGTTTTATAACGAAACCGACGGGCGCGGCATTCCGCCGACACCCGTCATCGGCATGGTCGGACTCATCGAAGACGTGCGCCGCGTGATTCAACCGGGCTTCAAGGCGGCGAATGATTTCATCGCTGTTCTCGGCAGACAAAGCCCGCATGATGACGCGCGGGTGAGCGAGTACGCGGCGTTCATCGAAGGCAAAATGATTGACGATATGAAGCGCGCGGGCGTGCTTCCGCCGTGCGACCTCGAAGGCGAACTTAGGGTTCAAAAGGCGTGCCTCGCGCTCTCCGAAGCGAGCGTGATTCTCTCCGCGCACGACATCGCGGACGGCGGTTTCGCCGTCGCCCTCGCGGAATGTTGTTTCTCATCGCACAACCGCACGCGCACCGGAGCGACGATTGAATTAACAGGGACGGACGCCGCACGCTCTATGAGAGTCACCCTCTTTGGCGAAGCGGGCGGGCGCATCATCGTCAGTTTCGCGGATGCTGAACGCGAACGATTTACGGAAATCATCGCGGGTGCAAATTGCCCTTACGACATCATCGGGCGCACGACGGACGACGACACCTTAAACATCACGATTGATGCCGAAACGATTTCCCTTGACCTTGCCGCACTCGAAACCGCGTGGCGCACAGGGCTTGATGAACAGTTGAGCCAACCTTCAACTTTGCTCTCGAACTAAAGTTTTATCTCTGCGTCACCTCTTTATTCTCTGCGTCTCTGCGGTTAATAATCATCAGACAGTTGAACCGCAGAGACGCAGAGGACGCAAAGAAACCGCAGAGACAAACACCCACTATCATGCCGACGCGCCACGCGACACAAACATGCAACGTGCGCGAACTCGCCCTTGATGCCGACACGCTCGTTCGCGCACTTCTTTCCCTTGATGCCGCGCGCCGCCCAAGTCTCTTGGATAGTTGCGGCTATCGCACACCAAACGAAGCGCGTTACCTAATCGCCGCCTTCGACCCGTGCGAAACCATCGAAGCGCGCGGGACAAGCTTGCTTGTTCAAACTTTCGACACTCTGCCGCGCGTCATCAATCACCCGTCTGCTCTCGAACATTTAACCGCGCGCCTCGCCGCTTATCCTTCACTCCAAATTGCTGATGACGTTGATGCACAGCCCGTTCGCGGCGGGCTGTGCATTGCCACGCTTTCATACAAACTCGCCACGCGCTTTCTTGATTTGCGTTTGAACACGTCGAACGCACCGCCCGCGTCCGATGAACCCGATGCGGTCTTCGCTTTCTATGACGCGCTCATCGTTCACGATTACAAGCTTGGGCGCACAATTCTTTCAACCCTCGCGGGCGAAGAAAGATTGAGTCGCCTCGCCGCCGAACTGCTCGACCTCGCACACAAGACACACATCGTTCCGCTTATAAACTCAAACGCCGTTCAAGCCACGCACACCGCCGTCTCCAACTTCACGTCCGCGACTTACCAAACCGCCGTGCGTCGCATCAAAGAACACATCTTCGCGGGCGACATTTATCAGGCAAACTTGACGCAGAATTTCACCTGTGACCTCGACAATATAACGACGCCGGAAGTCGTCTTCAAACGTTTGCGTCAGGCGCACCCGGCATCACACGCCGCGTTCATTCGTCGCCGCGACGACACCGTTATCAGCATCTCGCCCGAAAGATTTTTGCGCGTGCATCGTCCGCATAACGGAACGCGCATCATCACCGCCGCCCCGATTAAAGGCACGCGCCCACGCGGAAAAGATGCGGGAGACGATGCGCGTTTGCGACATGAACTTGCGACGAGTGCGAAAGACCGCGCCGAGAATGTGATGATTGTGGACTTGATGCGAAACGATTTAGGGCGCGTCTGTGAATACGCTTCCGTCAAAGTCACCGATCTATGTCGCATCGAAATTCACCCGACGCTCTTTCATCTCGTCTCGATTGTGCGCGGGCGACTTCGCACAAACGTCACGACCCACGAACTCTTACAGGCGACGTTTCCATCCGGCTCAATCACGGGCGCGCCGAAGCTTCGCGCAATGGAAATCATCCACGCCATCGAACCGCACAACCGCGAACTTTCAATGGGCGCGATAGGCTTCTTCGCCTTCGACGGCACGCTTGATTTAAGCGTCGCCATCCGCACGATGACGATAAAAAATAACCGCGCGCAATTTGCCACCGGCGGCGGCATCACAGCCGATAGTGACCCCGCCGACGAATACGCCGAGTCGCTCGTCAAAGCCCGCGCGCTTTTCAAAGCATTGGGCGCAACACTAATTAGTGGATAGTGGATAGTGGATAGTGACAAGCCGATGCCTTAAACTATCCGTTATCCACTATCCACTATCCACTAACTTAGGAGTGCAAAGTAAAACCATGAGCCTTATCGAAGTCATCACCGCCCGCGAGATTCTCGATTCACGCGGCAACCCGACCGTCGAAGCCGAAGTAACTTTAACCAGCGGCGAGACGGGGCGCGCCGCCGTTCCCAGTGGCGCGTCCACAGGCGAACATGAAGCCGTCGAACTGCGCGACGGAGCCGACGCCAATCGTTACTTGGGTAAAGGAGTGCGTCAGGCGGTGCAGAATGTCAATGATGAAATCGCGCAGGAAATCGAAGGCTTCGACGCCCTCGACCAAGCCGAAATTGACGCGGCACTGATTGACCTCGACGGCACGCCGAACAAATCACGACTCGGCGCAAACGCGACGCTCGCCGTCTCTCTCGCCTGTGCGCGTGCCGCCGCCGCGTATCTCGAACTTCCTCTGTATCGTTACATCGGCGGCGCGAATGCGCGCACGCTGCCCGTCCCGATGATGAATATCATCAACGGCGGAGCGCACGCCGATAACAACGTGGACTTTCAAGAGTTCATGGTGATGCCCGTCGGAAGCGCAAGTTTCAGCGAAGCTTTGCGCGCGGGGGCGGAGATTTTTCACAATCTGAAATCCGTGTTGAAGAAGCGCGGGCTTGCCACCAGCGTCGGTGATGAAGGCGGTTTCGCACCGAACTTGAAATCGAATGAAGAAGCGATTGAAACGATTTTAGAAGCGATTGAGAAAGCCGGATACACCGCCGGGCAAGACATCATGCTCGCCTTAGACCCGGCGGCGAGTGAGTTTTACGACGGCACGAATTACGTTTTCAAAAAGAGCGACAAGCGAACTTTATCAAGCGATGAGATGGTCGCATACTGGAAATCTTGGGCTGACCAATACCCGATTATCTCCATCGAAGATGGCATGGCGGAAAACGATTGGGCGGGTTGGAAGACGATGACGACCGAGATGGGCGACCGCGTTCAACTCGTCGGCGATGATTTATTCGTCACCAACGTCGAATTTTTACAGCGCGGCATTGACGAAGGTTGCGCCAATTCCATCCTTATCAAAGTCAACCAAATCGGCACGCTCACCGAGACGCTCGACGCCATCGAACTCGCCAAGACGAACAACCGCACCGTCATCATCTCGCACCGTTCAGGGGAGACCGAAGACACCTTCATCGCGGATTTAGCCGTCGCCACCAACGCCGGACAAATCAAAACCGGCTCGCTCTCCAGAACCGACCGCATCGCCAAATACAACCAACTCCTTCGCATCGAAGAAGACTTACGCGACTCTGCACGCTACTTGGGACGCCGCGCGTTTTATCAAATCAAAAGCTAATCAAATTCGACCTTCATCACAGGAGAAACTTATGAATGACAACCAAGACGAACTCATCAAGTACCTAAAAGTCATCCTCTACGAACTTAGGGAGATGCGTCGGGAAACCAAAGAGCAATTTGAAAAAATCAACCAACGTTTTGATGAAATGAACAGACGGCTTAATAGTCATTCACTACGCGCCTTCACTTCACGCTCTGACAGTCTCCAATCAACCATCTTGCAAACCTGCGCCGAAACCGTCGAATACCGCGCCGACATACGCGACTTGGAAGCCCGTGTCGCCGCGCTTGAAAGCAGGGTCTGACTTAAAACTTGGGCTTATCGCAACGCCGCACACCTTCATGGACAGCGTGCGTTTTATCAAATCAACCGCGACTTACAACAAGGAATTTAACCTGTGTTTTTTATCTTCGGCACACGCTTTTTTACATGGGGCAGCGAACGCACTTCGGGTCAGATGCGCTGTCAAACTTGCGGGGCGTTGACCAACTTCGTCGTCAAAAAAGGCATGAGATTTTTGACCTTCTTCTTCGTCATTCCGACGATTCCTTTAAGCGGCGTGAGACGTATGACGCAATGCCCGAACTGCGGCACGCGCTACCAAACGGCTTAATCAAAAGATGAGGTGAAAATGAACAAACATAAAAGCCCGCTCGCCCTGCTTATCCTCGATGGTTGGGGCTATCGTGAAGACACGGAAGGTAACGCGATTCGCCTCGCCGCGACGCCGTTCTATGATGGGGTTTTAGAAAAATATCCGATGACCTTACTCGAAGCTTCCGGCAGACGTGTCGGGCTTCCCGCCGGAGTGATGGGAAATAGTGAAGTCGGACATTTGAACATCGGTTCGGGTCGCGTGATACGCACCGACATCGGGCGCATAGATTACGCGATTGAATCCGGCGAACTGTTCACCGATGCGACGCTCGTTAATTTGATGAACGGTGCGCGCGAACGTGACCGCGCGCTTCATCTCATCGGGCTTGTTTCTGATGGCAAGGTTCATTCATCACAAGACCACCTGCACGCCCTGCTCGATATGGCGCGCCGTCAAGGTTTAACCCGCGTCTATGTTCACGCCTTCTTGGACGGGCGCGACACGCCGCCGATGTCCGCGCTTGGTTTTATCGCGGCTTTGCAAAACAAATGCGCTGAAGTCGGATGTGCTTCAATCGCTTCTGTCGTCGGACGCTTCTACGCGATGGATAGAGACAAGCGTTGGGAGCGCACCGTAGCCGCGTACAACTTACTCACGCGCGGCACGGGCGAACCCATCACCGACCCGCTCACCGGAATCTGTCAGATGTATGAACGCGGCACAACCGATGAGTTCATCACACCGCTCGTTGTCACACGGGAAAGCGGCGAACCACTCGCCACCATTCAAGACGGCGATGCGGTGCTTCACTTCAATTATCGCGCCGACCGCGCGCGTCAATTAACGAACGCCCTCACGCAAGCAAGCTTCGACGGCTTCGCTATTTCCAATCGTCCGCGTCTCGATTATGTGTGTTTGACGCAATACGATAAGACGTTTAATTTGCCGTTCGTCTTCGCCCCGGAAACGCGACCGAACATTCTTGCCGAAGTCTTCGCCCGCCACGAACTCAACAACTATCGTCTCGCGGAAACGGAGAAGTACGCCCACGTCACATACTTTTTCAACGGCGGCACGGAAAAAGAGTTCGCGTGCGAATCGCGCTTGCTCGTGCCGTCGCAAAAGGTCACGACTTACGATTTAGCACCGGAGATGAGTGCCTATAAAATTACCGACAAAGTTTTACGCACGATGGACGCGGGCGAAACGGATGTCTTCATCATCAACTTCGCCAACGCCGACATGGTTGGACACTCCGGCAAACTCGATAAAACCATCGAAGCCGTCCAACACGTTGACACCTGTTTAGGCTGGATTATGAAAGCCGTTCGCGCCCATCGCGGCAGATTGCTCGTGACCGCCGACCACGGCAACGCCGAAATGATGATTGACCCCAACACCGGCGGCGCGCACACCGCGCACACCACCAACCTCGTCCCGTTCCACTTCATTGACGACAACGCGCAAAACTTAACCTTACGCGACGGCGGCGCACTCGAAGACATCGCACCGACAATTCTCCGCGCGCTTGGAGTTGAACAACCGACGGAGATGACGGGCAGAGATTTATGCGAAGCATGACGTAAGAAAGATAATGTCGCGGGCGGTGAAGCGAAGCCGGTTTTCGTGGAACAAATTTAAGCGAACGGTGTCAAAGATATTAAAGACTCTCGCAAGTTAAGAATCACGTCGGACTCGCAACACCGAATCAAAACGCCAAGCACCGTTGAAAGCGTTTTCCCGTCAACTCTCACGCCTTGAAAGGAAGTTGTTTTATGCGTTCTTCACACCGCGCCACACGTCCAAATCAAACGCGCCGCCTTCTCGCATCTTTCCTTATAGCGTTTTTTCTATTCTCCAATATCCCTTCACCTGTCAAAGCTTGTCCGATGCCACCGCCGCAACCCTTGCGCGAACTTTATCTTGCAAGCGACCTTATCGTTGTCGCGCGCATCGGCGAATCAAGTCTCGTCAAGGAGAAAAAGAATCGCGGTGAAGCGAAGCAAGTACGCACGCGCCTTTACGTTAATCAGGTCATTAAAGGCGACGCGGCTTCGCAAGTCATCAACATCAATCGCTTCCTTTGGGACGAAGCACAGTTTGCGAAACTCAACACGCCGGATGACGAATCTTTCCCTTACGGCAAAACGATGCTCGCGTTTCTCAAACACGGCGAGATGAGGAGTTACGGCGGTATGCGTCTTCGTTTTGTGCCGGTTGAAAATTCAACAACCGACGGGAAGCAAGTTGACGAAGATGCTTTGCCAATAGTTGATGATTCCATGTTCTACTTCGAGCAGGAAAATTACGGGGCGAAGGTTTTGGATGACGATGGCTTGAAGGTTTATCTACAACGTATTGACGACCTCGCGCGGATATACGCGGATGATAAACCCGATATTGCGCGGCTTACCGAATGGATTGTGCGGTGCATCGAACACCCCGCGACACGTTGGGAAGGGGCATACGAATTGATGCCGGACTTCGCTTTTTACTCGGCGGTGTCTGATGAAACTACTGCCGCGAGTGAAGTTGTTTTGAGCGAACCGGAAACAATCAATTCGGACAAAACGAACGACGAAAAGCCTTCGGACGAATCAACCGCGAACGCAGAAGAAGCGAACGAATATGTTGATGAAGGCGAACAGGAGCGGCTTAAAATCATCTCGCTTTTAACCGACGCGCATCGCACGCGCATCGCAGATTCAGTCTTCAACGCGAAAAAACTTACGCAAGGCGAGTTTCAATTATTACCGCTTACCTTCGTGTCGCGTGACAAGCGATTGACTTCTTTCATACTCGAACATCTGCGACGAAAAACCGGAACGGACGATGACGAATATATGAATAGTCAGCTAATGACGATTGTTGCCCGCGCACTCGGTAATCAAGCAGCCTTCACCGCCGCCGAAAAATACCAAGAGGTTTGCTACCAAGAAAACCAACAAGCGCAAAGCGACACGCTGTACCGCGAATTCCTCACATTGATTGATAACCCGTCGGTAAATCCCGGCGTGCCTCGTACACTCGCATCAATCCACGATTCGGCAGACGAAGAAAATTAACCACGCTTGTATTACGAGCGCGCAAGCTAACAACAAGCATAGTACGGGCGACAAGTATGTTTAACTTGTCGCCCGTTTTGTTTGCCGCCAACGCTCACTTATACTTTCGCGTTACGCAGCAACCGAACGCGAAGGCTTTTCGTAAAACCAGACTGACGCGCTTTTGATATATCAACGGAACAGGAAAGAGGCAACATCATGTCAGCACAATCGAAACATTTTTTGACGCCAGAAGAATACTTAGCGATTGAGCGCAAGAGCGAAGAACGTCACGAGTATTTTGACGGCGAGATGTTTTTGATGAGCGGCGGCACGGAAGAACACGCGCTGCTTGGGGCAACCATCATCGGGGAACTTCACGGACAAATGAAGCGGACGGGTTGCCGCGTTTATAGCAACGACTTTCGCGTGTTTATTCCGCGCACAGGGCTTTACACTTACCCTGATGCAACGGTCGTGTGCGGCGAGACGATATTGGTTGATGACGGCAAAAGGGATACGTTGCTGAACCCGACTTTAATCGTCGAGGTTCTTTCGTCTTCAACTGAGAGTTATGACAGGGGCGGCAAGTTCGCGCAGTATCAAACAATCGAATCGCTCGCCGAGTACGTTTTGATTTCGCAGACGCAACCGCGCATCGAATGTTTTACGAAAGACAAAGACACGAATGAGAAGTGGATTTATCGTAGAGCAGATTCGATGGAAGCGACGATTGAACTCGCATCAATCAATGGCAGCCTTGCGCTCGCCGACGTATTTGCGAATGTAGATTTTGAGAGGGCGCGAAGCAAAGCCGAACGCTCGCGTCCGCTTGCCTGAATCGTTGATTGGATTTGAAATCGTTTGATTGAAATTTTGTAGATGAACTTTGAGCCGCACAACATTCTTGTGATTCACTTCGGGCAGATGGGCGATGTCGTGCTGGGCTTGCCCGCACTTGAAGCTATCAGGCTTCGGTATCCTGCGGCGCGCATCACAATCGCGGCGGGTAAATCCGCGAGTGGCGTGCTTAACCAATCGGGCTATGCCGACGATGTTTTGAGCGTTGATAGAGTCGCACTGCGCGACGGCAATAAACTGTTGTCGGGTTATCGAATCGTCAAGTTAGTCAAAGACGTGCGCGCACGCAAATTCGATTTCGTGATTGACCTTAACAGTTTGCCGGAAACCAACATCTTGGGCTTCGTGTCGGGCGCGCCCCGCCGTCTGTACGCCGAACGCATCACGCGCTCGCTCGATTTCTTAGGTAACTTTCCCGTACGCCCGCCGCGTCTTGACATGAATAAACATCTTGTCGAGCGTTACCTTGATGTGCTTGCGCCGCTCGGAGTTAAAAGCGAATTGAAGCAGCCGCGTTTGCGCGTCAAGCCGGAAGACGCGGCAAAGATCGAAGCGTTGTTTCGCAAAGCAAAGGTGATGACGGACGGTTATCACGACGTGCTTACGGTCGGGATGTTTCCCGGCGCGGGTCACAGTTCGCGGCAGTGGGACATCAATCACTTCGCCGAACTTGCCAAGAGATTACAGCATGATGAAGGCGTGCGCGTGATGCTGTTTCCGGGTCCTGAAGAACGCCATCTGGTGAAAGAATATCGGCGGTTGTTTCCGGGTTCTTTAATCTTCGACCGCTTGACGTTCGGTGAATTTATCGCCGCACTCTCGAAGCTTTCGGTGTTCGTATCAAACGATACGGGTCCCGTTCATCTCGCCGCCGCGACGGGAACGCCGGTGGTCGTCGTTCTCGGTCAACCCGATGCGCGCGGCTTTCAACCCGTCGGCGAACAACATCAAATAATTTACAGCCGCTCACTTGACGACATCACGGTTGACGAAGTTTTCACACGCACGCGCATCGCTCTCACCGCCAACCGGACGACCATGCTTTTCACGAAATAAACGCGCTCAAACTTGTCGTCATCTCGCATCTTCCGTGACATTGAAGCGACTTTGCAAAGCCTGCAATTTCTCCGGCGGAAAGACGACGTTCATCCCCAAAATCACTTGCCGACTGTCATCCGTGATGCGGGCTTCCTGTGTCTCAAGCGGTTTGTTTTGATTGATGAAAGCGAAATCTTCGCGCGTGAGTTTCGCACCGTCGGCGCGTGCGACAAGGTAGATATGCAAGATGAGCGGACCGCGCACCGCTTTCAAATCGCGTTCCAATTCGCTTAACTGCGGCGTCGGGGCGGGCGTCGGTTGTGAAGTGAAACTACCGCATCCGGCGATGATGACGGGTAGCATCAAAGCGAGAATAAACTTATTGATGAAAGCGATAGGATGCTTTGTTTTAAGCTGGTTGAAGTTCATAAATCAAATCCTTATTGCGGTGTTTCTTCATTTTCATTGACGGCGTTCACATCATCGGATGCTTCTTCACCGTCTGTGGCGGCGTCTTCATCATCACTTTCGGGCGCGCCGCGCTCATCGCGTATCATCAAGACGGTTGATTTGCCGTCGTCGAACTTCTCTTCCACCCAACCGCTTTCCGTCAAGTTGAAATAGAAATCGTTCGTGCCGCCATCGTTGCGCGGTTTCTTGTCGGTGAAGATATAGCGCGCACCGAACTTCTCGCGGATGAGCGGGGCGGCTTCCTTCTCTTCGCCGGTCGTGATGCGTTCGTACAATTTTGAGAGTTCAGGATTTTCATAAAGCAAGTACGTCGGGTCAAGACCGGAAACGTAAGCGTGCGTGTTGTCATAGAAAAAGATTTTCGGGAAGTCGTCCCAATCAGTATTGAACACCGTTTCGCCCGGCGGCACGTTGCCGCGAATCCAGTTCATGCTTCCGGCGTAAGTGTCGGGTTCGGGTGAGTCACCGATTTCTCTAACTTCGTTTTTTATCGCTTGAAACAACCCGACGCCAAGCAACAGTGCGAGACCGACGGCGACGGCTTGGCGACGACTATATTTGAACGCATAAAAGGCGATGCCGATGACGACGAGCAGACAGGCAAGCACAGTTAAGACGACGCGCACAGTGTTCGTCACGGGCAGTTCGGTCGCGGTTAAAAAAATCACCGAAGCGAGCGACGCACCGATTATCGCGGCTTCGATTTCAGACCGCACATCGCGCATGGGTCGCATCGCCTCACCGCTTTCAACCGGAGTCATACCGCTATCGAGAAACGGTTGTAAATCCGCGAGGACGTTTTGCGGCAAAGTCACGATGTTGACGGTGCTGCCCTGCCGCGAGCGGTCGAACACGTTCTGCAAAGCGAAGGCGGCGAACAGAATCGCAAACGGTGGAAAGTATTCGCTATAACGCTTTTGGAACATCGTCGCAATTACCAGAAACGACGCTAGGCAGAGAAAGAACAAAGGTCGCGCGGCGCGCTTGCGGTCTGTCCAATCGAACGCGATGTAGCCCACCACCATCGCAATAATCGCCACCGCGCACGCTCCCAAAAACTGACTCGTATCCCACGGATACCATTCGCCGCCGACGCGCGTTTCAAATTCGCCCCTGCCCGCTTTCATCATGATGTGTTCATAAAGCAAGCGAAAGTTGTCGGGAAAGTACGGATTGATGAGCATCCCCGCAATCACGCCGACGCTAATCCACAACACGACCCTCCATTCGATACGGTGTTCGCTCCACAGCAGAACGCCCATCCACATCGCACCCGCGACGGGCAGCAAGACCCACAGGCTATACAGCCACACATAGACGAACGCGAGCGGTGCGAGCCACACATACTTGCGGCGAAACAGGAGATAGATTCCGAGTATCAAACAGACGAGCGACAGAGACATCGCTTTCGTCATGTTGATGCGATACAGAAATGAAGCGGACGCGCCGAGCAGGGCGAGCAACCACACGGGCGTATAGCTGATGTTCTCTTTGACCATCAACCAGTAGCACGCGAAGACGCCGAGAGTCGCAAACAACCAAGCCGAAATTTTCGCCCCCGCGCGTATGTCGCTAAACCATGTAAAGGGAATTTGGAGAACGTGAAATAGGAAGTGATGGTCAACGTAATCCTGCGGATTCAACGTCGTGAACGGCAGCACGCCGAACACCGGAAGCCGTCCCTGTTGGAAACTCTCCCACAACATGCGACTCCAACCGATGTGGTAATAACCGTCATAGTCGCCGCAACAAATGGAAGCCGTCGCATACTGCAATCGCAACATCACAAGGGCGATGATGACGATGCCGAAAGCCAGCAACACGATTTGTGTGCGCGTCGTGAGAGCCGAAGCGGACGCGCCGCGCATCCTCGCCGCATCACTTATGTTCGAGTTATCAATCGTCTCGCTTGTCGTCACTGTCGGCGGTGCGCCGCCTTCAAACTGCCCGTCATTCATGCTCGATTGTCGTCCGTCTGTGCTGAATTAAGTTAATGCTAATGGCAAGACACTTTTTATTGTCCCGATAGGGACTTAGTGAGAGTAGCCCAGCGATTTATCGCTGGGACAACAATGAGCAAATCCCGCAAGTCCCGTCAGGGACGGCTGAACTCGCCTTTAATACCGTTTTCAGCCGTCCCTGACGGGACTGAAAACCGTTTCGCGTCTTGCACCCAGCAATAAATCGCTGGGCTATTCTCAATCGTCCCTGTCGGGACGGGGAACTGTCCAGACGTAAAACCTTGATAATAGCTTGATTACTAACCACGTTCTTAAACGTGCTTATCGTCGGCGCACGATACCATAAAAGCCTTAACGAGTTGGTTTGCCGTCAAGCAATTCATCAATCTTGGCGAGCAAGTCGGCGGCGGCGACGGGCTTCGCAAGGTGTGCATCGAAGCCCGCGCTCAAAGCCTGTTCGGCGTCGCGCGTGGTCGCGTATCCGGTCAAGGCGATGGCAGGCACGTTTGTGAAATGCGGCAACATGCGAAGCCGTTTGATAAGTTCGTGACCGCTGATTTCCGGTAAGCCGATGTCTGTGATGACAATATCGAACTCGCTCGTCGAAGCGTGGCGCAAGGCATCGAAAGCGTCTTCGCAGGCGACGATTTGAAAACCCGCGTGACGCAAAATCATCCCCATCATCTCCAACGTGTCGGGCGAATCTTCGATGACGAGAACGCGCGCTCCATGACTTTCCCCGCCCGCCAAAATGTCAGTGGGCGTTGAGTCCGCGTTATAACCCGCGTCGTAAATTTTACCTGCGGCGTCGGTTCGCTTGACCTTTGCTTCAAGCAAAGGCAGCGTGACGGTGAACTGTGTGCCTTGATTCTCGCCAAAACTCTCGACGGCGATTGTTCCCCCGTGTGCTTCGACGAAGCTTTTAACCAGCGCGAGTCCCAGACCTAAGCCGCCGTAAGAACGTGTCGAAGAGGAATCCGATTGCCGGAAATGCTCGAAGACGTGTGGCAAAAATTCCGCCGCGATGCCGATGCCGTAATCGCGCACACGCACCTGACACATCGCGTCTTCTATTTCACAAACGACACGCACCCGCCCGCCGTCGCGTTCAAACTTGATGGCGTTGTTGAGCAAGTTCCAGAAGATTTGCAACAGCCTTGTCCGGTCGCCATCCACCATCGCCCTCTCGCTCGCTTTGTTTATCTCGAAGGCGATTTCGATGCGACGCGCGGCGGCTTGCGTCTGCGCGGTATCAATGCTTTCGCGCAGGATGGAAGCGATGGCGACGGGGGATTTATCAAGTCTGATTTTGTCGCTCAAGACCGCCGACATATCGAGCAAATCGTTGATAAGACCTGAAAGCAACGAAGCGTTTTTGGCGATGACCGACAGCCCGCGCTCGGTCTCCGCTTCCGGTAGCATCCGACTGCGAATCATATGCAGCCAACCGATAATCGGCGTCAGCGGCGTGCGTAGTTCGTGCGAAAGTGTAGCTAAGAACTCATCCTTCATACGGTTGGCGACTTGGGCGCGCTGGTAAAGTTCCGCCATTTCGTCTTCGGCGCGCTTGCGTTCGGTGATGTCACTGACGAGGGCGACGACGCCGCGCACCGTGCCGTCTTCGCCGACATCGGGGATATGGACGCCGCTCGTATAACGCGCTCCGCCGTACTTGTAAGGCATCAAACGCTCGTAAGTAACCTGCTCGCCGCCGAGCGCGCGCAAGAGATTCGGACGGGCTATCGCATAGCCTTCTTCACCGAGCGTGTCACGAATATGCGTGCCGACGATGTTCGCCGTCGGTTGAGCGAACCAATCTTCGTAAGCCCGATTGACGAAGCGATAGCATTCGTTTCTATCAATGTAAGCAATCAAAACGGGGACGGCATCGGTGATTAAGCGCAACTGTTTTTGATTGTCGCGCAAGCGTTCTTCCGCCTCGCGCTGTAATGTTTCATCGCGCGCGACTTTCGCAAACCCGCGCAACGCTCCCGCTTCATCGCGCACCGCCGTGACCGTGCCGTTGACCCACACACGCGAATTGTCGCGCCGCAAATGCCAGCGCACAGCCGTCGCCGTGCCGTCTTTCTTTGCGGTTTCGAGTTCATGTTCCGGCGCGCCCGCCGCGCAATCTTCCGGCGTAAAGATGAACGATGCGCTTTGTCCCAACGCCTGTTGTTTGGTGTGACCGAACAAGCGTTCCGCGCCGTAGTTCCAATCAGTGATGATGCCGTTCGCATCGCAAATCATAAACGCATAATCGGCGACTTCTTCGACGAAGATGCGATGTCGGACTTCGGATTGGCGCAACGCGGATTTTTGTCGCTCACTGCGCGTGCGCGATGTACGCAAGCCTTCGCACAACAAACTTATCCCCACACCTTCGATAACAAATATGGTGAGCCGCAATGCCTGACCCGAACCACCGGGACGCAAAGAGAGCGTCGGCGCAAGAAAGAAGTAGTCGCTTAACAGCGCGGAAAGCACGGTCGCCAAAAGTCCCGCACCCAGACCGCCGAACCACGCGCTGAACATCACGGCGGAAAAGAACAGCAGAAATGGACTCTCCTGTTCGATAAACCGTTCAAGCACAACTTTCAAGGCGAACGCCGCGAGGGTAAAACCCAACGCCGCGCCGTAGCGTGACATGGCGGAACGTTCGCGCAATCCGCGCCGCACGACATTCAAGATAAGTTCTATAGGGTTAAACATCACTCCGGCGATTTATCACTTCAGCGATTTACCACAAGACGACGCGGCAAGGATGAGGTTCGCCATTGCCCGTCAACATTCCGCTTTCACCACGCCCAAGCCCGACGACACGCGGCATAGCTTATGAATACATACGCCGAACGAAAACACCCGTGACGTTAAGAGCGTGTGCGCCGCGTCCGTGATTGCGTTAGGTGAAGATGGAATTGAGAGCGTGATTGAAAGTTAAACACCCGCATCGCAAAATCGTCAAGACACGCCCTTGCACGCGAAGTGATTACGTCCGGCACGTTTGGCACTACGCTTGGCAGTAAGGCAGGAGATTTGTTAGAAGTTCAGCGATTATTAAATTGCTTCACGCCCGACTTATGAAAGGAACGACGCTCATTTCTTATCCAACCGGAAACCTGTTCATCCCCGCCACGCACGGACGGCTCGAAGCGATACTCAAAGACCCACGCGAGACACCCGACGCACCGCCGCGCGGCGTCGCACTCGTTTTACATCCGCACCCGCTTCACGGCGGCACGATGCACAACAAAGTCGTCTATCGCACCGCACGCGCCCTCAACACCGCCGGACTCATTACCCTTCGCGTCAACTTTCGCGGCGTCGGTTTAAGCACCGGAACGCACGACAACGCGCGTGGCGAACAGACGGACGCGCGCCACGCTCTCGACTACTTGACGGAGAATTATCCCGACCTGCCCGTCACGCTCGCAGGCTTCTCCTTCGGTTCGCGCGTCGGTCTGGAAGTCGGCATCAAAGACGACCGCGTTTCGTACCTCATCGGCATCGGTACACCCGTGAATATGTATGACTTCTCGTTTTTAACGGCGTGCCGCAAATCGTTATTACTGGTTCACGGAAGCGCGGATGAATTTGGCGATGTCGAAAAAGTGCAGAATGCGGCGGAACTCATCCGGCTTCACAATTCAAACGTGAGCGTGCGAATCGTCAACGGCGCGGAACACTTCTTCAAAGATCACCTCGACGAAATGGAAAGCATCATCCGCGATTGGATGGTGACGATGCTTGACGATGATTCGCACGTTCGGTGATTAGATTGGATATAGTTACCTACACATCAAAGTACGGTGGAGGAGAATCTCGAAGATGAGTTTGCCACAAACGCTTATACAGTATTCAGTCGAAGAGTATTTGTCCTTCGAGCGCGAGGCAGAGGAACGACACGAATATCTCGACGGACAGATTTATGCGATGGCGGGCGAAAGCCCGGAACACGGAGCGGTGTGCATGAATCTGAGTCGGATTATCAGCACTCGATTGTTAGACACGCCATGTCAAGCATTCGCCAAAGACATGAAGGTGCGGAGCGGTTTCATGCCCAAGCCCGGACACAGGATGAAGGGACTGTTTTCTTATCCTGATTTAGTAGTCGTGTGCGGAGAATTGAAGTTCCACGACGCGCGGCGCGATGTACTCGTCAATCCGCGTGTCATCGTCGAAGTTTTGTCGCCGACGACCGAAGCTTTTGATAGGGGCGAGAAGTGGGAACGCTACCAAACATGCCTGCCGGAACTCTCCGATTATCTGCTCGTCTCGCAAACTAAAGCACTCATTGACCATTTTTACCGCGCGACGGACGACGGTTGGCGGTACGCTTTAGTCAACAATATCGAAGCCGATTTAGTCATTGCTTCGATTGATTGCCGCTTGCATCTCGCCGACGTGTACGACCGCGTGACGTTCCCGCCCGAAGAAATCCACGAACCGGATGTCGAAGAAAGAGAAGGAAGAGAAAGCTGATTCAGCGTAACTACTTAGCCGCGTTCACGCGGCTTTCCCGCAGGGCGCATAGACCAATCGTTTGATGGTTGGGAAGCCGCCGGAAAAGTTTATTGAGCGCGTTTCAACGTGCTTATTGTATTCGGCTTGAGCCATCCCGCGCACTAGCTTAAGCCACACGAAGTAAGGACGTTGAAACGCCCTCCGAGTCAATCGCCATCTAATCTTCCAGCCGTCAAACGGCTGGTCTAAGTGCCGCTTTCGCGGAAAGCCGCGTGAACGCGGCTGAGCAATTATGATTCAGCCGCGCAACCAGCGACGATGTGAAGACGACACGAAGATTACTCCGCGTACAATTTATCAATCACATCCTTGTACTTTTCATCCACCACGCGCCGTTTCACTTTCAGCGTCGGCGTCAGGTCGCCGCTCTCTATTGTGAGTTCATGTTCGATGAGGGCGATGCGTTTGACACGTTCGTATTGGGCGAGTTCCGGCGTGTTGGCTTCGACTTGACGCATGAATAAATCAACGATGCGCGGGTGTGTGCAGAGTTCGGCGGGTGTGTGTGAATCAATTTTCTTGAGTTCGACGTAAGCGAGCACCTGTTCCCAATCGGGTACGATGAGGGCGGCGGGAAACTTGCGCCCGTTGCCGATGAGGACGACTTGCGAGACGAAGCGCGAGCCTTTAATCAAAGCTTCGATGGGTTGCGGGGCGATGTATTTGCCGCCCGATGTTTTGAACAATTCCTTTTTGCGGTCGGTGATTTTCAAGTATCCGTCGTGGTCGAGTTCGCCTATGTCGCCCGTCTTAAACCAACCGTCGGGGGTAAAAACCTTCGCGGTTTCTTCCGGCTTGTTGTAGTAACCGCGCATCACGTTTGCGCCGCGCACTTCGATTTCACCGTCCGCCGCGATGCGTACATCAACGCCTTCGATGGGCAGCCCGACGACGCCGGGTCGGTTGTGTTCGAGCGTCGCGGCGGCGATGACGGGCGATGTTTCGGTTAATCCGTAGCCTTGCAGAATCGGCAAACCCGCTCCGGCAAAGGTCAGCATGATGTCTTCGGAGAGTGCCGCACCGCCCGATACGAACAGGCGTATGCGTCCGCCCGTCGCCGCTTTCCACTTTGAAAACACGAGGCGCGTCGCCAGCGCGTGTTGAAGTCGAAGCGCGGTTGGAACTGTCTTTTTCGCAAACCTCAAAGCGGCAACCTGCTTGCCCGTATCAACCGCCCACGCGAGCAACGCGGCTTTGACCCTGCCGCCGCGCGCCGCCGTGTCTTTGATGCGCCCGTAGATTTTCTCGAACAAGCGCGGCACGGCAATCAAAATCGTAGGGCGCACTTCGCGCATGTTGTCACCGATTTTGTCCATTGATTCGGCGTAATAGACGCTCATCCCGCGATAGAGATGCATGTACATCGCCAGCCGCTCGAAGATGTGCGAAAGCGGCAACACGGACAACACCGAATCCTCTCGCTTGAAGGAAAGATGCGCTCCCGCGATGATTAAATTCGATACCAGATTGGCGTGCGAAAGCATCACGCCTTTCGGGTCGCCGGTCGTACCGGAAGTGTAAATAATCGTCGCCAAGTCGTCCGGCTTGGTCGCGGTTTTTAGTGTATCGAGCAGTGCGGGTTCGGTGCGCGCGAGTTCCGCTCCGCGTGCTTCGAGTTCGGTCAACGTCATCGCACCCGCTTCGCTTTCCTCTTCTTCATCGAAGAACACGACATGATGAAGCCCGGCGCACGCGGCGACGGCTTCACGCACACGCATGTACTGCTTCTGGTTTTGAATGAACAACACACTTGCCGCCGAATCGTTCAGGATATAACGAACCTGCGCGGGCGTGAGCGTCGTGTAAATCGGCACGTCAATCGCACCCGCGAACAAACACCCGGCGTCAGCCAGCGTCCACTCCGGTCGGTTCTCGGAAAGCAAAGCCACGCGATCGCACGCACGCACGCCGAGACTGTGCAAGCCGAGCGCGATGTTGGCGATGCGCGTCAAAACTTCCGTCGTGGAAATCGGATGCCACTTGCCGTCACGCTTGAAATTCAAGGCGTCATGTTTCGCGTGCCGCCGCATCGTGCGGTCGAACATCTCGACCAGTGTGCGCGGTTTATCATGCACGGTATCGGACATCGTGTCGGAAGTTACATTGAGCATCGTATCCTCTGCCGTTTCATTCGTTGTCCGGTTCGCCGTGTCGCTTGACGATTCGTTTGGACGAGAAACTTTATGAAGTTCATCTTGTGATGTGACGGTTGAAGTTCGGTTCATGGCACGCTCACTCCGTTAAGAAAAATATCAAGCACTGCGTCCGCCGTCGGCGCGAGTTTGTATCGCCGCTTCGACAAAATCCAGTTCGTCGCCATTTCATCCAGCGCGCCGTACAAAGCTTTCGCCACCAATCCGGCATCGAGTTCAGGGCGGAAGACTTTCGCGCGCTGCCCGTCTTCGATGCTTTGGCGAATCAAACGCAAGTATTCGGAGAGTCCGGCGGCGGTGAACTCTTCCATAAACTTCGTCGAGCCGCGCAACTCGACTTGAAACACGACGGCGAGATCGCGGTCGGCTCCGAGCAGTTCAAGGTGAAGGCGCGCGATGCGTCGAAGCTTTTCGCGCGGGTCGCTGATTTCGGCGACAGTCGTGCGCGCTTCGGCAAGGGCTGCTCCGGCGTGACGGTCGAAAATCGAATGCAGGATTTCTTCCTTGCTGCGAAAATAGAGATAGACCGTGCCGTCCGCGACTCCGGCACGACGCGCGATGTCGGCAACCTTCGAGTTGGCGTAACCGTTGGCGGCGAACACTTGCGTCGCGGCGCGCATAATCGCTTCGCGCTTATCGGGAATGGCGGCGCGCGGGCTTGGCAATGAACGTGCGGGACGAATCACAGGCACATACTCTCCAACACTGAATTAGTTTTTACGGACGGGCAGGACTGAATGACGACTCACTCATCGAAACATGTCGTGTAGATTACCTTTGAAAGCAGAACCATGCAAAGTATCGGCGATGAATGGCGAATAACCGCACTCATTACTCACGTTACGTGGTTTTGGTTTTCAGCCTCGTTCACGAGGCTTTCCCGTAGGGTTGATAGCCACGCGATTTATCGCGTGGTCAGATGGGTAATAATTCTTAGCCCGTTTCAACGGGCTTCTAATTCGGTGGCTTAAGCCACAGGGAGAAGGACGTTAAAACGCCCTTTCGGATTCTGTTTGAAACCGACCACGCGATAAATCGCGTGGCTATCTGCCGCCTGCGGCGGGAAGCCCGATGAATCGGGCTGTGAAATCTTAACCGCGCGGGCGTGAGTTACTCATCACTCATTACTTCATTAACGGGCAAAGCATCGCCGCGCCAGCGATGTTCGCGTTGCGGGAAAGGAATTTCGATGTTCGCTTCGCGGAACAACCGAAAGATACGATAGTTGATTTCCGATTTGATGCGTGGGTGCAAGCGCGGGCGCGAAGTCCACACCAACAAACGAAAATCCAACGCCGAATCACCGAAGCCGAGAAACTGCACGGTCGGGGCGGGTTCGGTCAAAACCTCTTTGACATCCTGCGCGGCGCGCATCAGTTGTGCGGTCACAAGGTCAACATCCGAATCATAAGCGACGCCGACGGGGACGGAGATGCGTGCGCGACGGTTGCCGTAAGTCCAGTTAATCATCATGTTCGTCACGAGTTTGGAATTAGGCACGATGACCGTGATGCCGTCGTTGGTTTGCACCGTTGTGGTTCGCAATTTTATCGCCGTGACCTTGCCTTGTGTTTCGCTTTTGTCCTGCCCGACGGAAATAAAATCACCGACGCGCACCGGACGCTCGAACAGCAAAATGAAACCACTCGCAATGTCGCCCGCGATGTATTGCAAACCGAAACCGATGCCGACCGAGAGAGCCGTAAAGACGACGGCAAGCGAAGTCAAATCGAGCGCGAACGCGAGGCGCAACCCGATGAGCGCGCCGATAGCGACGATGATGTAATGAATCAAACGCAGCAACGTGTATTGCAAGCCGGGTTCGATGTGCGTGCGCGCGGCGATGCGGCGTTCAAAGAATCCGCGCAGTGTGCGCGACACGAAAATCGAAAGCACCAAAACCGCCAGTCCGGTGGCGAACGTCGTGATGGAAACGCTTAAATTTCCGACCGTGAATTTCGTGTTGAGGTAGAACCAAAACTGCTCAAGAAGATTGAGTGTTTCTTGCACTTCCGGTGCGCCTTGTCCTGTAGATTGAGCGGCGTCTTGCCATAACCACACTGCCGCCGTCATCGCTTGATAACAGATTTGCGCCAGACCGACTTCGCTTATCACTTCCATAAAAAAGATGCTCTCCAAAACAATCAACCGCCGCCGCCTCTCAACCCGGATACATCTAAGGCAACATGCGACGAAAAAAATTCTTAAACTTTTGTTCCGGCAGTTACGATGCACGCGGTTCGGGTTCGCGGTTGCCTATCATCGGCGTTTCCCGATGGCGTGAGATAATTCGCCGCCTGAAGCCTTTGATGTGTAGTATGTCGTGGAACTTTTGTGCCGACTCACTTCCAAAACTTAAACGAGTGATTGCTGATTGATGAACACCGCGACAAGATTTCTTGAAACGCTGCCGACGGATGTGCGCCTCATTCGTATGGAAGCACTCGTCCACGCGGGCATCGCCCTTAATCGAGCGGCGAACCTCGACGAGATTTTGCTTGAAATCTTAAATCACATTTCAACGCAACTCGAATGCGACCGCGCGACCGCCTTTCTGCTCGATGAACGCACGGGGCAACTTCACGCGCGACAGATGGCGGGTTCGGAGTTTATCGAAATCGTGATGGATGCGACGCGCGGCGTCGTCGGTCAAGTCGTGACGACGGGCGAGAGCATGATAATTGACGACGCGCACGCGAGTCCCTATTTCGACGACTCGGTTGACCGTCGCACCGGATACCACACGCATACGATTCTCTGCGTCCCGCTGCTTAACGCGGACGGCAAAATCTTGGGTGCGGTACAGGCAATCAACCGCCATCAAGGTTTCTTTTCAAACGAAGAACTCGTTTATCTCGAAGCCTTCGGAGTTCTCGCCGCGCTTGCCGTCGAACGCGAACAGCTCATGCAAGACGCGGTTCGCTCGCACCTGCTTTCAACCGAACTTCAACTCGCACGCGGCATACAATCGCGCTTGCTTCCCAACGCGGGCAACATTCCACTGCCCGCGCCGTTCGTCGCGTGGGGCATTAGCCAAGCGTGTTACGACGTGGGCGGCGACATGTACGACGCGGTGATGCTGGCAGACGGCGAATGCGCGTTCTGGGTCGCGGACGTATCGGGCAAAGGCATCGGGGCGGCACTCTTAATGACGACTTTGCAGACCGAACTGCGCGCCCTCGTTCACACCGAACCGGACTTAACCAAACTCGCCGCCGAACTCAATCGCCGCGTACAAATCGCCGCTCCGATTGGGACTTACGCGACGCTGTTCGTCGGGCGTTTGTCCGCGACAAATGAACAACTACGATACGTCAACGGTGGGCATCAACCGCCCTTATGGGTGGCGGGAAGCGACACGCACGCCCCCGCGTCTCTACAAACGGGCGGCTTCCCCGTCGGCTTGCTTCCCGGCGCGAGTTATGAAGAAGGGCGCGTCGGCTTCACACGCGGCACGCGCCTCGCCGTCTTTAGCGACGGCATGACCGACGCGCAAAACTGCGCGGGCGAAACCTACGAAGAAGCGGGCATCATCGCCTCGTTAAATCACCTTCCGCCGCGCGACGACCGCGCCCCGAACGTCGAACACATCGGCGCACAACTTCTCTCAGACCTCGACCGCTTCCGCATCGGCGCGCCGCCGCAAGACGACACGACGCTCTTTGTCATCGGTCTTGACTGATACCGTAAAGCGAAGTCCGCGCGTGTTAAAATCAATTCCACTAAGAGCGCAACCAAGTCAGGAGATTCAAAGCATGTCGGCACAAGTCTTACCGCTTATCACCGCCGCTGACCTCGAAGCGATGCCGGACGACGGCAAAACTTACGAGATTTTTGAAGGAGAATTGTTTATGTCGCGCGCCCCAAACCTGTCGCACCAAAACACCATCGGCAACTTCTATTTTCAACTTCGCGGCTTCCTTTTGCGCGTGCCTCTCGGACAAGTCTTCTTCACTCCCGGCGTCATTTTCGACGACCTTAACAGCGCGATTCCCGATGTCGCGTTCGTCACGAACGAAAGCATGTTTATCGTCGCCGACGGCAAACACATTCACGGCGCGCCTGAATTGTTGATTGAAGTGATTTCTCCGGGAGCGGAAAATCGCCGCCGCGACCAAGTGGTTAAACGCCAGACTTACGCGAAGTTCGGCGTCAAAGAATACTGGATTGCCGATGCCGAAAATCGCACGATTGAGGTTTATAGATTGCGCGACGGCTTGCTTGATTTGATTGCGATACTTACCGCACGCGATGAACTGACGACACCATTGCTGCCCGATTTTTCGTGTCGCGTCACCGATATTTTTTAAGGTTCGATTTTTTAAGTAGCTGCTCAGTCGTCTTCAGACGACTTCCCCGAAGGGCGTATAGACCAGCCGTTTGACGGCTGGGTAGCAAGGTCAATAAACGTGCGAGGGCGTTTTAACGTCCTTCTCGCTTCCGGCTTTAGCCACACCCGAACGGCTCAAGCCTGATGCGAAAGCCCGTTAGAAACGGGCTTAGGAGAGTGATTCGCATTTATCCCCAGCCGTCAAACGGCTGGTCTATGTGCCGCTTCGCGGAAAGCCGTCTGAAGACGACTGGGCAGTTATAATTTTCATCAAAATTTGCATTCATAATTTCAGAAAGGATTTCTTAAATCTCACATGTCACAACCGATTCCACAAACCAATCAAACCACGCGCACCGAAAAAGATTCGCTCGGTGAATTGCAAGTTCCGGCGAACGCTTACTACGGCGTGCAGACCGCGCGTGCCGTCGCCAACTTTCCAATTAGTGGATTGAAGCCGCACCCGTCGTTTGTGCGCGCCGTCGTGCAAATCAAGAAAGCCGCCGCGATTGTTCACGGGGAATTGGGGATGTTGCCGCGAGACAAAGCCGAATCAATCGTCACGGCGGCGGACGAAGTTTTAAGCGGCGAGATGATGAATGAATTTGTCGTTGACCCGTTCCAGGCGGGAGCGGGAACGTCGCACCATATGAACGTCAATGAAGTCTTGGCGAACCGCGCGATTGAAATCATGGCGGCTAAAACGGGCGCGGAAGCCCGACGCGGCGATTATAAAACCATCAACCCGAACGACGATGTGAACATGGCGCAGTCCACGAACGACGTGATTCCGACCGCGATACGCCTCGCCGCCCTTGAGCTTTGCGAAAAGTTTTATCCGGTCTTGGACAACTTACAAAACGCCCTTGGAGACAAAGCACGCGAGTTCGATTCAATCATCAAATCCGGTCGCACACACCTTCAAGATGCCGTCCCCATTCGCTTGGGACAAGAGTTCGCGGCTTACGCTTTGTGCATCGGTAAGCATCACAAACGGCTGCGTCAGGCGGCGGAAGAATTAAAAGAATTGGGCTTGGGCGGAACTGCCGCCGGTTCGGGTTTGAACGCGCACAAGGATTACGCCGAACAAGTCGCCGCGCAATTAAGCACCCAAACGAATCTTGATTTAACTTCCGCCCCGAACAAGTTTGAGGCGATGCAATCAATGGCTCCATTCGTCGCCGTCTCATCGGCACTTCGTAATCTCGCCCTCGACATGACGCGCATTTCAAACGACCTGCGCCTTCTCGCATCGGGACCCAGAACCGGACTCGCGGAAATCGAACTCCCGGCAGTTCAACCCGGCTCATCCATCATGCCCGGCAAAGTCAATCCGGTCTTAGCCGAGATGATGAACATGGTCTGCTTCCACGTCATCGGCAACGACACGACCGTCGCCTTAGCTTCACAAGCCGGACAGTTGGAACTTAACGTGATGATGCCCGTCATCGCGCACGATTTACTCGAAGCCCTGACCGTGTTTCGCAACGCCCTCGATGCGTTCGCGGAAAAATGCGTGCGCGGCATCACCGCCGACCCGGAAGTCTGTTTGCAATACGCCGAAAAATCCCTGTCGCTCATCACCGCCTTGAACCCGCACCTCGGCTATGCCCGCGCCGCCGACATTGCCAAAGAGATGCTCAAATCAAAACGCGGTGCGCGCGAAGTGACACGCGAATTAGGACTCATGGACGATAAGCAACTTGATGAAGTTCTCGCATTGAAAGAGATGACGGGCGGCGAGATTTATACGGGCGAGGAGAAGTAATTGAGAAATAGTATGAGAGGAAAAGCGATGAACAAAAAACAAAATTTGCTTGGTGCGCTGTTATGCGGGATATGTCTTTTGTTGGGTTCGCTGCCAGCCTCCGCGCAAACTTCACAGTCACCGACACCCGCGCCGGAACGCCGCAAAATCAAAACGCAACGTATCGAAAGTGCGCGCTACACATTGCAGCCGGACGGAAGCTATCTCGAAGGTGCGCGACATTTAAGCAACTTGCTGAACTACAACGAACGCGGACAGCGCGTTGATGACCAACACTTCGACGCGCGTGGCTCACTGACACAACGTGAAACTTGGAAGTACGACGAACGAAACCGCTTGGTCGAATTCACAGAGTTTGACGGCGCGGGCAAGCAGAAACGTCGCCATGTCAGCGTGTACGATGAGCAATATAATTCGGAAATCGAGAGCAAGATTTATGATGCCGATGACCGACTCATAGAGCATAAAAAGTACCGCTATCAATACGAGGGCGATGAGCGGTTGCCATCAACCAGAGAGACGCTAAATAGCAAAGGGGAACTTGTGGAACGCAGCGTTTCGGTAGTCGAATCGCAAACGAACCGGCGTGTGACATACATCTATGATGCCGACGGCAAATTGACTGGCACATTCACCGCCGACTTGAACCGCCCGCAAAACTCGCATCAGATAGAGGAGTACGATTCGTCGGGGAAAGTTTCAAAGCGCGCGACGGAGAAAGTCGGCAACGACCTTATCACCACGTTTGAGCATGGAGCATCCAAAACCAAAATCCTACTCAAAACCGAAACCGATGCCGACGGGCGCGTCCTCAAAACAGTAAGCTCTTATCTCGACGTGGCGAACGACAAGACAGTCCCGGAGTATGTTCAGTATTACAGTTACACATACTACTGACTGAAGGGCGGCGAGATTTATACAGGAGAGTAAAGCGATGAATCGGGTTTTATCATCGTCACACGAAAGGGCAAAACGGCAAGTCCGGCTTTATACCAAACGAAAGTTGGTGCGTCGTCTTCCGTCTGTGTTCGCCGTCTTGTTGCTTCTGCCGCTGCTCACCGCTTCGGCGGCGACACAACAGGGCAAACTCAACACGACTTATACCGTCGCGGTGGTAAGCACGCAGGCGAGTTTGTTTCACGTCACGACCGAAGTGCGCGACCTCAATCAACGGTTCTTGGAAGTGTCGCTGCCCGTGTGGACGCCGGGTTGGTACACAATCGAGAATTACGCGAAGAACATTTTGCGCTTCAAAGTAACCGACGCGAACAGCGGGGCGCGTGTGCCGTTTAGTTTGACGGGCAAGCAGACGTGGAGCATCGGCACTGCGGGGCGCGGGGCGATTAAAATCGAGTTTGATTATCGCGCCGATGTACTCGCCCTCAATCAAGCGAAAATCAGTCAGGACTTCGCCTTCTTCACAGGCACGCAACTTTTCTTGCGCCTCGCGGGACACACGAGCGAGGAGAGTACCGTTCGTTTCCAAGTTCCTGACAACTGGCGGATTTTATCGGCTCTTAAAGAGACCGCCGACCAACTCGTGTTCACTGCACCCGACTATGACACGCTCGTTGACAGCACGACGGAGATGGGCAACTTCGATGTCGAAACGTTTGAAGTCGCGGGCAAGCCGCACTATTTCGCCGCGACTCCGGCGGGTGCTTTTTCAACCGAGAAACGATTGAAGTTCGTCGAGATGTTAAAGAAAGTCGCGCACACCCAGAGCGCGATTTTCTTTAACAATCAACCGTTCGATAAGTACGTCTATTTCTATTTCTTCATGCCGCCCGAATCCAACGCGGGCGGCGCGCTTGAACACGCCAACTCGCACGTCGCGTTCGCACCGTCCGGCGACACGGCGACGCCCGACGGCTTGATTGAAACTGCGGCGCACGAGTTCTTTCACTTATGGAATGTCAAACGGCTTCGTCCCCTCGACATGACGCCTTACGATTATTCGCGTGAGCAGGAGACTTCTTTCCTGTGGATTTCCGAAGGCTTCACGAACTACTACGCGAACGTGACGATGATGCGCGCCGGATTTCGCAGCCGCCGCGAATTTCTCGACCGTGTGGCGCGTGCCGCGCTCGGCGTCGAGTCAAACGAAGCGCGTGCCTACATCTCGCCCGCCGCGTCGTCCATCTCGACGTGGCTCGGCAATGACCCGCCGCGTGCGTTCGAGATTTCTTACCGCACGCAAGGCGAAAATTTGGGCGCGCTGCTCGACCTCTCAATCCGTCATGACACCAACGGCGCGCTCGGACTCGACGACCTGATGCGCTTGCTTTACCGCACGACCTACGAGCGCGGCAAAGGATTTAACGGAGTTGACATCCTTGACGCGCTCAGGATTCTGACACGCAACGACTATAAAGACTTCTTGAACCGCTACGCGAGCGGCGTTGAAATTCCCGACTACGCGCGCATCTACGCTTACGCAGGCTATCGTTTCGAGCGCGGCGTAATCAAGCGCGCCCGTCTCGGCTTCACGGCGCGCTCTATGCCCGAAGGCTTGCGCGTCACAAGCATCGCGCTCGCTTCGCCCGCCGAAGCCGCCGGACTGCGCGTTGGCGATGTCATCACCAGAATTGACGACTCCGACACTCTACGTTTAGACCTGCTTGACGACCGTATCGGGCAGACCATCGCGCTTGGGGTTATCCGCGACAGTCGGCAACTGGAACTTCCGCTCACAATCCAATCACGCGACCATATAACCTTGACTTTAATCGAAGTCGAAAACCCGACGCACACTCAACTGCGTGTACGCGAGGCATGGTTGAAACAGGGCGTGTGAAGTGGCGCGCGGTTGACTTCGCCGTGCGGGTTGCGGAAGATACTGCGCCATAAAGCAATAATTTTAGATGAGAACTTGAACGGCAAATCATAGGTTCGCCGTTTGAACGGTTAAGAAGCAAGAGGAGGAAGTGAGTTTTGGCAGACCCGAATGACAGAGTTGGAGAGAATGTTTCCGGCACATACTACGTTGATACGCAGTGCATAGATTGCGACGTGTGCCGCGACACCGCACCGGATAATTTCACGCGCTCGGACGATAACGGCTACTCGTTTGTTTATAAACAACCGGAATCGGAGGAAGAACGCACGCTGTGCGAAGAGGCTTTAATGGCGTGTCCGGTTGAAGCCATCGGTAACGACGGTTAAAGATTGTCGGAAAACATAAACGCACTTTATACAGAAGCGCGAAGGTTATGCGAGAAGCGGAAGCTTTACGTTCATGGCTTCGCGCTTCGTTTTGCGTGGTGATGATTGCCGTTCAGACTTTGATTTTAATGTCGCCGTTTTCAATCACGACTTCGTAGGTTTCGATGTCGCTTTCCGGTTCGGTTAAACACGCTCCGGTGCGGACATCGAACTGCCAGCCGTGAAGGAGGCACGCGACGGTGTGGTCACAGAGTTCGCCGTCGGCAAGCGACGCCCCGCGATGCGGGCAGAAGTTTTCAATCGCGTACAGGCAGCCCGCGACGTTGAACAAAGCGAGTTCCGCGCCCGTGTCGAGTTCGATAATCGCGCCCGCGCCTTCGGGCAAATCTTCGAGGCGTCCGACGGTAAAGAAGCGATTCGTGCGAAGGGGGCGTTTCGGGTTCGGTGCGCGTGGTTCGGATAAAGACATCGTGCGATGAATCCTAACAAAGCGTTTATGCGACAATCAAAACTTGGGCGGCAATCGAAGGCGGACGTGTGCAAGTGTGGAGATGTTCCGGCGTTCAATGCAATGTACGCGGGCGATTTAACCGCGTGCGGCTTGCCAATATAACCTCTCCTCACCTTTGCGCGGTACGCTTTCGGGCAGTCGCGTCATTACAAACAATCAAAATAAGAGGAGCTTAATGATAATGAAGAACTTAAAAACTATCGGTGCTATTTGGTGCTTGATGTTGATGATGTGCGCGGCATCAAGTGGTGTCGCGGCGCAAACCCAACCGCAGAATCTAACCCTTCGCGGGCGTCTCGCGCCGACCGTCGAAGCGAACGGTTGGGTTATCAACGCGGCGAAAGGCAAATACTTATTGCTCAACTTTGCGCGTTTTCAAAACGAAGCGTGGTTTCGTGAAGGAACGGAAGTCGAAGCGACGGGCGAGACAAAGCCCGGCACGATTACGATTTATCAAGAAGGCACGCCGTTTGAAGCTCGCGTGATGCGTTCCGTCGAAGGCAGCGCGGGAAACAATCCAACCAATCAAAACCCGGATAATCGAGACCTAGCGGCAAGCGTTCGCACAACGCAAGTCATCGTCGCGGGCGACTCCATCGTTCAGGCGCAACCCGACACCGCGATTATCACCGTCGCGGTCATCACGCAAAACCGGAGCGCACTGACCGCGCAACAACAGAACGCCGAAAAGACCGAAGCCGTCGTGCGCGCCGTCCGTGCCGCCGCCGGAGCGGGAGCGGAGATAAAAACGAGTGGATACAGTTTGCAGCCGCAACGTGTCTATAAAGAGAATCAGCCGCCGACGATTTCCGGTTACGAAGCGCGCAACGGCGTGACCGTCACGATGCCGGATTTGAACCGCGTCGGCAGCGTGATTGACGCGGCATCGAGCGCGGGCGCGAACAGCGTGGACAATCTCGCGTTCACCCTACGCCGTGACCGTCCGGCACGCGACCAAGCTTTGCGCGAAGCGACGACCGAAGCCGTCGCCAAAGCCAACACGCTCGCCCAAGTTTTAGGCGGGCGCGTGATACGCATCGTTCAGGTTCAAGAAGAAGGCACGGTGCGCCCTCTGCCAATCCAGCGATATGATACTGCGGAGTTTGGAATCGCGCGGGCTTCGACCCCGACGCCGATTGAAACCGGCACGCTCGACATCACATCGCGCGTTCAACTCGTCGCGGAAATAGGAACAAACTGATGCTACAATAAACTACCGATTCCCCTTTGCCGATGTTCCAATTAACACTTATGAAAGAAGTGGTCAGTGGTCAGATAAGACATGAACCGCGTGTCTCGCTTTTCCATTCGTGTTGACGATACAGCGAATGAACAATGGGAGATGAGCAATGATGACTTCTTTGCTGACCACTGACCACTGTCCACTGACCGCTTTCATAAGAGTAATTAACTTCTCTTTAAGAGCGAGATTACGGAGGAAAACATGTCTCGATACCGCGATGACCGTGAAGATGATTTCTACGAAAGCCGACGCGGGCGCGTGCGCTCGTATGCCGAACAACAATTTGAGGACGCGCAACGTCAAGCCCAAGACCGCCAACGCTCCACCGAAAACCGCCCGCAATTCGATTATGATTCGACCGAACCCGGACAGCGCGAACGCGATGCGCGCCGCAGCAGTGGCATGGGAACGCATAGCGCAGCCAACAACCTACGCGATGAATATCATCGCGGCGATTCGCCCACGCGCTTTGACGAAGATGACTACGGGCGCGGGCGGGCGATTTATGAAACCACGCGCGAGATGGACGACCGCGACCGTCGCCGCGATTATTCCGGCACGCGCTTCGACGCTTACGCCGGTGAAGACCGCGACACCTCACGCGGTGCGCGCTTGGGCGGACGCGACTCGGCACAGGATGCACGCGGCGAAACACGAACCGAACAACGGACGGAACAACCGCGCGTCGGTGCATCGCGTTCGCACGTCCGTTGCCGCGACATCATGACGCGCGATGTGACGGTGGCGATGCGCGATACGACATTGCAACAAGTCGCCATCCTGATGCGCGACGAAGATACGGGCGTGATTCCGGTTGTCGAACTGGACAACTCACCCACCAACGCGCCGAACACTTCCGCCCCCACGCCACCCGCCACAACGAGCGAGAACGCGGAAGCGGGTGAGACGCATCTAAAGTCTTCCACGAGTCGCCGCGAGTCTTTAACCAACGGCAAGCTTATCGGTTTAATCACCGACCGCGACATCGTGGTGCGCGCCATCGTGGACGGCAAAGACGCGAAGACGACGGCGGTTGAAGAAGTGATGACGACCGATGTTCACACCGCCGAACCGAACGACCGCGTGATTGATGTGATTCGCAAAATGGGCGATAAACAGGTGCGCCGCATCCCCGTCGTTGACCGTGAAGGTCATTTACGCGGCATCATTTCAATGGCGGATGTCGCATTAGAAACCGAAGAAGATAAAGAACTCGCCGCCGCCCTCGAAGAAATCTCAAGCGGCTCGTCGTTCTGGAATAAAGTTTTTGGATGAGAGGAGAACAGTGGTCAGTGGTCAGTGGTCGGTGGTCAGTAAAAGCAAGCATCTTGTCTTCAACTGACCACCGACCACTGACCACTGACCACTCCCATGCATGAGCGAATCAATTGACCGTTTCTTTCGCCGGATGCCGGTTGGACGCCACACGCGCCCGACGGCGGAACGCTTGTGGTGTCCGTCCGCCGATGTTCTGGAAACGCCGGACGGGTGGCTGGTGAAAATCGAACTCGCGGGCGTCAGTCCCGATGAAGTTGAAATCACGATTGATGAACGCACGCTTCACGTCACGGGCGTGCGGCGCGATGCGACTTACACGGAAGGAGCTTTGTATTACCAAATGGAAATCACATACAGCCGCTTCTCCAAAAAACTGCAATTCCCGCAGGCAATCGCCGGGGCGCACGTCGAGCAGATTTATCGTGACGGCTTGCTCGTCCTGCACTTGCGACGGCGTGATGAAGCGCGCACGCAAAGCAAGGGCGCGGCGGCGTGAAAGCGTCGTCCGCTTGCTGATTGCGTTTGCTGATTGTAAGGACGAACCCGCATCTAAGTTAGCGCGATAGTTCTCACATTTTTTACTTTTATAATCTCCACAATTTTCATTTTAGCGAGTTGATTTAACCGATGACTGAACACAACGAACAACCGATTAACGCCGGAAGTGACGGCGAAGCGACCAGCGGGCAAACTCCGATGAGCGAGATTTTTGAAATCGCGGTTTTACCGTTGCAGAACACAACCCTCTTTCCCGGTACGTTCGTCCCTTTGACCGTCGGGCGTCCGCGCTCTATGTCGGCGGTTGAAGCGACGCTACCGACCGAAGAAAAGTTACTGGCGACCATTAGCGTGCGTCCCGAACACACGTCCGACGCGGAAGCAGGCAAGGCTGACGTTTATCAAGTCGGCACACTCGTCACCATCAAACGCATGATGCGCGCCGATGATGCGATACAGGTTATCGTGCAAGGTACGGAGCGCGTCGAAGTCGTCGAATGGGTTCAGGAACAACCCCACTTGCGGGCGCGGGTTCGCATCCTTCCCGCCCTGACCGTTACCGATGCCGATGAAGTCGAAGCCCTGAAGCGCAACATGCAATCGCAAATCCAACAGGCTCTGGCGATGCTGCCGCAAGTTCCAATCGAGATTCGCACCGCGATTATGAGTTCCGATGAACCCGTGCAACTTGCGTACTTTCTGGCGAGTGTTCTCAATCTCGGACTCGAACACGAACAACAGATGCTCGAAGCCAACACGATGGATGAACTCCTGCGTCTGGCTTACGCGCGCCTTGCGCGCGAAGTCGAAATCATCGGCTTGCGCTCGAAGATTGCGACCGAAGCCCAAGGCGAAATGGAAAAGGGACAACGCGACTATTTCCTTCGTCAACAGATGAAAGCGATTCAGAAAGAGTTGGGCGACGACGAAGGCGGCGAACAAGCCGAAGCCCAACAGATGCGCGAACGTCTCGACGCCGCAGACTTGCCGGAAGACGTGCGTAAGGAAGCCGAACGCGAACTCAAGCGCATGGAGAAATTGCCGCAAGCCGCCCCCGATTATCACGTCATACGCACTTATCTCGAATACGTTTTAGATTTGCCTTGGAAAACTTCGAGCGATGACAAACTCGATTTAGCGGAAGCCCGTCGTGTTCTCGACGAAGACCATTACGGACTCGAAGACGTGAAGGAACGCATACTGGAATTTTTAGCGGTCATCAAACTTCGCAATGATGCGCGTTCGCCGATACTGTGTTTGTCGGGTCCTCCCGGCGTCGGTAAAACCTCGCTCGGTCGTTCAATCGCGCGTGCTTTGGGACGTGAGTTTGAACGCATCTCGCTCGGCGGAATGCGTGACGAAGCGGAACTTCGCGGGCATCGCCGCACATATATCGGGGCGATGCCGGGAAGAATTATTCAGGCAATGCGGCGGGCGAAAGTTAATAATCCGGTGATGATGTTGGACGAGATTGATAAGCTCGGCAACGATTTTCGCGGCGACCCGTCAAGCGCGCTGCTTGAGATTTTAGACCCGCAACAGAACGACACGTTCCGCGATAACTACCTTGACTTGCCGTTCGATTTATCGAAAACGTTCTTCATTGCGACGGCGAATCAACTCGCACCGATTCCCGCGCCGCTTCGTGACCGCATGGAGATAATCCAAATCGCGGGTTATAGCGACCAAGAAAAACTGCACATCGCAAAACAGTATCTCGTGCCGCGCCAAGTCAAAGAGAACGGTTTGACCGGAGAGCAACTCGAAATCTCCGACGAAGCCTTGATGCTGATTGCGGCACGCTACACGCGCGAAGCGGGCGTGCGGCAAATGGAGCGCAACATCGGCAGTGTCGCCCGTAAAGTCGCGCTCAAGATTGCGACGGGCGAAACCGAAAACATTCGCGTCGAAGCTTCGGACATCAAAGAACTACTTGGCGCGCCGCGCTTCTACCCGGAAGAAGCCCGCGCGGAAGTCGCGCCCGGCGTCGCCACCGGCATGGCGTGGACGGAAATGGGCGGCGAGATTCTGTTTATCGAAGCGTCGCTCTTACCCGGCGGAAGCGGTTTGACTTTGACCGGACAACTCGGTGAAGTGATGCAGGAATCGGCACGCGCCGCGCGCTCATACCTGTGGTCGCACGCGAATGAGTTCGACATCAACCCGGAGATGTTCAAATCCTACGGCGTGCATCTTCACGTTCCCGCCGGCGCGATTCCGAAGGACGGACCTTCGGCGGGCGTGGCGATGACTTCCGCACTCGCTTCCCTTCACACGGGGCGGAGAGTGCGAAGCGACACGGCGATGACAGGTGAAATCACTCTGTCGGGTTTGGTGTTTCCGGTCGGCGGCGTGAAGGAAAAAATCCTCGCCGCGCATCGCGCCGGAATCCACCGCATCGTGCTGCCGTCGCGCAATGAAGCGGTGATTGAAGAAATCCCGGATGACGTGCGTAAAGATTTGGAAATCGTTTTCGCGGGCAACATACGCGAAGCCCTCGATGCGACGTTGGAAAAACAAGTATCTGTACCGCCGCCCGCGCCCGTGTTAAGCGACATCGTGCGCCATGACAATAACCGTAACGGCGGTGCGGTCGCGGAAGTTTCGCAGATGGAGCAGATGCACGTTAAGAGCGACGAGTAAGTTTCGTTTCCTACTCGAACAAGGAGAACAATCGTGAGCGATAACGAAGAACAACACAAGGTCGGCATTCCTGAACAACCGCGCGGGCAACGCATGGGACGCGGCGAAGACCTTGACGCCAAGCGTCAGGAAATGGAAGACGGCACGCCCGCGTTAAGCGGTGTGCGCGGGGAAAACAGCGAGATGTTCGCCGACGAATCCGCGCAGCATTTCGGCGGCGATTCCGTCACACCCGACACAGTTTCGCCCTCGACGCCCGGCGCGATTCCCGTCGGCGAACCGCTCGGACAATCGGGCGGCGAACGACAAGCGAAACAACAAATCGCCAATGCCGACAAAAGCAAAACTTAGATTTGCTTCGTAAGGCGCAAGTGCGCTGAAGCGAAAACCAGAATGTAAAGAGGCGAGAGAGATTACAAATCTCTCTCGCCTCTTTTGCGTTTGCCTAAAACCGGATGCTCAAGGGACAACGGTGAAATCAATTGATTGTGCGACGGTTTCGTGTTTGCCGTTCGCCGCCGTTTCGTTGACGACGATTTGCAGTGTGTAATCGCCGCGCGTCGCGTTCGGGTTAAGTTTGAAAAGCCCGAAGTCGTCAAATTTGTTCGGGTCGGATTGCTGCGCTGCTACCTTCTCTTCTTGTCCGGTGACTAATAATTCTCCTTCGCGGAACAAACGCAGTTGCGCGGTCAGTTGTCGCGGCTTGCCCGCATCGTTGCGCGCCGCCGCGCCGTAAATCCAATAACCGTAGGTAAGCGTTGCGCCGGATTTGAATTGACGCAGTGCCGGAGCGGATGCGGAAGCGATGGGGGCAAGGGCTTGATTGACATCCGTTTTCCCGGTCGTGATGACGGTTTGTGCATCTTGCAACTCGCGCAAGAACAAACTCGAAAGTGCGATTCTGTTTTGCTCGAATTGCGGTACGTCCATAAACTCGCTTGTCGAACCGATGCGTCCCGAATTGTTGTCGCGGACGACGACGCGCAACTGATAAGCACCCGCCTGTTTTGTCGGAACGTCAATCGCGTAGGCGAGTCCGTTCTGCGCGATAAAGCGGTACGACTCATTATTGAGGCGCACGGTGTGCGTGCGTGTGAACTCGTCAACGATTTTGCTGTCATTGCGAAACGTGACGGCGGCAACGTCCAAAGATAACTTCTTCTGCCCGTCGGCTTCGTCGGTAAACGTGATGTCTTGCGGATTGATGTAGAGCAAGGCTTGTGTAAATGCTTCACCAACCGGCGGCTTGCCGTACTGCGAAGTCAAACGCAGCCGCACGTCATCGGCGGCAAGCGGCGAAGCGAGGACGGCGTAAAGTTGTTTATCGCCGGTGCGCGTTTTTTGTTGCACAGGTTTTTCTGTCACGCCGTAGAATCCACTACGCGCGCGAACCGTCAAGCCGGGACGTTTGACCCGCACTTTGATGCGCCGGAATTTATCCGTCGCCCGCGCAAAGGTCTCGCTCGAAGGGCGGTAACCGATAAGGTAATAACCGCTCTGGTCGCGCAGTACGCGGCGAATCCCGATGCTTAAATCGTTGGCATCGTAACGGAAAAGCCCGCCGGTTTCCTCTGCCAAGAAGTTCAATCCGTTACGCGAATCAAACACTGAAGCGCGCCGCCGCTCGCGCAAACTGCCCGTGTCATCGGGTAGCACATCATCGGCGGCGGTGATACCGCTCGGTATCAAAAGTCCGCGCGCATCCATCGTGTAAATCGTGACGGAAGCGCGATTCGCCAAGTCAATCAAACGGCGCAGAGCGTCTCGACTGCGTGGACTGTTCGCTACTGGGATGCCGTCGGAAAACAGCACGAGGGCTTTGCGTCCGGGAAGTTTCTGCAAATCGTTGATGAGGAAAAACAGAACGCCGAGTGTGCGGTTTGCGAAAATGTCGGCAATCGTATTGTCGCTGTTCTCACGATTGCGGCGCGTCGTTTCGTCTTCAAAAACTCCCTGCCCGACTCCAATGGAGGTTGGAGCTTTTATCGTGTAGTCGCTTTTCGCGTTGTCGAAAACATCTGCACCCGGACCAAACGCCATTGGAAGAAACCGCACCTTTTGAATCGCGCGGTAAAGCTGGCGTTTATCGGCGGTGAATTGTTGCAACGCCGCGCCGCCACCACTGACGCGAAAGATGCCGACTAAATCGTTCGGCTGCATCATCTCGTCAACATACTTCTTTAGTGCCTCGCGCGTCGCGCCTGCACTCAACAACGAAAGGTCGCTGGCGACAAATGCAATCGTGCGTCGCGCTTCGTCTGCGCGCACTCGAAACGAAGGCGCGGGCGGTAACGATTTTTTATCAGCGATTTTTGCCGTCGAATTTGTCGCGGTCGCTGAATTTACGGGCGCGGCAGAGGCAAGCGAAACGAAAGAAAAGTTGGTTATCGGTTGCGGCTTGTCGTCTTCATAAATCTCAAAATCGGCGGCGGTTAAATCCGTTACCGGGTCGCCGTTTTTATCGGTTACGACGGCATCAATCTGGACGAGATTGGTGGTGATTTCAACCACACTATCATCGCCGGTGTCATCACGGTTTTGCGGAACGGTTTGTTGAGCGAAAGCGGTTGTTAAGAATGAAAGAATCAGCGAGAAAGCAATCAAGGAGCGCGAGTTCATAGCAATATCTCCACGAAATACAGAATTGCCGCACAACACTTTGAGTGCGGTTAAGTTTTATCAGGTGAGCGCGAACGGGACAATCATAAGGCAGAGAAGGATTCAAGCTTACCAATCTTCGCCCGCGATATAGCGCAAGACATTCGCCGTCGTAAGAATCGAAAACCCGCCGTCATCTTTTTGAATCGGCACGCAACGCAAACGGTCAATCGCCATTCTGTTGAGGGCGGCAGCGACCGTATCGCTCTCGCTCAAAGTCTCCGGCGAAAGAGTCATCAACGATTCGACACGGGTCGGCACACCCCGACTTAAAGCATCAATCACGGCTTGTTCGGTCAACATCCCGATTAACCTGTCGTCTCCGATAACGAGGACGCAGTTGTGCGTCCCGTTGTTTGTCGGGTCGCGCATCGCACGCACCGCATCATCCGTCGTCGCGGAAGCCGCGAGCGTGAGCGGTTCATCGTGCTTCAACTCACCGACGGTAGTTTCCATCACCGAACGCACGACGCCGCCCGTCGCATCGGCGCGTGGCACGTCCAAGTTACGCAAACCCGTCATACAGTTTTCGCAACGGTCAGCACCTTCGATGTTCTCCGTGCCGCACGCCGGACAGATAAAAGTGTTCATAGACTTCTCTTCGACTGAAAGGTTTAATCCGGTGAACTGCCCGTGACCGTTTCGGTGTTGTCGCCGGAAGCGGCGGGCATAAATCCGCCCACTGCGTCACCTTCCCCGACCGTCCAAGTGTCGCCGCTATTGATGAGTTTCGCTAATCTTCCACGTCCCTGTTTTTCAATCGCGTCTTCGATTTGCGCGGCGACCTGTTCCTCATAAGTGTCGCGTTCGACTTGGCGGAAAATGCCGACGGGTTGCGGGAAGCGCGGTTGCTCCATGCGTCCCAAAATGAAGGCGAGCGATGAATCCGGGCTGTGTATGTCGTGCGTGTGGCAATCGTCGGCGGTTAAATTCGTCGTCGCGTTAAGCTCTATGACTTCGGGTTGCGAGCCGACGATGCGAATACCTTTGTCGCTGTTTTTGCCGAACACGAGCGGCTTGCCGTGTTCGAGATACAGCATGTTGTCCGAACGAATCGCACGGTCGGTGAAATACTGAAACGCCCCGTCGTTAAAGATATTGCAGTTCTGATAAATCTCTACGAACGACGTGCCTTTATGTCGGGCGGCGGCTTCAATCGTGTGGCTCAAATGCTTGACATCAATATCGAGCGAGCGCGCCACGAAAGTCGCTTCCGATGCGACGGCTAAGGACACGGGATTTATCGGAAAATCAACCACCCCCATCGGGCTTGATTTCGTCCGCTTCCCTTGCTCCGACGTGGGGCTGTATTGCCCCTTCGTCAAACCGTAAATCCGGTTATTGAACAACAGATAGTTGATGTCGAGGTTGCGACGAATGACGTGCATAAAGTGATTGCCGCCGATTGACAAAGCATCGCCGTCGCCCGTCACGACCCACACGCTCAAATCGGGATTCGCGGTTTTGACTCCCGTTGCAAAGCCGGGTGCGCGCCCGTGAATCGTGTGAAAGCCGAAGGTGTTCATGTAGTACGGAAACCGCGACGAGCATCCGATGCCCGAAATGAACACCACTTTTTCGCGCGGAATGCCGAGTTCGGGCATCACTTTCTGGACGTTATTGAGAATCGAATAATCGCCGCAACCCGGACACCACCGCACTTCCTGACCGGAAACGAAATCGGCGCGCGTCAGTTTTTTGACATCGGGGGCGACTTCTCCGGTAGCGGCAGAACCCGCGTAAGCTTCGACGGAAGCGGCGGCTTCCGCACCGCTCATCAATTCGATTTTCGCGTCGTTCAAATTCTTCGGCTCAAGCGGTGCTTCGCCTTTTGTGTTGTTATTACCGTTCGTATTCATCTTGTATTTATAAAACTCTTATTCCTAAAATTCGTCGGCTTATCTAAACAGTTCATCAACCGCGAAACGCCAGCCGGGAAGCGCGAGTTCGGCATCCGCGATTCCGCCGCGACGAAAGACACGCGGCGTATCGGGGTTGTTCGCGTCGTAAGATTTAATGGGCGCAGCGTCGCTCAACATATCAACGTCCCAGACGACGAGCGTGCCGCACGCAAAATAATCATCACGCTTAGTTTTCATTTCGCGTTCTTGAGTTTTGCCGTAATCGTTTTCGTTGCGAACTTCGACCGCGAACAGGGGCGCGCCTTTCGCAAATTTCATGCTCGGCTTGCCGGTAAAGAAAGCCGCATCGGGACTCAAGGTTTTCCGATGAGAGAGATTGACTTCAAACGCCATGTTGTCGGAAACGGCAAGCCCGTCAGGAACGTTTTTTTCATGTTCGCGCAAGCTGGAATAAATGTTGCTCGCGCCGCGATTCGGTATAAATCCGGTCGGTGGCATCAGGACGATTTCTCCGTTGATGATTTCGGCTTTGCCTTCGACTTTGTACAAGTCTTCGATAGTCGCTTCTTTAATGACCGTACTCATGTTGCTGCCTGACCTCGCTTCATAAATACTCTTCAACCTTCGCCATGATTTCGCGTATCTGGAACGGGCGACCTTTGACTTTCGAGAGCGTCACGGCGTCAACCAGAAACCGCGAACGTACCAGCATCGCAAGTTGACCCAAGTTCATTTCCGGGATGATGACGCGCTCGAAACCCTTTAGAACTTCGGCGGTGTTTTTCGGAAACGGATTCAAGTATTTCAGGTGCGCGCTCGACACGCTTTTGCCTTGCCGTTGAAGGCGTTCGACGGCGGAAGTTATCGCCCCGTAAGTCGAACCCCAACCTAAAACTAAAACCCTTCCCGAAGCTTCACCGAAGATTTCGAGGTCGGGGATAAACTGTGCGGCGCGGTCAACTTTCGCTTGCCGCATCTTGACCATAAACTCGTGGTTGTCCGGGTCGTAAGAGACGTTTCCGGTTTCATGTTGTTTCTCTATGCCGCCGATGCGATGTTCCAAACCGGGCGTGCCGGGAATGGCGAACGGGCGCGCGAGTGTTTTTTCGTCGCGGATGTACGGCAGAAAACCTTCGGGATTGGTTTCAAATTTAACTGGAATCTCCGGCAAGTCCGCGACGTTCGGCAACGCCCAAGGCTCCGCGCCGTTCGCTAAATATCCGTCTGACAAAAAGAAGACGGGCGACATAAACTTAAACGCGAGACGCACGGCTTCAATCGCCATGTTGAAACAATCGGCGGGCGTTGCGGGCGCAATCACAATCACCGGACACTCGCCGTTTCTGCCATAGATAGCTTGGAGTAAATCAGCCTGTTCGGTCTTGGTCGGAAGTCCGGTCGAAGGTCCGCCGCGTTGGACGTTGATGACAACTAAAGGCAGTTCCGTCATAACCGCGAGTCCGACGGCTTCTTGCTTGAGGGCGACGCCGGGTCCCGACGTTCCGGTTAAGCCGATGTGTCCGGCGAACGATGCGCCGATTGCCGCGCAGACGGCGGCGATTTCATCTTCCGCCTGAAAAGTTTTGACACCGAAATTCTTACGGCGCGAGAGTTCATGCAAGATGTCGGAAGCCGGAGTTATCGGATATGAGCCGTAGAAAATCGGCAGACCGCTCAACTCCGAAGCGGCGATGAAACCGATGGCGGTCGCTTCGTTGCCGGTGATGCGGCGGTAAGTTCCACCGGGCAAATCGGCTTTCTTGACCGTGTAGTGCGTCGTGAAAACTTCGGTCGTGTCGGCATAATTAAATCCCGTCCGAAGCGCGATGAGGTTGGCTTTCATCACTTCCGGCTTCGCGGAAAACTTGGCTTCAATCCAAGTTTCGGTCGCTTCCAAAGAGCGGTCATAAAGCCAGTACAAGACGCCGAGCGCGAAAAAGTTTTTGCACCTGTCCATGTCCTTGCGCGTCAACTGGACGGTCGTTTTCAGGGCTTCGAGATTCAACGAAGTTATCGGCAATTTATGGACGCGATACGCGCTCAACGAATCGTCTTCGAGCGGGTTTGAGGCGTAAGCCGCTTTCTTCAAATTGGCTTCATTAAATTCGTCGGTGTTGACGATAAGCGTGCCGCCCGTTTCCAAATCCGCGATGTTGACTTTCAGTGCCGCCGGATTCATCGCCACTAAGACCTGCGGCGTATCGCCGGGCGTGCGGACATCGTGCGACGAAAAGTTGAGTTGAAAGCCCGATACGCCCGGAAGTGAACCTTGCGGGGCGCGAATCTCGGCGGGGAAATCGGGAAGCGTCGAAATATCGTTGCCGAAAACGGCGGCGGTATTTGTGAATTGCGCTCCGGTTAATTGCATTCCGTCGCCGGAATCGCCCGCGAAACGTATCGTCACGGCTTCTAATTCTTCTGTTTTTATTTGCGCCTCACGCGGCGGCATCTCAATCACACTGCTCATTAACAAACCTCAAAAATTGATTCATCGGAACCCATTGATTCAATGACTGAATGAGACAATGAATCAATTCCTCATTATTCGCCTTCGCGCGTATCCATCATCTGTCTGGCGACGGGCGGCAAGTTCATCGTTTCTTTCGGGTAACTTTCGACAAGAAAAGTCACGATGTCCAAATCCGAAATCGCGCCCGTAAATTCTCCATCGTCGCTGATGGCGACGTGCTGGACAAGACGTTCGGTCATCGTTTCGACGACTTGCCCGATGGTCGCGTCGTTCGTCAACTGTGCGAAATCCGTAGTCATAAAATCACGCACCGCCCCTGTCATATCGAGTCTGCCGCCCGTCACGCGCCGGAGAATGTCGCGCGAAGCAACGATGCCGACGACGTGACCGTCATCACAAACAAAGACTGCATCCGTTTCGGCTCGCTTCATTTGCGCGAGAATTTCGGCAAGAGTGGCATCGGGAACGACGCAGATGAGCGGGCGCAAATTCATCGTCCGCACATTTGCGCGGCGTATTCCGTGCGGCATATCGGTTTTGGTCGCGGGCGTTTTGACCGCCTGAATCTCCGCGCTCATAAAAGATTTCTTCGTCGTAAAATCAGATTTTGAAACAGCTTGTGCATTGTATCACGCGGTCACAAACCGATTCTAAACCGCGAGACGCGCGGGCGGCGTGAACAAACAAGGGCGGTGGGCAATGACTAAAACTTATCCAACGTGAGTTCGACATAAGAAATGATGTTCGTCGGGAACGAAAACCTTAACCGCGAACTAACGCGAAATAACGCGAATAAGCGGGTTTTATTTCGCGTTCCTATTCGCGTTATTTCGCGGCTAAAAGTCTTTCGCCTCTGCGTCGAACTGACGTTAAGTAATGACTCACGTTAGTTTGAAAAGCGCGGCTAAAGTTTGACGCCCGATGCCGCGTTCGGCTTTTTATCATCGGCGGCAGTGGCTGTGGAAGCGGCGGTGGAAGTGGTGGTGTTCGCGCTCTTGTTTGTTGAATCCGTTGTGGAAGCGGAAGACGGTGACGGCGGCGATGGTGGTGGTGCGGCGGGCGAAGCGGTGACGGCGGGCGGTGGTGTGGGTGAAGTCGGAGCAATCTGGGTTTTAGATTTATCTTCCTCTTCCTGTAAGTGCGTCATGCGGCAAGTCCCTTCAAAGATTGCGCCCTGTTCGACGACAAGGGCGGGCGTTTGAATATTGCCATAAATTTTGGCGACGCGACCGAGTTCGATGCGTTTGGTGGCGACGACATCGCCGTTGACCGTGCCGTTGATTTGCGCGACGGCGACTTCGACATCGGCATCAAGCTGTCCGCCCGCGCTAACGATAAGCGTGCCGTCCTGCGACGCGACGCGCCCGGCGAGATGACCGTCCACGCGCAACATCGCCTTGAAAGTCAGTTCGCCACTGACGGTTGTGCCGCCGCCGACGAAACCGGACAGCGCGCCTTCTTTAATGTCGCGTGCTAAAGATTCGTTTTCCGTGACGGCACGCCCCACTCCACTACCGCCGCCCATCTGCGGCAGTGGCTGCGATGATGCCGACGGCGATGATGAAGACGATGAGGCAGAAGTTCCGGCATTCGGTGTGAAGCCGGTTGAAGGTTGATTGTAGGCAGTACTGTTCGGAGACGTGTTCGGTGGTTGTGACATATTCTCACCTGTTTTTTCGGGTTCGGGAGTCGGGTCGGGTTTCGTGTTGCGTCCCATTCTTAACATGATTGGTATTCCTCCGCGATGTGCAGTTGTGCAAAAATTAAAGAGAGACGACATTCATTCGTAAGGCTTACGAGCGTGAAGTGAGAATTTGGGTCGCCGCCGCCGTCGCGCGCCTTGCGGGGTTTGAAAATCAAAACGCGCTTTTGATTTGTGGCTATTAGTTTTACCTTGTGTCGCGCCGGATTTCAATGCACAACGGCGGGGCGCGTGATGATTGAGTGAGCAGACGACCAACGAATGCACCGCCGGAAGTTGTGATAACGGGGCGCGGAGCGGTTAAACTTAACGCAGTTGAGAGCTTAATTTCTAAACAATTTACAAGGAGCAAGGACAAACACTATGGCAGGACGGATGATTGAATACACGAGCAACGGCAACACCGCCGAAGGCTATCTCGTCACACCCGAAACGGGAAGCGGCGCGGGTGTGATTGTTTTACAAGAATACTGGGGCTTAGTTCCGCACATCAAAGACATCGCGGAACGCTTCGCCGCCGAAGGCTACGTCGCCCTCGCGCCGGATTTATATCACGGCGAAAAGACGACTTCGCCCGACGAAGCGGGAAAGAAAATGATGGCACTCGACATCAACCGCGCCGAAAAGGATTTGCGCGGGGCGATTGATTTTCTTCTCAATCACGACGCCGTGACGAACAAAACCGGTGTCGGCACAATCGGCTTTTGCATGGGCGGCGTGCTGTCTTTATACGCGGCGTGCATGAACCCCGACAAAGTGGCGGCGTGCGTGATTTTCTACGGCATACACCCGAAGGTTCACCCGCCACTGGAAAACTTACGCGCTCCGGTACTTGGACTTTATGCCGAAAACGATGAACACGTCCCCATCGAAAGCGTGCGTGAACTCGAAGCGCGATTGAAAGACTTGAACAAACAGGCGGACTTTCATATCTACCCGAATGTCGGTCATGCTTTCTTCAACGACACGCGCCCCGAAGCCTATAACCCGCCTATCGCGCAAGACGCATGGCGACGCGCGACGGAATTTTTCGGTCAACACTTAAAAGGATAGTGATGAGTGATGAGTTAAGATTGAAAGCTTCTTGTTCGTCATTCATCACTCATCGCTCATCACTAACTATCAATGAGCAACATCAAGAAAACGCTGCTGCACAAAACGGGCGAAGCGATTAAAGATTTCAATATGATTGCGGCGGGCGACCGCGTGATGGTGTGCGTATCGGGCGGCAAGGACAGTTATACTTTGCTCGCGCTGCTGATGGATTTACAAAAACGCGCCCCCGTCGCTTTTGAATTGCTCGCGGTCAACTTAGACCAGAAACAACCGAACTTTCCGGCGCACGTTCTACCCGAATACCTGCACGCTTTGAAAGTTCCGTATCGCATCGTCGAGCGTGATACTTACTCCCTCGTCAAACGTCTGACGCCGGAAGGCAAGACGTTTTGCGCCGTCTGTTCACGCTTGCGGCGCGGCGTTCTCTACAACATCGCGCAGGAAGAAGGCTGCACGAAAATCGCGCTCGGACACCACGCCGACGACATCACGACGACGTTTCTTCTTAATCTATTTTTCACCGGAAAACTGAAAGCGATGCCAGCCGTCTTGCGCTCCGACGATGGACGCAACACCGTGATTCGCCCGCTCGCATACTGCCGCGAATCGGACATCAAACTTTTCGCCGAAGAACAAAAATTCCCCATCATCCCGTGCGATTTGTGCGGCTCACAACCGAACTTGAAACGCGCCCGCGTCAAACGCCTCATCTCCGAATTAGAGAAGGAAATCCCGCACATACGCGGCTCAATGCTCGGCGCACTCACCAACATCGCCCCGTCGCACTTACTCGATGCGACACTGTTCAACTTCCACAACCTGACCGCCACGACGGGCGACATCGCCGCCGAACTAGACCAAGTATGAAGGCGGAAGGATGAATTGAAAGCAAATAATTATTCATCCTTCCGCCTTCATACTTTCCTTCATCCGGGTCCCCAACCAAATGCGCGTCCGCCCAAAACGTGGACATGAAGATGAAAGACGCTCTGCCCGCCGTCCGCGCCGGTGTTGATGACGGTGCGATAGCCGCTGGCGGCGATTCCCTTATCTTCCGCGATGCGGGCGGCGACGAGCATCAATTGTCCGAGCGTCGCGCCGTCCTGCGGGCGCGCGTGGGCGAGTGATGTGATGTGGTCGCGCGGGATGATGAGGGCGTGAACCGGGGCTTGTGGGTTGATGTCATTGAAGGCGATGCAGATTTCATCTTCGTAAATCAACGGCGTCGGGATTTCACCCCTGACGATGCGACAGAAAAGGCAAGATTGATTCATGGTTGATTTTAGATTTCGGATTTGAGATTGAACATTTGAGATTTGCCGAAGTCAGTTTTGAGATTGTGAGTTTCACGCAAGCGGGGCGGTCACGGATTCTCTGAGGCGTTCGATGTGCGCTCCGACGTGGCGGAGTTTGGATTCGATTTTTTCGTAGCCTCTGTCAATGTGGTAGACACGCTCAATAATCGTTTCACCCGTCGCGGCGAGTCCGGCAAGAACGAGACACGCGGAGGCGCGGAGGTCGGAAGCTTGGACGCGCGTTCCCATGAGTTGCCGTGCGCCTTCGACGTGCGCGGTATTGCCGTGTGTCGTGATGTTCGCGCCCATACGCATCATCTCCGCGACTTGCATAAAGCGGTTCTCGAAAATCGTTTCGGTGATGTTCGATGTGCCGTGCGCCTGCGTCATCAGTGCCATAAACTGTGCCTGCATGTCGGTCGGAAAGCCGGGATGTTCCTTCGTTGTGACATCACACGCTTTCAAATTCGCAAGGTCGCAACGGACGCGAAGCGTGCTTGGATTGACTTCTTCGATGTCCACTCCGGCACACCGCAAGCGTTCGATGAGGGCGGCGGAGTGCGCGGGGATACAGTCTTTGATTTCGAGGTCGCCGCCCGTAATCGCGGCGGCGATGATGAACGTGCCGGTCTCTATCCGGTCGGGAATAATGGTGTGTTCCGCCGCGCCCAAACTCTCCACGCCGTCAATCGTAATTTGCGGCGTACCCGCCCCGCGTATGCGCGCCCCCATTCGATTAAGCAGCGCGGCGAGGTCTTCGACTTCCGGCTCACACGCGGCGTTGTTCAAGATGGTTTGCCCGCGTGCGAGGCTTGCCGCCATCATCAAGTTTTCCGTTCCCGTGACGGTGATTTTCTCGAAGTCCACCGTCCCGCCACGCAAACGTGGACGCGCGCCGTCAGGTGATTCGGGAGCGCGGGCGATGACGTATCCGGCTTCGAGTGTGACGTGCGCGCCCAAGCGTTCGAGTCCGCGAAGGTGCAAATCCACGGGGCGCGTGCCGATGGCGCAGCCACCGGGCAAAGAGACTTTCGCTTTACCGAAGCGCGCGACGAGTGGACCCAAAGCGAGAACGGAAGCGCGCATCGTTTTCACCAAATCGTAAGGTGCTTCATAAACTTCGATGTTGGCGGCAGTGATTTTATGCGTGTGGAGTTCGGGCGTTAGAACGGTCGCCCCTAAATCTTCCAATAGTCGCCTCATCGTCAGACAATCGCGGACGTAAGGAACATTGTGAAGCGTCACGGTTTCACTCGACAAAATACCGGCTGCCATACAGGGCAACGCCGAATTTTTCGCGCCGCTGATGCGAATCGTACCCGCGAGTGTTTGCCCGCCTGTGATGCGAAAGCGATCCATGTTTTATGTAAATTTCCTTTCGTCCCGGTGGCTGTATCGCGCGTATCTTGCGACACATTGAAGCCTGACGCGATACGGTAAAAAGTTGAAGACGTTTGAAAAACGCGGCATTTTATCACGCGCTCCGCGTGCGCGCCCAACAAGTGCATTTGGGAGTTTTACGCGCGGTTTCATGTAAGGTGTAAAACAAACGTGCGTGCGATGCCCTGCAAATCTTTCACTACTTCATGCGTCGTCCACACGCGACGGTCAATCAAATTTTCAATCGCGGCTTGCTGCCCGAAACCGATTTCAAACAACAGCGTACCGTTCACGCGAAGAAATTGCGGGGCGTCATTTAACAAACGGCTAATCACTCCAAGCCCGTCGCGGTTCGCATCGTGGCGCGGTGTCAAAGCGTGACGCGGTTCGTAGTCGCGCACTTCCGCCATGAGTGTTTCGATTTCATCTGCCGCGATGTACGGCGGATTTGAAACAATCATCGAAAACTTTGTGCGTTCGTTATCTAGAGCCGCGAACACATCGGACGCGATGAACGCGAGACGGTTATCAACCGCCGCGCGCACTGCGTTGCGCCGGGCAACGGCGAGGGCATCAATTGAAATATCAAGGGCGGTGCCGCGCGCGTGTTTGAGTTCGTACAACAACGAGATGATGATGCAGCCCGAACCCGTTCCCACGTCACAGATGAAAGGTGCGCCATCCGTTTGTGTATCGGTCAATTTCAACGCCGCTTCAATGAGGATTTCGGTTTCGGGTCGTGGAATCAGAACGGCGGGCGTGACTTCAAAATCGAGGTTGTAAAAAGCTTGCCGTCCCGTGATGTATTGAAGTGGTTCGTGGCGGGCGCGGCGGCGGATGAAAGTTTGAAATCGTGTGAGTGTGTCAAACGGCAAAGCTTCTTCGGCGTGCGTCAACAGATATGCGCGGTCGCAATCAAGCGCGAAGCCGAGCAACAGGGACGCATCACGGCGGGCTTCGCTTATTCCGGCGCGTTGAAGTTCGCCCGCCGCCGCCGCGAGAATTTGTTTAATGGTTTGTGCGGCTTGAATCATCGAAAAGCGTGCGGCGTGTTCCTTCCATTTACGCGCTGTGTATAATACCGCCATTCATTAACGCGAAACGGCAAATCACAGGGAGGATTAACTATAAAGTGAAGACTAAATTCAATTTGAGCGGGATGCACTGCGAATCGTGCGCCCTCGACATTCAAGAGACGCTGGCGGAGACGGCGGGCGTCAACCGCGCCGACGTTTCTTATGCCGATAAACAAGCGATTGTTGATTACGACGAAACAATCGTCCAAGACACGACGCTCATCAAGAAGATTCAAGACCTCGATTATGAGGTGACGGTGAGCGAATCGGGGCAATAAAATTATTGAGTCATTGTTTCATCGGTTCATTGAGTCAATGCCTGAAGGAAACGACGGCTCAATTTCGTAATCACATAAATAGGGAAACACGAGAAGGAGATGATAGTAATGGCTGAAGACGAAAACACGATGCCCGCGACGAACGCGGCAGAAAACCCCGATGCGGTTGACAGCGTGGGAACAGACCAACAGGCAGCGCAAGCGGTCTTGCGAAAATTGCGTGACGCGGGCTTTGACGGCAGCGATGAAAAACTCGCCGTCGCGCTCGGTCGTCCGGTTGAAGAAATCGCACATCTTATAAACGGCGAAGAACCGATTGACGACGACATCGTGATGAAAGCGCGAGGGATAGCGGCGCAACGCAACGTCACGGTTGAGTGAACCGCCCGAAGAAGAAAATAAACGACGAAGAACTAAACAATAAAGGTGGAGAAAGATGAGCGAAGACCCAACCAAGAGATTTGAGTCGGAAAGTAAAGTCACGCAACCGATGCTTGAAACTTTAGTGCGTGAGTTTCGAGCGTTTCGCACGGAGGTCAACGACCGCTTGACGCACATCGAGCAAAAGTTCGATGACCGCTTGACGCACATCGAGCAAAAGTTTGATGACCGCATTGACCGCATCGAGCAGAAGTTCGATGACCGCGTTGACCGCATTGAGGCAACGGTAAGTCAGACGCGGGCGGACGTGCTGAATCTTCGCACGGACTTCCGCGAGTTCCGCACAATGCTTAGAGAATCGTTGCCGTCTTTGGTGAAGTGACCTTTTAGTTTTTTTAATATCAAAAGCAAATCGTTGGCGTTTAACTTTGAATTTTGAACGTAGAACTTTGAACGCTAAACGCTAAGTTGAGGCGAAAGACGATGACGCATGAACGTGTGCGACGGGCGACGAATCGGTTAATCGAATCGTACACCGAAGAAGCAATTAAGATTCACCATCTCGACCGCCAACCTTTGCCGTCGCACGATGGGGTTATACGCATCTTGACGCGCGCTCATGAACTCTTGTTTCCCGGCTATGTCGGAGCGCAGGGCTTGAGCGCGCAAGCTCTTTTGCTTCACACCGAAAGCATGATGGCGGCTCTGCATGAATCTCTGACCGAACAGATTCGCCGCGCGATAAATCACGGGCAAGATATACACGCGCATTGCGACGTGACCGACAAGGACGCTTCCGAAGTCGCCGCCGAAATCCTGACGCGCCTGCCCGACCTTCGCCACACGCTCGCCTTAGACGTGAAAGCCGCTTACGACGGCGACCCGGCGGCGGGGTGTCTTGACGAAATCATCTTTTCCTATCCCGGCATTTACGCCGTCACGGTTTATCGTCTCGCGCACGAGCTTCATAACCTGCGCGTCCCGCTTATCCCGCGCATCATGACCGAACACGCGCACCATCGCACGGGCATTGACATTCATCCCGGCACGATTATCGGCGAACGCTTCTTCATTGATCACGGCACGGGCGTCGTCATCGGCGGAACTGCCGTCATCGGCGCGAACGTCAAGATTTATCAGGGCGTGACGCTCGGCGCGTTCTCGTTTCCTCTCAACGAAAAAGGCGAACTCGTCCGCACCACGAAACGCCATCCGACGATTGAAGATGGTGTCGTGATTTACGCCGGAGCGACCATCTTGGGCGGCGATACGGTCATCGGTCGCAACTCCGTCATCGGCGGCAACGTCTGGCTCACACACTCCGTCGCACCGGGAACGCGCGTCACACAGGAAGCACCGAAACTCCGCATCACGCAAACTGGAGAAAGAAGTTAGATGTTGGATGTCAGTAAAAGTAGTTCACTTCTTCACTAACATCTAACACCCAACATCTAACCTCTCTTTTTGGAAGCCGCCGCCGATTGACACTTTCTGTCACATTACACACAACCGAGCGGGTCTTGCTCCTTCCTCCTGCCAGTCCCTTTCTGTTGACGAAGAGTGTAGTGACCAAAAAGCCTTAACCCTCCTCACAAAGTGGTTAGGGCTTGTCACTTACCAAAGCAAGATTTCCGTATAAGGTTTGGCAACTCATCTTCCAACGTAAAGGTGGCACACTTCGATGAGCGGAATGCAAAAGAGTCTGGCACTGTTTTCACTCAACTGGCTTGACGCGCAACTCACCCTTCTCTGGATACGCGCGGGCGTCGCCACCGAAGGCAACGCTTTGATGGCGTATCTTCTCGAACACGGCGACGCGACGTTCCTGTTCGGCAAGTTGGCTATTGGTGCGAGCGTCGCATTCATCTTCTATCGTTGGTCACACCTGCGCCTCGCGCGCTTCGGCGTCTCGCTTGCCCTCGCGTTATATGCCGCCTTAATGCTTGTTCACGGCGCGACCGGACTCGTCGCTTTAGAGCGCGCCGCTCCCGCCGATATGTTCCTCGCTCTCGTTCATCAACACCGCGCCTTACTGCTCATCTGGTTCAACTAAAACTAACGTCCCTAAACTTTCGTACCTCTCAGCCGTCTTCAGACGGCTTTCCCGTGAGGGCAAATAGACAGGTTCCGTTTGA
>JANDLT010000110.1 GCA_024330265.1 Pyrinomonadaceae bacterium MAG19_C2-C3 | reverse complement strand
AAACTCTACGTCAACCACTCGAATGCTTGGCAGCATAAATTGTGAGACACGACCCGAAATTCTTTCATACCGGATGGTTCGCCTCGCCTAATAAGCGAGGCGCGGATTGAAACAATCACGCTGGCGCGGGCGATAACGACGTAAGACGTTCGCCTCGCCTAATAAGCGAGGCGCGGATTGAAACGGAGATGCCAACACTTGCCGGAGTCGCGGCGCGTGGTTCGCCTCGCCTAATAAGCGAGGCGCGGATTGAAACAAGTTTGAAGATTTAGAGAAGCAAAACACCGAACTTGGTTCGCCTCGCCTAATAAGCGAGGCGCGGATTGAAACAAACACCTATTGATGACGTTCGCACTGTTGATGGTTCGCCTCGCCTAATAAGCGAGGCGCGGATTGAAACTTACGGTTTCAAACACACCGTCCACCGCTACCGTGTTCGCCTCGCCTAATAAGCGAGGCGCGGATTGAAACACTGCGCTCTGAATGCGCCTTCAAGTTCGGCTGGGTTTGCCCGTTCATTGAGCGAATGGCGCGGGTTGAGGTGGGGAAGAATGAATTACCTCGCGTTACTTACTGTCGGTGTTTTGATTATGCGTCGTGAGTTTTGCGCCATGCTTCGTACTCGGATGGGCGCAGACGAAAACGGGCGAAGTTGCCCTCATGTAGTTTGTGGAGTTCGTCAACCGCGAGTCTGACAAAATGGTCAAGGTGTTCGGGCGGTACGGTTTCGGCGGTCGTCGTGCGCGCGACTTCCTGTGGTGTTGGTGCAGCCGCACGCCGCACGATGTCGCTGACAACGGCAATCAGTTGTTCACGAAAACGCAACCGGAAGGCATCCGGTTCTCCAAGTGATTGACGCACCGCGACGTAGCGTTGACAAGAACGTTCATACGCCCATACAAAAACATCCCTTAACAGTTCTATGCGGTTGAGTTCATACACGCCGAGCAAGCCTTCGATGTATGTCCGTTCCGGCACGTCTATGAATGAGAGCGGACACAGGTTTTGCTCAAATAAAGGGATATTGGCGGCGAGACGCGAGACGCGCTTGTTGACATCCTCGAACGGTTGCAAATATGGCAGATGCACCATTGAGAAAAACGATTGCTCGAACGGTTCGCGGATAGCTGCCGCCGTCTCGACGATTTGCTCAAACCGTTCTTCGATAAGTTGCGGCATCTCCAGAGGTTGATACACAGAGCCGTGGATACCGACTCCGATGCGGCGCAATCTTCCGCTCGCAGCTGAATCGGGCAGCAAGTTGTCGGACAGTAAAGCGTGAAGATTGCGAACCGTGCGTGCGTCGAAAGCCGAGGTCTGATGTGTTTCTGATACATTGCTGACCGCATCAACCAGAAACTCAATCGCGGCTTTGTGATTGAGAATCATTTGTGTTTCTGTCGCCGCTCTGCCGTGCGCCGCTTCGCCCGATTCAATCAGGCGTTTGGTTTCAAGCAATGAGTAAGTGTTACCTTCGAGCCGCGACGAAGCCCACGACAAATCAATTAGCAAGCGATTTAGGATGTGCCGCGCGTAAGTTCCGGCGGGACGTTCCGCAATGGTAGTGCGCCCGATGCGATGTAAGTGCTTGATTATCTCCGGCGTGAGATAAGGTGTTTTGTTGGGACGATACGCATCAAGAAACTTGCCCCGGTAGCCTGCGGGAACGCGCAAGCCGAGAGGTTGGCGGACGCTTGCTCGAACTTGCGCGGCGGAAGTCGAAAGCGGAATCTCAAACTCGTTCGTTTCGTCTTCTCTGATTTTCTCGCTTTCGCGGGTGTGTTTATTTTCGAGGTTGGGAGACAGCAAGCGGTAGCGCACCGCCCGCCCTTCGCCGACTGTCAACAGCCTTCCGGCGGCAACCAGCGATGACAGGCGACGTTGCAGCGTGCGGCGACTGACACCGCCGTTTAGTAAGCGAAGCAGCAAGTTGATACCCGCCGCTTCCGCTTGTTCGCCAAGCACCGTCATCACACGCTCGTTAATTTCGCTTGCCGGTAACTTCGGCATTACTCTTGTTTTTTTGTTGACAGCCATCAACTTAAACACCTCGCATAAAATCGTTTTGGCGCGGAAACGAATTATATAGTTTCCGCGCCATTTGCGCGCCACAAGTGCGCCATTTGCGCGCCAACTAAATGATTAAACCGTTCCGATGTCGGTTGGATACGGAAACAACCTAGCTGTTAGGTTAAAGGAACAGTTCGTTCAACAAGCGGATTGAAATGCTCTCGTGCCTTTAGCAAGCGGTACTGCGGTACAATCAACGCTTAAAGCAAACTGATTGCACAAAATCGAAGGTGTGTTATTTAGAGGGTGTTTGGGAATTAGCCTCAGAGAGGCGGAATGTTTATAGCTTGGCGGTTGGTTTTCCGCCTCTCGCTCCGTGAGGAGCGATATATCACTGACGAAGCACATATCGCTCCGCCGGAGCGAGACGCAATGAAGGCTATAAACATCACGCTCCTGACGGAGCTAAAGCCGCGACTCAATTTCCAAACACCCTCTTAGATTAGCGAATGAACATTACTTTTCTCGGCGGAGCTAACGAAATCGGGGCGAGTTGCGCGATTGTCGAAATCGGGCAGGGGCGGGTGTTGATTGATTGCGGGATACGAATGTCGGGCGAAGACCGTTTGCCGGAACTCGCCGCGATACGCAACTCGTCGCACCTGACGCACTTGGACGCCGTGCTGCTGACGCACGCGCATACAGACCACACGGGAGCGTTGCCGATTCTGCACTCTCATTTTCCGGGCGTGCCGATTTACTGTACGGCAGCAACGCGGAGCATCGCGGAAATTCTGTTGCGTGACGCGCTTAACATCCAGCAAAAGCGGCGCGAGCAGGAAGGCGAGTTGCCGATGTTCGCGGCGGGTGCGGTTGATTCGCTTGTTGAAAACCTTATCCCCGTGCCGTTCGGCGCGCCGCAAAGCATCGGGCGCACGGGGTTAGTCGCAACGTGGACGCCTTCGGGTCACATACTCGGCGCAGGCTCAATCTCGCTTGAAGGTGTCGAAGCGAGTCGCAGCGTGCGCGTCGTTTTTTCGGGCGACGTGTCGGTAACTGACCAGCTAACCGTTCCCGGTATTTTGCTGCCGCGCAACGGCGGCGGGAAAGGTCGCCCCGATGTGTTGGTTATCGAATCAACTTACGGCGACGGTTTGCATACCGCGCGCTCAAGCGAAGAACGCCGTCTGCTCGAACTCATCGCGGGCGTGATTGAGCGCGGCGGCAAGTTGTTGATTCCGGCGTTTGCCGTCGGCAGAGCGCAAGAGGTTTTGTTGATACTGGTGCGCGAGTTTCGCCGCAAAAGTCTGCGCCCGTTTCCGGTCTATGTTGACGGCATGGTGCGTAAAGTGTGCGCGGTTTATAAATCTCATCCGGCGCATCAGACGGCGTTCGCGCGTCGCTTAATCGAGCGACACGGCGACCCGTTCTTCGGGGCGGTTGATGAAATCAGAGCGGTTTCAAATCCAAACGAACGCGATAAAGTTTTAAGCGGCGAGCCGTGTGTGATAGTCGCCAGTTCCGGGATGTTGACGGGCGGAGCGAGTGCTTACTATGCCGAAAAGTTAATCGCCGATGAACGCAACGCGATTGCTCTCACCGGCTATCAAGACGAAGAATCACCGGGCAGACGCCTGCTTGATTTAGCCGAAGGCAAAGTCGGACATCTCGACATCGGCGGACGCACGCATGAAGTCAAAGCTCAAGCCTCGAAGTATTCGCTTTCCGCGCACGGCGACGCGAACGAAATCATCTCGGTTATCGAAGCCCTAGACCCGCGCCACGTCGTTCTCGTTCACGGCGAAGGTCGCGCCCGTCCCGCCCTCGCCGAACTGATAAACAGAAACTCCCGTCGCAACCGCGTCGTGCATCTGCCGCGCACCGGCGAAACGCTGCATTTCGGTGCGACGCGCCGCGCGCTCTATCCGCAACAGCGCGTGCATATAGGTTTCGGCGGCGGCGAAGATTTAACCGACGAAGGCTTGCACAAACTCGCCGGTGAACTGCGGCGGCAGGGCGAAGAACGACGCGCATTTAGCGAAATTGATTTGCTTGATGCGTGGTTCGGGCAAGGCTCTTGGACGGAAGCGCAGTATGAGGAAATCGTGCGCGCACTTGACGGAACGAAAGCCTTTCGCCCGCATCCGTCGCGCCCGCATCTCTATCGTCTGCCGCGCCCCGACGCGGGAGAACCGGACGCGACACCGGCGATGTTTTACGCCGAACCGAACGAACTGCTGCACCGCATTGAAACCGCTTTGCCGAAAGACGCGGGCTTGTATCGCAAAGGCTACGATTTGGCGAATCACGAAGTGCGTTTGTGGTTTAGCTTTCCGATTATCGCCCGCGAACGCTTCCGCGAGACGCTGAAGAAACTGTTAGCAGGCACGGGCTGGACGTACAGCGTCAACGAGCAACCACACCAAATAAAACTCGCGGAAGCGGCGACGGAAGTTTTCCCGGAAGCGATACGCGCACTGTTGCAAACTCCGGCGATAAGACTTGATACGAGCGAAGTAATAATCAAAGCGGTCGCTTCAATCCACCGCGCGACATGCGACGAAGCCGCGCGCAAGTTCAGCGAAACGACGGGCTTCACCTTGCGCGTCCTCGCCCCGGATGAAGTCAGGTTGGAAGGCGATTCATCAAGCGAGACTCCGGCAAAGTTTGTTGATGAATCTCAATTATCCGTCGCCGTCCCGCTTGAAATAAACCTGACTTACAAAACGATTGATGAAGCCTTCCAACAGCAACCGGAGACGTGGCGACCTTCGCGCAAAAGCCTCAAAACCGAAGGCGTGAACACATACATCGAACTCGCGTTTATCTCGCCGCAAACGGGTTTGCGACAGGCGGCTTTAATCGCCGAACTCGCACGACGCATCGGTAGAGAGATTCGCATCAAGCCCGAACCGAACCAAATCGCGTTAAGCGAACTTGCCGCCCGGATGATTCCATCCGAGTGGCATCTGCTTAAAACTCCGAGCGTGCATAAAGCCCAAAGCGAAATCAGCGTGCGCCTCGCCCGCGCCCCGCTCACTACGGATGAACGCTGGACTAACATGGCGAATGAATTTTACGAACAGACTGGTTACCGCCTAACGCAAAGCTAAGCGATGAAAACAGTCGCGGCACAAGTTATTCAACGACGGCGGGCGCATCATTAAACTCCGGCGGAAACTCTACGCGGGCGTACATATCGGCGAGTTCGACGAAGAGATTAAGCGTTGCTAAATGCAATGTTGCGGCGACGCTCTCATAACTTACGAGTTCCCACCGCGCATCGCTTTTGCGTGTGAAATGTTCGACAAGTGGTTCGTGCTGTGCGACCAGAACGTAATCGGTAAGTAACGATAGATGCGTGCGGTAGCGGCGAAACTTTTCGCCTCTGTCGAACTCTCCGGTTGAATCCGACAGGACTTCGATAATCGCCGTCGGGTTGAGCAGAATGTCCGTGTACTGGTCGTGAAATTGCGGCGTGTCGCATACAACAACGATGTCGGGATATGAAAACAAGCCTTTGGTCGCACGACGCGGGCGCGGCAGTTCGCTGCTTTTAACTTTCATGTCTTTGGAGAAAACATCGCACTGCTTCCCCAAAAGTTGATTGCCGATGACTCGCACCAAGTTGGTGCAGATGCGTCCGTGCGCGAGGCTTTCGCCCGCCATCTGGTAAATCGCTCCGTCCAAGTATTCGTGGCGTTCTTCCGACGTGCGCTCGAATGCGAGATACTCGTCAACGGTAAAAAGTCGCTCAATCTTCTTTCGCGGTAAAGACATCTTTGCGTTCTTCTCTCAAGGATTTGATTTAATCGAAACGTGTCTTCGCTAAGCCGCCGCGAGTTCCGTTAGCGACATAGGTTGCGTGTCGTGCGATGCCAGCATGATGTCTTCGGCGGGGATTCCGGCGGCAAGTAAATCATGGGCGATACCATACTCCACGCCGTCTTTCTCAATCCAAACTTTGCCGTCGCGTAAGCGCAAGTGAAGCACTATGTAATGCGCTCTTTCGTTTGTCTCCCAACCAACATCCACCAGTAAGTAATTGTCACGCGCGGTGTCGCAAACGGGAATTGATTCGGGTTGCGGCGTGCTGGCGGCGAGTTGTGCGTGTCGTTCGATAACTTCGCACAAAATACGACGATAGTTTTGTGTTTCGTTTATGTGCGCCATTCGATTTCCCTTGCCCCTTTATAATTCGATACTTAACAGCATCGAAATTCAAATTGTTACTCGCTTTAATATCACTTGCTGTGGCTATGGTAAAACTATCAACCGCCGCCTACCGCTCGTCAAGAGCGTTGCATAATTCGTCTGCGGTGATGCGCGCGTACTGCAAAGAGTAAGCAGCATTCTTATGTCCAAGCTGCCTTTGCACCGCCGCGACGTTGCCCGTTTTGTCCATGATGAATCTGCCCATCGCGTGGCGCGCGGCGTGTGGCGATTTACCTTCGACACACGCGATACGACACACCTCGTTCCACACTTCATTGACGACGCGCACCGCGAGCCGCCCGTCCCCGTGCGCGTTTGTCGCAGGCGAGAGAAATAGCGCGGGCGAGTTCCACTTCGCGTTGTCGTCCGCCTGCTCACGCTCGATGTAATCACGAATCGCACTCAATCCGTCGCGGCTGATGTGGTATGAGTGGCACGCTCCGCCTTTCTCCCTGACGTTTATCGCCCGCCGTTTGAAATCAACATCCGCTAAATCTAAATTAACAATCGCCGCCCGTCGCATCCCCGTTTCAATCAACGCATAGATTATCGCCCGGTTACGAGCGGCGCGATACCCGCGCCTGATAGGTCGCTCATCCGTATTCTTATAGCGCAGGCGGTCACGCGACCGCCCGCCCGTGCTTAACAACAAATCACCTGCATCAAGTAACCGTCTGCGCTCCGCTTCGGTCAGAGCGCGTTCGACTTCCAAGCCGTTACCGACTCTCGGTAATTTGATTTTCTCCACCGGGTCGCCCAACGGAAATGGACGCACGCGATGCACCCACCGGGCAAAAGTCTTGACGTGAGCGAGTATCCTGCTCACCGTCCGGTCGCCGCGCTTGCGCCCCGCGTCATCAATCGCCGATGAGCGCAGATAGTTCTGAAACGCCCGTGTCAAGCGCGGCGACCACAATGCCCGTTCCGCCACGCCTTCAACCTCCGCCGCAAAGCGCACGAACAACTCCAAGTCACGCCTTTGCACTTTGCGCGACGAAGCGGCAGTCGTGACCTCGACCTCAAAATAAGCCGCGACCCACCACTCAATCGTATCGGAAGCCGATGCCGGAATGCGGTTGACAATCGACTTATTGTTTTGTGAAGCGTTATGCGGACTTAACGCGGTCTGTGCTTTCGCCATTTACTCGAACTCCAGAATCTAAACTTCGCAGAACGGTTGCCGAAAGATACCTTTCATATCACGATTTGTATATGCGTACTGTAAGAACTTGCCGC
>JANDLT010000109.1 GCA_024330265.1 Pyrinomonadaceae bacterium MAG19_C2-C3 | reverse complement strand
ACGCTATCTCTATTTTAGAGCCTCATCTTATTTCCACAACTTTCGATACTAACTCGCGGGTTATTACGCACATACGAGTACAAATTCCAACTCTGCGGTCTAAATGGGTGCTGATCCACTAATGGCTTATCGGGACTGGTGAACCTACCTTGCGCTGACGAGTAGTAGCGGGCAACTGTTTTTGCTGCCGCTTGTTCGTCGCAAGCATACGGCTAACGCTGACGCTTGTTTGAACTTAACTCATCGCTCGCCCTGCTGCATTGCTCATCAACGACACGCGAAGCCTGACGCGAGTTTCCATTTAACATTCAAAGAGCCTACGCCTACGACTTTTCACTTTAGCGGTGACTTCTCTTTAGCCGTGCGCTCGGCGGCTATTGTAGCGGCTAAAGCAAACTATTAAGAAAGAAGATTTTAGAAGTGTAGATGAGAAGATTCTTGGAAGGAACAACACAAGGAACGAAGGCGAACCTTTCCGCGCCAGCCCCCCAGCGGGGGCGTGTAGCGAAGAGAGCAGTGCGAGGAACGAGCGCGCGAACGAAGCGAAGGCGCAAGGGGGGAGAAGGTAATAAAAGTGTGGCGGACGATAATGCGGGATTATGTTGTCGTGGCGGCTGAAAAACGCCGCCACCGCTCCGGCTGCCTGCGCTCTCCAACATAATCCGCATTATCGCTGCCGACTCTCCGAACTTGGTTCTTCGGGCGTGCGAAGGCGGGCAGGTGGAAGATCAAGCAGTTCCTGGCACTAAAGCTCCCCAAGCTGTTATCTCGTAGAAGCCTTCTTTAGAGTAGTCACCGGATTCGTTGTAGAAGTTGTGCTCCAAGCACAGACCATGCTGAAGGTCTGAGGTCGTCAGGGCTAAGTCTCCTTTTGCAACTCCCCACACCTTCCGAGCGTTCGCTAAGACCCGGCTCGCGGGCAAGATGACAGCTCCTGTGTACTGATCGACCTCGCTGAACAAGACCACCTGCATCCCGTCAACGTCGAAGCTGAGGACTCTTAGCAGCATCTCAACTTCGCCAAGTTCCTGCGGCGACCAGTAACGGTAAAAGTAAGCCGTCTTGTTCTTCACCTTGTCGAAGAACTTACTCTTCAACTCCTGAGTGTCCTCAAGAGACAAGAAGTTTTCAGGTACAACCGCACCGCCACAAGCCTCCTCAAGTGCGGCTATCCAGCCCGCGAGCATCTCCGCTCCCTGACTCCGCTTGCGAGCTATGTCGAGAGCTTTTCGCTTACTCTCGATCTTGGCTGCTCTTTCGTCATTCATTGCCTTGCACATTCAAGATTACTGGTCATCGCCCACATGCCCACTCCCTGGCACTGGGAAGTATCTAGGCGGTTCGCCTGCGCGGTGATTTGATTGTGGCTTAGGCGTTCCGACGTGAACCGACCCGTCCGGGTGCTCCACGACGATTTTCGTGTTGCCATTCCTATCTCTGTACTCCCACCATCTGCCGCCGTCTGAACCGCTTGTGCGTCCCTCAGCTATTGGTCGATTTCTCTTTGGTATGTCACCTAGCCGCTTTGCGAGACGACGCCTCCCAGCAATAGAAAAAGTGCTTTTATTTCTGATGAAACGTGCAATCCCTTTTGTGACTCCTTTACCTACCGTTCTCCATCCACCAGTCGCCATGTCAGCGGAGAACTCTAAGAACCCACGCACCTTCGCTCCGTGACCTTTGGTGCGCTCGCGCATTTGGTAGCTGAACTCTTTCACTCGGTCATCAATGCTGACCTGCTGGAAGACTGCCACCACGTTTCCGTCACGGTCTGTGATGTTCCCGCCCTCGTAGAAGTCGCCGTTGCCGCCGAAGTTGAAGTCGCCGCCTATCTTCCGCGCCTTACGGAAGTTCACATCGCTGATGCCTTTTTGACATTCTTTGCCGTCCGGCGTGCAGATCACATACTCCTCGCCGTCCGGGTCGGTGTAGAGCAGCGGGTTATTGCGGGCGTAGGCGTAAGCGTTCCAGCTCTGCGGGTCGTCCTCGTATGCGCCCGCGCTCTCCGGGTCAACACTCAAAAACCGCCCTTGCGGGTTTGAGTAGTAGCGCGCTTGAGCAAAGTCGAGTCCCGTTTCACTGTCTCGTTCATAACCAGTGAACTTTTGTTTTACCGATTCGTTAACATATCCTTGCGCCGCATCCCTCCCGCCCGTCCCTGCTGCGAGTTTCTCCCCAAAGGGTGCATAGTCAAGTCTGCTCTTTACCTGCCCACTTCCATCTGTCACCACCCGCGTGCTGCCCAAGTGGTCTTGCGTCAGGTACGACGTTCCACCTTGTGCTTGTACAGCCGCGTTCGTGTACTCGGCGACTAACTTTCCAAGCGCGTCATAGACGAAGATTGTGGTTGTGCCGTCCCACGTCTTCTTGATGCGCTTGCCGTCACCGTCGTAGGCGTACCCGGCTTGACCATATCCTGTTTGACGATTCTCCGCGTCGTAAGAAATGGTCGTCGTACCGAGCTTATCCTTCGTCATATTACCCGCCGCGTCGTAATCGTAGTTGCCGCCCGTTATCCGGTTGGTGGTTGACGGAGCGCTTGCCGTCCACACGGTCGGATTCTCGCCGATCATCTCGGCACTCGTCGTCGCCAAGTTGATCTGCCGATTGCCGTAGCGGTCATACTCGAACCCCTGCTGCCACTGCTGCACATTGCCCGCGTTCGTCTCGCTGGCATGAGTCAAGCGGTTCAACGGGTCATACGTGTAAGTCTCGGTCAAAGAGAGTCCGGGTGCGATAAGGGTCTGACTCGCCACATTGCCGTTGTTGGTCGTCGTTCCGTAGTCGTTGGTGAGTTTCCACTTGCTCGTATCCGTAGCCGACGTTCCTAGACCCGCTTGCGTCATCTGCAAGCGTGAGTTGAAGGCAGCCGACTCCCATAAGCCGTTGCCCATCCCCATCGCACGCACTCCACCGTGCGCCGTGTAGTCGAAGCCCGACGCATACGTCTTCTGCGCGCCGCCCGACGGTTGCCCTTTGACCTCGTGAGGTAGGTCGTCAAAAGTGGACGCCAAGAGTGTAGTTCACGCGGCTCGTTGTTGCTGCCTGAACTGTTGTGTGAAAGTTGCCGGTGACAGATAGCCAAGCCGCGCTTGTCGCCGCTGCCGGTTGTAGAACACGTCGATGTATTCACTGATTTCGCGTGCCGCTTCCAAGCGCGTCTGGTAGCGACGATGATGCACGAGTTCCGTCTTGAGCGTGCCCCAAAAGCTCTCGACCGGCGCGTTGTCATAACAGTTTCCCTTGCGGCTCATCGAAACTCGCAGCCCATAGCTTCGCAGCAACCCTTGATACTGGTAGCTGCAATACTGCGAGCCGCGATCCGAATGATGAATTAGACCGCGAGACGGTCGCCGGGTCGTGACCGCTTGTTCCAATGCGCGCACCACAAGGTCAGTCGTCATTCGCTCACCGAAGCTGCGCCCGACGATCTCACCGGCAAACAAATCTTTGATCGCGGCGACATACAACCATCCTTCCTGTGTCGGCACATACGTGATGTCCGCTGTCCAGACCTCATCCGGGCACTCGACGCTGAAGGCTTGTGCGAGCAAGTTAGGGGCGACTGGCAAGGTGTGCCGTGAGTCGGTCGTCGCCACGCGAAACCGCCGCTTTTGTTGGACGCAAACTAAGCCGAGTTCACGCCGCACACGCTTGACTGTGCCGAGACTCGCCGCGAAGCCGTCGCTCGCTAATTCCTTTTGCAAACGCACTGCGCCGTAAGTGCCGCGTGTTCGGTGATGCGCCGCCTGCACGGCAATCTTCAACCGCTCTTTGGCTTTCGTGCGCTGTGAGGCATGTCTGGTCACCCACGCATGGTAGCCGCTTCGAGAGACCCTCAGCACGCGACATAACACGCGCACTGGGTACTGGCGTCGCAACTCTTTGATTATCGCGCACCTCGCCACGACTCGCTGGCAAAATACGCCGCCGACTTTTTTAAGATGTCGCGCTCCATCCGCAATTCTGCGTTCTCGCGGCGCAAGCGCGAGTTCTCGGCTTCGGCGTCCGTCACGGTGCGGCGCGCTGCAATGCCATTGCCGTCGCCTGCTCTCGGCAGTTTGTCGCTACGCGCCTGCCTGACCCAATTCGCCAACGTTTTCTGTGACAGTGACAGCCTGCGCGAGGCTTCGGCGACGCTCAACTTGTCGCGCTCGATCATGGCAACCGCCTGCTCGCGGAACTCGCTCGTATAAACTTGTTTTGGTAACTTCTCCATCGTAAACACCTCCAATCGGAATGCTAAATCCTTCGGTTGATGGCGTCCACTTTTTCTAGCCTATCTCACGTGCCGCTTGCCGCCTTTCTCGTGCAGCCGAAACCATGAGCGTCTGCCGTTCTCATAGTAGTCTTCGATATGCATTCTGACGACCGCACCGACGCGGGCGAACGTATACACCATGACGCCGATGATCGCGCGGTCACGCAAGCCGATAATTGTCCTCGTGTCGATGGAGTCGAGTAGTTCGCGCGCCTGCTCTGGTTTGAGCACCGGCGTCTTGCCGCGTTTGACGACGTACTTCGGAGCGCGCACGGGACTCGCTGGGTTGACGGCGACGACGTGCCCGATGACGAGGTAGTCGAAAAGCATCTTGATCGCGGCGAGATGCTGCTTGACAGTCGGCTTCGCCCCCTTGTGTTGTTCAATATACGCAGCGACCATGACCGGCTGTATGTCATGCAAGCCTATACCGCGCTCGTCGCACCAAGCAAAGAAGTCGGCGAGCGCGCGGGCGTATGCCTTGCGCGTATTGCGGTTCCTGATGTTGGCGGTGAAGAACTCGACGAAGCGACGACTGGCGTGATTGCCTTCACTGGAAATAATGGTTGGAATTGCACTTAGTCCTGTGCGTGCAGGCAAGCATCGTGAGGTGATGAAAGTTGCAGTGCTCATGGTGTCCTACGACCCCCAAATCATTTCTTCGTTATGGAATCAGCCGAGATGCGGTCGCTTGTAGTAGATGCTATATATCGCTTCTGACGGAGACTTGAAGGTGAAATGTCCCGTGTACAAGATGCGTTCCGCTCCGAGGTCATCCACCTCCATTCCTACATAAATGACCGTTGGGTGCCCGTCCGCATCGTTTGCGACGCCTTCCTCTTCCATGTCGAGGGTGTTCGCTGGAATTGTGACTTTGCCGTGGTGTAGCTCGCACACCATGTCTTTGATGTATTCGAGGCTACCGGGAACCGGATCGTACTCCATGTGATCGTCTGTCGGACGAGGAACGAAGCGACGACTTCGATACGATAGTAGCTCGCATATTTAAGGAACTCTCGGCTAAGTATCCGCGTCGGGTCGCCGAGAAAAGGCGTTTCACGAAACGGCGTGACCATGCTGATCCTGACGCTGCCGGTACGCAGTTCGATGACATCTATCTGATATATGTCGAGAGGCACGTCGTATCTGAACGACATTCCGCTCAACGCGAGCGTCGCTCCGCGATATGCTTTTCCCACTGCGTTACTGAAGTTCTCAGCTTCTACTGATTCAAGTTCGATCTTACCTAAAAACCCTTTTTCGTTCGGGTGGCAGATGAACATGAAGTTCTTATCGTCCACCTCCGTGAAGAGACGCACATGCGTATTCTCAGGCAAAGCAGGATGTAGGTGCGCCGGTTTAGCGATAGCGAGATGCGAGTCGCCTTGTAGATGTTCAGCGACGGCGTAATCACCTTCCGGGCGTGGTAAGACGCCGGGACGATGCAGTGTAATTACGACCCTGTACTTACCCGGTTCGCCCTCGATGTGATCTGTATGTCGCGGGTCGTTCGGGTCAGGAGAATAAATTTGTAGAAGTAGCGACTGCCGATACCCATCCAAGCCCGGCGAATTTAGCCGCACGGGTTCAGTCAGTGGGTACTTAGTCTCGAAAATCGGTCGCGGCTTTTCCGACTGCGCTGGCGAGCCACAACACTTCTTGTACTTCTTGCCACTACCGCAAGGACAAAGTTCGTTTCTTCCTACCTTAATCATATCCATCTGACGCGGATTGACAATGGAGTAGGATAAAGGACGTTATCCTACTTCAACGCAATTCTTAAATTCTGGCACGTTGCTTTGCGTCATGGCTCATGAGCAACGCCGTATGTGAGCACCTCCCCACGATTGTGATTAAGCAAGCCCTCTTAAAGGCAAGCCTAAATCACGAACTTGCTCAACACACTCTTTGCTGCATTTCATCATCACATCCCGGAATTTGTCCTCTCGTTCTGGGTAGTAATGCAACATGAAATACCACAAAAGTTCGACCGAGCGGACGTACAGTTTCGCAACATTAGTGGTGGCAGATTCCAATTCACCGAGCGAAGCACTTACCCAATGGAAATGCAGTTCCCAATCTTCTTTAACGGGAATCCATTTTAGGAAAAGAACGTGATCGGGCTTTGGTTTGCTAATATCGTTTTCCACCACTGCTTTCCCATGCTTCAGCCTATTCTTCCAATCATTAAACGTCTTTTGGTATTCACCGATACGGGTAATCGTGTTTGCGAAATCCTTAAAACTGTCCTCTAATTGTTGCTCAGTAATAACAAGATATGTTGCCAGTTTTTCGTAATTGAGCGAAGTAAATCCCAAATTGTCGAGCACTTGTCGCGCGGATTCGTAATGCTTAAATATACTTGGGACGAACGAGCTTCCCTCACTTCCTTTCTCGATTCCAAGCGTGAGATGAATATGCTTTCCCTTTATAGGTTCCTTAAACGCTTGAAGTAGAAGAGCGAAATCCTCAAGGCTGCTGCTATACAACTGCAACCCACTGAGACAAATGCTTTTTCGGCGAGATTCGTCGCTAAACGTGCGTGCTTTTTCAAGCAAAGTTGTAATGGCAAGGAAATTTATTCGCAGTGCGAATTCAGCGTAATCAACGGCAAACTGCCACTCAATTAAATCGTCGTCTTTTCTCACCGTCTTATTCTCAACCATTTTCTTGGATGTACTCGCTTATCCAATTAACTTGTTTCGGAGCCGCAAGACCTCTCTCATGACTGTTAGAGCACACTTTGAATACTCCTCGAAGTTATCACTCCAAGGGTCTCGAATCTTCCAGATTTCAAGCTTGAAATGAGGTGCCACTTCTTTTAGCTCGCGCCCCACAGATTTATCCAGAGCTATAATCCTATCGTAGGAACTTAAGTCTCGCTCATAGACGCTGCTCGGTATGTGACCTGACGCATCAATACCAAGATTGGACAAAGCTAAAATGGCATTTTCAGCATACGCAGGAGACTGTGGCTTGAAGCCAGCCGACTCGAATTTCACATTACCCAAGATGCGCTTTCGGGCAATATACTCTGCCATGACGCTTCTACACGTATTTCCTGTACAGACGAACAAAACCGAGAGCATGGTTCAATCAGCCTCCATATACGAAGTTGTATGCCCAACGCTCCGCTTCAAATGCGTTTCACCTTTCAACGACTATGGTATTAGGTTCTGGTGAAGCGATAAGCTATTTATCGGCGAAAGGTAGTTTGTTTGAACTCGCTTTGTTCACTTACTTTGACCTGCCGCTTGAAAACTGCTACTCGCTCAGATGGCGGAACCCAACCGTCCCTTCCATCCTTATATCCAGTATTTATGTCTCCGATAGCGTGAGCATCTGGGAAGAAGCCCACTAGCTCCCACCCCTCTTTGCCAAGCGTGTTTATGTGCATAGAATCTTTATTGTGCGTCGCGTTACTTATTGCTGAATCTCTCATTGAATGAGAAAGGGTTCAAAGG
>JANDLT010000108.1 GCA_024330265.1 Pyrinomonadaceae bacterium MAG19_C2-C3 | reverse complement strand
ACAGTTTTCCATACCCAACCTATCCTTTCCTAATTTCCAAACACCCTCTAAGAACTAACATTACAGAGTAATAAGTAATGCAAGGTACTAACGCAAATTTAATCTACATCGGGCTGGCGTTTCTACTCGCACTCGTCACCACACCGATGGTGCGCGCTCTAGCGCGGCGCATCGGCGCGGTTGCCAAGCCCAAGAGTGACCGCTGGCACAACAAGCCGACGGCGATGATGGGCGGCGTTGCAATTTTTCTGCCCGTGTGTGTCTTAGGCGTGATGCTCGCCGCGACAAATTTACCTGTCTCTTTAGCTCCTGTCCCGCCGCTTATCATCGTTCTCACGGCAAGTGCGTTTCTGTTCGCGGTCGGGTTGGTTGACGATTTTCTGCACATCAAGCCGTATCAAAAACTTGTCGCGCAAATCATGGGCGCAAGCGTTGTGATTTACTTCGGACTCGTTCTGCCGTGGACGGACATTCTGCCGCTTAACATGATACTGACGATTCTGTGGCTCGTCGGTATCACGAACGCGCTTAACCTGCTCGATAATATGGACGGCTTGGCAGCGGGGATAGCGGCAATCGCCGCCGCGTTTTTGGGTTTGCATTTTCTCGTCGTCGGGCAGACGGTCGAGGCGACGATGATGGGCGTGTTCGCCGCCGCACTCATCGGGTTTCTGGTTTATAACTCGAATCCGGCATCAATCTTTATGGGTGACTGCGGTTCGTTGTTCGTCGGGTTTTTCTTGGCAGCGACTTCATTGTTAAGCGCGAGTACGTCGGGCGGGCGGTCGCGTTCGTTTCTGCCGGTGCTTGCCGTGCCAGTGTTGACGCTCGTGATTCCGATTTTCGATACGACGTTTGTGACAATCCTGCGTAAAGCTTCGGGGCGCGCCGCGAGTCAGGGCGGGCGCGACCACACGTCGCATCGTCTCGTCGCGCTCGGACTAAGTGAACGCCGCGCGGTGTGGTTGTTGTACGCCCTCGCGGGACTCGCGGGCGGCATCGCGTTTGTAGTGCGTGATGTCGAATTGGATTTCGGTTTGGCGGCGGTCGCGCTGTTCACTGTCGCCCTGACGCTTATCGGTGTCTATCTCGCCAACGTCAAAGTTTATGACGAAGCCGACGCACGGCGCGCACGCGAACAACCGCTCGCGTCGTTCCTCGTTGATTTGTCATACAAGCGGCGCATCTTCGAGGTGCTGCTTGATGTGGTGTTGATAACGCTCGCCTATTACATCGCTTATGTGTTGTTCTTCGGGTCGCTGGTCGAAGGCGAAGCGTGGCGGTTGTTCGTGTTGACGTTGCCCGTGATTCTGTTTGTGAAGTTGGCGGCTTTCTTACTCGCGGGCGTGTATCAGGGCATCTGGCGTTATACGAGTGTCGGCGACCTTGTGGTGTTCGTGAAAGCGGTCGCGCTCGGCTCGGTCGGCAGCATCCTCGCGTTGCTGTTCGCGTTTCGCTTTGAAGGTCTTTCGCGGACGGTATTCGTCTTTGATGCGTTCGTGCTGTTGTTACTTGTGTCGAGTAGTCGCATGACGTTTCGCGTGTTCCGGCAAATGTTGCCCGCCGGACGCGGTGAGGGAGGGCGGCGCGTGTTGATTTACGGAGCGGGCGACAGCGGCGAACTGTTGTTGCGCGAAGTCCGCAACAACGCGCATCTGCTTATCGCTCCCGTCGGCTTCGTGGATGACGACCCGCAGAAGAAAGGGAAGGTGATGCACGGCTTGCGCGTGTTTCAGGGAAACGGTTCGTTGCGAGGTTTGTGCGCGGAACAGAAGGTCGAAGAAATCATCATCGCCGCCCGCCACATCAGTGCCGAGCGCGTGCGGGAAATCGCGCGTGATTGTCAGGCGGCGAAAGTGACTTTGAAAAGAATGCGAATCGAGTTTGATTTTGTGGACGGTGAATGAAGCGTTGGATGGTTCTTCAAACATGATGAGAACACGGTGATAAATGGCGGAAGTCTTTGAGATTGATTTGACTCCGGTGTGGCGACGCTTGTTGATTGTCGTGGTGGTCGTCGCGTGCGCGGTCGGCTGTGCGTGGAGGGCGGGACAGTGGTACTTGGGAAACGCGATTGCGCTCCAAGCCTTCGACCGCGCGGGGATTGATACGGGACTTGAGTACGCACCCGAAGATTCGCAATCGCACTTCGCCGCCGCATTGTTTAATGAGACGGAGGCGGGCGACGGGACGCGCATCGTCAGCGAGTATGAGAAAGCGGTCGCCGCTTCGCCAAATGACTATCGTTTGTGGACGGCTCTGGGGCGTGGTTATGAACGCGCGGGAGATTTGGCGAACGGTGAGCGGGCATTGCGGCGCGCGGTTGAGGTCGCGCCTAATTATGCTTTCCCGCGCTGGATGCTCGGCAATCTTTTATTGCGAAGGGAAGCGGAGCGCGGGGACGCGGCGGGCGTTGATGCGGCGTTTGTCGAACTGCGTCGCGCCGCCGAACAGAACGAAAGCTTGCGCGCTCAAGTCGTGAATTTGGCGTGGCGTTTTTACGATGGCGACGCGGAGCGCGTCGGGGAAGCACTCGGCGCGTCGCCGGAAATTCAAAGCGCGCTCATCGGGTATCTCATCAATCGTCGGGATGCCGATTCGCTGACCCGTGCGGTCGAGGTGTGGTCGTCGCTTGAACCTGCGGCGCGTGAAAATGTCACGGTGCAGGAAAGCGGTGCGAGATTGCGGCGGACGCTGTTCGATGCGCGTCGCTACGCGGACGCGCTCGCGGTTGAACGAACGCTTGCGCCCATGCTGGTCGGTGGTGAAGCGGTTGAAACGGCACAAGCCGGGCGCATCGCCAACGGTGGCTTTGAAACGGCAATCGAAGCGGCGGGTGGCGGTAAGGGCGTGTTCGGCTGGCAGGTAAGCCCGCCCGCGCAAACGCAAGTCGTGATTGATGCGGGACAACGGAGAGCGGGAGCGCGTTCTTTGCGTTTGACTTTCAATGTCGTGAGTGCGGCGGCAAATCTCAATGACATACGGCAAACCGTTGTCGTCGCACCGAACACGAATTATGTTTTGCGCTTTGCGTTTCGCGCTCAAGAGGTGCGAAGTGCCAGCACGCCGGTTATTGAAGTCGTTGAACTGATGACGGGCGATGCACCGCCGAATGTTCTGGGAACGTCCGCCGCGATTGCCAACGGCACAAGCGATTGGCAGAGCGGCGAAGTCAGATTCACGACGCGCACGGCGACCGAAGCCGTCATCGTGCGCTTGGGACGCGCACCATGTCCTGATGCGTTGTGTCCGCTTCTGGGCAGAGTGTGGTTTGATGATTTTGAACTCGCGGTGAGAGGGTAAGAGCGTTCAAGGTTTGACGTTCAATGTGGCGAATTGCGCTATTGATGTGAGGCTTTTGAACAGTCGGAAATTACGCGGTTGATAAGAAAGCGCGGATAAGGTCAGAACCGCCTGCGGTAGCGGGCGGTTAGACTTGCGACGCCAAACCGCCCGCTACCGTAGGCGGTTCTGACTCGTCCAACCATGTAACTTCTAACAACGATTAACGATGAAGCACGGAAGAAACAAGATGAAGCCGGAAGCGGGTGAGCGTCCGACGGTGGCGGGTCGCGCCTTGTTCGTCGTGTTGTGCGGCGCGCTTATCTTCTCGGCACTCGCGTTCGGAACGAATATGTCGTGGTCGCTCGCGCTCTTTCAGGCGGGGGCGGGATGCGTCGTCGTGTTGTGGGCGGGCGATGCGTGGCTTCGGCGGCGGTTAATCATCAGCCGCAGCCTTTTACAAGTGCCGATAATCGCGTTGTTGTTATTTGGTCTGGTGCAGCTTATACCGTTCGGGGGAGACGCGAACGACGGCGAAGCGTTCACGATTGAGGCGATGGTGCGGCAGGCTTCGGCGACGATTTCGCTTAATCCTTACGCGACGCGCATGGCACTTGTCAGAGTCGTCGCGTTGTTGATTTACTTTGCCGCCGCGCTCGCGTTTATTGATAGCCCGCGCCGTCTGCGGCGAAGCGTGCTGGTGATAACGATTTTCGGCGTCGCGCTGGCACTCGAAGGCATGATTCAAGCGGTCGTCAGTCCCGACGCGATTTATGGTTTCCGTTCAATTCAAAACGCGAAACCGTTCGGCTCTTTTATCAATAGTCATCACTTCGCGGGTTACATGGAACTCGCGCTCGCTCCGGCTCTCGGTCTGGTTTTTACGGGGGCGGTCGAGCGTGAACGGCGTTTGTTGTATGGCTTCGCCGCTCTGTTAATGGGCATCGCGCTACTTATGACCGGCTCGCGCGGCGCGATGTTGAGCGTCATCGGTGAAATCGGATTCCTGACTTTCATCACGAGCAGAATCAACGGCACATCAACCGCCGACGAAGCGATGAATGATGATACGAATGCGAAGCGGCGCGCTTTGAAAATCAAGCGGACACTCGCACCGTTCGCGCTCGGCGCATCGGTGTTGGTCGTGGTTATCGCGGGCGTCATCGTGTTCGGCGGCGATGCGGCACTCGACCGTATCGTCGGCACGGTCAACCGCGACGACCCGACGAACGGACGCACGCATTTTTGGGCGATGACTGTGGAAAGCATACGTGCGCATCCGTTCACCGGCACGGGTCTCGGAGCGTTTCCGCTTGCTTATACGCGCCACGATACGGCGAACGGTCTGTTTCGCGTCGAACAGGCGCACAACGATTATCTGCAAGTTCTCGCCGATACCGGCGTTGTCGGCGGCATCATCGCGGTCGCGTTTTTCGTGGTGCTGTTTCGCACGGGGTTAAAGCGCGTGCGCGTCGCGGACACGTATCGGCGCGGTGTCGCGGCGGGCGCGCTCGCCGGATGCGTCGCGGTGCTGATTCACAGTTTCTTCGATTTTACTTTACAGACGACCGCGAACGCCTTGCTGTTCTTTGTCATCGTCGCGCTTGCCACGCTTGACGCACGGGTTGAGGAAAAAACGCGGCGACGGAAACGAAGTCGTCACCGCGATGCTGACATGGAAGCGAACCCGAACGATGAAGCGGCGATGTCGTCATCATCATCATCGTCATCGTCTTCCATATCAACATCGGCGGACGTTCAAGCGGCGATATGAGGGCATGGTATAAAGTAAGAAGCGATGTTGAACTGTCGGTTGAATCATTGAATGGGGTGAGAAGCGAATGCGAATACTTGTAACGGGCGGGGCGGGTTTTATCGGCTCACATTTGTGCGAACGACTCGTGAGAGAGAATCACGAAGTCATCTGTCTCGACAATTTTTTTACCGGACGCCGCCGCAACATTCAAGTGTTATTGACGAACCCGAACTTTGAATTGATTCGTCACGATGTTATCAATCCGGTGATGCTCGAAGTTGACCAGATTTACAATCTCGCGTGTCCCGCTTCGCCCGTGCATTATCAATACAATCCGGTCAAGACGGTTAAGACCAACGTGCTTGGGATGATTAACATGCTCGGTTTGGCGAAGCGCGTGCGGGCGCGAATACTTCAGGCTTCGACTTCGGAAGTCTATGGCGACCCGCATGTTCACCCGCAGCCTGAAAGCTATTATGGAAACGTCAACACGCTTGGCATTCGCAGCTGCTATGACGAAGGCAAGCGCGTCGCGGAAACTTTGATGATGGATTATCACCGTCAGAACAAAGTTGATACGCGCATCGCAAGAATCTTTAATAGTGTCTTGGCTGATGAAACGGTGGTGTTGTTCGATGACGATGGAATGTTGATTGATGAAGTCGAAAAGTTTTCTGACGCGCGAATGCCAAACCCGCTTGGCGTACCGCGCCGCATACATGTTCCGACTTTCAACCCCGAAACTTTTCAAGTTGAGTTGAAACTGGCGAGTGCTTTTATTAAGCACCCATCTCACGGTAAGGATGCGTTTGCGATTAAAACTCGCTACGGGCGAACGATAAAAGTTACAGGCGACCACAGCGTCTTCCGGCGCAATGAGGACGGGTTGCCGGAAGCTGTGCCGGTCAGAGAGCTAAACGCGGGCGACCACATCGCAATTCCGGCGCGATTGCCGGTGATTGAACGTAATGTTGCGGAAATCAACATCGCTAAATACTTGATGGAAGGGCACAGATGCACGGCGGATGAGTTGTGGAACTTCGCGCTGGTATCGCCGGAGTTGGTAAAAGTAATCGAAGAAAACAAGCAAATTATATGCGATGAGTTGCGGCGAAGCGGGCGATTCACAGCAAATCTTGATGAAAGTAATACTATCGGATGTTACTGGCGAAAGTTTCGCAAGGGCGGCAGCTTGCCGTTATCAATTGTCTCCGTCTTGTGGCGTAGTAATCGGTTGACGATTCCGGTGGATGCGATGCTGCATTTGAATATCGTCGGCGGCGGGACGGTGGTTCGCAGTCAAGTTGAGGTCACAAGCGATTTATTATGGTTGCTCGGACTCTATCTCGCCGAAGGTTGCACGGTTGAAACTGGTGGTGATTACCGTGTCATGATTAGTTCCGATTCCTGTTTCGTCGAGCGCGCCGGAGAGATATTAAAAACGCACTTCGGGGTTGAACCGCGCTTCATTTCCGCATCGCCAAGCCGTGCGCCTTCCCTCTATGTTGACTCGAAAATCTTGCTTTATGTTTTCAAAGAGATTTTTGGGGTGACGGGTTATTCACACGCACTGCGAGTGCCGTCATGGGTAATGCAGCTACCGCTTAATCGCATCAAGTATTTTCTTGAAGGCTACCGTGAGGGCGACGGCACGCATACGAATTATGAAGCAAAGCGTGAACTTGCGTTTAATACGGTGAGCGAAAAGCTTGCCACGGATTTGACGTACCTTCTGTTGCGTTTTGGAATTGTGGCGTGTGTTGGCAACTACGTTTCGCGCATCTCGCGGTATCCCGAAAAAACTTATCCGTTCTGGCGCGTGACGGTTTGTGAAGTGTCAAACTTCAACATTCTGGAATGGGATACGGGTACGGCGCAGCGGCTTAATGCCACGCGGCTTGGCGATTTGGTCTGGGCGAAAGTCGGACAAATTGAACCGATTGAGGTTACGCCGATGGTTTATGATTTTAGTGTGGATGGAAATGAAAATTTCGTTGCCGGAAACGGCGTGTTTGCTCATAACACCTACGGGACGCGAATGCTTGCCGATGACGGGCGCGTTGTCAGCAACTTCATTGTGCAGGCTTTGCGCGGCGACGAGTTGACGATTTACGGCAAAGGCAAACAGACGCGCTCGTTCTGTTACGTCAGTGATTTAGTCGAAGGCTTGATGCGGTTGATGAACGCGGACGGCGTACATGACCCCGTGAATTTGGGCAATCCGACGGAGTTCACGATTGCCGAACTCGCGGAACAAGTCACGGAATTAGTTAATGAAGGAAGCGGGGAAAGCGTGACAAATAAAAAAGCATCGGTGCGTTATTTGCCGTTGCCGCAAGACGACCCGCAACAGCGTCAGCCCGACATTACGCGCGCCAGAGAGTTGCTCGGATGGACACCGAAAGTTCCTCTGCGTGAAGGTTTGAAACATACGATTGAGTATTTTCGCCGCGCGCTCGATACAGACCAAGCCGAAGCCGTGACGCCTATGCACCGCGAGATGGAAACATAAGTTAGTGTATATTTTGGCGGAGTTTTGTGCTTGATTGAATTGCTCCGCAAGTCGTCGCATTATAATTAACTCACCTTACGCAGTTTTGATTTTTAGCTCGATTCATCGGGCTTTGCGGCGAAGCGGCACTTAGACCGGTTCCGTTGACGGCTGGGTGAAACGCAAGTTGAAAATTGAAGGGCGTTTCAACGTCCTTCTCGCTCCCGCTTTAGCATCCGGCTAAAGCCAACTT
>JANDLT010000107.1 GCA_024330265.1 Pyrinomonadaceae bacterium MAG19_C2-C3 | reverse complement strand
TCAGTGCCAGCCATCGCGGATACAGATTCGCGGTGAGCCGACGCACGTTCGGTGATGTTCAAACCAACACGGTCGCTGACTTCGTGGCATCTCCAATCAAGGGTCGCAGCTCACGCTCGCGTTATTCACGGTTCTAAACAAGACCTGAATCTTTAACCGCGTTTTCCGACATTGGCTGTATCAAGACAGGTTTCTGTCTTGATACAGCCAATGCTATTGACGGCAAGGGAAGTCGCCGTTGAACCGTCTCCTATGATAAACATAGAACCTAAACACGGCATCCAACCATAGTAAAATCACAAGCACTACCTGAACGTCGCAAACAACACACAGAGGGAAACGCCATGCAATTACCGACCGCCGACACGACGCCGCAAAACCCCGCTTCGGAAAGCGCGGGTCAGGAAATGGATTTGTCGGTTCGCGTCCGACAGATTGACCCGACGCTCGACCTTATCGAAGAAATCAAACGTCTCAAACATGAATTGAACGCCGTCATCTTGGCGCACTATTATCAAGACGACGAGATTCAAGATTTGGCTGACCATGTTGGCGACTCGCTCGCACTGGCTCAAGCGGCGGCGAACACCGATGCCGATGTCATAGTCTTTTGCGGCGTTCACTTCATGGCGGAAACGGCGAAGATTATCAACCCCGACAAGCCCGTACTGCTGCCCGACCTCGATGCCGGATGCTCACTTGCCGACCGTTGTCCCGCAGACCTTTACGGTGAATGGCTCAAGCAATATCCGAATCACACCGTCATCAATTACATCAATTCGAGCGCGGCGGTTAAAGCCCTGTCCGACATCATCGTCACTTCGTCAAACGCCGTAGATATAGTCAAACAACTGCCCGCCGACCAGCCTATTGTCTTTGGACCCGACCGCCACTTAGGGCGATGGGTTGAAGGGCAGACCGGAAAAAAAATGGTTCTCTGGAACGGTTTCTGCATCGTCCACGAACAATTCAACGCGCGCCGTCTCGCGGCTCTCAAAGCTGAATATCCGGCGGCACAAATCATCGCGCACCCCGAATGCGAAGAAGCCGTACTCGCGCAGGCTGACTTTATCGGCTCGACGCTCGCGCTTCTGAAGTACGTTCAAACTCACACCGAACAGAAACAATTTATCGTCGCCACCGAAGTCGGCATCCTTCACCAGATGAAGCGCGCACGTCCCGACGCCGAGTTTCTTTGCTCGCCGCCGAACTCCGGTTGTAACTGCGCGTCGTGTCCGTACATGCGCCTAAATACGATTGAGAAACTTTACCTGTGTATGCGTGACCGTCATCCCGAAATCGTGATGGATGAAGCGACCCGTCTGCGTGCATTGCTTCCCGTTCAACGTATGTTGGAGATGAGCCAGCATCTTGCTCCCGTGCAACAAAAGGGCGATTGAGAAACGAGATTGCCACCTTACGACTGATGAAGGCAGAACTTACCACAGAGGAAAAGAAGTGTTGGGAAGAAACCCTGTTTGCCGGAGTCGCGGCACAGAAGCTAATCGAAGGCAGTATCGCTGTTGGCGGCACCGCTGCCGCGATGTACGCCGGACACAGGCTTTCATTTGATACCGATCATCTTTTGATGAACCTGAGAGAAACCTTTGACGAAGTGTTAGATAAGTTAAGCGACGCGCCGGAGTGGAAAACCGCACGGCTCAAGCGTCCCGTGTTGATTCTCGGCAGTATCGGTGACATTGAGGTTGGCTTCCGACAATCACGAAGGACTGTGCCGATTGAGACGGTTGCGGTTTCCACTCCCTACGGGGATTTAGTTGTCCCAACGCTTGATGAACTGATTGGGATGAAAGCTTATCTCGGATATGACAGAAACACTGTGCGCGATTTCTTAGATTTCGCGGCTCTGACCGAATGCACCACTGAAGAAGAGGTTTTAGGTTCGCTATTAAAACTTGATGAGCGATACGGCGATTTGCAAAGCCACTCGGCGCGGTTGGAAGTAGCGCGGGCTTTATCTCATCCGAAGCCGGTAGACTTTTCAGAAATTGATTTATCGCACTACAAAGCACTTGCCGCAGAGTGGCACGAATGGAAGCGAACGGAAGAAACTTGCAAGCGTTACGCACTTCTTTTAGGTCAGAAAATTTTAGGGATTTAAGATGCGACACCGGCACATCAACACCACCGAATGGACGCGAATGGCAATTGATTCGTGTTTAGAGCGGGGTAACTTGTCTGACTGGCAAGAACTTTTTGAAGCCGCGAAGGGGAATGCCGAGTTAGCTAAGGATATTCTTTTTATGGCGAGGCTACACGAAGAAGACGGCACATCCGCTCTGGTCGAAGGGATGATGAGAAAACTTCACCCTGAAATTCTCACGGCTGAACCCTAAGGTCAAAACACAATGAAAGCTTGGACAATTCAAGGCAGTTTCGGCATTGACTCATTGACCTTGATTGAGCGTGACGAACCGCACGCGGGCGCGCGTCAAGTCTTAATTCGCGTGCGCGCCGTGTCGCTCAACTATCGTGATTTGATGGTGACGAAAGGCGCGTATAACCCGCGTCAGAAATTGCCGCTTGTGCCGTGTTCGGACGGGGCGGGCGAAGTCGTCGCGGTTGGCGACGAAGTTAAAGATTTCAAAGTCGGCGACCGCGTGGCGTCGTGCTTTTTTCAAAATTGGATTGACGGCGAGATGACCGACGCGCAAGCCCGCACGTCACTCGGTTCTCCCGCCGATGGAATGCTTCGTGAATACGCCGTGCTTGAAGAAAGCGGCGTCGTGCATACACCCGCGCATTTAACCGATGAAGAAGCGGCGTGCTTGCCGTGCGCGGGCTTGGCGGCGTGGAATGCCCTCGTCGAAGCGAGTCACACTAAAGCGGGCGACTCCGTTCTCGTGCAAGGTACGGGCGGCGTCTCGATCTTCGCTTTGCAATTCGCAAAGATGATGGGCGCGAGTGTCATCGCCACGTCGAGCAGCGATGAAAAGCTGGCGCGTGTGCGCGAGATGGGAGCGGTCAATGTGGTCAACTACAAACAAACGCCGGAATGGGGTAAGTCCGTGCGCGAGTTGACCGGAGGCAAAGGTGTGGATGCGATTGTCGAAGTCGGCGGGGCGGGAACACTCGCGCAATCTTTTACGGCTGTCAGGCGCGGAGGTACAATCGCACTCATCGGCGTGCTTTCGGGTACGGGCGAAGTCAATCCGACACCCGTGTTGATGAACGGTCTTAGAATGCAAGGCATCTATGTCGGTTCGCGGCGCATGTTTGAAGATATGAACCGTGCCAGCAGTCTTCACGAAATGCGTCCGGTTGTTGACCGCGTGTTTGCGATGGACGAGGCGCGCGAAGCTTTGGGGTTTATGGAATCCGGCAATCACTTCGGAAAAATCGTGATCCGCGTTTCATGAAAACATCGCCCGCGTAACTTCCATGCAAGATGCGAGGCACATAGTTCACCCGACCGCCTCGCCACTAAAAAAACATTTGACTGAGGAGAATACTAATGACGCAGACGATGAAAGCGGTTCGCATTCACGCTTATGACGGCATTGACGGCGTGCGTTACGAAGACGTGCCGCGTCCGAAGCACGCAGAAAATCAGGTTTTGATTCGCGTCCGGACGGCAGGCGTGAACCCGATTGATTGGATGTTCACCGAAGGCTACGGCAAAGAGATATTCAAACATCAATTTCCGCTCACGCTCGGCTGGGAACTCGCCGGAACAATCGAGGAAGCGGCGGACACTTCAAGCTTCAAAGCGGGCGACGAAGTTTTCACTTACACGACGCTCATGGGACAAGGCGGCGATGCCGAGTTCGCGGCGGTCGATGAAAGCGCGGTCGCGCTCAAGCCCGCGTCACTCGACTTCATCAACGCGGCGACGATTCCGGTCGGCACGCTGACGGCGTGGCAAGCAATCTTCGACACGGCGAATCTACAGGCGGGACAAACAATTCTCATTCACGGCGCGGCGGGCGGCGTCGGTTCGCTCGCCGTTCAACTTGCGAAGTGGAAAGGCGCACGCATCTACGCGACGGCATCGGAACGCAATCATGATTTTGTTTCAAGTCTCGGTGCGACGGAAGTCATAGACTATACGAAAACCAAATTTGAAGACACGGTGAAAGATGCCGATGTGGTCTTCGACACTATCGGCGGCGACACTCAAGAGCGTTCTTTCGACACGCTTAAAAAGGGCGGCTTCCTCGTCTCCGTCGTCAGCCCGCCATCGGAAGAGAAGGCGACCGAACGCGGCGTGCGCGCCACGATGATCGCCGTCGAACCCAACGGCGAACGTCTCGCCGAAATCGCGCGCCTCGTCGATGAAGGACACCTCAAGCCGAACGTCGAAACCGTGCTCTCGCTCGCGGAAGCCAAGCGCGCGTTCGAGATGAGCCGCGGCGGACACACACGCGGCAAAATTGTTTTACAGGTGGGCGCATGACGGAATCACGTTTCACACCGCCGAAGCACATAATGATTTACGATGGTGCGTGAAGCCTTTGACGGCGCACGGCTGTCTGGGTCAGACGGCGAGACATACATCACAAAATCGAAACCGTGCCGTTTCAAACGGCGGAGCGCGTCGTTCCGCCGCCGCTCTGGAATCATGAATTTCACGAAGCCAATAAACGCGCGGTGCATGTCATCACCAAGCGCGGCGAAGTCCTTCGCGCCGGACGCGCGATACTTTTCATCCTCGAACAAATCAACTGGAGTCATTCAATCCTGCCGCGCGTACTCAAACGGCGACCGTTCATCTGGGCGACGGAAATCGGTTATATAATCGTCGCGCGCAATCGCGGCTTCTTCGGGCGTTTCCTTTTTCGTTGCCAACCCGATGAATTTGACAAGCGCTCGAAAGGCTCATCCTGATAGAATCCGCCGCGCCAAATGTTCGCCTCGCACCGTTTTCAATTTCAATTCAATTTAGAGGAAAACAATCATGCGTGTTGCCGTTGGAGCCGACCACGCCGGATGCCCGCTCAACGAGCGTGTCATCGAAGAACTTAAACGACTCGGACATGAAGTCATTGATTTCGGGACGCACGACCCTAACCTGAAAGATGACTATCCCGATTATTCTCTTGCCGTCGGAACCGCCGTGCAGAAGGGCGACGCCGAACGCGGCATCGTTATCTGCGGCAGCGGCGTCGGCGCGAACATCGCCGCCAATAAATTAAAGGGCGTGCGCGCGTGCATGTGCCACGACACATACTCAGCCAGACAGGGCGTCGAACATGACGACATGAATGTGCTGTGTCTCGGCGCGCGAATCGTCGGCAGCGCACTGATGATTGACCTCGTTCAAAATTTCCTGTCCGCCAATTTCAGCAACGAAGAACGCCACGTTCGCCGCTTAAACAAAGTCCTTGCGATGGAACGCGAAGCAAAGTAGAAAGGCGAAAGTAGAAAGTAGAAAGTAAAAAGCGAAAAGGAAAGACCGAAGACTGCTCTGTCTGCCTTGTACTTTCGCCCTTCGCCTTTCTACTTTCTACTTTACCTCGCCGTTACCGCAGGCGGTTCTAACACTTCGCTCAACTGCGAACATTAAAAATGCGCGACGAAAATTTCACAATGCAAATGAAGGAGAAATTTATGAACAACGAAAACCTCGCCGGAGAGAAACCGCTTGATGAACAATCGCCCGATGAGAAACTACAGTCCGACGAGCAAAAAGCGCGTCCCGTTCCCGGCGCGGAAAATCCCGATAGCGAAGAAATCAAGGACGAAGTGAATTTGAACACCGAATAGTTTGCTTCGCCAAAAGCTTTGAAATCGAAAAAGCGACGCTTCGCATATCACAATGCGAAGCGTCGCTTTATTGTTTCCGAAATTGAACCGCTTGGTTTCAGTGCCGCGCGACGGTCAAGCGTTGCCACAACACTTGTTCGTCGGGGTAAGGAATATGTTCGCCGTCTCGTAGGATGCGCGCCGTCGTCACAATCAGCGTCACGTCGTCAAAAATCCCGACGCAGGGTTGGCATTCGAGCAGGTGCGTTTTGATTTCGATGATTATGTTTTCGTCGAGTGCGTCGGCGTAGTATTCGCTTAAAAGTTCGACCGCTTGCGAGCAATTCATCTGCCGTTAATCCTTGTATCTTGAGGGTTGTAAATTCAACTTCGGAAAAACTCTGACCTGAAAAACTTAATTGAGTGCCGCCTGTTTGCGAATCAAATCGCGCAGTTTCAAGCGGGCTTTATGGAGTTGCGATTTCGATGTGCCTTCGGCGATGCCGAGCATCCGGGCGATTTCTTCGTGTTCATACCCTTCGACATCGTGAAGCACAAAGACACTGCGGTAGCCGGGCGCGAGTTGTTGAATCGCACTCTCCAGAGCGATGCGGTCAACCACCGGCATACGGTTGGCGTTCTCCGTCCCCTTGACGATTTGAATCGGCGTCTCGCCTTCAAACGTCGTCTTCTCCATCTTCACGCTGCGTTTGCGAAAGTGCATCAAGACCTGATTGACCGTCATGCGGTGCAGCCATGTCGTGAATTGCGAATCGCCGCGAAAGCTGCCAACCTTGCGGTAAAGATTGGCGAAAGTCTCTTGCGTCAAATCTTCGGCTTCCGTCGGATTGCCGAGCATACGCAAACAGAGACTGTACACACGCCGGAAATGGCGGTGATAGAGTGCCTCAAAAGCGGCGTCTTCACCTTCGGCGGCGCGGCGGGCTAAATCAACGTCGCTGTCGGCGGCTGGCTCTAATGTTTCAACGTCGGCTACGGTTGCCACTATCTTAAACTCCTCGTTATTAAACTTACGACTCAACCTTTTAAGTGTCCATGCGACGCCGCAAGGTTGCTTGCCGCATCGTCGCCGGTTCGGGAAAACATTCATTTTACCTTATCGTTTCTCATATAAACATCACGAACAGTTCAAGCTTTGATGACTTTGATGATAGGGCGACACGTCTTCTAATCACGCTTTCTAAGCCGTGTCGGGAAACAATGCAAAGCGGCACGGCGGTTGACTACCGTAAGCAAAACACGAACCGCGCGGTTGATAACGGTGCATTTCTTGACGCGCTCACAGCTTCTCGTGTTGCGTATATGGACACGAACCGGATTTTATTCAAACGTTGTCCAAGCGATTTTGTTCAAACAATTTGTCCAAACCAAGGGGATACAACATGGCAGTCAAACTGAAAAAACTTAAAAATCAAACCATCGTCATCACCGGAGCGTCGTCGGGCATCGGACTCGTCACCGCGCGCATGGCGGCAAAACGCGGGGCTTCGGTCGTCGTCGCCGCCCGCGATGAAGCTTCGCTTCGTAAACTCGTCGAAGAAATCAAACGCAAAGGCGGCAAAGCGGCTTACGCCGTCGCCGATGTCGGCAAAGAGGAAGACGTGCGCCGCATCGCGCAAACCGCGATTAAGGAGTTCGGTGGCTTTGACACTTGGGTCAATAACGCGGGTGTTTCAATCTACGGCATGATTGAAGAAACCAGCATTGACGACATGAAGCGGCTTTTCGATACGAATTTCTGGGGCGTGATTTACGGTTCACGCATCGCCGCCAAACACCTCAAAAATCGCCCTTCAAAAGAAGGCGGAGCGATTATCAATATCGGCTCGACGCTCTCCGACCGCGTTGTTCCGATTCAGGGCATCTATTCGACATCCAAGCACGCAGTCAAAGGTTTCACGGACGCTTTCCGTATGGAACTTGAGATGGACGACGCCCCGATTTCCGTGACGCTCATCAAACCCGCCGCCATCAACACGCCTTACCCGCAACACGCGAAGAATTATATGGACGTTGAACCGAGCCTTCCGCCGCCGGTTTATGCGCCCGAAGTCGTCGCGGAAACGATTCTTCACGCGGCGGAAAATCCAACGCGCGATGCGTTCGCGGGCGGCGGCGGCAAAGCACTTTCCGCGCTCGGACAATACGCTCCGCGTCTCGCCGATACGATAATGGAAACGTCGCTTTTCAACAGCACACAGAAACGCCCCGACAAACCCGCGCGCCGCAACCGCCGCAATGGACTCGAAGGCGCGACCGGAACGCTCAAGGAACGCGGCGAATATCCGGGTCACGTTGCTGAATCAAGCGCGTACACTACCGCCACGCTCAACCCGCTCTCAACCACCGCCCTTGTCATCGGCGGCGCGGGCTTGGCAATCGCGGCGGCTTACGCCTTCGGCAACAAAGGCAACGGCAACACACCTTCGCGCTCATCCTGATGTGAGTTATGTGAGTCATGTGAGTTCGATGTAGGATTTTCAGCCTCGTAGGGGCGACACAACTTGTGTCGCCCCTACGGGGCAATGGCATTAAGTTAAGGTTGTTTGGAGGCGGGCTATGCCCGCCGTCCCC
>JANDLT010000106.1 GCA_024330265.1 Pyrinomonadaceae bacterium MAG19_C2-C3 | reverse complement strand
TGCCCTGAAAATATCAAAGAACTATTCTTGACAAAACTTTTGGCTACTCACTTAGCCGGATTGACCGTTCGGATACTTTCGTTTGCGGTATATCTTTTCAGGAACTATGGATTCCCAAGTAAAGCGGCAGGTGAATTCCAGTGATCGAAACCGGAGGTAAGAGGTAAGTTGATCAATCTATTAACAACACTGAAGGGTTCGTTGCTGGAGTCATTTTTCCCTCCTGCGTGGGATTTGGCGCAGTGGGATGCATGTGTCGCAGATGACCCGGCGGCGATCTTCGAGCGTCAAGGACACTGGCACGACGATTTTTCTCTCCGCATGGCTGACGATGTACCGGACTTCGATGTCATGCTCGGACATGAACTAGCCATCGAGATACGGCGTTGCCATGAAGCGGGGCGGCGGCTGGCGCTGATCCTGCCGGTCGGACCGATGGGGATGTATCGCTGGGCAACCTACTTCCTGCGCGATTGGGGAATCGGTTGCGATCACGTCAGCGGCTTCAATATGGACGAGTGGAGCGATGCGGAAGGCAATACGCTTCCGGGCGAGCATCCCGGTGCGTTTCAACGTGCGATGGAGAATGCATTCTATACCCCCTTAGGCGACGCGACGGTGCCTGCCGACCAGCGTTTTTATGCGACGAAGGACATCCTCCCTGAGTACCACGACCGCATTGCCGCCTTGCGCTCGGACGGTGCCAAGCTAGTCGTCGTCTATGGCATCGGACGCGCTTGCCACATCGCTTTTTGGGAGCCACACTTCGGCGCGGAATTTGGTAGCGATGACGAATGGTGTCGGCAAACTCATCGCCTTGGCGCTCAACTGCACCCGCTCACCATTGAGCAGAACGCAATCACCAGCTTTAAGAGTCGAACGACTTTAGTGCCCGCGTTTGCCAACACCATCGGTCCGGCGCTCTTCACCCATGCGGATTATGCCATCGGAGGTGCTGACGGTGAGTTCGGGCGCGGGATGCAGTGGCAGGGACTCTCGCTGTGGGTGACGTTGCGTCATCCGACCAGCCGACATGTTCCCTCTACGTGGATGCCATGCCAGCCGGGTGTGCTTTACTTCACGCGCCCTTTGGCGGGACCATTAGTGCCGGAGGCGAATTGATGTCGCAAGCGAAACAAGTGCCCCGATTGCTGGTGGTGATGGCACACCCGGACGACGCTGAGATATTGATTGGCGGAAGTTTATTTCACCTGAAAGCCTTAGGATGGGAGCTAGGTATCGTCACGATGACAGCCGGGGACTGCGGTTCGGCGACACATTCCAAAGAAGAGATTTCCCGCATCCGGCACGCCGAAGCGAAAGCCGCCGCAGATTACTTGGGAGCATGGTACGGCTGTGTCGGGCTGATGGATTGCGAGGTCTTCGTCAATGCTGAAAATGTTCGTCGCATCGTCGAGGTGATGCGAACCTTCGACCCGGACGTAGTAATCACACATTCTCCCACCGACTATATGTTAGACCACGAAGAGACATCGCGGCTCGCGCGGGCTGCTACTTTTGCGGTGGCGATGCCGCTCTATCAAACCCGCCACTCATCGCCCGTCAAGGTCGGGCGCGCGACGCCGGAACTCTATTACGCAGACCCTTTGGAAGGAATTGCCCCGCTTGGCGAGCGAGTTCACCCGCAGTTTTATGTTGATATTAGCGAACAGTTAGAGAAGAAGCGGCAGATGTTGGGCTGCCATGAGTCGCAGCGGAACTGGCTGCGCGATCATCATGGAGTGGATGAATATCTCGACCGGATGACCACGTGGGCGGCACTCTACGGCGGGGAGTGTGGCTGTGAATATGCCGAGGGACTGCGCCAGCATCTAGGGCATGGCTACCCCCGTCAACCCTTGTTGCAAGAAGCTTTGAGTCCATATATTCATATCCGTGAATAAGACTTACCCCGCGCCTCACGCACCGCTTTGACATAAGCGCGCGCCGCCTCCGTCACTTTTTCCGGCTGCCCGTCCCGAATTGCTTTCGTGTCAACCAGATCAGCACCGACTCCGAGAGCGAATGCGCCTGCCTCGATAAAGTCCGGTACCGTTGAGAGCGAGACGCCGCCCGTTGGGATCAATTCAATGTGCGGTAGCGGCACTTTCAACGCCTTCAAGTAGCTCGCGCCGCCGAGCGCGCTACACGGAAAGACTTTGACCATATCTGCGCCTGCTTGCCACGCTGTAACTATTTCCGTCGGGGTCAACGCGCCCGGCAGCACCGCGATTGAGTAACGTCTGCACATCTCGATAGTGGTGACGTTCAACGCTGGAGAGACGACAAACTGCGCGCCCGCAAGGATGCACGCTCTGGCGGTCTCCGCATCGAGTGCTGTGCCTGCACCGATTGTCACTTCGTCACCGTAACGCCTTCTTAGTTCCTCGATCACGGCGACTGCGCCCGGCACGGTCATCGTAATCTCCACCACCGTGACGCCGCCTGCATACAGCGCATCAACGGCGAGCATCGCCTCCTCGCCTGATGCAGCGCGCACCACCGGAAGGATGCCGGTTGAATGTATGCGCCCGATTACCTCTTGCTTCGTCACTCTATTTACGCTCCTACCTGACGGCGCGGGCTTCCTCGCCACGCATGACACGCTCGACATCTTGTAGCGTCGCCATTGATGAATCGCCCGGCGTAGTCTGTGCCAGCGCGCCATGCGCCGCGCCGCATTCGATAGCCCACTGCGCTCCGCGCTCTTCGAGCAAGCCGTAGATCACTCCGGCGGCGAAAGCATCGCCGCCGCCGACGCGGTCGTATATCTCCAACTCGCGCGTCACAGAGCGATAAACTTCTCCGTTCGCGTAGAGCCGCGCGCCCCACTCATTCACGTTCGCCGAACGCACCTGCCTGTGTGTCGTCGCAGTCACACGGATATTCGGCAAGGCTTGACTCAAGCTTTGAAACTGCATGATTTCCGAAGCGTGTGCGTCGTCTGGCATCGCGTCGGCTGGATGTAAAAAGTCATCTTCACTGCCGAACACCACGTCTGCGTACTGTGCAAGTTCGCGGTTGATGCGGCGCGCTTCCGTTCGCCCACCACGCCGCTCCCACAGCAGTGCGCGATAGTTCGCGTCGTAAGAGACGACTGCGCCCGCCGTGTGCGCCGCCTGCATCGCTTCGCGCGCGACTTCCGTCGTTGTCTCTGATAGTCCGGCGAAGATGCCGCCGGTGTGAAACCAGCGTGCGCCTTCGTGAAGGAGTATATGCTCCCAATCTACGTCGCCCGCGCGTAGTTGCGAGACGGTGGTGTGACCACGGTCATAACACGCGAGAGCGGAGCGCACTCCAAAGCCGCGCTCGAGGAAATACAACCCGTTGCGCGCGGACTCTCCTATGCCGTCGTGTGCCACCCACTTGACGTGCGAAAGATCAACGCCGCCTTGCCGCATTAAATCTTCGATGAGTCGTCCGATTGAGTTATCAACGAGAGCCGTGACGATGGCGGTCTGCTGATGGAAACAGCGTTGTAGGGCGCGCGCCACGTTGTACTCGCCGCCGCCCTCCCACACGCGAAACGTGCGCGTCGTATGGATGCGCTCATCCTCCGGGTCGAAGCGCAGCATCACCTCGCCGAGACTCACCAAGTCCCAACGGCACGCCGATTTCGGACGTAAACTCAACCCGTCGAGGGTTGTGGCAGAGGTCGTCACTTTATCCACTCGCCTCCTCGTTCAACGGCGTGCGTCGGTAGCCGTTGTTGCCGTTCCGCCCGCCGTCGTTCCTTCGATTTTGAAGAGTTTGACGAAGCGTGCGCTCGTCGCCGGTTGTGCGGTGGAGATGGCGAGGCGCACTCCGCGCTCCTGTTGCTCGCCTTTGTCAACCGAGCCGGGTCTGCCGGGAGCAGTGACGATGTTCGGCTCAATCTTCGTTCGCACCTCATCGGGAGCAATGATCGTCGTCAACAGATATGTATCGTCCATGCCAATCCGAAAGCGGCGACGGTCGCTGTCGGCAATCTGCCTGATGCGGTCGTCGGCATGAATGAGCGAAGTGAAGATGCTTGGTTTCTCGGTTTGCAGATCATCCCAGACGACGAAGCCATCCGGCGCGGTGAAGAGAAAGTGGCGGTCGAATCGTTTGACTCCGAGTTCCGGTTCATAGCTGGCAGCCGCATCGCCACGCACGTAGGCGAAGTTCTTGTCGAGTTTCACTTCCGTGATGCGTATGCGGTTCAATCGTTCATATGGGATGCCACGGAAAACGTCGTGTCCTTTGCCTTCGCGCGCCTGCCCCTGTCCGTTTATGAGCACCGTGTTGTGCTGCTCTGTCATGGGTAGTCCCGCGTAGCCCGTGTCACCGGTCAGATATTTACCTTTGGCATAGATGATGAACGAATTGGCATCCGGGTGCGCGTGTCCCGAAGAGAGATGCCAGTCGGGAAGTTCTTGCAATAGCCCGGTCGTCGCGTGTCCTTCGGGCGGACCCGATTTGAAGGCGAACGCGGTCGCGTCCTTTTCCCAACTATCGCGCCAGAAGACGACCTCATGATCTTTGAAATAATGCCACGTCGGTTGCTGCTCAATCGGCACCGGCAAAACGTCCGCATCGTACCAGAGCAGCGACATGTAGTCTTCAAAGTTGACGTGATTAAACGAGCGCATCCACGCGGCGACGCCTTGCGCTTCGCCGCTACGGAAGCGCGACGCGATGCGATAAAGCACGTTGTAGTTCGTGTGAAAACGCCCGCCGGGATGCGAGCGATAATACTCTTTGCCCTTCCCCGCGCGTGTTAGATTTCCCTCGAAGATGTCGCCGAAGTCGAAGACGTACTGACCGTCGGGCAACATGTTATGCGCGACGTATTTGTGCATCTCTCGCAAGCCCGGTTCATCCCACAAGTCTTCGCCGGTTGCGTGCGCGTGCGCGTCTAGGAAGTGAACGATCCACGGTGCCGAGAAGACCCAGTACTCGAAGCTCTCGTAGTAGTAACCATCCTTTGAATAAGTTGCGAGCACGCGGTCGTAAATCGCGCGCGACAACGCCGCCCACTGCGGCGCGTCCTCCGCTTCGTCATAGAGGGCATAAGCCGCGACGCTCAAGCCCGCCATCGGGATGAAGACGTGGTTCTGGCTGTAAGAGTAAGTTCTTCCCGGTTTCGGTTTGTAAAAATCGGCGAGGAGATTCGCCTGCCGGATGAGTTTGTTGCGGTACTTCGCGCGTTCGGCTACGGTCAAATCGTGATAGAGCAAATCGTAGCCCCAACCTAAACCGTAGAGCAGATGACCGGCGGCAAGGTCAACGTTCGGTTTGCTGTAGGTGTAGCCCCACACGTCGTAAGAGACCGCCGCATCCATTTCACGCCGCGCCGCCGCGAGATATTTCGGGTCGCCTTCGATCTTGTAGGCGAGCGCGGCTTCGGCAATCGCCAAGCCGACATCGTTCTGCACGCGCCGCTCCTGCGCGGGCGCGGGTGGCGGTTGACGCTTGAACGCGCGAAGGTTGGCAAGCGTTTCCCGCCACATCGCTTTGTGCGTGGTGCGTGCGCGTTGGCGCAAAGCTTTGAGTCCTTCATCCGTGACATACACGCGCGGATGCACGCCGCGCAGTTCGGGACGCAAGCTTGAACGCTCCGACTTCATTAACTCAAATAAAGGATGCGGCAGCTTAGTCCATGCTTCGGTCGCGGGTGCGTCTTTGGGTCCGAGTGCTTCGCTCGCGTCTTGGGCGTGCGTGGTTGCCGCGATGAAGACGGTAAAAATCAGAAGGAGAGCGATGCGTATCGGTGCGAGTTTTGGATGAATGGTCATGCTGATTTTTATTTCCTTTTGTTTCGACGCGAAAGCGTTTTGAGTCAAGTCACGTTGGTAAATCACTTCGTATTTGAGATTTGAAATTTCAAATGCCGCGTGTAATCAAATGAGTTTGTATCAAACTATTAAGGGGCGTTGACACCCACATCGGCGACGCGCAACGGGCGATGCTTGAGGGCGGTTTTGTCATCTTTCGATGCGGCAGTAGGCTTGTCGGTCGTCGTCAAATCCGCCGTCAAATATAGAAAGTTGCCGGATTTCGACGCGGAATTTAACGCCGGAGAATTGGCGGTGAGACGAAAAAGCCCGTTCTCGTTTTTAACTAACAGCGGGTTGACGCGGCGAAAACCCGTCGCGGGAATGTCGCCGTTTGCGCCCGCGCCCCACAGGATATTGTCCTGCCACTTCGCCGCTTCGGGTGCGGTCACGATGTCAACAAGTTCTCCCGTATCGCTCTGTATGACGTTGTTGGCGACGACGAGATTAGCGGGCGGAAACCCCTTTGCGCCGCGCACGCCGACGACGAGACCCGTTTTGTTGTTGACTAAAGTATTGAACGCGACGACGCAATCATGCGGTTGGTCGTATGTGTTTTCACCGTTTGCCAAATCGGCTTGGCTGCCGTTGCCGACGGCGATGGTGCTGTATGCCTCTTTGCCGGAGGTGCCGGAAAAGTAGTTGCCGATGATGCGTTGCTTATCGCCGTAAAATCTAATTCCGTTCTCACCGTCAAGCAGGAAGTTGCCTTCGACAAGGCAATCATCGCCGTGACGCAAGACGATTGAGCCGCGATTGCCGCGCAGGGTGTTATAGCGAATCACGTTTGACGAAGCCTTGTTCGAGATGACTTCGACATCGCCCGTGTTGCCTTCAAACAAATTGTATTCAACGCGCATGAAGGCATCAATGTTTTGCCGTTTGCTGTCGCCGAGTCGTATGCACTCGCCGCCGTTTTCGCCCGTGAAGGTCTGAGCGTGAAAATAATTGCGGTCAATCCGCGTTCGCAGTGACAGGCTGTCCGGCTTGCCATAAACGACGATGAAGCAGCCTTCCGAAGGTTTGTCCGCGTATTCGTTGTGGTCAATGCGATGGTCGTCGCCCGCCCCCGTGATAATCGTCCAGTAGGCTTTGCGCGCGTCTTTCATCGCAAAGAGATTGCGCGTGATGCGGCAGTTGTTCGAGTCTTTGACGGTCAAGGCTTGGTCATAAGAATCGCTTCCGAGCCGCAAAGTGTTACCCACAAACTTGAAGCCGCGAATGATGATGAAAGATGATTTCGTGATGTTGAACGAGCCTTTGCCGTTTAGTGTGACGCCGGAAACGGTTTCGGCGGTGACGACGATGGGATTTGCTGCCGTGCCGATTTTTTTGTTGATTTCGATGAAGCCGTCGAGCGTGTATGCGCCGTCGGCGACGACGATGTGATCGCCGGGTTGTGCATTCTTGGTGGCGGCTTTGAGTTGCTCGATGGAGCTTACGCGCACGACGCGCTTCGGGGACGGGATGCCGTCCTTTTCCGCAATCGTTCGGGCGGGAGCGCCGGGAGAATGCGCGTCGGGAGCGATGAAGGCTTTAGCGCGCGGGAGTGTGGCGAAGCAGATCACCGCTGCGAGCAGGCACAACGCGCGACTCGCATAACGGACATCAGGCATCTTGGGTTTCTCCTAACATCTTTCCAACCGAAGAAGGATGCCGGATGAGGTGCGGCGGTTGTAACGAGTCACATCTACCGACCGGTCGCGCCTCATCCGGCGTATATCCTTGCATCCTTCCTGACAGTTTTTTAGAACAGCAACTTGACGGCGAATTGCAGTTCGCGGTTTTCGTTAGCCTGCGTCGTCACCTGCCCGACATTTGTGCGGTCGAGTTGAAAGACCGGCACTTGGAAGTTCGGGTGGTTGAAGACGTTGAAGGCTTCGGCGCGTAGTTGCAATCGCGCGTTCTCAGAGAGACGAACGTTCTTAAAGAGCGAAACGTCGAAGCTCTTGAAAGAGGGTCCGATCAGGATGTTGCGTCCGGCGTTGCCGTAGAAGGTCGGGTCAGAGGGCGTGACGACGGGTTCGGTGAACGCCGCCGGATTAAAGAGCAAGCCCGGCGGGATATTCGCGTAAGGATCGCCGATGATGTCGGGGCGTTGCTGACCGACATCCGGCGAAGCGTACTGTGGCGTGAACGGGCGACCTGAGAGCAGCGTGACGATGCCGTTCAGTTGAAGTCCGCCGAGCAGCGCCTGCGTCAGCCCGCCCGCATCCGCGAGAAACGCGCGCCCGCGACCGAAAGGAAGTTCATAGTTGAAACTGCCGCTGAACTGGTGCTTGCGGTGAAAGTCGGCGAGACCGCGTTCGGCGGCGAAGTCGAAGACGTTCTGCGGGTTTCTTTGCGTCCCCGTGGTCGAGTTGTTCGTTGACGAAGCATTATCAATGGCGCGCGAGAAGGTGTAGGAGGTGAGCAAGGTCAGACCGCCGCGCGAGCGGCGGCGCAAGGATGTTTGCAGCGAATTGTAGCTCGAATTGGCGGTCTGTTCTTGATATTGAATGTCGCCGAACTGCGGGAAGGGGCGCGCGTTAACGGGTGAGAACGTGCCGTCGCTGTTGGTCGTCACTGCGCCGGTCGGAGTTGATTGATTCAAGTTGTAGCGGCGACCGAGATGACGACCCT
>JANDLT010000105.1 GCA_024330265.1 Pyrinomonadaceae bacterium MAG19_C2-C3 | reverse complement strand
CTAATCACGCCACATCCGAACAGGAAAGGAGAAATATATGTTTGAGATTCCAACCACAGACCGTCATGCGAACGAACGCGCCGGGTGGCGCGTGTGGCGATGCGATGCGTGCCGCCTCTTTCATATCAAAGCGGGCGGCGTGCTGCTCACCTTCACGCCGGAAGAGTACGAAGCGTTCACGCACGCCGTCGCTGGATGCTACTTCGGCGGCGCGTGCGCGCAAGCGGCACCGGACGAGTTTCTTCCTCTGCCAAGCATCACGGAGATGATGAACTAAAAATGATTAGCAAATTTGTCAAAGCTAACGGCGCAAAGATGACGCTAGTGAAATCTCCGTGCGCGAACAAAAAGAAGTGCTGCAAGAAATATAAGAAGGACAAGCCCTGCAAGAATTGTCCGTTTTTCAGATAGACACACAAAACCGAAACGAAGGCGGTTTGTAGTTTGCGAACAATGCGACGCACTAAATCATGCGTGGCGATTCTATTTGACAGATTCAATTCCGCGAACTTGCGGGATTCGTAAGCAAAGGAACACCGAACATGAAGGTTCATCAACCCAATTCATTTTTTACCAAGCGAGCGGCGCGCTCTTTCGCTTGTCTGATGATGCTCATGGCAGCGTTAAGTTTAACCGCGCACGGGCAAACAAATCGTTCGAGTTTAATTGTGCGCGTCAGCGATACAAGCCGGGCGCAGGTCGCGGGTGCGAGCGTGACGATTGAGCCGACGAGTTTGAGTTTAACCGAACAGCGTCGTGTCGCGGTGACGGACGCAGACGGCAATTTGACGTTTGACAACTTACTCGTTGGCGCGTATCGCGTCACGGTGGAAAGCGAAGGCTTCGCGGCGACCAAGCGCGATGTCGCTTTGACGGCAGAAGCGAATCGTGAAATCGAACTCGTGTTGCGCGCGAGCGACATCAGCGAATCGGTAGTTATCACGGCGAGCGAAGACGGTTACGGCGCGCTTGATGCCAACACTGCGACGAAAACCGATTTGCCTTTGCGCGACATTCCGCAAGCGATTCAGGTTGTGCCGCAAACCGTGTTGCGCGACCAGAACGCCAACCGTCTCGATGAGCTTTATAAAAACGTGAGCGGCATCAATGCGTTTTCCAATTATCAGGATTTTGCGATTCGCGGCTTTCGCTCAAGCGAGGTTTTGTACAACGGCGTGCGGGCGAATCCGTACAACTTTTTTGCGACTCCGAAGTTGAACAATATCGAGCGCGTAGAGGTTTTGAAAGGTCCGGCGGCGGTTCTCTACGGCGGCGGCGAACCGGGTGGAATCATCAATATCGTCAACAAACGTCCGCAGGCGAAAGCGGCGCGCGAAGTCGCTTTCACGTTTGGCAGTTTTGGACAAAAGCAGCTTGCGGTGGACTTCACAGGGGCGTTAAACGACAGCCAGTCTCTGCTCTATCGCCTAGACGCGGCGTTTGAAGATGCGAACAGCTTTCGCCGCTTTCAAGAGTTTCGCAACACGCAAATCGCGCCCGCGCTGACGTGGCGCGCCAACTCGAAAACCGGCATCACGACGCGGTTTGAGTTTATTAAAGACAATCGCAAAGGACAGCGCGACAGAGGTTTGCTGGCTCCGTTTGGCGATACGAACTTGCTGCCTTTGGATTTCACGGTCAACGAACCGACAGACCGTTTAGGCAACACGGGTTACTCGGCGGAAGTCGGCTTCGAGCGCATCTTTAATGACAACTTGCGCTCAAACGGATTGTTTCGTTTCTCGCGCAGCGAATACTTTAATCGTTATCACGAACCGCGCCGCGTGCGTCTCGCAGACGGCGTGCTTATCGCTGACAGACAGTTCCGCGACCAATCCAACGATGTCAATTTCTATGCTCCGACCTTTAACTTGATTGGCGATTTTCAAACCGGAAGCATCACGCATAATTTTCTCACCGGCAGCGACATCACGATTATTGATGACGGGTTCACGGCGAGTTTTGCCAACGCGCCGTTTGTCACTTCGCTGCAAGTTTTGAATCCCGTGTACGGCGCGACGAACATCTCCGCCTACCCGCGCGACCCGGAACTTTACTTTACCGATTCGCGGCGTTACGGATTTTATGTACAAGATTTGATTGCCCTTCATCCGAAGCTGAAAGTCCTCGCTTCAGCCCGTTTCTCGCGCTTCAATGACAGCACGAGATTTGTATATCCGGCGGATGAAACTGCGAACAGCAGCATTCAAGACACGCAATCAAAAGTCACGTTTCGCACCGGAGCCGTGTATCAACCGACAAGTTTCGTCGCGCTTTACGCGAGTTATACGCAAGGCTTTCTGCCGCAACTGATTGATAATCAACTGCCGATTTTCGGCGGACCTTTTAAGCCGGAAGAAAGCGAACAGGTCGAGACGGGAGCGAAGTTCAATTTCTTAAACAACCGCGTCAACGCAACACTTGCGGCGTATCGAATTGTCAAACGCAACACGCTCGTCGCAGACCCGGCGGACGAAGATTTCTTGCGCTTTATTCAACTCGGCAGGACGCGCAGCAAGGGTTTTGAAGTTGACATTACGGGAAGCGTGACGCCCCGGTTAAGCGTTATCACCAACTACGCTTTCAACCGGATTGCGATTACGGAAGACTCCGACCCGACGCTTATCGGCAATCCTCTGCCGAACGCTCCGCGCCACAGCGCAGGCTTTTGGACGCGCTACGATTTCGAGCGCACGCCGCTCGGACTCGCCGCCGGACTATCGTTTATTGACCGCCGCGAAACCTTCGACCAGAGGGTGCAACTGCCAAGCTATGTCGTGTTCGATACCGCCGCGTTCTACCGCTTTCGCACATTTGATTTCGCGCTCAATGTTGACAATCTGTTTGACCGCCGCCACTTCATCGGCGGTTACAGCACGACATCAATTTTCCCCGGCACACCGCGCCGCTTCAAGTTCACGACACGATATAGATTTTAAGACGGTGACAAGTGACAAGTGACGAGTGACAAGTTTTCAAAACTAGGAACAATCCGTTCGGTTTCTTGTTACTTGTCACGAATGATTTTATGCGCGCGCAAACAACACGCAAACTATGGCAGTGGCACAAGTGGACGGGGCTTGTGACCGGAATCTTTATTCTGTTTTTGAGCGTGACGGGAACAGTCGCGGTTTTCAAATATGAGATTGATTGGCTGGTCACGCCCGCGCTGCGCGTTCAGGCAAACGACGGCGCGCCTTATGCCACGCTTGATGCGGCGTTAAAAAACGTCCGCGCGGCGTATCCTTCGCACGAAGTTCAATCCGTCAATCTCGCACCGGGTAAGCGGACGGCGCATACATTTTCAATTACGAATGACGATGTTTATACAGAGGTTTTCGTCAATCCATACACGGCTGAAGTGACGGGTGCGCGCACCGGCGAAAACCTTGCCAACGTGATTCGTCAGGCGCACGTCAGGTTCTATTTTTTCGGTTGGCAAGGGCGCGTCCTTGTCGGCATATTCGGTTTAACTTTGCTGATTTCAACCGTCACAGGGCTGTTGATTTACGCTCCCTTTATGCGTGCGGTGTTTGTTAAAGGCTTGCGCTTCTGGCAGATTCGCCGAAGCGACAAACTGAAAATAAAAACCGCCGACTGGCATAAACTCATCGGCATCATCGCGCTTGCCTTCAATCTCATTATCGCCGTCACGGGCGCGGTCTTAGGTTTGGAAAACTTGTCGCGCTACTCAAAAACAGTCCAGAACGCGATTTACCTTAAACCGCGCGCCGACATCAATCCGCCTTCTTCTTTAGACAACGCTTTAACCCCTGATGCGGCATTGCAACAGGCGATGCAAAGCCTTCCCGATTTCGCGCCGACGAGTTTCGAGTTGCCCATCGCAGGTGAAAGCCATTACGTTTTCAGCGGCAACATCAACCGTCATTTCGCTTCGCAGAACATGAGCTACGTCGTCATCAACGCTTTGGACGGCAGCCCCGTAGATGTTCACGACGCACGTCGCGCCGCGCCCGTTAAAAAACTTTACAACCTAAACGAACCGCTCCACTTCGGCGACTTCGGCGGCATCATCTTAAAAATCCTGTACGCCCTGTTCGGCTTCACCAGCGCGCTGCTTGCCGCATCCGGCTATTTGTTGATGTATCTCAAACGTCGTCAAAATCAAACGAAAACTTTAACGCAAAACACGCGACTCGAATCGGAAGCGCGCCACATCGCCAGCGTTGTGAACTAAATTATGAATTAACTAAAGCGAATTTTCAGAAATGCTAAAGACGAGATTCATAGATTGATGAACACGGCACGCGACAACCGAATCGGTTACAGCGCATCAGCAACAACGAAAAATGTTGTGCCTGATGTTGGTGTCGCTGTGGTTGATGCGGCGAACGTTGATGTTGACAAATCACCATCGCGCGAAAGCCGTTTGTATCAGGTCATCTGGCGGTGGCATTTCTACGCTGGACTGATCGTCTTGCCCGTCGTGCTGCTGGCTTCCGTCACAGGCGCGCTCTACGTCTTCAAAAGCGAGATTGAGCCTTTGATGTATCCGCAGATGTTCGTCGCCGCTTCATCCGTTGACGCAGCCAATCGCGCGTCAACGGTTTCGCTCGACACGCAAATCGAAAACGCGAAACGACTTGTCCCCGCAAACGCGCGTCTGTTAAGCGTGCGTGTTTCGGTTGACTTGTCGCGCGCAACGGAAATCGCTTACCGCGTGCCAGACCACAGATACGAATACCACTACGCTTTCGTTGATCCTTACACCGCCGCGCCGCGCGGCGTGTTGCGCTACGGCGAAACATTCTTCGACATCGTGCTGCGCTTGCACACGGACATTTACGCCGGAACTGCCGGGCGCATCCTCGTCGAACTGGCGACGAGTTGGAGCGTAGTTTTACTCGTCACAGGAGTTTATCTGTGGCTGCCGCGCAAACGCGAAAGATTTTGGGGCGTGTGGCTGCCGCGTCTCGGCGACAAAAGAAAGTATGTTTTCTGGCGCGATTTGCACACCGTTCCCGCGTTCTATCTCGCGCTTTTAACTTTTCTCGTTCTCTTTTCCGGGCTGTTCCTCGCCTACTTTTTCGGGCAGGGCTATCAGGCTCTGACTTACGCGACGGGAAATTATCCGGCGGTATTGTTTGACCCGCCTGCCTCAATCCCACGCGCAGAGGTTGCCGCCGTCGGTTATCAACAAGTCGTTGATACGGTTCGCCCGCACGCGACAGGCGGCGATTTGCTGATTGATAAACCTTACAACGCGGAGAACTCGTTCACGGTTTATGTCACCGAACGTGATAGCACGCACCCGACGCGCACGCGCCAATTCATCATCGAGCAATACACGGGCGCGATTCTCGCCACGACGAGTTTCGGCGACGCCCCCTTGATGTCGAAACTAAGTCTGCTCGCCTATCCGGTTCACGTCGGCTCAATCTACGGTTTGCCGACGAAGATTCTCGCGTTTCTGGTTTGTCTCGCGCTCGTCTTTTTGAGCATCACGGGAGCATGGATGTGGTGGCTGCGTCGTCCGCAGAATAAGACAGGCTTCCCCCGCAAACCGGAAAAGAGCGTCAACAAGTGGCTCGTAATTGTCATTATCCTGTTGGGCGTGCTGATGCCGACCGTCGGCTTATCGCTCGTGGTAATTATCGCGGTTGATAAAACGTGGCGACTCTTCAAAGGGAGAGGCGCGGCAATTTAATGAAGGCATCGTTTCAAGCCTTGAACTCTACACCGCGGCGGGCGAACAAATCCTGCTCACGTTCAGCAAGCGTAAAGATTACAAAGAAGAATCCGAACAGTGGCGCACGCGGCTCGCCGCGTTACCGATGGTGTGAGTTTAGTGAACATGCGCCGTTTCCAACTCGCCGTCCCACTGCGTGAACGGGTCGGGGAGCGTGCGCCATTCGTCTTGACACATATCCATTTCGTCATCCGTCAAGAGACACGCATCGAGTTCAGCGCGCAGCTTTTGCTCATCAAATCTTTGACCGATGAAGACGAGTTCCTGCCGCCTGTCGCCCGTCTCTTCATCCCATTGCGCTTCAATTTCGCGGCGCGTCTCCGCGTCCATGTCCCATTCATCTTTCGATACGTCCGCCCACCATGTCCCCAGAGGTTCGACGCGCGTACTCGCGCCCGCTTGTGAATACATGCCGATGAACTTCGGGCGAGAAGCGAGCCAGAAGAAGCCTTTGGAGCGAATCAACTCCGGTCGCGGGCGGCTTACGAAATCCCAAAACCTTTGTGGATGAAACGGGCGTCTGGCGCGGTAGACAAAACTCGTGATGCCGTACTCCGCCGTCTCAGGTATGTGTTGTCCGCGCATCTCTTTCAACCAGCCCGGTGCCGCCGATGCTTTGTCGAAGTCAAACAACTTCGTGTTAAGAATTTTATTAAGCGGCACACGCCCGAACTCCGCCAGCAGAAGGCGCGCATCCGGGTTAAGGCGTGCGAGTATTAGTATGAGGCGGCGTAAGTCGGCGCGCGTCACGAGGTCTGCTTTGTTGATGACGAGAACATTAGCGAACTCAATTTGCTCAATCAGCAAGTCAACGACTCCGCGCTCGTCCATATCGTTTAAGCCCAGCCCGCGTTCAGTCAAATCATCTTCCGAGTTGTAGTCGCGCAAGAAATTGAAAGCGTCAACCACCGTCACCATCGTATCGAGCGTCGCCACATCCGCGAGCGTGCGCCCATCTTCGTCTTCAAACGTAAAAGTTTCGGCGACGGGCAAAGGCTCGGAGATGCCTGTGGATTCGACGAGCAAGTAATCGAATCTGCCTTCACGCGCGAGCCGTCCGACTTCAATCAACAAATCTTCGCGCAGCGTGCAGCAGATGCAGCCGTTGGTCATTTCAACGAGGCGTTCATCCGTGCGGTTGAACGCGCCCGTTTTGATAAGCTGCGCGTCCACGTTGACTTCGCTCATGTCGTTGACGATGAGACACACGCGAAGCCCCGCGCGGTTATTGAGGACGTGGTTGAGCAGCGTGGTTTTGCCTGCGCCCAAGAAGCCGGAAAGGACTGTGACGGGAAGTTTCTGCAAACGAACGTATCGCTCCTGTAGAAATTAGCCGGACAAGTCGGCAGACGGAGCAGGTTAGCGGGAGGGTGTGAAGCGGCGCGAGCGGTTTTTAACGAACGGTCGTCGCGTGCAGACGAACGGTGGCGTGCGGCGGACGAACACGAACGCTCGTTTGTGTTCGTCCGCCGTCAACAATCTGATTAACCACCGACGACCATTCGTTGTCGTCTTCAAGCAGTTCGATGAAAAGTTGTCGCCATACTTTCACGTCGGCGTCATTGTGCGCGTTTTACGATTCAATGCTACGCCGAACACGCGACGCACATTCATGCATCAATCAGGAGAATCATCCGATGTCGAAACGCTGCCAAGTTCTTGGGACGAAGCCACTCACAGGCAACAATGTCTCGCACGCCAACAACCGCACGAAGCGTCGCTTCCTGCCGAACCTGCAAACTAAACGCTTCTTCCTCGTGAGTGAGAATCGCTGGATTAAGCTCACCGTCTCCGCACGCGGCATCAAGACCATCTCGAAGAACGGCATCGAGGCGACAGTGAAAGAGATGCGTAAGCGCGGGGAGAAAACTTAGTGCCGAATCATATTCCTCAATCATCACCGGGCAAACAAGGAAGAATGTCTGACCATAAACGTCTCCTCACAACTTTCTTTATAACGAGTGTCATCTTGTTCGCTGTTTTCACCTTGAACCTCAATAACACTGTTCATGCTCAATCGGCGACAACTACTTTGCGCGGCACTGTGACGGATACCAGCGGTGCGGTTGTGCCAAACGCAAGCATGACGTTGACAGGCGCAAACGGCGTTCGTCGCCTGACGACGACAAGCGATGATGGAGCGTTTTCATTTGAACAAATCGGCGAAGGCGTTTATCAAGTGCGCGTGGAGGCAAACGGCTTTCGCACCGCCGTGCGCGATGATGTTCAAGCGACAACGACAAGCGCGCCGCTTAGTTTTGTTTTGGAAATCGGAGCGGTCAGTGAAGTCGTGACTGTCACCGCGCAACGCCGCGAGGAAGACTTGCAGGATGTTCCGATTAGCGTGCGCCCGTTTTCCAATCAGGAAATCGAAGACCGTCTTTTCACCGGCACGGTTGATGTTTTGGAAGCCACGCCGAACATCAATGTGACGGCGGCGAACGCCAGCCCGAATCGCGCCCGCATAGCGATTCGCGGAGTCGGAACGATTATCAACGATGCCGACCCATCCGTCGGCGTTTACATTGACGATGTTTTTGTCGGTAGCGACGGCGGTTTCAATCTCGAACTCGTGGACACCGAGCGCGTCGAAGTTTTGCGCGGTCCGCAAGGCACGCTTTACGGGCGTAACGCGGTGGGCGGCGCGGTCAACTTTATTTCAAATCAACCGACCAATGAACCTTCGGGCGACATTGATTTGCGTTACGGCAACTACAATTATTTCACCGCTCGCGGCACCGCCAACGTCCCCGTTATTAAAGACAAACTTTTCACGCGCCTGACCTTTGCCGGAACAAGGC
>JANDLT010000104.1 GCA_024330265.1 Pyrinomonadaceae bacterium MAG19_C2-C3 | reverse complement strand
GAGAAGCATGGGATTTATGATTGAGATGTCAAGCATAAAGTTGAACGTCACTAAGCGCGGTCTTTGTTTTTTACTGCCTACTGCCTACTGCCTACTGCCTACTCCACCATAAGAACCATTCAACCGCGCGGAGCGGTATAGCCTTCGCGGGCTTGAATCTGCGCTCCTTTGAGGCGCGGAATTTCGACGCGGATTTTGCGATACGCTCCGTTGCGAAGTTTGTTCGTCGAATAGTAACCGAGACTGTATTGCGTCCCGATTTCTTGCGCGACGAGGGCGAAGGCGCGCCGCGCATCACGCAAGTCGGCGGCGGGAAAAGTTTTGCCGCCCGTCGCGCGTGTCAATTGAGTCATCTCTTGGCGCGCGAGTTTGTACAGGTCGCGGCTGATTTGCATTCGCTCAAATTGTCCGAGCGCACAGAAGTTAGCAAAGTCTGCGGCATCCATCGTCGGGGCAAACAGGCGACGATAGCGTTGGAGTTGCGCGCGTGAAAGAACGAGGCTGCCAGTACCATCGGCGCAATCTTGAAGCAAGCGGTCTTCGACAAAACTTTCGGTATCGAGTTGAACGAAGTACGACATCACGCCGCGTTTGGTCAGTGCGGCTTGGGCTTCGTCAAACTCGGCATCGCTCGAAGAATCAACGCCGTCGGTCAAGGCGACAACGGCGCGCCGCCCACGTTTCTCCGGCTTCACCACGTCACTAAAAACTTCTTTGCCGATGATTTCCAGAGCGTCGTAGTACGGCGTGCCGTTGCTCATCTCCAGCCCCTCAACGGCGAGGCGAAGCGATTCGCGGTCATCCGTTAATTCTTGTTTGAAATCAACGACGGCGCGCCGCACCCCGTCTTCCTGACGTGAAGTGAATGCGATAATCGCCACGCGGTCGCCGTCGCGCAAGGCATCAATGAAAGCGTTTGCGGCGCGACGAATCAGATTCAGTTCGGCGCGCGTCGAGCCGGAAGTGTCGAGCAGCAAAGCGACTTCAAACGGTGCTTCAACCGCCGCGAAACTCGTGATGGGTTGCGCGCGTCCGTCTTCGAGAACGCGGAAATCTTCTCGCTTCAAGTCTCCGGCGGGCTGCCCCTGCGCGTTCATCACGACGACCGGAACATTGACCAGATCGGTTTCAAAACTGATGACATCATCTTCATCAATCTCCGCCGGAACACTCGCGGCGGGCTTTGAAGTCTGCGCGGGCGATGACGATACCGGCGGCGGTGGTGGAGGCGGTAGTGCTTTGACGGGCGGCGACGATGCGCGGCGTGTTTGCGCGGGCGTGAAGTTGCCGCACGCGAAAGCGACGATGAGCGCGCAAGCGACGATGCGCCACGAAGTTGTTTTGTTTAATGATTGATACATCTTCACAAGCCGAATGCGATGTTGAGTACGATGTTGAGTGTAATGCCGAAATACGATGTTGCGCGTCGTGGATGTGTGCTTTTGATTTTAATCATAATCCCCTGAACGGCAAAGCGCGCCGGATTTTTTGAATTATTTGCCTTACGCTTGACAGCCGGACGGAGTGCAAACTAGGATGACATTTCGCTGCTCGGCGGTTGGTGATGGTCAAGGCTTCGGAAACTTCAAGGCTTCGGCTTTTCAAGTTTCAAGCCTGATATTGATAATCTGTAAGTTTTGATAGCCCGCGAGCAATTCTTTAATCGCAGGCACGTACTGTCAATGGTAGACGACCGCCTTTACACGGCGGGGGTTGTCGGTTCGAGTCCGACCGTGCCTACCTTAACCAATCCGGGCGATAAGTCGAAAAGTTCTTTACAGTTTGCGGAGTCGTAGTTCAGTTGGTTAGAACGCCGGCCTGTCACGTCGGAGGTCGCGGGTTCGAGTCCCGTCGGCTCCGCTCATAAAACGAAGCGGTCACCTTTTCTATCACGGGTGACCGCTTTTGTTTTTGGCGCGCCTCTGAAGTTATGCGCGGCTAAGTTCAAGCAAATCTGAAACGCATTCCACCGGTTTCAACAATCATGATTCCCGTTAACCAAGCACTCGAAATAATTCGAGCGGAAATAGAAAGCTTCGGCTCGGAACGTATCGAGTTGAGCAAGGCTCTGGGGCGCGTGCTGCGTCAAGATGTCGTCGCGGATTGCGATTTGCCGCCGTTCAACCGTTCGCAGATGGACGGCTATGCCGTGCGCTCGGTTGATACGACGGACGCGCCGCTTACCTTGCGACTCGTCGGCGAAGCGGCGGCGGGCAGTGCGTGGAAGGGTGAACTTAAAGCGGGCGAAGCCGTGCGTATCATGACCGGCGCGCCCGTCCCCGTGGGAGCAGACGCCGTGCAACGTTTGGAAGTCGCACATGAATCGGCGGACAAAACCTTTGTCGAAATCAACGAAGTGACTCCATGCGGGCAGTTCATCATCGAACGGGCGAGCGAGGTGCGCGAAGGCGTGCGCGTACTCGCGGCGGGTGAACGCATCACGGCGAATATGGTTGCGACCTTAGCATCGTTCGGTTACGACACGGTTGATGTCGGCAAGCGTCCGCACGTCGCAATCATGGCGACGGGTGCGGAACTCGTGCCGCCCGGCGTGCGTCCGGCGGAAAGTCAGATTCGTGATTCCAATTCGCATTCAATCGAGGCACTCGTACAGCTTGCCGGAGGGCTGCCGCGACGTTTGCCGATTGTCGGCGACAATCCGGCGGCTCTGAAACTTGCGATTAGCGAAGCGATACAGGATGCCGATGTCGTCATCTTGTCGGGCGGCGTGTCGGTTGGCGATTATGATTTTACGAAGCCTGTCTTGCGTGAACTCGGAGCGCAGATTTTCTTTGAGCGTGTGCGCGTGCGACCCGGCAAGCCTACGGTGTTCGCCAAAATCAACGATGTGCTTATCTTCGGTTTGCCGGGCAATCCCGTGTCGGCGGCGGTGACGTTCAATCTGTTCGCGCGTCCTGCTCTGCTGTGGATGCAAGGTACGACTGACGCGACTTTACGCGAATCACGCGCGCTGCTTTCACATCGGGTAAAAAGCGCACGCGAACGGACGAGTTACCTCCCCGCGCGCATCAAGCATGATGATGACGGGCGGTCTATCGTCGAACCGCTCAAGTGGGGCGGCTCATCCGACTTCGTTTCCTTCGCCCGCGCCGAAGCCCTCATCGTCGTTCCCGCTGATGTCGGAACGCTCAACGCACACACGCCCGTCAACATTCTTCACTTACCTTAATATTTCCACCATGAGCAAACTCACGCACATCAATCACGAAGGTCACGCCGCAATGGTTGATACAAGTTCCAAAACACACACCGCACGCCGCGCCGTCGCGTCCGCCTTCGTCAAGATGAACGGTGAGACGCTCGACGCGATACGCCAGTCGCGCACGCCGAAGGGCGATCCTTTGGAAACCGCCCGCCTCGCCGGAATCATGGCGGCGAAGCGCACCGACGAACTCATCCCGTTGTGTCACAGTCTGCCGCTCGATTATGTGGACGTGCGCGCGAACGTCACCAAAGACGGCATCCAACTTGAAGCCGAAGCCCGCACGACCGCGCAGACCGGCGTCGAAATGGAAGCCATGACCGCCGTCACCGTCGCCGCCCTCACGGTCTATGACATGTGCAAAGCACTCGACAAAGGCATCTTTATCACCGATGTCCGCCTCGAATCCAAAAGCGGCGGCAAGTCGGGCGAATGGAAGAGAAAGTAGAAAGTTGAAGGTTGATAAGGATTGATTCATTCAGTTATTGACTTGGTGAGTTCCGATGAAGGCAATGAATCAATTCTTTTTCCATTCTGGCTTCTGGCTCCTGACTTCTGGCTCCTGCTTTGTCGTATAATACCCACGTTTGGTCAACCCGAAACTTTTAACCGGAGACGCATTATGAAATTGAAGTACAAACTCGCACAGGACGCGCGCCCGCAAGTTGCGACGCTGTTGATTGCCACGCTGATTACCGTCGCCTTGTGGTTCATTCCATTTGCCGACGTTTTAACTTACCCGTTCCGCCTGTTCGTGACCTTCATACATGAAGGCGGACACGCCCTCGCCACTGTCTTAACAGGAAACTCCGTCCAGAGTTTGACGATTCACGCGAACGGAAGCGGCGAAGTCCTTTCAAGCATCGGCGGCACATTCTCCGGGATGCTGATTTCAAGCGCGGGTTATCTCGGCGCGACCGCGTTCGGGGCATTGCTTCTGGTGTTGATTCGCCGCACCTTCGCCGCCCGCGCCGTCCTCATCGCTTCAGCCGGATTCATACTCGTACTAACGCTCGCTTACGGCATCTTCGGTTCAATTTTCACCGTCGTTTCCGGCGTCACCATCGCCCTCGCACTGTTGCTGACCGCGAAGTTTGCGGGCGCGCGTGTGGCGAGTTTCCTCGTCAGTTTCCTTGCCGTGCAGTGCGTCTTGAATGCGTTGACCGACTTGAAAACGGTCTTCTTTTTATCGTCACCGTTCGCGCCGGAAGTCCACACCGACGCGATGAACATGGCGATGGCGACCGGCATCCCATCAATGTTCTGGGCAATACTCTGGGTTGGCGGCGCGCTCGTGATTCTCGCTCTCGCGCTTCGCGCTTATGCGACAACGCGCACATCACCGATGCAGACCGAACTCCCGTTTGAAGACCCGATTGACGAAAACACCAACGACTTTACCGCCCGTCCGATGTAGTTTTTCCGCGAAAGAACCAAATAAGTTTTGAACGCACAATTCGAGAGGCTGTCCGGTGACGCGACACATGTTGCATCACCGGACAGCCTCAACAATTTAGTTTCACCGGATGATGCGACGGGCGAAGATAAATCTTCACCCACCTCAACCATCACGCTCGCCACGCTTCCCGTCGGGGCGCGTCTCATCGTGAAATGTCGCGCCGATTGGCGCACCGCGACCATCTCACGCCACACACCCGAACGCATCACGCTCACCGTCCACGCCCCGCGCGGTGGAACTTACCGCATCCGTCGCCCGCTCGAAACTACACTCTACTTCGACGGCTCAATCCCCATCCTTAATGCGACCGACCACGAATGCTCACGCGCCGTCTGGCTCGGTGGCATGGCTCATTACGATGTGCGCTGGTGATAAGGAATTGATTCATCGGTTCATTGATTCATTGACTCAATTAAAGACAAAGCAAGGACTCAATAAACAAGCAAGTCGTTTCCTTTATTGAATCAATGGACGATGAATCAATTTCTCTCCTTCCGTTTCAGCCCTGAATCGCGTTATCATCCCTGTTTCATCTTAACCTGCGAAACTTCGCTGTGCGGTGCAATCATGACCGAAGAAGCAATCACGGTGCGCGGTGCGCGCGTCAACAATCTCAAGAACGTCTCATTCTCGATTCCGCTCAATCAACTCACGGTCGTCACGGGCGTCAGTGGTTCGGGCAAAACCTCGCTCGCGTTCGATACGCTTTACGCCGAGGGGCAGCGTCGTTATGTCGAATCGCTTTCGGCTTACGCGCGCCAATTCTTAGAGCGCATGGACAAGCCGGACGTGGACGAAGTGCGCGGCATTCCGCCCGCGATTGCGATTCGTCAGAAAAATTCGACGCGCAATCCGCGCTCGACCGTCGCCACGCAAACCGAGATTCATGATTATTTGCGGCTTCTCTTTGCCCGCATCGGGACGACGATTTGCCGCGTCTGCGGGCGCGCGGTTTATAAAGATTCGCCTGAATCAGCCGCCCTTGAAACACTGTCCGCGCTCACGGAAGGAACGCGCTTTTACGTTCTGTTTCCGGCGGACGCGGGCTTGAAAATAGTCACGGAAGAAACAAACGGCGACGCTAAAAAGCCCGCGAAGAAAACTAAGGCGAAAGCGTCAACCAAGAAAAAGAAAGACGCCGAATACGACAAGACCGACACCGCCGCCGTTGAACATATCTCGACTACCGCGCACGTTATGAGCCTGATGCAGCGCGGCTTCACGCGGCTTTTGCGGCACGGCGAAATCACCGAACTTCGCACGCCCGACGATTTCGCACACGCGACTTTTGATGAAACGCATGTCCTCGTTGACCGTCTCGCCGCGAGTTCCGATGTGCGCGGGCGTCTGGTTGATTCACTCGAAATCGCGTTTCGTGAAGGACGCGGCGAAGCGATAATCAAGACGGCGGAAGCCGAACCGCGCACGCTTGTCTTCTCCGAACGCTTCGAGTGTCGCTACGACGGCACGCTTTATACCGAACCCGAACCGCGCCTGTTTTCATTCAACAATCCGTTCGGGGCGTGTCCCGTCTGTCAGGGCTTCGGCAACGTCGTCGGCGTGGATATGGATTTGGTAATCCCGAATCAACAACTCTCTTTGAAGGACGGCGCAATCGAACCTTTCACGCGACCGCAGTATGAATGGGCGCAAACGGAATTGATGCGCTTCTGTCAGAGCGAAGGCATCTCCGTCAATGAACCTTTCGCCACACTGACGAAAAATCAACAACGATTCATCATCGAAGGCAAAGGCAAATGGTCAGGCGTGCGCGGCTTCTTCACGTGGGTCGAAACGAAGAAATACAAGCTTCACGTTCGCGTCTTTCTGGCGAAGTATCGCGGCTATACTGTGTGCCATGAATGTCACGGCGGACGCTTGCGCCAAGAGGCACGCGATGTTCGCGTCGGTAATCGCACCCTGCCTGAAATCTCCGCTTTATCAATCGCGGAAGCCGCCGACTTCTTTCATGCACTCGAACTCACGGAAGAACAGCGCGCGATTGCCGAACGTGTGCTTGATGAAATCGGGCGGCGTCTGCGCTTTATGGTTGATGTCGGTTTGGACTATTTAACACTCGCCCGTCTCGCCTCAACTTTGTCGGGCGGCGAGGCACAACGCATCCAACTGGCGACGAGTCTGGGCAGTGCCTTGGTCGGTGCGTTGTATGTCTTAGATGAACCGAGCATAGGGCTTCACCCGCGCGACGGTGCGCGCCTTATCGCTTTGCTTGAAAGATTGCGCGACATAGGAAACACCTTGCTTGTCGTCGAACACGACGCCGAAATGATGCGCGCCGCGAATCATCTTCTCGATGTCGGACCGCACGCGGGCGAACTCGGCGGGCATATCGTGTATGAAGGTTCGTTTGAAAATTTAATACACGACGGTTCGTCTTTAACCGCGAAATACTTGCGCGGCGAAGCAGCGATTAAAGAGCCGAAACTGCGTCGCGCAATCAACCCGAAACGCATGTTGCGCGTGCGCGGGGCGAGTGAACACAATCTGCAAAACGTGGATGTGGATGTGCCGCTCGATATGTTGACGGTCATCACGGGCGTCAGTGGTTCGGGCAAATCAACGCTTGTCCATGATGTGATTTACGCCGGACTCAAAAAGCAGTTCGGTGATTGGACGGGACACGTCGGGGCGTTTGCGAAACTCGAAGGCGCGGACAATCTCGATGAAGTGATTCTCGTTGACCAATCGCCCATCGGACGCACGCCGCGCTCGAATCCCGTGACGTACATCAAGATTTACGACACGATTCGTGAAGCCTTCGCCGCGACGCGCGAAGCACAGGCGCGCGGTCTCGATGCGTCCGCGTTCTCGTTCAATGTTCCGGGCGGACGTTGTGACGTGTGCGAAGGCGACGGCACGGTGACGGTTGAAATGCAGTTTCTCGCCGATGTCGAACTCGTCTGCGAAGAGTGTCACGGCACGCGCTTTAAGGCTTCGACGCGCGAAGTCAAACTACGCGGCAAAAGCATCCATGACGTTTTACAGATGACCGTGCGCGAAGCGATGACCTTCTTCCGCGACTCGAATAAAATCCATAATCGCCTCAAGCTATTCGATGCCGTCGGACTCGGTTACTTGCGTCTCGGTCAATCCGCGACGACGCTTTCCGGCGGTGAAGCCCAGCGCGTCAAACTCGCGGCGCACCTTGCGAAAAAAAGCGGCGTAAAAACTCTTTACCTGTTCGACGAACCGACGACTGGTTTGCACTTCGACGACATCAATAAACTTCTCTCCGCATTTCGTTCCCTTGTGGACGCGGGCGGCTCTCTGCTTGTCATCGAACACAATCTGGACGTGATAAAAACCGCTGATTACGTCATAGACATCGGTCCCGAAGGCGGTGCGGGCGGCGGGCGCATCGTCGCCACAGGCACACCCTCTGACATCACGAACGTCCCCACATCGCACACCGGACAATACTTGCGCGAACACCTCGCGCGCCAACACGCCGCCCACAACTTGCTTGACGAAGAGGGATTATATGAACTTGAAACAGCGCATAGTTAAGAATTTAACCGACGCGATGAAAGCCAAAGACGCGGCGCGCACCTCTACGCTTCGCATGGTCAAAGCCGCCTTTATGAACCGCGAAATCGAGAAAGGCAGCGAACTCTCCGACGATGAATTGACGAAAATGCTTCAATCACTCGTCAAACAACGCCGCGATTCAATCGAACAATACGACAAAGCCGGACGCCCCGAACTCGCCGCAAAAGAGCGTGCCGAAATCACTGTCATTGACGATTACCTTCCCCGCGCCGCCTCAACGGATGACATCGAACGCGCCGTCACCGAAGCGATTTCCGAACTCGGCGCAACCACGATGAAGGACATGGGCACGGTGATGAAAGCCGCCCAAACCAAACTCGCCGGACTCTCTGCGGACGGGCGCGCGGTGAGTGAGATGGTCAAGAAACGACTTGGCAGTTGACCGGATTTTGAAGGCGCGTTGACCGCAACGACTTCGTGTTTGGTGATACGTTCCCGTTCGTCGCACCGCAA
>JANDLT010000103.1 GCA_024330265.1 Pyrinomonadaceae bacterium MAG19_C2-C3 | reverse complement strand
GCTCCCGTAGCTCAGTAGCAAAGGAAAGTTTATCCGCTTTCTTTTGAACGACTTGCACGGGGCGTTTTTGTCTGTGTCAAGATTTTGACATTTGCACGGACGAATCGCTTTCGTGGTTTCCGCTTTCGCCCAAATCGGCGAGTGCGGCGACGGCGGTGCGCGTGCTATCCGTCATCGCGTGCGCGTAAGTCAGGAGCATGTAACGCGAACCGTGTCCGGTGATGGATTGTGCCGTCGGGATAGACGCGCCGGAGTCAATCAAGTTGGTAACGGCGGTGTGGCGCGTGTCGTGAAAAACCAGACCGCCTGCGGTGAATCGTCCGTAGGGAATGCCGAGTTCTTCGCACGCCCGGCGGATGACGCGATGCTCAAACACGGAGCGCGGGCGGGACGAATCGCGCGGCGAAGGAAAGATGTATTCGCTTTCGATGATGTTGTGCGCGCGAAGCCGTGCCTGACGCGCGAGTAACATACGCACAAGCGTATCGTTGAGCGGGACGATGACGGGCGTGTTGCCGGTCTTTGTTTGAATCCGGCGCAGGGTTTTGAAATGTGGATTGAAGTCGCTCCATTTAAGGCGGCGAACTTCGCTAGAACGCGCGGATGTTTGCAAGGCGATGTGGAGCGCGTCGGCGTGGTCGAGGCGTAGGAAGTATGAGCGAATATCTTCGGCGGTGCGCCGTATTTTTTCGCGCCGGCACTTCTCTGTTTCATGGGGGCGGCGAAGGTGCGCGATGAGTCGCCGCGCTTCCGTATGGCTGATGACCCGCGAGCGGGCGGAGTTCGGCACGTTCAAGCGCGGACGACGCGGCGGAGCGTAGTCAACCAGTTCGGCAAAGAGTTCATGCGCGCGATTCAGAGCGGCGCAAATGTCGGTCATCTCACGGGCGACGGTTTGCGGTTTAACTTGTTCGAGCCGTGCGTCTTGATACGTTAATAAATCTTGCGCGCGTACATCGCGGACGAGAAGGTCTTTGCGCGCCATCCGGTTAAAACGGTTGAAGGTGTAACGGGCGGGCGTGCGAAGGCTGCGCCCTTCGTGTTGGCGGCGTTTCAAGATGCGCGCGAATAATTCCTTGATGGTGACGCGCGGGACAAGTGACTCATCCGTGACGGCGATGCCGTGCCGCCGTCGTTGGTCGTTAAGCGACCTGATAGCTAAAGCGTTCGCGGCATCTTCTTTCGACCGGAAGTTGCCGAGACGCGACCGCCTTCCGCGATGGTCGGTGAAATCGTAGCGCCACAGCTTGGTAGATGATTTGGGTGAGTTGTACGAATTAACTCTTGCCACCGCCCCAATCCTCCCCTTTCGCAACTTCAATCTCTAACGCGCACCGCCTAGAATGCCTAACCCCCCGAACAAAACAATCACAAGTATGAATAGTAAAAGCCAAAGGAAACTCGAAAGCACGATTCCCCACGCGATAGTGGTCGTCCATCCCGTGCGGTCAACCGTTACTTGCGAAGGTGAACGCTTGTAAGTGCATCCACAGTGCGGGCAGAACTCGGCGTTCTTGGATATGGTCTTACCGCAATCGGCGCACGGTGCGAGGTTGCCGGTGTTGACGAATGCCTTTGGTGACGACTGAGCCGATGCGCGCGTCAGGTCTGAGTCGCACCGTTTGCAGTTTTCCGAACCGCCGAAATTTACGAGTCCGCATTGATGACACTTCTGGCTGGCAGACGCTTCAGCGAAAGCAGGGTTGCTCATTGACATGTACCTCTTGGAATAAGATTGAGATTCGCGCGGGATGCGCTTTTGGAAGGGTTGAACGGTCAGGACTGACCGCACAATCGAACCTAACAAGCGCGCCCGGCAACTGTCAATGCTTACATTCCGCAGAGGTCAAAGATGCGCCGCCTCAGCTTCATCAAGTCGGGCGGAAAGTCATGCAATCTTCCGTGTCGTAAAATCTCATCCATGAGCGGCGCGGGGAGAATGCAACATATCGCTATCATCTGCGCTTGATGCTCAACCTTGCTTAGTGTGCCGCGCGTAAAGAAGCGAAGCGCGGGCGGATGTAAAAAGTAATGCGTGAGTTCGTGATAGGCGACGAGCCAGAGCCGGACGCCGCGAAGATGCGAGGCAAGAGCGATGCAGTGGCGACCGCGACGAACGAGGTACATGCCGTCAGTCTTCATGTTCAGCCGTAGAAGGTTAATTCCTTCGCGTTCGCATAATCGCTCAAAATCTTCATAGGTCAAACATCGCTTGTTATAACCAAGTTCGAGCAGTGCTTGGGGGATAAAGTTCATCGGTTATAATCGGGACATGAGAATCCAAAGCTACATCGACCGCCGCAAAATCGTTTATGCCTATATAACCAAAGGGCAAGCCGGAGAGGTCGAATCAATGCGAGCGATGTTTGAATCGGGGGCGGAAATTTTCTTAACCGGAGTGGAAGCAGGAGCCGCCGCCAACTTCTTTCACCACAACTTTATATCTCCTGCTACTTCCGCCGTCGCCTCTTCATCCGAAGCCGCGCCGGTCGAAGCCGCGCCTTCCAACTGAGATAAAAAGTCTTGGTAAATATCAAAGACTTTTGACGGTTCCATTGAAGTGGCGTTGCCGCTTCCACCGCTTGAAATGGCGGTGATAAATGCGTGCGTTAAATTGCTGGCAACGATAGCTTTGGTTTCCTCTGACATTGCTTTCCTTTCTTAGTTCACCGAACGCCTCACCTCACGACGAAGCGCGCGGGTGAATCTTTCGACGACGACGCACGCCGCGAAGATGAACAAACCATCCGATAGATAGCGCAGCCACGTCATTTCTTTCCTTCCTTCTCCCCGCGCTCCAACTCCCTATCCAATTCCCTATCAACCATCTCGATGACTTTCTTAAAGTCACGCTTTTGCTGTGCAGTGAGGCGCGTGTGTTTCGAGTAGAGCAAAGCAAACTCGCTTGACTCTAAATCTTCGTCAACGGATTTGGGCTTGCCGCGTGCGACACGAAGAAGTTCTTCTTCGGAGATACCCAGTCCGCGTGCAATAGCGCGTAGCTTTTCAATGCTGACATTCTTTACAAGTCCATTTTCAATCTTGAAAAAATAGCTTTGGGCAATAAGACCGCCCGAACGCTCGGCAACTTGAGCCATTGAAAGCCCTTTTTCGTTGCGAATCCTTCTCACAAAATCGGCTAATGTCTCGCGTTCACTATCCACGCGCGAAAATTTACCAAAGTAGTTACTTGCTAAGGGGATAACTTTATTTACTAAAGTGGTTGACATGTATCAAGCCTATCTGTATCATTCACTTTAGTAAGTGAATGCGCTTACTAAAATAAAGGAGTAAGTATGTACCGAACTGATTTGATTAACGCCGCAATGGGCGCGCGACGGATGACGGCAGAGGAACTAGCAAAGCGCACTGGGTTAGGAATGACAGTTATATCCGCCGTTCGCAACGGCAAACCAAACCCGAAGATCGACACATTAAAACGCATCGCTGACGCGCTTGATTTGCAACTTGCCGACCTATTCACACACGACGCCGCGCAAGAACCAGTCGCCGCCTGAACTCACACATAAACACCGAACGCTTCGCTTATTCCACCGCTATGAAGATTTCAATGATGCCGAAAGGCGTTGAGCACTCAAGCAACGTCAAGATTCTCCTACCGAAAGAGCCGCCACCGCGCTCACACGGCGAGCTATGGATAACGCGCACCGCGTTCGCGCGTCGTTGGGGCGTGAGCGAGAAGTACATCCGAAACAACGCCGGTGATGTAAAGCGGGTGCGACGGATAGTTACCGACGCGGGCAAAGGCAAGTACACCAAGCAACGTTACTCGGTTGAAGACATGGAAGCGATTGAGTGTGAGCGCGAACGGGCAGCTTATACGATTGACGGCACGGCGGGCGCGGCGGAGGTCGCAGAGGTGCGTGACGAGCGGGCGCGCTACAACGCCACATACAACCAACGTCTCGCATCGGGTGAGACGGGGCGCGGGACGATGACGGCATTGCGAAGCGCGAAGTTATAAACGACGAAAGCCGCACGGTGCGACTAACACCGGACGGCTTTCTTGACCCCCACTTGAGAGGACTATACGAGATGACTATACAGGTAACAAGACTTAGCGACAACAACTTTAAGAAAGCACACGAGGTGCGACCGCGCGTGGAGATTATGCCGTCGGGAGACTTTCGCGTCGCGTCGGCAAGCAAACCCGGCGTGCGGCGAATCGTCCGTTTCGACGACAACGATTTTCCCGCGTCTTACACCTGCACCTGTGCGGCGTTTGATTGCGGAAGCCCTTGCTTTCACGCGGCGGCGGCTTATAACGCGCTCTCTATTTTAATCGAGGCGAATGCGTGGCTCATGAAAGCTGAAGGCACACCGGAGAAGCCTTCTGCAAACCCTACTAAGCCACAACCCGATTTCTCACACGCGCTTGATTGCGTGAATGAAATCGGCACGCTCTCGATTCACGATTCACTTGATACGGCGGGAACGGAAGCCGTCGCCCGCCTCGCATGGCAGGCGTCAAGGGTGTTGGCGGCGGCATGTGAGCCGCGCATCGTGAGCGGCAGAAAGGCGGCGGCATGAATACATCGCTCACGACCGTGCGGGCGCGAGTGGCAAGCTTTATCGCCCCTGAAATGGTGGGCGAACTCATCGAACAGCGAGACGCGGCGGCACGTCTCGCTAATCTCGACGCGCTTACCGGACTCGCCAACTCACGCGCTCTTGACCTTGCGCTCACCAGTGCGGAAGCCGACGCGGATGTTCACATCATCGTCTTTGACCTAAACAATATGGGACTCGTCAACAAACGATGCGGACATGAGCGCGGCGACCTGCTTATCACGATGGCGGCACACCACATCAAGCGCGCGGCAAAGGCGCACGGCTACGGTGAGCGCGTGTTTCGGAGAGGCGGCGATGAATTTGTCGTCCTTTGCCCCGCGCGTGTCGCAGAGGGCATCCGGTGCGGTGCGGAGCGTAAGTTTGGAACTATTACCTGCGCCGATGTCAGGGTGTCTCTGACGGGTTCGATAGGTGCGACATTCGATGACGCGGACTCGCGCTTACAGCTTCGCAAGCACAATCAGAAAGCGAGGGCGTGATGATTTCCATTGAAGAACACTTGCCGCAGATGCGCCGGGTTCACCGCTTGCTTGACGCCGAAATACTCGTCACCGAGGTCAACTATCTAACACTCCTCGCGGCGGGGGCGGGCGAATGGATAGCAAGTTTCGATTGCGCGGAGTTCGGGGCGGGCTGGTACGAGAGAGACAACCCGGAAAATTTGATTTTCATAGCGCGTGCGAAAAGTATGGCGGCAGCGATTGAAGCGGCGGCGGGGCGGGTCTTGGCTGCGTACCCGGAAGCCACAACGCGCTTGCCGGAGGCGAAGAGAGGTGTGGCGCGTGGCGACAATCATTGAAGAAACACGCGCCCCCGGCGTGTGGCGCGTGATGGAAGACGGGCGCGCGTGCGGCGGCACGAACGCGCAAGGGGCGGCGAAGCTGAGCCGCATGTTCGGCTTCGCTCTGCGTCCGCTGCCACGTTCCCCGGAACGTGGCAGCCTTGGAGTGGATTTTACGATTGAAGTATTGGGCGAGGCATACCGGCAATGGGCAAATTCTTTGGCGAAAAAAGGCGAGAAAACATGATGGAAATACTTCTCGCGCGACCGCGCACGCTCACGCCGGAAGAGTCCGTCCGCCGGGCTGAAGAGGTTGCGCGCATCACGAATGAAAATCTGTGGTGGCGAAAACTCTTTCACCTTCGCGCGGTGATAGCGCGCCGCCAAGCCTTACAAAATGAGAAGAGGTGAAGGGTTCCTAGCCCTTCACCTCCATCATCAGGACTATAAGGAGAAACAATGTCGGAAGCACAACAAGAAACTAAACAGCCTTTTGACCAATTTTGCATCCTTGAACTCTTCGGACACGTCCGCCTTGCGGGGCGCGTCACCGAAGAGTCCATCGGCGGATGCGCTTTTCTTCGATGCGACGTTCCCGACCGCGAGACGGGCGAAATCAAGTTCACCCGTTACTTCGGCAACGGTGCGATTTACAGCATGACGCCCGTGTCGCGCGAAGTGGCGGTACAGGTTGGCGATGGTAACGCACAGCCGCCCGTGAAGGCTTGGGAAATGACCAAACCGCAGCTATCGGCGGGCGCGCCCGGAGACGGTCATCACGATGATGACGACGATGACGACGACGACGATGACGACGATTCGCGTTGGTAACTAATCCGCCGCAAGTGGCGAGCGTGGATACGTCACCACTTGCGGCTTTCTTGTCTCTAAATCAACCCGGAAAGCTACTCGACATGTTCTCAATTTTCAACGGACGCTCACGCACGCTTGGAAAGGGCGTCAAAGCGGACGTGTATATGCAGGTCACGGTTGGCTTGCGCGAACATCTACATCTTTTCAAGGGTGCGAAACTAGCCGTGTTTATGTGCATCGCCCTACACGCTGACGAGCATGGACGGTCGCACCCGCCTTTGATTCTCATGGAACGCGAAACAGGGTTCGCGTCTGAAACAATCGCGCGTGCGCTCCATGATTTGTACAGAGTGGAAATTGACGGCAATCGCGTACTTTTGTGTGACTCCGGCACGGGCGACTACCTTGTCTTCCCATGCGCGGGCGAAGCAACGGAGGCGAAGCTATGAGCGCGACTATGGCACATCGCACCCGTGCGACCGCCGCCGACGCCGATAAAAAACGCGAAAGCTTTGCACAGATTTTTCAGTGCGCCGTACTGCGTTCGCATGAAATATCGCCCGCCGCATTTCGGCTCTACACGCTGATTTGCTTGATGATGCCGGACGGTAACGGCTGGCGACAAATCACAGATTCAGAGGCGGGCGTACCGCTTCATTTAACCCGCCAACACGTCTACTCAGCGCGCCGGCAGCTTGCCGAAAAGGGCTGGATAGAGACGGCGAAAGACAAATACCTGCGCCCGCTTTTGGGCTTCACATATGAAGTCGAAACCGTCAAATTTTCCGACGCTTCGTGTCAACAAAATTTGACAGAGGTGTCAACAAAATTTGACACGGTGTCAACAAAATTTGACAGAAGTGTCAAATTTTCCGACACCCCCCCACACCCCCCTATAAGGATACAGACTTCAGACAACTCACACACACACACGCAAACCGCGCCGGAACTACCACCGCCCACGCTTCGCGCTCCCCTGCCGTGTGTCGCGCCGTCCCCGCCACCGGAAGCGGCAAAGCCGCGTGTGTGTGTGAACGGCTCGAAATTCTCTTTTTCGGAACGGCTCGAACACGCCGCCCGCCAAAGCGCAATCACGAACCCGCAAGGTTGGGCGTTTGCGACCCGTGACGGCACTGCGGATGAACTCATCGCCCTGACGCTTGAACGAAAGCGCGCCCGCGCATCGCCCGCACCGCCGGAAGCGAAGATGTGTTTCGAGTGCCGAAACTCCGGCACTGTGCCGCGAAGTGCCGGCATCGGTAAGCTGGACGTGATGGTGACGTGTCCCGTGTGTCACGGGCGAAGCGCGCGGGAATCGGAGAGGCAATACGCCGCGACGGGAGACTAAAACCAAGATGCGAAATTTCAATCAACACAGACCCGACGATGAACCGGATGACAGCGCGAAAGCTTTTGTAGGCTTGTGTTCGTCGTGTCTCGGCACGGGCTTCGTTCACGCGGTTAGAAACGGCACGTTAGGCGTCGTGTTCGATAAACGCGCGAACCGGATTGCCCGGTGCGCGTGCTTTGCGGGGCAAGCGATTGACATTCGCTTCGCCGAAGACAAACGACAGAAAGGGCGCGACCGATGAGCGTCAGTACACGCCGCGAAATTGACCGTCTTGAGCGTTACCACGCGCTCACACGTCGCACAATCGAGACGACACCGGAGCGATGTTTCGGATGTTTGCGAGCGGGGACGATTGAACGCGCTTCCGGCGTGGTTATCGTCTCGGATGATTACAAAGTCCCGTTGTGGCGATGCCGCGCGTGCGGGTTCGAGTTCGGGCGGGAAGAGGGTGAGCGATAAACACGCAATGACTCAAGAATTCCTTACATCGGCAAGTGTCTTTTCAGGGGGCGGCGGTTGGGAACTCGGCGCGATTGCCACCGGACTCACGCCCGTTTGGGCGATTGAAAACGACGATAAAATCGCGGAAGTGTATGAGCAAAACATCGGCGCGCACGTCATCCGCCAATCCGCCGACCGCGTGGATGTGCGACGACTCGCAAAGCCCGACGTGTTGTTTGCGTCGCCGCCGTGCAAAGACGCATCAAGCGCGCGGTCGCCAAAGCTTGCGCCTAGCGATAGTGCCAACATCGGGGCGTGTCTCGTGAAATACCTTCGCGTTCTCAAGCCTGAAATTTTCCTGCTTGAGAACGTGCCGCGCTATATCCACCAACCCGCCTTCGCCGCCGTCGTCGCCGAACTTCTGCGGCTCGGCTACTGGATGAGATTGGACGTGGTCAACGCGGCGGATTTCGGCGTGCCGCAATCACGACGGCGCATCATCCTTCGCGCCGCCCGTCACCGGATGCTCACGCCGCTTCCCGCGCCAGTCGCGCATCGCAGTTGGTTCGGTGCGATTGAAGATTTATTACCGTCGCTTGAAACTTCATACTTTCCGCCGTTTCAAGCGTCGCGCCTCCCGGCGGAACTGACGACGATGATTGTCGGTAATGAACGCTCGAACCGCGACGGAGGCGGCATGAACTATGCGCGACACGGGAAGCCTTTGATGACGGTGAAAGCGTCGGCGAGGTCTATGCAATCGTGGCGCGTATTTCTCACTGACGGTGCGAACGCACGGACGGATGAGTACGGCGGATTGACGATTGTTCCCGACAAGCGACCCGCGTTCACGATATGCGCGAACGCGGGGCGACACGCGCACAGAGCGCAGCTTGGCGATGGTCGCGTCGTGAGACTGTCAACCCGCGCTCTCGCGCGACTGCAAAGTTTTCCCGACTCGTACCAGTTGCCGGAGTCGGGCGAACTCGCTTGCACCGTGATCGGGAACGCTGTGCCGCCTTTACTCGCGCAACGGTTGATTGAAACGGAGAGGATGCGATGAATCAAAACGAACTTTTCAATTCCGGCATCGAGCGTGTCGAATACCCGGACGCTCAGATGTCGCCTCCACGTTGGGCTTACGAACCGATTAGCGACGAAGATAACCGACAGGTCACGACAGGGAAAGCCGCGTACTGCTGGAAATGCGCGGAACTTTTTCCCACGTTTGCAAAACGTGCCTTGCGGCAGACGATGAGTAGCCGCCGAACGCTCCGCTTCGGCGGCGCGCGAAAGGATGCAACGATTTGTTAGACGGCGCGGTTGATTACTACGAGCCGCCCGCCGCTTGG
>JANDLT010000102.1 GCA_024330265.1 Pyrinomonadaceae bacterium MAG19_C2-C3 | reverse complement strand
CACAGTTTTCCATACCCAACCTATCCTTTCCTAATTTCCAAACACCCTCTTAGAGACTCTGATAACTGAAGCGATGCCGTTCTATGAAAAATAATCCACTGCCAAGATTAGACATTGCGCCGGAAGTACGGGAGCAGATTCTTCCACATTGTCGCTTGCAAAGCGGCGAGACATGGGTTGATTTGCAAGGAAAACACAAAGTCGCGTGTCTTGACGCAACCGACAAGCACGCGGTTGACGCTTTGCTAAACCAAAGCCAAGCGCAACTGGCGATTGCTGACCCGCCTTATAACTTAATCGCGTTTCAAGAAACGGGCGTTGAAGATTTTATAAGCTGGTGCAAGCGTTGGATTGGAAACAGTATCGGCGTCATGCACACGAACGGTTCGCTTTATGTATGGCTTGGTGCTGACCAGAACAACGGCTTTCAACCTTTGCCCGACTTTATGATTATGATGCGCGATAGTTCTTTGAAGCCGCGCAGCTTTATCACGATGCGAAATCAGCGTGGTTACGGCACACAGAAAAACTGGATGGCGGTCAGGCAAGAATTGCTTTACTACACGAAAGGCAACCCGACTTTTAACATCGAAGCCGAGTACACGGACATTCCGAAAATCTTGCGCGGCTATTACAAACAAGTGGGCGGTACTTTGATGGAGAATACAGAGCGCGGCAAATCCGAGAACATACGCGCCGGAAATGTGTGGGTTGATGTGCAGCAAGTATTTTACAGAATGGAGGAAAACGTTTCCGGTTGTTACGCGCAAAAGCCACTCAAGTGCATTGAACGAATTATCAGAGCGAGTTCAAACACCGATGACTTAATCATTGATTTCTTCGCCCATTCCGGCACGACGCTGCTCGCGGCTGAAATTCTCAACCGTCGGTGCTTCACCGCAGACATTGACCCCGTGTTTTGTGAAATCACGATTCGCCGACTTGAGCGATATAGAAACTTGCGAAAGTTAGGCTGGCAAAACGGACATCCGTTTGAACCGGAATTAGGCGTTTCAATCTTCGACTCATCAATCGGTGACGCTCATTACCAACCTCTATTACAAAACGATTTATTTACAAATGGAAAAACTACAAGCGGAACTTAAACGGTTGCTTTCGCGCCTTAACGATGCCGATGATTTCAGGTTAGGACTCGACAATATCATCTCGGTTTATCCGTTTAATGAATACGAGTATGTGATTTCAACTTTGCTCGGCAGAGATGTTTTGACGCTTGATGAGTATTATATTTTGCGCGATGAATACATCGCTCGCAATCTGTATTTGCCTATTTTTGAAATCAGCGCGCCGCGCGGCTTTGGCGAGTTATGGGCGCAAGGACATCTCAAAGAGTTGGCTCCTGATTTAGTAAAACCGACACGATTGCTCGAAGCAAACTACAAAGGACAATACGATTTTTTGCTTGACGGAAATATACGAATCGAAGTCAAGGCTTCGCGGGCAGTAGCTTTCCGTACCGATGAACCTTTGTACGTTAAAGCCTTAGCTTTCGATTCAACCAAACAGTTCGATATGAACTTTCAGCAAATCAAACCCGCTTGCTGCGATGTATTCGTGTGGATTGGAGTCTGGCGCGATGTAATCAGATATTGGATTTTGGCTTCGCGTGAGGTGACGGCAAATCGTTACTATTCAGTCGGACAACACAGAGGCAACATCGGTGAAGGACAACTTCACATCAAGAAAGAGAACATCGGGGAGTTCGTAAAATACGAACATCGTCCGAATGAATTACTACAAGCGATAAGAGACGCTTACACGCGGCAAACTTTCACAACGTAAATCTTCACTCCACCACTTCACGCAAAATCACGGTCAACGCATTGTCTTGCAAGATAAGGTTTTTCTGTACGTCGCTGTGAAGGTCACAGGCGAAGACGGTGTAAAGGTTGGGGAAAGCGGCGGTCTGGTTTATCAAACTTAGCAGAGAGTCGCGCGTGACGCGCCCGTCGCCGGGTTCGTACATCAGGCGCGTGACTTCGCGGCGTGAGAGTTCGCGCCCGTCCGCGAGTGTTAGTTTGCGCGGTTCGATGAGTGTGGAGAATGCTCCTTGCTTGTCGCGCAGGATGATGACGGTGGAGAGCGTTTCTTCGCAGTCGCCGCCGAACAGGTAGAACTTGATTGGTGCTTCGTTTGCGACGGGGGCGTCGAGTGCTTGGTGAAATTGCTTGGCGCGATTAAGCACCGCCGCGAAGTATTCATCCAAAACTCTCAAAGACGAACCCGCCGCCATTTCCGGTGAAGATGTTTGCCGTGAATCTGCGACGCTTTCAACCGCATCACCGCCACGCGAATCAGATTCTTTCTTACGTCGTTCACCTTTCAACCTTCGATTTTCATTTCCGCCTTCATCAACTCCGGCTTGACGATTCAATCGTTGTTGCGTGAAACGGCGACGATAACTTTCATCCGCGAACGCGCTCCAGCCGTACTTCGTCCACGTTTGCGAATCGTACAAGTCAACATTAAGCGGCTTTAAGTTTTCATCTAAAAACTTGACACTCGCCTCATGCGGCAGAAGTTGAAAAATCGCGGGTGCGGTCAGCGCGTCTTCACGGTTCAAGTTTCGCAACAGCGGGACGCGGCGACGCAAGCCTTCACGAATCGAATAACCGTCAATCAAAGTCGCCAGCGCGTCCATCGAACCATTGTTCGGCGCGCCGAATAAAAAGACTTTGTTGATGTGAGCCGCTCCCGCCCAAGCGACATCCCGGCTTCCGTTTAAGTTTTTGTTCTCGCTTAAATCGCTCGCGCCGTACATCGCGGCGTAGCGCGCGACCAGCCCGCCCATCGAATGCGCGATGATGTTGAAACGCAAATCCGGGCGACCCAGTTTAAGTTTCAAAGCTTCGATTTTGCGTATCAACTCACCTGCCGATTCGATATTGTCCCTGCGCCAATCGTAAGGAAAAAGATAGAACGTATCGGCATCGCCGCCCGCCTGTGGATTATCCCAATCACCTTGTTTATAACCCGCGTAATCGGACAACGCATTCACGAGTTGACGATAAATATAAATTTCCGGCGCGCTACGAAACAGGCGCGCACTCAAGATGACTTCGCTGGCGATTAAATCATCACGGTTGGCAGATAAATCACCCGATACCGGCAACGCCAAATCATCTGCCTTCGCGCGAAACGCCGACTCCCAAACCACCTCATTCGTCCGTTGATTTACCAGCCGCGAACCGAGTATGCCGGGAATGATTATCAACGGACGCTTGCCTTGACGCTTCTCCGCCCCCGCAAAAATCCGCGCCAAATCAGGCGCACGCCGCACGCCGCACGACAAGCTAAAACTCGACGCGAGACACACTACAAGCAGCCAAACTAAAAACGATTGTCTCATCGGTTTGTAGTTCATACACAGGTTTCTGTATTAAGTTTTTCGGTTAATCAAACTCGCCACAAACCCCGCACCGAATCCATTATCAATGTTAACCACCGTCACATTCGACGCGCACGAGTTGAGCATTCCGAGTAAGGCTGCCACGCCGCCAAACGACGCACCGTATCCGATGCTGGTTGGGACGGCGATGACGGGAACGGCGACGAGTCCGCCGACGACACTGGGCAATGCGCCTTCCATTCCGGCGGCGACGACGCAGACGCGCACACGCCCAAGCAGTTCTCTTTCCGCCAAGATGCGATGAATCCCGGCGACGCCCGCATCCCACACGCGCACAATCTTGTTTCCCATCGCTTCGGCAGTCAGCGCAGCTTCTTCCGCGACTGGGATGTCGCTCGTCCCCGCCGTGATAATCGCAATCTCTCCGCTTCCGCGAATCTCCCGGTCACGCACGACGCGAATCATCTTTGCCGATTCGTGCCATTCGGCTTCGGTACATATATTTCTGACTTCACCGAACACATCTTCGGTCGTGCGTGTGACTAAAACATTCGGTGCGCGCTCGATTAACTTTTCCACGATGTCCACGATTTGCGCGCGAGTTTTCCCCGCTCCGAACACGACTTCGGGAAAGCCTTGACGCACAGCGCGGGCGTGGTCAATGCGTGTGTGTCCGATGTCTTCAAAATGCAAATCGGCGAGTTGCTTCGCCGCATCTTCGCGCCTCACATTGCCCTGTTTATACGCTTCAAGCAAGCGTTCGATTTCCTGTGTGTTCATAACGAATCACACTTTACCAAACTTCTGCTTAGAGTCTTTATTGATTACATCGCCTTCACAGTTCATAATCGTTCACTACCAAACACTATGGAATTAACCTTAGCCATCACCGGCGCATCCGGCGCGATTTACGCCTACCGCACCTTGCTTCGACTAATCGCACACAAAGAAGTTGAGCGCGTCAATCTCATCATGTCGGATGCGGCGTGCATCGTCGCGCGTGTCGAATTGGGTGTTGATTTGCGCGAAGGAGGCGACGCGAAAGCGATTAACGATTGGCTCGGCTTGGATGCGAATTCAAAACGTGTGCGCGTCCATCGCATCAAAAACCTTGCCGCTCCGCCTGCTTCCGGTTCACACCTTCAAGCCGGAATGATTATCGCTCCGTGTTCGATGGGAACGCTCGGCGCGATTGCTTCGGGCGCGGGCTACAACCTGATTCACCGCGCTGCCGATGTCACTTTGAAGGAAGGGCGCAAACTCATCATCGTCCCACGCGAAGCACCTTATAATCAGATTCACCTTGAAAACATGTTGCGCTTATCAAACGCCGGAGCGCGCATCATCCCCGCTTCGCCTTCGTTTTATCATCGCCCAAACACGATTGACGAACTCGTTGACCACCTCGTGTTTCGCATACTCGACCAATTCGGTTTAGGCAAAGCCCAAGCGTCGCGTTGGGGTCAGGAGTCGGGTGGCGGGGGTCAGCAAGAATAAAGACGCTTTTCTCTGCGTCGCCTTTGCGCTCTCCGCGTCTCTGCGGTTTTCTCATGTCACACAACACGCAATCGAACTTGTGAAAAACTTTGCAAAGTGGCGATATAATGCGTGCGATGAAACATCAAACTATCGCAGGTTGAAACAACAACGATGACGACTATCGCCAAAGATTTCCGCACGACGCTGGAGATGATAAAGATTGAACACACGCTGTTCGCTCTGCCGTTCGCGTTGCTCGGTGCGGTGCTGGCGGCTGACGGTCTTCCGAGTCTGTATCAAATCTTCTGGATAACGATGGCGATGATTGGGGCGCGTTCGGCGGCGATGACGTTTAATCGCATCGCGGATAAAGAGATTGACGCTCGTAATCCGCGAACCGCGATGCGTGCGCTGCCTGCCGGAGCGTTGTCAATTCGCTTCGCGCGGGTGTTCACGATTGCATCAAGCTTGCTGTTAATCGTCGCGGCGTGGATGCTTAATCCGCTCGCGTTTTATCTATCGCCCGTCGCATTGGGGAGCGTGTTTCTTTACTCGTACTGCAAGCGCGTCACTTCGCTTTCGCACATCGTTTTGGGTTGGTGCTTGGCAATCGCACCGACGGCGGCGTGGATTGCGGTGCGCGGCGAAATCGGTTCAAGCGTGCCGCTTCTGTTGTCCTTCGTCGTGCTGCTGTGGACAGCCGGATTTGATACTTTGTATGCGTGTCAGGATTTCGAGTTTGACCGCTCTGCTAAACTTCATTCATTGCCCGCGCGCTTCGGAATCAACAACGCTTTGCGGATTGCGCGCGGCTTGCATCTGGCAGCGTTCCTCGCGCTCATCGCGTTATATGCGGCAAGCGGTTTAGGTTGGTTGGCGTTAGTCGGCGTGCTTGCGACGGGGACATTACTTGTCTATCAACACAGGTTGGTAAAGGCGGATGATTTATCGAAACTGAACGCCGCATTCTTCACAACTAACGCTTTCGTGAGCGTGATTTTATTCGTGACTTTCGGCGGAGCAATGTTGATAAAGTAGAAAATAGAAGGGAGAAAGGAGAAGTAAAATCTTTCGGTGTCTCTCCATCTTTTCTCTGCGTTTTGGCGGTTAATTTTTCTCAATGACTATGAACTTTTCACACGATTCAAAACTAACTTCGATTGCTGAAAAGCTTGACGTGGGCGAGCGTCTTTCCTTAAACGACGGACTGGCTTTGTACCGCACGAACGACCTAGCCGCACTCGCTAAACTTGCGGACACCGTGCGCCGCGAGCGTCACGGGGCGGCGACTTACTTCAACGTCAATCGCCACTTCAACCCGACGAATGTTTGTTACGTTGATTGCAAGTTCTGCAACTTTTTCGCCAAACCGCGCGACGCCCACGCCTACACGCACAGCATCGTAGAGGGTCTTGCGATTGCGACGAAAGCCGTGAATGAAGGCGCGACCGAACTTCACATCGTCGCCGGACTCAACACCAAACTTCCCTTTTCATACTGGACGGATTTGCTGTCAACCATCAAAACGCATCACGCGCACCTGCACCTCAAAGCCTTCACAATGGTTGAACTCGACCACTTCGCGCGCTTCTATAAAATGACGGACGAAGCGGTTATCGAAAGCTTGAAAGCGGCGGGCATGGATTCATGTCCCGGCGGCGGAGCGGAAATCTTTGCCGAAGAAACACGCGACAAACTCTGCACGCACAAGTGCGACGCCGCGCGTTGGTTGAACCTCGCGGGCAAGGCTCACAACGCCGGTTTGAAGACCAATGCGACGATGCTCTACGGTCACATCGAAACGATTGAAGACAGAGTTGACCATCTGATTCGCCTTCGTGAACAGCAAGATGAGTCCGGCGGCTTTCAATGTTTCATCCCGCTCGCGTTCTACCCGCCGGGTTCGCAACTCGAACATCTGTCACCACCTTCCGCGATTGATTCTCTAAAGACCATCGCCGTCGCGCGTCTCATGCTCGACAACTTCGCGCACATCAAAGCCTACTGGGTGATGCTCGGAAAGAGCATCGCGCAAGTCGCATTGCATTACGGCGCGAACGATTTGGACGGAACAATCACCGAAGGCGGTGAACTCTCCGAAGCCTATTCGGTCGAAGCGGGTGAAGTGAAGATGAACAAATCCGAAATCGTGACCTTGATTGAAGATGCGGGTTTTGAAGCCGTCGAACGCGACACTTTATATCATCCGATTAAGCGCAACGTTGGCGTGCGCGCGACGATTGAAAATCTTTTGGCGGCGGTTTGAAAAGTTATGAACAATACACAAAGGCTTACGGCATTTATCCATCGTGAAGACTCACTCTATGTTTCAATTTGCCCTGAACTTGATATTGCGAGTCAAGGAAAGACGGTTGAAGAGGCGCGCAACAATTTGATTGAAGCGGTCGAATTGTTCTTTGAAGTCGCCAGCGAAAAAGAGATAGAGCGTCGTTTTAATTCCGAAACTTATGTTACGTCCTTAGAGGTTGCCATTGGGTAAGCTGCGCGTTTTATCAGGCAAAGAAATCTGCGACATACTTGCACACAACGGCTTTGTTGAGGTGCGTCAAAGAGGCAGTCACATAATTATGCAAAAGACGATTGAAGACAGTGATACGATTTCTGTTCCCGTTCCGAACCACAAAGAGGTCAGCACTGGTACGCTCTCATCAATCATTCGTCAGTCAGGTGTTCCGCGCCGCGCATTTGAAAACTAATTTATGAAAACCATCACTCTTGCACATTCCCCCGATTCCGACGACGCTTTCATGCACTACGCTTTGGCGACGAACAAAATCGAGACGGGCAAATATCGCTTTAAGCATGTTCTGAAAGATATTCAGACCTTGAACGAAGCGGCACGCGAAGGCGTGTACGACATCACCGCGATTTCCTTTCACGCTTACGCTTACGTTTCCGACAAGTACGCTCTCCTGCCGCACGGGGCTTCGATTGGCGATGGCTACGGTCCCATCGTCGTCACGTCGGAAGGGAATAAAGACCGCCCGATTAAGGATTTGAAAATCTCCATTCCCGGCACGATGACAAGCGCGTATCTGGCTTTGAGATTGTATGAGCCGAACTTTGAATATGAAGTCGTCGCGTTTGATGAAATCATAAATCATGTCAAAGCCGGTAAGTCGGACGCGGGCTTATTGATTCACGAAGGGCAACTGTTTTACGAAGATTACGGTTTGCATAAAATCTTAGATTTGGGCGAATGGTGGAAAGGTGAAACAGGCTTGCCTCTGCCGATGGGCGGCAACGTCATCAAGCGCGATTTAGGCACGGACGCGATGCACGAGATTTCCGGTTATCTTCATCAAAGCATTTCGTATTCAATGGAACATCGTGAAGACGCTCTGGCTTACGCGATGCAGTTTGCGCGCGATATGAAAACCGATTTAGCGGATAGATTCGTCCGCATGTGGGTCAACGATTTGACGCTTGACTACGGTGAACGCGGGCGCGAAGCCGTGCGAAGGTTTTTGAAAGAAGGCGCGGCGAGCGGCGTTATTACCAAAGACGTACAAGTTGATTTTGTTGAATAAAATTGCATCAATCACCGCCAAACGCGAGCCTGCCGGTACAACGCGCTCTCTGTCCACGCGCATCTTAAACGGTCACACAACGATTTAATTACGGTGTGACCGTTCTTGTTTTGAGTCTATCTTTTTGAGGGATTAGTTTATGAAGCGATTTGTTTGCTCCTTGCTCGTCGTCGCAGTTTCAATCGGTATGCTGTCCGCGTCGGTCGTCGCTCAACAACCATCGAACGCGACGATTTCCAATGCCACGCCGGGAACGCTTCCCGCCGCCGAAATTGACCGCATCATACGCGCCTTCACCGCGAAGGAAACCGCGTTTCGTGAGGCACTGAATCAGTATGGATTCAAGCGCGAAGTTGACATCCGCGACATCGGCGCGGGCGGGCAGGTCGCGGGCAGGTACGTTCGTAATTCGCGTTTCGTGTTTGGCGACAACGGCGAGAAGTTCGAGAAGATTGACTATATGCCGATGTCAACTTTGACCAACGTCACTCTTACGCCGGAAGATTTGGAAGACTTGGGCGGCATTCAACCGTTCGCCCTCGAAGCCGCGAAAATCAATCTTTATAACTTGACTTATGTCGGCACAGAACAGATTGACGAAATTGATGCTTACGTTTTCGACGCGGCTCCGAAGGTGATGCCGAATCCGAAGAAAACCAAAGAGCGTCTATTTCAAGGGCGCGTGTGGGTGGACAAACAGGATTTGCAAATCGTCAAAGCGCGCGGCAAAGGCGTACCGGAAACCAAGACTAACAAGTTCCCGATTTTTGAGACTTACCGCGAACAGATTGACGGTAAATACTGGTTTCCGTCGTATGTTTCCACTAATGACGAACTCGTTTTTGATAATGGCGGGGTCATTCGCATAAGCGGCACGGTACGTTATAAGGATTACAAACGCGGCACAGGTAAGCTGATTATCGTCGAAGACGACGGCGAAGCACCGGAAGCTTCCGAACCGTCGAATGGCGGAAACAATACCGCGCCGAAGCCATAGCATTTATAGATGGATGAGTTTAGAGGCGGGGTGGGACCCCCCCGGGGGGTTGTGATAGGGGCACGCCGGGGGCGGCCCCCCGCAGAACGACATGAAATATTTTAATTAAAAAAAAAAAGATAAAAGCGTGAAAAAAACAAAAAACACGAAGAAAACAC
>JANDLT010000101.1 GCA_024330265.1 Pyrinomonadaceae bacterium MAG19_C2-C3 | reverse complement strand
AGTGAGACGTGCTGGACTCGAACCAGCGACCCGCTGGTTAAAAGCCTAGAAGTACGTTGCCCACGTCTGCAATCGGACGCAAAGCAAACCAACAAAAATGCCGCTTTACAGTGTATTCTGAACAATACGTTATCACGGTTTGCCAATCGTCGCCAACCGTTGCAAAGTGGCTATGTTGCCGCAATGTTGTCGCGGCAACTTAACTCGACCCGTGTTTTCGACTTTAGAGGTGGAGATGGCGAAGAAACGAACAGGGACGCAGCACAAAGATAAGCAAGGGCGTTGGTGGGCAATCGTTACTTACACGGATTCATCCGGGCGGCGGCGGTTCGTGAAGCGTCGCGCATCGTCGAAGTATGACGCGCTTGATAAGACGAATGGACTTCTGATCGAGTTCAAAAGCGGCGGGGAACGGGCGATGGATGGCGCGCGACTTACCTTCGAGGAACTTGCCGAAAGCTACCGTAAGAAGTACGTCAAACCGGCGCACTACGTCGGTGAGAAAAAGGTTTCCGGTCTCAAGAGTTATGTACAGGTGGGTGCGAACCTCGACGTGGTTAGGAACTACTTCGGTTCGCATCTGGTGAGAAACATCCGTCCGTCTAATCTCGACGCCTTCAAACAAGAGCGGTTGGATGCGCCGACCATTCACGGCAAACAACGCGCGGTCGCGTCGGTTAATCGGGAACTGGAAACACTGCGCGCCGTACTGAATTATGCGTGCGCGGAAGGGTATATCACTCGTTCGCCTTTTACGGGAGCGAAGGGATTGATTGAGAAGTCGCACGAGGTGTCGCGCGAAGTTGTGCTGGCGCGCGGCGATGAAGTACGGCTACTCGCGGTTTGTACGGGGGCGCGAGAACATCTTAGACCGCTGGCGATCTGTGCGATGGACACCGGGGCGCGACGCGGTGAACTGTTCAAGCTGACTTGGCGCGATGTGGATTTTGACGCGGGCGTGATTCGCTTGCGCGCGACGACGACGAAAACGAATAAGCGGCGCACCGTCGGTATCACGGAACGTCTGCGTGAGGAACTGCTTGAACTCGCGCGGCTCGCCCCCGACCCGGTTGACGGGCTGGTGTTCGGCGTGACCAGCACGGTCAAGCGGTCTTGGAAAACGGCGTGTCGCCTTGCGGGGATTGAGGGCGTGCGCTTTCACGATCTGCGTCACACGGCAATCACGCAGATGGTCGAGACGGGGATGCCGCAAATGGAAGTGATGAAGATTTCAGGTCACACACAAATGGCAACCTTCGCACGCTACGTCAATCCACAGGATGACAACGCCCGACGTGGTGCGGCGGCACTCGATGCGGCGCGTAAAAAATTCACAGATAATGCGGCTGGGACGGAAGGCGGGACGGTGCAGGAGTCGGATACGGTGAATTAAACGACTGTTTTGCCTTGCGGGACTTGTTATGGAATTAGTTGCCAGACCGGAAAACAGAAGCTTTTTCGCCTCGACAACATGGTTCAGCGAATTCCCAACTTGCATCACCTTGCACGACAGTTTCATCAATGGAAAGAACACCTTTAGCATTCGGTCGTCCCACTATAATTGCCCAGTTGTCATCCTTGATTTGTCGTGCGAAAGCTACAGCCGATGGATAAGCCGGTGCGTTTGCTGGAATGTCAAGGTAGGTGTCCGGCAATACCCGGAAGTGTGCAACTCTCGATTCGACGTAATAAGTCAAATCAATTTGTTCTTCTTTTGATAGGGTCTCCCATTTCTTTTTGTCGAGGATCATAGAAACAACCGGGTTTTGAAAACCCATTATAAGAATTGCTCTTTCATTCTCTTTGAATTTTTTGATGCGCGTATAAATTGCTTGCCCGCGCTGGACTCTATCAAACGGCAACTCGCGTTTTACTTCAACAGTTGATTTCGGCGTATTTGCTGTACTCAAAAAGTAACCAACAACTCCCAAAGCAAAGAAGGTAACAACACACAAGCCACTGACAAGCAGCAAAACCTTGAGTAAGGTTTGGTTATGAGTCGATTGAACTTGTGAGCCACACGAGCCGCAAAAGTAGGCTGTGTCAGGGTTGTTCGTTTTACATTGATTGCATACAAGCATATTCAACCTCCGTGAGTTCCCATACGCTCAATCTCTCCAGCCATCCCAAAGAATATAGCGGAAGTCCATCAAATAGTTTCTATTTACATGAGGTATCGGACAATTCAACCCCTGTTATTTGAACGCGAACACTTTTGCTTGCTTCGTGTGAGGGCGGAAAGTTGTTCGGCAAACCACCCGCTAAAAATATACAGTAGGGTTCTTCGCTTGAAGTGCAGTTACAGGAATTCTCCGGCGTATTGATGTGATAAATCTCTTGTTTAACAGTTCGCTTTTGGCGGTCAAGGAAATCAATCGTAACTTCAACGTCATTAACCGCACATCTTCCTTTGTTAGCTATTGCTGCTGTTACACTCCACGACTGAAACCTTCCGGCATAGCCGATGTTTAATTCTTCGACTTGCAACTTCGATTGATACGGATGCTTGATGATTTTGTCGTTACGAGGCTTTGTGTATTCATCGTTGGCGATGAGTGGCAACTCACGTTTTGCCGTTGGTTCAGGTGTGACCCGTTGTTTTGTCGCAACATAAATGGCAGCACCCCACATAGGAACAAGAAGCGCAACAATGCCGCTGATCATTAGAAGCTTCTTCACTAAACACCTTCTCTAAGCATCAAGTTCTCCGCTGAATGCCGAGAACGATGCCCTGAATCACCACACGTTCGGCATCAAGATAAATAGGCTGGTGCATGGGGTTGGCTGGTTGCAAACGGATTCGCCGTCGTTCGCGGTAAAACTTCTTGACTGTAGCTTTTTCACCGTCAATGAGTGCAACGACCTTATCGCCATTATTGGCATCGTTTGTTACATAGCAAATGATGAGGTCTCCGTTAAGGATGCCTTCATCCATCATCGAATCGCCTTTGACGCGCAGCACGAAGTTTTCATGTCCTTTGACAACGAAATCTTCTGCGACGAGAACAGAATCTTCGTACTCGAAAACATCAATTGGCGCACCGGCAGCAATTTCTCCAAGTAGTCTCATCGGCACGAGTTTGGGAACATAGTCGCCAAAGAAAATTAGATTCGCGGGTTCAACTTCTTCTGTTACCAAATTGCGCGCAACAAGAGTTTCAAGTACCAACTCGCGTACCTCTTCATCGAAATTTCTATTCGATTGTTTTGCTAAATCTGCAATTATTCGCTGTTCCTCTTCACCAAAATAAATCGCCGACTCACCTTCAGGCAGCGTGTTACCAGCCACCAGTTTGAAACCTCGTCCAGTCACAAGCCAGTGAATTGAAACATTGGTTAAATCACTAATTTGAACCAGTGTTTCAAGTCCGGGCGGATAGCCCTTTTCCCATTTATAAACAGATTGATAGCTAATCCCTAGTTTTTGGGCAATTTTAGCTGTCTCAATCGTGCCAAACGCTTGAGTTATGCGACCCCAGAGATCGGGGTATCTATGCTGTGCGCCTTGGGCTTGAGTCAATGGTTCAATTTTAGATTGACAGTTATTAACGAATAGTTTAACTTCTTGATTGCAACAGTCGTTGCTGAAAGGTGACTTTAACATGACCACACGCGAAATCAATGCGCTTTTAGCCTTACGTGGCATCAGCGTTCAGCAAATCGCCGCCGACATCAATGAAGACCGCTCGGTTGTTTCAGCAACCCTTAACTATCTTCGGCTGAACTTGCGCGTGCGGGAGAAGATCGCGGTTCGGATTGGCGTGCCTGTCGCCGAACTCTTTGATCAAGCCTTACAGCAATCTGCACAAGCGGAAGCCGTCGCCGCTTAAAAGGAACAAGTAATTATGAGTCAAACATCATCTTCATCGGGCAGCGTCGGGTTTATAGGTCTGCTCACAATCGTGTTTATCACGCTCAAGCTGATGGGACACATCAGGTGGTCGTGGGTGTGGGTTCTCTCACCCGTCTGGATTACGGCATCGCTCATCATCGTCATCACTTTTCTCGCGTGTGTGGTGTTCGCGCTTCGATTGATGTCCAAAAATTAGCCGCATAAGACGCACTTTACCCAAACCAATTTTATGCCAACAGTAGAACAGCACAACGATTTTTCATCACTAGACGATGGGCGAACGGTGACGACGCGCATCTTCAAAGACTTCGTTCAGAAGGCGGCGATGACGCGCGGAATCAGCGACGGGCGGATGCACGTCATCGTTCATCACCACTGCCCGTACCCGAAAACCCTTGCGCTGCTCGGTAGCCTCGCGCCGCACAATCCGGCAGGCGTGCGCGAACTGCAAGCCCACTTCAACGCCTGGATTGAGTATCTGCTCGCGCCGTTCGAGTCGCGCGAGTCAAATCCTTTGAGTCTTCACAAAGAGTGTTACGAAGCCGTCAACGCGACGCTCGCGGGCGGATGCACCGACACGCGCGAACGGGAAATCTTACAGGCGATTGCCGACTTGTACCGGGAACTCGCGTGCGTCCACAGGGAGCGGGAACAGGTTGCACGCGCGGTCGAAGCGGGAGGTGTGCAGTGAGCAAACAGAAGTTTGAAAAGCAGTATTTCACGGAAGCTGAAGCGGGTATTTATACCGGGCTGTCGCGCGAAACTCTGCGCCTGAAACGCCAAGCCGGAACGCTCGGCTACTGCCGCTTCGGGCGCAAGGTGATGTACGCGCGCCGACACCTCGACGCTCTGTTTATCGCGCACGAAAAAGCAGCGGAACGGGAGCCTCGCCCGCTTCGCGCGATAAATCATTCCCTCAATTAAACGCGCTTAACCGTAAAGGAGAAACATGGCTATTCAACGTCAGCAACTCGACGACATTTTCAGCTATCACGCGCCATCGCCGGAGCAGCAAGAAAACTACGAAGCGATTCGTGACGCGGCAAAGCAGTTTGCCGAAACCATCATTCTCAACTCGCCGCCGTCGGCAGACCAGACCGCCGCGATTCGCAAGGTGCGCGAGGCGGTGATGACCGCCAACGCCGCCATCGCGCTCGAAGGCAGGTTCTAAGGAGTACCGATGAGGCTCACAAGTTTGCTCACGCTCACCATTTTCAACACGGCGTTGCTGATTTATTTGACGCGCCGTACCTTGCGGACGGTTGAGTCCGCGCCCACCAAACAGCAGTTATCACTTAAAGGAGAATTTATGTACGTCGTTCCGGCGGATCAACCCGCCGTCAATTATCAACTCGCGTACACCGCGACGGACTCGGAAGGCAACGTGATTACCGACGCCGAAACGCGGGTTGAGGTCGCCAGTTCCGATGAGGCGGTCGTCGCCGTCTCGCAGACCGACGCGAAGAGCGGTTCGATTTCCTTCGGGTCGCCGGGACTTGCCAACCTCAACGCGACCGTCAAAACCAAAGACGGCACGTTGCTCGGCAGCTTCGGGGCGCAGTTCACCGTGACTGCCGGAGATGTCGCGGCGATTTCGGGCGGCTCTATTTCCTTCGAGGGTTTGACGGAAGCACCGGAAGCACCCGCCGAAGAGCAAGCCGTATCAGCTTAACCTCAACAAGCGAAGAGGCAAGCCGCCCGGTAAAAGCCTGCTTGCCTCTTTATCCATTTCAGGAGGCACCATCATGAACGAACCACACTCTAACACAAAACAACTCGGTCGCTTTCATGTTTTCGCCAACACCGACGGCGAATTTTTAATCCTCGACCGCCGCGAGAACAGCGTCGCTTTGCGTTCGCGTAACGAACAACTGACGCGCGACATCTGCGCGGGTATCAACCTCGCCGCTTCCGAACTTCGCAACATCGCGGAAAACAAAGTCAATGAAATTGTCTTTCAGCTTCGTGGCGATTCGCCGGAGAGCAACGTTCCGTTCTGACTTCAAATGGCAAACACGCTAACCACCAACGCACAAACAGAGAGCGGGCGACGGAAACGTCCCCGCTTCTTCATCACCCTGTATGTCCAACTTTTGCGGCGAATCGCCAAGCAAGACCGGCGCATCTGCGAATTAGAGCGTCGCAACCAAAAACTCGCGCGGTTCAATAATTATTACCGCGCCGAACTTAACCGCTTCTGTGAATCGGAGAGGTATTAAGTATGAACGGTCAATTCTCAACTACTGCGACGACTCGCGGGGCGTTAGTTCAAACCCCAAGTTTGTTAGGCAAAGAATGCTGGCGAATTTACGACGAGTGCGGTCGCCACATCGGTACTTGCAATGAGGAAAACGTAGCGCGCATGGCGGAACTGTTTAACTTCGAGATGCGCCCACTGCCGCTGAACGAGCCTGTGTCGCTTACGACGGCGGATGTCGAAGCGGCATTTGATGCTTGGAGACACCGATGACATGGAGATTTTATGGGGATTAGTTATTGCGAACTGATTTTGCACCAAACCGCCGACGGTAAATTCGCGGTCGTGAGTGACTATTCAATCAACTTTATTGACTCACTCAAACGGCGTGTGCCGTCGGATGTGCGTGAGTGGAACCCGGACGCGCAACGCTGGCTGATTGCCGATTCCTACCGTGTTTCGGTCGCCGAACTCGCCAAGTCGTGTTTTAAGGATGTCTGCCAGCGCGAAGAGTTTGAAGGCGTCACCGTCACCACCGATTTGCGAACCGGCGCACAGACGCATCAACCAAGTCTCTTTTAATAATCGATGAAGCACCTCGACCGCCAGCCTCTCATCCCTATTTATCGTTTGCGCGTGAAGTGCCCTGTGTGCGGCAAAGCGGACAACTGTGCGGCGACACGCGATTTGACGCGGGCTTATTGTCGCCGCGTCGTGTCGGCACATCCGGGTCGAGACGGCGGTTGGTTGCACATCCTCGTCGAAACGGATGAGGTGAATCACAAGCCGATTGCACACGCTACTGCACCCCGACTGAATCATTATTCAGTCGAACCGTCCCGCTCGCCGCTCGCATCACGCGCCCGCCGCGACGCAATTTACACAGCACTTTTGCGGGATCATCTGCGGGTGGAGTCACGTCACGGCGACGCTCTTACTGCGCGCGGTTTGGCAGAGGAAACCATTGCCGCGAAGCTTTATGCTTCGACACCGATGCCGGATGAAGCTGCGAAAATCGTGACTAACATCATTGCGGCGCACGGGCAGCCCGAAGGCGTTCCCGGTTTCTACTATAAGCATGGGTGCTGGCATCTACACGTCGGATGTTGGAATCGAGGCTGCTTTATTCCGGTGCGCGACTCTGCCGGGCGGATTGTCGCGCTCGTCGTCCGCAAGGATGAGCCGGACGCACGCGGCAAGTACGTTTGGCTATCGTCATCGAGCGAGTATTGCGGCTATGGAGCAAGTCCCGGCGTGCCGCCGCATTTCGCCGCTCCCGACCTCGCGCGGCACACGGGCGAGATTGTAATCACGGAAGGCGCGCTCAAGGCGGATGTGATTTCACAATTAAGGGGACGTGCGGTGTGCGGCTTGGCATCGGTGACGACGTGGAAGCCGGAGTTCGGCTTCCAGTTAAGGAAAGTTTTTCCAACGCTCGAACACTGCTCGCTCGCGTTCGACGCCGATTTCCGCACGAACCGACAAGTACACACACGCTTGTGTCAGTTGGGGAAAGCCCTTCATCGCGCAGGACTCTCGGTGTCGTTCATCGCGTGGGATGAGCGAGTCGCTAAAGGTTACGACAACTATCTTCTGGAGGTGCGAAATCGAGCTACTTGATTTCGCACCTCGCTTCGCTTGGAGCAGCAAATTTTGGTCAAACCAAACATACCGGCGGGTGAATTCTCGCAAAACGAGTTCGAGCGCAAACACGGCGACGGCGCAGTGCAGCGACCACACCGCTATAGCGGCAAAGCGGTCACGGCAATCGCGCGGGCGGCGATTTACGACAGTGCGCTCAGAGAAGCGACCGCCTCCGATGCACCGGACAAGCCGCCTGCAACCGTCATCCTCGATCTTGTCGAAACTAATTCCGCCGTCTCTATCGAAGCGACCGCCTCGGACACGGCGGCGGCAATCACTTGGATACTGTTCTTCGTGCGCTGTCCGGCGAAGCTTCGCACATACATCGACATTCTTGTCGGCATGGCAGGTACGCCGAGTGACTTGTTGCCATCCGAGCGTTGGTTCAAAGCACCCGATGTCGTCGTCGGCATATCGGCACGCTTAGGCGTGCTTCCGCCGGTCGAGAAGGATGTGGACAAAGACGCCGAGGTGCTGGAGAAGTGGGTTGAGGAACAGATTGAAGGCGACGACCGCGACACGGATCGGACGGTACGCAACGCCCGTTCATGGACGGCGCGGCAGCGCGAACTACTCGATGCCTTTCAGAGACAACGCAACTTCACGCTTTTGTTTATCAAGCGCGGCACGTTCGACCGCGAACTCGGAATGAACCGCCCGACGGAATACCGCGTGGTGGTGTTGCGTTATGTTGCGGAAGTCCTCACGCGCGCACGCTCTTCCGCTCTGTGGGCGCACAACCGGGACAAGGCAATCAGGCACGCCGCAAAGGAGATGTTTTTGGATATGCCGCAAGCTCCACCGATTGGCGAGCGTAAAATCAGGAAGCGCACGGATGCCGAACTACTCGCCCGTTACACTCAGATGATGCGGACGGCGACCGCGCAGATACGCGAAATCTACCAGCGCAACACTCACAATCCCGATTTTGATAAGCAGCCGCACGAAGTGTTTGAGCCGCTGTTCGACGAACTGCGCGAAGTAGCTTACAGGCAGGGTTTAGCTTCCGAACTCCTCACACCGACGGGTACAAACTTTTATGTACCCGTCGAGGAATCGCCTTTGCCGCCGGATGAGCAGACGGGTACAAACTTTTATGTACCCGTCGAGGAATCGCCTTTGCCGCCGGATGAGCAGACGGGTACAAACTTTTGTGTACCCCCTGTGCCGGAGGTATGCCCGGAGCCTAAGCCGGAACCTGAGCCGGAACCCGCCAACGATTCAAAAAGTATGTCCATTCTTACAGAGAGAGTGAACATAAATCGTGAACGAAAGCGCGACGTTGCCCTGCGCGTCCTCTCCTTCGTCAATAACCTTGCTGCACAACATCCGCCGCGCACTCAAGTCGAGCGCGAGCAGGGCTGCCCGGAGTACATGCCGATTACGCCGCACTTAACCGGCGAGCGGACGGCGCAAGAGATGGAGCAAGCGATTGAGCGATATGCGGACGGCGAGCTAGATGATGAGGGAATGCGCCGGGTACTCAAGCGGTATCGAGCGGCGCACGTTTGCATCTGGCGCAAAGGCGTTGCCGAATGGAGTTTCGAGAATTAAGCAACTCAAAACTGCGGGAAGGAGATGTCGCGTGTCAGACACGCGACATCTCCTTCCCCTTGGATGGAAAGAGCGTTACCACGTTGCGATGAGCCGCATCGCCAAGCACGCGCTTGACGGAGACTATTTCGGAAAAAGCGAAGCGGCATAACGCTGGACTTCAGCGGGGCGCGCGAAAGGATGCAACATGATTCAAAGCACGCTGTTTGACAAGCACGCAATCGCGCCGCCCATTGCAAGCGGTTGTTCGGGGCGGCGTGCCGATGCGCCTTTGTATTTCAATCAGCCTACTCGATATACGATGGGTGTGCCTTGCAAACGCCTCACGCTAGACGACGCTTATGCGCTCGATAGATTCGGCAAACAAGCAGTTGTCGAACACCTTGAGCTTGCCGAAAAACTTGGCGGCGAACCGATACTAATTTTTCGCACATCTGCTTTGCCGTATGAATACTCGACGGAGAGCGAAAGAAAATATGGCGTGCCAGCACGCTTGGCAATCGTCACGCGGGAATCTCTGACGCACGAAATAATTGTGTTTTCAGAAAAGCCGTCGAAGGGAAAGCGGTAGCCCCGAACGGTTGAGTTCACGCGGGGCGTGCGGGTGGCACGAAACCTGACCGGAGACGATTACATGAAAAGCACGCTATCGCGCCTCGAATGCAACGA
>JANDLT010000011.1 GCA_024330265.1 Pyrinomonadaceae bacterium MAG19_C2-C3 | reverse complement strand
TGCATCGTCGAAGGCAGAACGCTCAACGAACGCTATCAGTGGAAGACGACCATCGGCGACTTAGAAGATCGTCAACTCATCGTCAATCGTTGGAACACAGAATTCAAACATCGCCCGACGCCCGACTACTATCAATCCTTCGGTCTAGGATTCTACGAATACTTTCTCTTGAGCGAAGACATCGGAGCCGAGCCGTTGCCGATTCTCAACTGCGGCATGGCGTGCCAATTCAATTCCAGCGAACTTGCTTCGATGGACGACATAGACCATTACATCGAAGATGCGCTCGACCTGATAGCTTTCGCCAACGAACCCATTACGACCGAGTGGGGACGCAAGCGCGCCGCAATGGGACACCCCGCGCCGTTTAATCTCAAGATGATCGGCATCGGCAATGAACAGTGGGGACCGCAGTACATCGAACGCTACAAAGTCTTTGCGAAAGTCCTGAAAGAAAAGCACCCGGACATCGCGCTTATCTCCAGTGTCGGACCTTTTCCAGACGGCAAGGAGTTCGATTTCTTGTGGAAGCAACTGCGCGAATTGAAGACCGACATCGTTGACGAGCATTACTATAAAGAGCCTAAGTGGTTCCGCGAAAACGTCAATCGCTATGACAACTACCCGCGCAACGGTCCAAAAATCTTTGCCGGTGAGTTCGCGGCGCAGAGTGTCGCCATCGCCAGCCCCGACAACCGCAACAACTGGGAATGCGCGCTTTCGGAAGCCGCGTTTATGACGGGCTTGGAGCGCAATGCCGACCTCGTTGTGATGGCGTCTTACGCCCCGCTCTTTGCTCACACAGATGCGTGGCAATGGACGCCGAACATGATCTGGTTCGACAACTTGCGCTCTTACGGCACGCCAAACTATTACGTGCAAAAGCTGTTCAGTGCGAATAAGGGAACGACGATTCTGCCTGTACTGTTAAACGGCGCGGCGAAGAATGGGCAAGGGGATATTTATGTCAGCGCGGTTTTCGATGACAAAGCAGGCGAAGTAGTCTTGAAGGTTGTCAACACCGCTCCATCATCGAGAACAATGACGATTAACCTTGCCGGAGCCAAGAGACTCGATAAATCAGGCAAGGCGTTTGTTCTAACCGCACCCGACCTCAAAGCCGAAAACACTTTGAATGAGCCGATGAAAGTATCTCCGGTCGAACAGAACCTGACGCTGAAGGCAAACAATTTAACGCACACCTTCGCTCCCAACTCGCTTACCGTGCTTCGCGTCGGCGGTTCAGTGCAATGAGATTGGGTGTAATGCTTTTCGGGTAGTCAGGTACAAGTTCATTGACAAAGAAAAGCCGACTTATCCGCTTGGCTTACGTCGCTCATACTGTGCGGGGCGACCTCCGAGTTTGGGTCGAGGAATCAGAGGAGCAAGCCGATGCCACTCGGCGTTGCTCAAGTCTGTTGGCTATGTTTGTCTCATACCCTTTTCCTACCTCATTCGCCGGAGGTCGTTCCGCTTTTTTCAACACGCACTTAGCTCGACTTTATCCATTTTTAGGAAGCCGAAACGCCGAAGGCATAAGTCTTTTGTTTTCAACGTCAGACTTTTTGAATGTCCACTTTTTGACTGACATTCAAAAAGTCTGGCGAATAATCGTGACGCTAAGTCTTTTATTTACATTCCCTGTTTCCAAAATGGATAAAGTCGAGCTTAGTCGAACTCTTAACGGATACTGCTTGTCGCCGGGACGAATGTAACCGTCCAGACCGGTACGACGTTGTAGGCTTGAGCCAATTCGTCTAAGTTCACTTTGACTTGCGCCCAATCTCTATTGGCACGCGGGGTGAGTTGGTTGCTATCCATGAACTTCTCAATCTCTAACGCGCGTTTCATCAAGGCTTCCACGTCAGCCGCGACGATGCCACCGCCCGGACGGTTATTCGCGCGGTCGCGCAGTTCGTCCGTCTCTTCCTCAAAGTTGTGAACCAGCGTCAAAACTTGATCTTCCGCCGGGCTGCCGTCCAAACGACTTGAATCGAGCGCGATTTCGAGCGAGTCGTCAAACTCGTCGGCGCGTTCCTCAATGCGGCGCAAGACCTGTTTGACCGGAATGTTCTTCATATAAGTGTTCCCGGCGGTTGTCCACACCCATGTCACATTGTAGGCGCGGGCGAGTTGATCGAGATTATTCCTGACCATCATCCATGCCGGTTGCGCGTCGCGTTTGATTGCGGGATGACGTTCGAGAAACATCTGCAAACGAAGTCCGCGCGAAAGCACCGCTTCGACATCGGATGATACGACGGCGTTGTCGTCTATGCGGTCACGCAGTTGATCCGTCTCGTTCTCGAACTCATCAACGAGTGCCAGCACATCATCTTCACGCGCCGAGCCATCGAGACGGCTACGGTCGAGCGCGCGGTCTATCACGCCATCTAAGCGGTCGGCGTGCATCGCCAGATTGTCTGTGATGCGTAAGAGTTGTTTGTTATCCATCCGGCTCATGTTCTGCGCCTGAATGCTGGTGACGCAAATTGTAAGCGCGAACGTGGCGGCGGCTCCGGTGATCAATTTCTTCATGCTGCTCATCGTTTTTTCCTTCTCCTGAATGTTATTTGTTGTCTGTCGTTAAGTCGTCAACTTTTGTAAAGCTAGGAGTCGAGCATCCGCGCGCAACAGAGTACGTACATGGATGATTCGCTACTAATGTGCATTAAGTTAATCGAAGCAAGCTGCAATCGAATGAGCAGAAACCCTTATTTTTGATGAGCATTATCACTCACGTCTCTATATTCAGAGCAGAATTCAGAACGCGGCTTACGGTCATCGTATCGTGAATTAGCAGATGGGTGGGTCGTCAACGAACATCGTGAATAATGCTAAGTTGCATGAGATAAAGTTCGGTCATGCGATTCGCCGCCAGTGGTCGTGGCGGCAAAAACGCACTGACCGCGAACAAATACAGTGTGCGTTGATTCGATGCCGACGAAGTACGCGATTTCGCGGTAGTCTCGACAATCATGGATGACGAAATCGGCGAATTTTCCAGCCTCAAGCGAGCCGAGAAGATGCCCGCGATTAAGACTATAAGCGGCATTGACGGTGCAGGCGGTCACGGCTTCGGCGCACGTCATTTTCATTTGCGTCGAAGCGAGCGAAAGCACCATCGGCATCGAAGGCACGGGCGATGAACCGGGATTAAAATCCGTCGCCAGCACGACCGCAAGTCCGGCATCAATCATCCGCCGCGCCGCCGGATAGCGTGACAAACCGAGCGCATAAACCGAAGCGGGAAGCAGCACGGGTTGGACTCCTGCCCGCCGCATCGCCTCGATGCCGTCGGCGTCCGTATGTTCGAGATGATCGGCGGTCGTCGCACGGAGTTCGGCGGCTAAACAGGCTCCGCCACCAAGCGTGAGTTGGTCGGCGTGGAGGCGCAACTTCAAATTGTGACGACGCGCGGCAAGCAGCACGCGCCGCGTTTGTTCGACGGTGAAAACCTTGTCTTCGCAAAACGCATCGGCGTATTCCGCGAGATTTTCTGCGAGGACACGCGGCAGCATTTCGTCCACGATTAAAGCGACGTAGGCTGCCGCGTGGTTCTCGTATTCCGGTGGAACGTCGTGCGCTCCGAGAAACGTCGGGACGTATCGCAAAGCGGTTTCATCATTCAGACGACGAATGACGCGCAGCATTTTCAGTTCATCTTCAATCGTTAAACCATAACCGGATTTCGCCTCGATGGTCGTCGTCCCGCCGCGTAAAAACCAGTTCGCGTACCGCTTCGCAGCAATCAATAATTCATCTTCCGATGCGGCGCGCGTGCGCCCTACGGTGGAGAGAATCCCGCCGCCCGCCGCTCTGATTTCCTGATATGTCGCACCGCCCGCGCGCTGTTCGTATTCGTCAACGCGCGTTCCCGCGAACACGGGATGCGCGTGTGCGTCCACGAATCCGGGCATCACGACGCCTCCGCCCGCGTCTTCGATTTCGTAATCAGGCGTGATGAGGGATTTGATTTCATCGTACTTTCCCGTGCGTTCGATGCGTCCGTCGCGCACGAGCAGCGCGCCGTTTTCGATGATGGCGAGTTCGCGCATGTCCGCTCCCGTGCGTGGACGCGCGGCACCGGAGAGCGTCACGAGTTGACGGCAATTGACGACGGCGAGTAATCGAGAGGCATCGTTGTTCGTCATGATTAGTCATCCTATGCATTAGTGCGGCTCTGCCGCCTGATGTGCGGAAAGGCTTCGCCTTTCCGCTTCGCTCTGAAGAAATATATGGCGGCTACGCCGCCAGCCGTGCGAGGCGTAGCCTCAAAGAAGTTAAGAAGGCGTCTCTACGGTGAGGCAGAGCCTCACCGCACATCAAGCGGCAGAGCCGCAAAACTTCGTCACCGCATAAGGTGAAATAATTATTCAACGCTTATTGTCTTCTTCACGATCTTAAATTCGCGGTCAAGGACGACTCATCAATCCTACGGCGAACGACAGCAAACACGCGGCGGCGGCGAGCGCGGTTGCGTCGTTGATGTCTTTTGAAGCATCAATTTCGACTAAATCCATGACGCGCACTCGCGGGTGTTGCCCGCAGATATGCGCGGCGCGGCGAATCTCGGCGGGTGTCAAACCGCCGGGACGCGAACCCGGCGTGGCGGGTGCGAACGCACGGTCGAGTACGTCCAAATCGAGGTCAACATAAATCGCATCCGATTGTTGCGCGAGACGGTTGAGCGATTCGGTGACGACGTTTTCAAGTCCGCGACGGCACACGTCGTCACCCGTGAAGACGTTGATGCCAGCCTCGCGCGCCACGTCCGCGTAAGCCTTCGAGTTGGCGAAAGGCTGAATGCCGATTTGCGTGATGTTGTTTCCCGGCAAGCCATCTTCGAGGAGCGCGCGCACAGGGTTGCCGTTCGTCAAACCGGCGGACGTGTCGCGCAAATCAAGATGCGCGTCGAGCGTGAGCAAGGCACAGCGCGAGAGCGACACGTCCGGCGAAGAAGCGTCGGATGAATTACTAAGCGCGGGAATCATGCCGTGCAGCGCGGGACGTGTGACGCTGTTATCGCCGCCTAAGAGTACGAGCGTGTCAACCTTTTCGAGCTTCTCGCGCACCGCGTTCGAGAGCGGAGCGAACGCCGCTTCAGGACGCGCTTCGGACAAATCCACGTCACCGAAATCTTCGACGGCGAGATGACGCAAATCAAGATTCGTTTCGATGTCATAGGTGCTGAAACGCCGAAGCGCGTCGCGTATCGCACCGGGCGCGAGATGGCAATCGCCGGGCGTGATGGAGCCGAGACGCAACGGCGCACCGAGTACACCGAGACGCGCGTTCGCCTTCGCGTCGTACTCGCCAGCAAGCCACGCGCTCGCGCGTTGCCAGAGCGGGTCGTTGAACAATTGATTAGCCGAATCTTTCATCGCTTTTAGAAGCTATCTCAAAAATGGGTTTTCTCTGCGTAACTCTGCGTCTTCAACTCTGCGGTACTCTGCGTCAAAAAAGTTTTCAAACGCAGAGTACCGCAGAGTGCTGACGCAGAGTTACGCAGAGTTTCCAATCAAAAACTATTTTACGGCATCATCGGCATCTTCAAATCTGTGTCGCGCACAACGTCAATCGCTTCCTTATAACCCGCGTCGGCGTGACGCAAAACACCTATGCCGGGGTCGGCGGTGAGAACGCGATTAAGTCGCCGCGCGGTTTCATCCGTGCCGTCGGCGACGACGACCATTCCGGCGTGTTGTGAATAACCTATGCCGACGCCGCCGCCGTTGTGAACCGAGACCCACGACGCACCCGACGCGGTGTTGAGCAGTGCGTTAAGAATCGCCCAATCCGCAATCGCGTCCGAACCGTCGCGCATCGCTTCGGTTTCGCGGTAAGGCGACGCGACGCTGCCCGTGTCCAAGTGGTCGCGCCCGATGACGATAGGGGCGGCGAGCGCGCCCGACTTGACCATGCCGTTTAACGCATCACCAAACTCGGCGCGTTCGCCGTAACCGAGCCAGCAGACGCGCGCAGGGAGTCCTTGAAACTTGATTTTATCGTTCGCCAGTCGCAGCCAACGCCGCATGGATTCATTCTCCGGGAATAGTTCGAGCGCGAGGTCGTCGGTTTTGCGTATATCGTTCGCATCGCCGGAGAGTGCGACCCAACGGAAAGGTCCTTTCCCTTCGCAAAAAAGCGGGCGAATGTATTCGGGTACGAAACCGGGAATGTCGAAAGCGTTATCAACACCGGCGACCCGCGCGTTGGTTCGGATGTTGTTGCCGTAGTCGAAAGCTATCGCGCCGTTCTGTTGTAAGGCGAGCATCGCCGCGACGTGACGCGCCATAGATTCCATCGAACGCGCGATGTATGCGTCAGGGTCTTTCGTTCTCAACCCGCGTGCTTCATCTAAACTCATGCCTGCCGGAACGTAACCGTTCAAAGGGTCGTGCGCGCTCGTCTGGTCGGTGACGACATCAACCTGCACGGCGCGGCGTGCGAGTTCGGGAAGCACTTCGGCGCAATTGCCGACAAGTCCGATGGAGACGGCTTCGCCTTTGATGCGCGCCCCTTCGAGCGTTTGAAGCGCGTCGTCTAAATCAAAACTAATGTGGTCGCAGTAACCTGTGGCAAGTCGTTTTTCGATGCGCGCCGGATCAACGTCAATGCCTAAAAAACATGCTTCGTTCATCGTCGCCGCGAGCGGTTGCGCACCGCCCATGCCGCCCATCCCGCCGGAGACGACGAGTCTGTTTTTAAGCGTCCCGCCGAAGTGTTTGGCGGCGAGGGCGGCGAACGTCTCGAACGTGCCTTGAATGATTCCCTGCGAGCCGATGTAAATCCATGAGCCTGCCGTCATCTGCCCATACATCGTCAGCCCTAACTTTTCGAGGCGATTAAATTCTTCCCAATTCGACCATCGCCCGACGAGATTCGAGTTGGCGATAAGCACACGCGGGGCGTATTCGTGCGTGCGAAAAACGCCGACGGGTTTGCCCGACTGCACAAGCAAAGTTTCATCGTTTTTAAGTTCACGCAGTGAGCGAACTATCGCCGCATAACACGCAGGGTTGCGCGCCGCCTTGCCCGTGCCGCCATAGACGATTAGCTCCGCCGGATTCTCCGCGACTTCCGGGTCGAGATTGTTCATCAACATACGCAGCGCGGCTTCCTGATGCCAACCTTGACACGAAATTTCACTGCCGCGCGCGGCTCTGATTTCTTTGTACGTCAAAAGTATTTGCTCCTAAAGATTTTCAACCGTAATGACGCAGGGACGGCAGAGGAGTTCAATTTGCAATTTCCTCACACCATCGGAATTTGTGGTTAACGTGTGGTCAGCACGAGGGTAATGTTGTTCTTAGCTCCGAAGGAGCGGCATTCAATAGCCCGGCGCATCGCGCCGGGTATGAGTTGCAGTTTTCATCCAAGCCCTTACAGGGCTTAATAACCGGAATCGGTATGCCGCCCTTTCAGGGCTGAACCGTGATGTGGTGCTTGACCCGGCGCGATGCGCCGGGCTATTGAATGTTGCCCTTTCAGGGCTGATGTTCCTGTAATCACAAAATCCGTTGGTATCAGGCAATGTCAAATTTGAGATTTCAAATCTAACATCACAACGCGAACTCGCCGCGTCGTATCGCTTGTGCAAGGCGTTGGATGTCGTTTGAAAGCGCGCGGTCTTGGGTTAAACGTGCGACGTGTGAACGCACGATTTTATGTGCTTGTTCGACGCCCGTTCCGGCTTTAAGCGGGCGACGATATTCGAGACCTTCGGCGGCGGCAAGTAGTTCAATCGCTAAGACGTGTTCGGCGTTTTCAACGACGGTTCGCAGTTTCGTCGCCGCCGTCATGCCCATCGAAACATGGTCTTCTTTGTTGCCGGAAGTCGGCAGGTTATCAACACTCGCCGGATGCGATAAGACTTTCATTTCGGCTATGAGCGCGACGGCGGCGACTTGGGCGATCATCAAACCGGAAGACGTTCCGGCGTGTGCGGCGAGGAAGGGCGGCAAGCCTTCGCTTAAATCCGGGTTGACCAGTCGCTCGGTGCGGCGTTCGCTGATACCCGCTAAATCGGTCAGGGCAATCGCCGCGTAATCGAACGCGAAGCCGAGCGGCGCGCCGTGAAAATTGCCGCCCGATAAAATCTCGCCTGTGTCGGCGAAGACGAGCGGGTTGTCCGTCGCGCTACCCGATTCGATTTCGACGATGCCGCAAGCGTGCATTAGACAGTCGCGCACTGCGCCGTGAACCTGTGGGGCGCAACGCAAACTGTATGCGTCTTGCACGCGCGAATCGTTCTCCAAATGCGAGGCGCGAATCTCGCTATCTTGTAAAAGTTCGCATAAGTGACGGGCGACTTCGACTTGTCCGGCGTGCGGGCGGGCGCGGTGTATGCGTCCGTCATAAGCGGTCGGAGTGGCGAGCAATGCTTCGTGCGTCATCGCGCACGCGACATCGGCGGCGACGGACAAAGTAATCGCGCGACGAACGGCGAGTCCGCCGATTGCCGCCATCGCCTGTGTGCCGTTGAGAAGCGCGATGCCTTCCTTAGCTTCTAACTGCAAAGGTTCAAGTCCGACCTGTTGCAACGCCACCGCACCCGCCAACTTTTCGCCTTGATAAAACGCTTCGCCTTCGCCGATTAGCACAAGAGCGAGATGTGCGAGTGGAGCCAGATCGCCACTTGCGCCGACCGAACCTTTTTCGGGTATCACCGGATGCACTCCGCGTTCAAGCAACGCTATCAACATCTCAATGACTTCAACGCGCGCCCCGCTAAAACCCTTCGCCAACACATTCGCGCGCAGCAACATCATCGCCCGCGTCTCATCAATCGAAAGCGGATTGCCGATGCCGCACGCATGACTGCGAACGAGATTCAACTGCAACTCGCGCAACTCATCCGAAGGTACGACATAATCCGACAGCTTGCCGAAACCCGTGTTGACGCCATACACGGTTTGACCTGAAGCGATAATTTCTTCGACGACGCGGCGCGATGCGGTGACGCTTTCCCGCCTTGTGTCCGCGAGTTTGATGTGGGCGTCACCGTCGGCAACGCGGGCGATTTGAGCGAGCGTGAGCGGCTGCCCGTCAAGTTCAATCACAAGGTTTTTATGTTCGTCCGGCATTGATGCCACGTTGATTCCGACTGAATCGAGTTTGAGTTAAGGATGCTACAAACGGTTGCTATAAAATCCAAGCGGGCGACAAACTTCTTTGGGTAGTGGCTCAAAGGCGGGAGAATCTTTGCGCTCCTTGGCGTCTTCAATCTTTGCGCTCCTTGGCGTTACTTCTTCGTGTATCGCAAAGAACCGCAAAGTGAAGACGCCAAGAACCGCAGAGCAAAAAGCACGCGCCTTCACCCACGCTTCGTGCTACTACCCTTCTCTGATACGGACGATGATGTCGCCCTCTACTTTGAAGCTCAGTCTCTTGGTCATGACTTTGTTCTTCGATATACTCCCCTGACAACTTCATCGGTGACATTACCACTACCGCCAACTTCAGTTTTAGCATAGACAACATCAAATTTGCCCGACGCTAAAACTCAAAAGATGATTGCTCAATAAATTCTCCATACCCTCTGAAAGTATTAAATGATAAACCTTCGCGCTTCTAAAATCATCACGATTGTCATCGTGTTCGTGCTTGTCTGCGTTCATCTCGTGCCGACAGTGAACGCCGCCGTCGGCGACATAGATTTAGCCTTCGGGACTTCCGGCAAACAGATTGTCAACTTCGCGGGCAGCACCGACCTCGCATCCGCCGTCGCCGTTCAAAAGGACGGCAAAGTGATTGTCGTCGGCACAATCACAGACATCGCGGGCGACTTCGCCGTCGCGCGTTACAACGCAAACGGTTCACCCGATTTGAGCTTCGGTAACGGCGGAAAAGTCGTGACCGATTTCGGCGGGCTTGACCGCGCGTCCGCCGTTGGCGTGCAAGCGGACGGCAAAATCCTTGTCGCCGGAAGCGCGACCGGGCAGACGGAAATTATGATTGACGGCATTCGCGTTTTGAGTTCGAGTTTGAACTTCGCCGTCGCGCGTTATAACCCTGACGGCACGCTCGATGCCACGTTCGATAGGGACGGACGCGCGATGATTGATTTCGCGGGCGGTTCTGACGAAGCCCGCGCGGTGCTGCTTCAGCCGGACGGCAAAATCACGCTTGTCGGGACTGCCGGACGACCGCTCCCCGGACAACGCTTCGGGATTCAGTTCACGAGTGATTTCGGCATCGCGCGGTTTAACTCCGACGGCACACTTGACACGAGTTTCGGCATCGCGGGCAAAACCGGCTTCAATGTATTCGACAGACCTGTACAGGTGAACGCCGCCGCGCTTCAGGCTGACGGACGCATTCTCATCGTGAGCAGGTCCGGCTTTACCGGACCTATCCTTGGTCCCGTCGAAGGAGATTTCATACTCGCGCGATTTAACCTCGACGGCACACTCGATACGACGTTTGGCGATGCGGGCAAAGTCGTCACCGATTTTGATAACGGTAATGACAACGCGCGTGCCGTCGCCGTCCAATCCGACGGGCGCATCGTCGTCGCCGGAGCGACATTCAAATCCGGTGCGGTCGGGGATACCGACTTCGCCGTCGCGCGCTATACGGGCGACGGGCGGCTTGATACGGATTTCGATTTAGACGGACGCGCCACGATTGACTTCGGCAAGTTCGACACGGCACAGGCGATTGTTTTGCAAACGGACGGACGCATCATCCTCGCGGGTGCGAGTCGTGCCGATGCCGGTTTCGGAATTGATGCCGGTTTCGTAAGTATAACCGGAGTATCGTCTGACTTCGCTCTCGCCCGCCTTAATTCCGATGGGACTCTTGACGCAGCTTACGGAGATGCGGGCGGGCGCGTCACAACCAATCTAAACGGCACGCAAGACTACGCGGTTGGGGTGAGTCTCACCGCGAACGGAAACCTTATCGCTGTCGGTGCGACCGTAAGTTTCGGTACGGCACTCGACTTCGCGTTGGTAAGCTACGACGCGAACGGACGCATCAACAATGGCTTCGGCGTTAATGGCAAGCAAAGCACCAATTTCGGCGGCGGCAACGACCGCGCGGAAAGCGTCGCCGCGCAAGCCGACGGGAAACTCGTCGTGGCTGGTACGACGGCTTACGGTGCGACCGGCGACGACTTCGCGGTGACACGAATCAACACGGACGGCACGCTTGATAATACGTTCGGCGCGGGCGGTCGCGTCGTCACAGACTTTTCAGGCTTCGACGGTTACGACACGGCTTCCGCCACCCTAGTGCAAACAGACGGGCGCATCGTCGTCATCGGGACTGCGACCAACTTCCGCGTTTCGCAATCGGACTTCGCTCTTGCACGCTATCACACGGACGGCTCACCGGATTTGAGTTTCGGTGATGCCGGAAAAGTCATAACCGACTTCGGCGAGTTTAGCTTTGACCGCGCATCGGATGCCGTACTTCAGCCGGACGGTAAAATCGTCGTCGTGGGCAGCGTCAGCAACCCCACTGGAGAAAATGGGTACAACGTATTCGGAATCGCGCGCTACAACGCGGACGGGAATTTGGATACGACATTCGGCGGCGGTGACGGGTTGGCGACGACAGGCTTTGGTGAGTACGCTTTGGCAACCTCAATCGCCGTTCAAACGGACGGGCGAATAATCGTCGCCGGACTCACCGCCATCAGCATCAATTTCTTTCCGGCGCAAGACTTCGCCGTCGCGCGCTATACCGCCACTGGCGAACTTGATACAAGCTTCGGCACGAACGGGCGCGTCACTACCGACTTCGATAACGGAAGCGATTATGCGGGGGACGTTGCCGTGCAAGACGACGGAAGCATCATCGTCGTCGGTGCAAACCACCCGTTATTTTCCGCTTCACCGACATTTTCCACTTCGCCAAACGGCGGCGTTATCGGCGGGAGATTCACCAGCTTCGGAATCGGCGGCATCGCTCTCGCGCGTTATGACGCTTCCGGCAAACTCGATTCGAGTTTTGATGCAGACGGCAAAGCGACGACGAACCTGCGCGGCATAGGCTACGCTTCCGCCGTCAGTCTCCAACCCGATAAACGCATAATCGTTTCCGGCAATGCTTTCGGTAGATTCCCCTTAACCGGTGACTTGAGCGCGCCGGGTGACGGCTTGAGTTTCGCAGGCTCCGACTTTGCGCTCGCCAGATTCTTACCCGATGGCAGTCTCGACCCAAGCTTCGGCACGAACGGCGGAGTCATCACCACAGACTTCGCGCAGGGCAACGATGCGTCCGCCGATTGTTTGTTGCTGCCCGACAACCGCCTCACCGTCGTCGGTTACGCGGGTATTCGCGGAAATTCGTTTGACTTCGCCATCGCCCGTTACTCACTCGACGGCTTGACGCTCGGCATCGGCGACATCACCGTCCGCGAAAGCACGCGCGGCACGCAGACGGCAATCGTCACGGTCGCGCTTTCCGCTCCAAGCACGGAAACCGTAACCGTCAATTACACGACGGCGGACGGAACGGCGCGTGCGGGAAGTGACTATGCGGCGACAAGCGGAACGCTCACCTTCGTCCCCGGAAGCATCAAGCAAACGATAGCTGTCCCGGTGCTTGCCGACACGCTGCGTGAACGCGATGAACTATTTTCGCTTCGTCTGAGTGATGTGAGAAACGGAGCGGCTTACAGACTCGTGCGCGCCGATTCGCAAGTCACCATCATCAACGCCGTCGAAAAGCGTCGCGTCACCGCTCGCCCGCGCGGACGATAAAAAGTTCACCGCGCGCTTTGTGGGACGGGCGAAACGTCGGCGGGTGAACCTTCGCCACAGGTGATTTTGTCGCATGTGCAGGTTCGCTCTTCGTCGAGCATATACGCGCGCCACTCTGATTCCGACAGGTTGCGCGTCAGACGTGAACACGCTTCGGCGACAAGATCAATCGGCTGCCATAACCACAAGCGGGCAGTGCCGTCGGAAGCACCCGTGCAAAATTGTCCGTTGTTGGCGAAAGACTCACCAAAGGCGACGGCGTTAATCGCCGCAGTGGACTTCGAGGCGTCGTGTTTCACATTCATAACTTCCCGCGCGATGCGGAACTCCTTGCCGCCGCGCGTGACGGTCGTCGTCATCTTTCCCTCAACGGTCTCGAACAATTTCCAGATTCGCGCGGTCTGGTCGTCACTCGCCGACGCGAGGTAATTGCTGTCAGTGCTGAACGTGACGGAGCGCACGAGCCTGTCGTGTTTGGGCGACTGCTCGAACTGTAACTTCGTGAACTGAAGATTAGTCTCAAGATTGTTCGGCGCGGCGACTTGCCATAGCACGATTGAACCGTCGCTTTTACCGGCGGCAAGCAGTTTTCCGTTCGGACTCCACGCGAGCGAGACAATCGGCGTCCGGCTACTCGCCGCATAATTCAAGTCAGCGTTGTCATCGAGTGTGCGAAGCATCGTGCGCGTCTGCCAATCGAAGATGTTGATTGTGCCGTCGTCGCCCGCGAACGCGATGATGTGGTTGTCCTGCGGATTCCAGACCGCGCTGTTAAACCCGAACACGCCGGAAGCACCGGCTTGGTCATCGCCGACGTGGGCGAATACGAGGCGCGATTCGTTTGTATCCAAGTTCCAGACGTATATCTTCCCGTCTCTACCGGCGGTCACAAGTAATTCCGAATTATCAAAAGGGTTCGCGCTTGGTAACGGGTCGGCAAATGGATTGCTAAAATTTTCATCAAACGCGGCACTGCTGATGACATCGGTGTGACCTCTCATCTCTTTGGGCTTCGGGTCAAGCGAGACGCCGTCTCTCACAGACCACACGCGGACAACTTTGTCCTGTCCCGCCGTCACAATCATTTTGCCGTCGGGACTGTATTTGACGGAGTTAATCGCCCCAGTGTGAAGCGCATACGGCTGATGTTTGCGTATGCCTGCACCCGTACTCCAGACGTGTAGTTTGCCGCTCAAAGTTCCGGTCGCAACGTTTTCGCCGTCAGGACTGAAGGCGACCGTCTGCACCGGGTCGTCGCCCTCGTGCTGTAACGGAACAATCTCCCGCCCGGCGGTGAAGTCCCACAGTTGGGCGGTATTGTCACGTCCCGCCGTCGCAAAGTTTTTACTGTCGGGACTAAAAACGACGGCGTTGATTCCGCCTTGATGTTGCACCCCGGAGATTCGCTTTCCGGTCGCCAGTTCATACAGGGCTGCCGTCTTATCAAGGCTCGAAGTGGCGATGAAGCGTCCGTCGGGGCTGAACGCGAGAGATGTGACCTTGCCGTCATGTTTGAGCGGTTCAAGCGCAATCAGTGCGTTATTCACAGGGCGTTGGGTTTGCGGGGTTGTTTCCCACGCATCATACGGCAGCTGCTGCTGCTGCGGTTGCGGTGCGCCCGATTGTTTGCTCTGTGTTTGGGACGCGCCTCGTCCATCATCCGTCACCTGACTTCGTGACGGCTCAGACTCTCTAAACACGTCGCCCCCGAAGTTCACCCGCCAGAGTAGTGTCCGGTTGCCAATCGCCAGTGCCAAGTAACGACCGTCGGGGCTAAACCGGAGTGATTGGGGCAGAGTCGCTTCGGTGCGCGTTGCATCGGTCAGAGTCAGGTCGGCGATGATGCCGCCGCCTAATATCCGTCTGACTTGCAAAATCCCGCTTGTGCTTACGGTGGCGATAAATTGGTCGTCAGGACTAATGGCAAGCAAAAGGTTACTTTGCGATGCGTCATTGGAGAATGAACCGAGCTTTTGACCCGAAGCGGGATTCCACGTTTGAACGACGCTGCCACTCCCAGCCTCGCCGCTTGACGCAGTTGTGATAAACGACCCGTCGGAGCTAAACGCCAGCGCGGTCACAGTTCGTTCATCGTGTGAGAGTACGCGGGGGGCGTCGGCAACTTTAGCAACATCTGTGATGACGACATCTGTGCCGCTTGCCGACGCGACGTACCCGCCGTAGGGACTGAATGCCAGCGCGGTAATCGGAGATTTGAGCGGCAGACGGAGAACGTCCGGGCGACTTCCACGCGGTTGATTCACATCAATCGCATCCAAATTCACGAGAATGAGATTGTTGCCGCTCGGAATTGCGAGCAGGGTATCCCAGAAAAAGCTTGGGGATGGAGTTAGCCCGATGTTGCCCGTGACTTTGGTGTCCGGCAGTCTGAATACCTCTTTCCCGTCCTCAACGCGCGTTACTCTCACCACGTTGTCGGCACTCGCCGTTGCGATGAGGTCGCCGCCCGCGCTGTAAGCGATCTGGTTGACGGGCGCGTCGTTGCGGATGCGTTGCACGGAACGGGGTTTATCGCCCGTCACCTGTCCCAACGCCTGAATGCCGCGCCGCAGTACGCCGTCGGCATCCACCGAGTCGTAACGCTTCATGGATTCGGTCGCAAGCAACAGGGCGAGTTCGTTCTGACCGTCCTTAGTGCTTAACTCGTTGGCTTGCTTCGCCAGTAGCCGCGCGGAAACAATTTTGCCCAACCGCTTCGCTTCGGCTTCGGCGGCAACGGCTCTTTTTTGTGCGTCGAGGGCGGCTGCCTCAGCTTCGCGGGCATCATCTGCCGCTGCGGTAGCTGCACTTGCTAATTTGTTCGCGCGTTCGCGTTCGCTTTCTGCAACTCGTCTCTGTTCTTCGGCTTCGCGTCGCTTATCTTCTGCCACTATCAAAGCCGCCCGCGTCGCTTCTTTAGCCTGTCTCTCTCCTTCAGCAGCTTTGATAGCCTTTTCTTTCTCTAGACCTTCGTTCTTGGCGAGATTTACGGCTTTGGTTTTTTGTTCGTCGGCTAAGGTTCTCTGTTCGTCGGCTATGGCTCTCTGTTCTATGGCTTCTTTCATCGCATCTTGAGCGACTTCTTTGGCAGCCCGCTCCTGTTCAGCAGACTCCTCTGCTTTCGCCGCCGAGTCGAGTGCGTTGCCGCGCTGTACCCATGCGATTACCGCTAATGGAAGAAGCATCACGAGGAATATCAATGCGGCGGCGCGTGCGACGCGCGTTAATCGGCGCGTCCAATTAACCGGGAGATGTTCCTTAATCCATGCTTCACCGAAGACTCGACGGTAGATTTCATTACGCACGACGAGCGCGCCGTCTTCGCGTTTGACGACGCCGGAGAGTTTCAGGTGCGACTTGATGATTGATTGTTCTTCGTCGGGTACGGGTTGGCGTCCGCGCAAAACTTCGCGGTAGATGGTCAGCACGCCCGTGATGTCGGGGGCGCGCTTGGTGAGCATGTCGCGGACGAATTGCAGGTTGTTGTCCCTGACGCTCATCTCGCCGAAGAAGGTTTCGGCAACCGCGCGGTCTATGTCGGCTTCCGTCCACGCCTTCTCTCCGGTTTCGACCAGACGGCGGAACAGGCGTTGGGTCAGGTATGGATGACCGTTCGTCCACTTGAGCACCGAACGCAAAACATCGCGCGTCGCTTCATCCGATGCGAGGTTGAGTCCGGCGGCGAGCGGCAAAGCGTCATCGAAAGTGAAGTCGGCGAGGTCAACGCGCTGCCCTATGTTGAAGGGAGTGCGGCGCGCATCTTGAATCAATTCACTTGGCGTTGCGACGCCGATTAAGACGAACGACAAACGTCGCAATGACGGCGTACTCATGCGCTCGTTATAGAGGCTGCGTATCGCCACATAAAAATCGTCGGTGAACGGAAGGTTAATCGTCGTGTCAATCTCGTCTATGAAGATGATGACCGGCTCGGAGACTTCGACGAGCAGCACCTCGACGAAGAAGTTGACCAGCCGTTGCGTCTGGCTCAAGTGTTCGTTCGCGCGCCACCACTGAAGCAGGTTCGTCTTCAGATTCAGCCGCGACTTGATGATAAAGAGCAAGCCCAGAAACCATTGGTCGGAAGTAATCTGGCTATTTGCTCCTATCTTGCTGAGGTCAACGATGACCGACTTGATGTTTTCGGTCGCCAGCTGTTCGGCGGCACGCACCATGATACTCGACTTGCCCATCTGTCGCGCCGTCAGGATATAGGCGAAGGCTTTGGCGCGGCAGAGTTCGAGCAGTTCGTCGTCGGCGAGGCGCGAGATATACACGCCGCCGCCTGCCTGCACCGTGCCGCCTACGGTGAAGATGTTCGCCTCCGGTGACGGCGAAGCGTCGTCTGCTGCGTGCGGTGTATGTTCAGACATTAAGGTACTCCTTAAAATAATCGGCGTAGAGTTGACAGCGCGGAACTTCCGCCGCGCCATCTCGACGCACCAGCCCCGCACCGCGCAAACGAAAGAAGATGCGTTCGTCGTCGCAAGTACGGTTTCTGATGATTTGCATTAAGCCTTTCACCAGATCGCTTTTGTCGTTCATGCGAAACAGGTGATGGCGCAAATGGTCGCCGAACGGACCCCTGTCATTGGCGGCGGAAGCGAACAGTTCGGCGGCGGTCAGCCGCTCGTTGGCGACGAGATAGAGCGCGCGCCGCACGAGATACGGATGCCCGTTGAGCAGTCGCGTCAACTCGGCTTCGCCGCGCTCGTCAAACGGCGAACCGTGAAGACGATTGAGTTCTTTAATATGTTTGGGGGAAAAGTCTTCGGGTTCGAGAACTTCGCCGACGTTGAACGGCGATTGATTGAGGTCGGCGATGAATTGATACGGCTCGGTCGATGTAATCAACGCGAGGTCTAGTTGTTTCCAGATGTCAAAGTCGGCGCGGCTGTTGTGCCAACTACGCAACATACTGAAGAAGTCGGAGCGAAAATCCGAATCGAAGATTGTGTCAACTTCGTCCATCGCAAGGACGAGCGGGGCATTGAGCGCGGGTAGCACGCACTGTTCAAAGTAAAGCGATGTACGAAAACTGTTTCCGAGCGGAATGTCCCAGTATTCGGCAACCCGGTCGGGGATTTTCAAGCGGTACGTAATCAGTTGACAGAACTGGCGAAAAAACAGGTCGGCGTTCTTTAGCACCGCGCGGTCAATCTGCTGAAAGTCAACGAAGACGATTGATTTCCCGTTGCTTATCGCCGCTTCCTTAACGCGCCTGAGCAGTGAACTTTTGCCGACCTGACGCGGTCCTTTAATGGTGATGGTGACGCCCTGTTGACGAATCGCGTTGAGCGCGATGGCGTCGCAAGGGCGCGCGACGTAGAACGCCGATTGCGCGTTCATCGTACCTTCGGGCATTTCCAACTGCGCCGATGGGAGCGGTGCGAGCGACGACGGCGGCGGAGTTACCGTGAGACTCCGCGCGTTATCGGGCAGACAATCATCGCCTTCGATGACGCGACGCAGTTCGCCGATGAGTCGCGGCGTGTCGGCAGACGTGTCACACGAAGTCCACTGAATCTGATTTAGGTAGGCACTGAGCGGGTAAGTGAGTGGGTCGGTGAAGGCGACGCGGACGGGGAGTATGACGGGGCGTCCCCGTTGTTCTTTGCCGAGACGATGTGCCGTGCCGACTTCGCCTTCGACCATCTCGCTGTTGACCGAGTGCGCCGACAGGAAAGAGATCAGGTAATCGGCTTGACGCAATTCTTGCTCGATGCGTTGCGCCCACCTTGTTCCGACGAGCATCGTCCGGTCAATGAACACGTCATGCCGTTCGTGAAGAGCCTCATAGATTGCCAGCGCGATTGGTTCGTCAGGTTCGCAGTTTCGTTTATAGCTGATGAAAATACGCGCGCGTCGAGTGCTGTTACTGGATTCCCCATTCATGTCCTCTCCTTGATGCAGATGCAAAACCCCGCAACCCGCAGCCCTAATCTTCCAGTGTCGTGTGGCTGTTTATATCGAGTTTTTTGTTAAGGTTGTGCTTCTTCTATTGACAGGGCGAGGTAAGTTTGGCTAACACGCCGGGCATGGCTTTAACGAGGTTGGAGGCGTTGAGCGATATGAGCGCGACTTCTTTGCCAAGTGATGATTTTATATTCCCGGTCACTATCGTTGCTGCCGCACATTGACATTTTGAACCGGAAGACTTGTGTTATCAAGAACAAAAATGACGGGTGGATTATACTCGCTAACCATTTGCAGCAACACTATCGCTCGCTGCAACACACCTCTTGCCGTTAGCTTCAGGCAAGTAGAGCAGTTTTACATGTCCATTTTTGTAGCTTGCCTCAAAAACGTGTATGTTTTGGATTTTAGTTCTCAGGCGGTCGCTATAGGATTTAACGCTGCTCCGAGTGTGTGATATTTCATGGAACAACATGGCACGCAATCTCTAAAGATGGTTGGAGTACGCGACCTCAGAGATATTAACCAAACAGTTTTCTTACACTTAATTCGTGAGCGGCAACCTATCTCGCGCGCCGACATTGTTAAAGCCACAGGATTGAGTCCCGGAACCGTTTCGGCAATCGTCAATCGTCTCATCAAAGAGAAACTCGTCTACGAAGGCATCGAAGGTCCTTCAAGCGGCGGGCGTCCGCCTAAGTATCTTTACGTCAACGCCGAAAGTGCATACGTTTTAGCCGTTGACATCGGCGTGAAAGAAACCGTGTATGCCGCAAGCGATTTTAATGGACGTATCTTGACGCAAAAATCCGTTATCACCGAAGGGGAGCCGACCAAGTTTTTACAAAACCTTGCCGATGATATTAACGTGCTTGTGCGCGGGCAATTTCCACGCGCGAAAATAGAAGCCGTTGGAGTGAGCGTGCCGGGTTTGATTAACCGCTCCGATGGCTCGCTTATTGTATCGCCAAACCTGAAGTGGCAGTCCGTTCCGGTGCAAGCCGTTTTGGAGGATAAATTAAGTTTGCCGGTATATGTGGAGAATGATGCGAACGCCGCCGCTTTCGCCGAATTATGGTATGGACCGCTTGATGAAGTAAGTACCCGCACGTTGCTTTGTGTGCTGGTTGTTGAAGGCTTAGGAACGGGGCTGATAATTAACGGCGAACTCCACGTCGGTACGCGCATCGGCTTGGGCGGGTTCGGGCATATGACGATAAATCCGGCGGGTTCGGTTTGCTCTTGTGGTCGTCGTGGTTGCTGGGAAACCTTCGCATCAAATAACGCGACGATTGAGCGTTACCGCAGCATGACCCGCACGAGAAGTCGGGGAAAGACGGTGACGGAAATCGTGGCACTTGCTATTGAAGGAGAACCTGCCGCACTCGAAACAATTCAAACAACCGCGCGCTTTCTCGGCGAAGGTATCGCCAATCTCGCGCACGGCTTGAGTCCTGAAGTGGTAGTCATCGGCGGAGAGATTGCGAGTGCGTGGCAAATCATCAGCCCGATTATCAAAGAGCAAGTTAAAAGTAATTATATCGTTCCGCCGATAAGTTTTATTATTAGACCTTCGAGCGTTCAGCGACCAAGTCTTTTCGGAGCAATACCTATCGCGTTGCAACATTGCTTTCGCACTGATACGGAAGCGAGACCAAACGAGGGTAAAAGGTCGCGTGTGTCGGCTAATTCGGGGCAACGCGCGCTGGCTCGTCTAGCATAATCATCACTCACCACAGTCTCATTGACGGATAGCAGGAGGCATGTTATTAAAACTTAGTCACAGCCCCTAACTAAGTTTGAATAAACTTAACCTTATGGCAATCGAATCATAAAAACTTAGCAGTAAAGAAGCGATTATGTCTTATCTCATCACCGGCGGTTCCGGTTGTATAGGCTCTTACGTTATCAGGGATTTATTGGCGAAAAACTTAAAGGTCGTCAACTATGATTTTGATGCGCGCCAAGAAATCATGCGACAGGTCGTCGCACCCGAAGCCCTATCAAACTTAGTGAACGTCACGGGCGATGTCGCCGATGCCGCCCATTTCGCACGCACTGTTAAGGAACATAAAGTACATACGATTATTCATTTGGCTTCACTACAAATCCCCGCATCAAATGCCAATCCACCGCTTGCCGAGCGCGTCATCGTCGGCGGATTAGTCAACGTGCTTGAGACCGCGCGGTTGCTTGAAGTTAAAAAAGTCGTGTGGGCGAGTTCGGTCGCGGTGTTCGGTCTGCCCGAAGAATACGACGGGCGCACGGTTGCTAACGATGCTCATCATCGCCCGCAATCTGTTTATGGTGCTTGTAAGTCGCTGGGCGAGTTTTTGCTTTCTTACTACCATAACAACTACGGAATCAACGCCGTCGGTCTGCGCTACACGGCGGTGTATGGCGTGGGACGCGAGCGGGGGTTGTCGTCTTTTTCCACCGAGATGATTCGCAAAGCCGCCGCCGGGGAAGACTACGAAGTTCCGTTTGGCGACGACACGATTGATTGGCAGTACGTTGAAGATGTTTCGCGTTTGACTTTATTAGCGGCGGATACGGGCGAAACAAAAACGCGCATCTTCAATACGGGGGGCGAACTTCGACCTGTTAGCGAAGCCGTCGCTTACCTTCAGCGATTAGCACCGGATGTGCGTTTGACCGTGCGCCCCGGCAAGTTCGGCATCGCATGGGATTACGACACATCTCCACTGATAGACGAACTCGGCTTTCGTCCTGAGTACAGTATGGAGCAGGGGATACACAGAACTTTCAATCTGTATCGCCAGCAGTCTGTGACATCAGTGATTGGCTGATTCGGCTTCAACAAAAACAACAAAGTAAAAGCCGGTTAAGTTTTTTACGTCAGACGCGAAGAAAAATAGGTTGACAAGCGAAAAGGCAAGTGCTATTAACCACTTTGTCAACGCCGTTGTAAAAGTGTAAATCGTTGTCCTGCCATTCAGTTTGTTTCCTTATTTGATTTATAGCACGAACAAAACTTAGCTTGAACCCGCGCCGATACGGTCATTAGAAATACCGGCTTATTTCAACAGGTGGCACTTCGCTGGCAAGACGTTTCTTACGTCTCTGTAAGGTAAATCGAGATGAAACTTTCGCTCATAGACCAGTTGATTGTGGTGGCGTATCTGGCGGCTATCATGGGGATTGGTTTTGCCATGAAACGCCGCGCCGCCAAAGGTATGTCTTCATACTTTTTGGGCGGACGACGGTTGCCGTGGTGGGCATTGGCGATGTCCGGGTCGTCGTCATATTTCGACATCACGGGAACGATGTGGATCGTCTCCACATTCATCGTGCTTGGGTTGAAAGGTATGTGGGTGCATTGGCTATGGGGCTTTCCGATTACAGCCTTCTATCTGGCATTCATGGGTAAATGGATTCGCCGGAGCGGAGTTATGACCGGAGCCGAATGGATGTACACGCGCTTTGGTAACAACCGCGCGGGCGATACGGCGCGGTTGTCTTATACGATTTTTGCAATTCTTACAATCACCGCTCTGTTGGGATACGGCGCAATCGGAATGGGGAAATTCGGAGCGATTTTTCTGCCTTTTTCGCCGTTCATCTGTGCGGTGATAATTCTCGGCGTGACCGGCATATACGTCGTAGCGGGCGGCTTTCACGGCATCGTGCGCGTAGAGATTGTGCAGACGATTGTGTTGAGCGCGGGCGCAATCGGATTTGCAATTATCGGCTACCAACATTTCGACGCGGGAATTTTCTCGGCGCGTGTGTCGGGTAATTGGATGAACATTGCGCCGCAAATGCGTCCCGAAGAATTGCAAGGCGTCGTGGCGGGTGGAACGGATTATTCACTGTTCGGCGCGTTGGTCGCGGTGTGGGTGGCGAAAGGACTTTTGCTCTGCTTCAGCGGACCCGAACAGTTGTATGACTTTCAGCGATTCTTAGCCGCACGCGATGCGCGCGATGCTTCAAAGTTAGGCGCGTTGTGGGGAGCGATACATACGGTACGCTGGCCCTTTGCGATGGCGATTGCGGTGATGGCGATTATGGGCTTGGGCAATCCAGAATTGGATGAAGCTCTGAGACGTGACCCCGAAACCGCTTTGCCCGTGATTATAGGAGCGATGCTGCCGGTTGGCTTGGTCGGTTTTATGTTGGCGGCTTTGCTTTCGGGGTTCTTGGCGACTTTTAGTTCGACGGTCAACGGCGGTGCGGCGTATCTCGTCAAGGATGTGTATCAGCGATACATCAGCCCGGATGCGAGTTCGACGACTTTGATTCGCGCGAGTTACGTCGCCTCGACGCTGTTGATTGCGACGGGCATCGTCATCTCTTATTTCGGCACGTCAATCAACACGGCGTTCTTATGGATTTTTGGCACGCTGGCAGCGGGGATTTTGCCGCCGAACGTCTTGCGCTGGTACTGGTGGCGGTTGAACGGTTGGGGATACGCGGCGGGCGTCTTCGGCGGCATGGCTCTATCACTCGGACAAGCCGTTATGGATGCTTCTATCTTAGCGACGCCTTTGCCGCTTTACATCGGATTTCCCGTTATCGCAATCGCTTCGACGCTCATCACGATTGTCGTCACACACCTCACGCAACCGACTGATGATGCGACGCTTGATAACTTTTACAAAAATGTTCAACCGTCGGGTGCGTGGTCGCCCGTTCGTGAGCGCGTGTTGAAGCGCAATCCTGCCTTTCAACTTGAATCTTCCTTCTCCCGTGAAGCCCTCAACACTGTGCTGGCACTCGTCGCAATTTGCACGCTTTACGTCGGAACGCTGTACTTGATTTTGCATCGTCACACGGTAGTAATGATTTGTTTCGCCGTCACCGCCGTGATGTGCCTTCTGCTTTATTTCACTTGGTACAAACACTTGCCGCCGCCTGCACCGGATGTCGAAGAAGACGACAACACCGCACCCGTAGTCGTAGATGAGACGGCAAGAAAGGCGACGACAGAGCAAGCATAACTATCACTGAAATCATTGAAGTGATTTATGAGCTCATCTTACGCGGTTTTGACTTTAGCCGCGTTCACGCGGCTTCCCGCGAAGCGGCACTTAGCCACGCGATTTATCGCGTGGACACACGGCGTAACAATTCGAGGGCGTTTTAACGTCCTTTTGAAAGTTGGCTTTAGCCGGATGCTAAAGCGGCAGCGGGAAGGACGTTGAAACGCCCTACAATTTTCAACTTGCGCTTCAGCCAGCCGTCAAACGGCTGGTCTAAGTGCCGCGCGAGCGCGGAAAGCCCGATGAATCGGGCTAAACATCAAAACTGCGTAAGGTGAGTTATGAGATTCGATAACAAAGTTGCGGTGGTGACGGGTGGGGCATCCGGCATAGGGCGCGCTTCGGCGGAGATTTTGGCAGCGCGTGGTGCGGCAGTCGGGGTGCTTGATTTAGAGGGCGAAGTCGGACGCAGCATTGTTGAGAAAATTAAGGCGGGTAATGGACGCGCGGTGTTTTGTCCGGTCAACGTCGCGGATGCCGCACAAGTCGAGTTTGCGATTGAGAGCGCACGCGAAGCATTCGGAACGATTGACATACTCGTGGTCAGCGCGGGGATTCAGCGTTACGGCAATGCGTTGACGACGCTGTATGAACAGTGGGCGGAAGTAATGAGCGTGAATTTGAACGGCGCATGGTACGCGGCGCGAAGTTGTTTGCCGGACATGGTGGAGCGCGGCGGGGCGATTGTGAACGTCGCTTCGGTGCAATCATTGGCAAGTCAAGCGAATGTCCTGGCATACACGGTGAGCAAGCACGCGCTAATCGGATTAACCCGTTCAATGGCGATGGATTTTGCGGGGGTGAACGTGCGCGTCAACGCGGTTTGTCCGGGCGCGGTAGATACACCGATGCTGCGATGGGCAGCTTCGCTTGACTCGAATCCACAATCGGTTTTCGACGCCTGCGAGCAGATGCATCCGCTCGGTCGCATCGCACAACCCGAAGAAGTCGGCGAAGTCGTGGCGTTTCTCGCGCATGACAGAGCATCCTTCGTGACAGGCGCGGTATGGACGGTGGACGGTGGATTATTGACGTGCATCGGCGGTTCTCCGCAGGCAAACGATGAGTAAGGAAAGGTCGTGAGTCTATGGCACATTCAGAAGAACAGACATTATCAACACCACAAACCCCCGCTCAAGAACAAAGCGAAGGTTTGCACGACCACCCGCCAGCGGTGTACGCCGCGCCGCCCGAACTTGACCGGGCATTAGCTGCCTTGCCGCTTATCGAGGTTGACGCTAGTGCGCCAAAACGCATCGGCTATCTCGTCAATTACAGCTTTCATATCTGGTATCAAATTCTGATTGAGGTTATCACCCGTCGCGCGATGCAGTACGGCGCAAGCATCATCGTGCGTGATGCCGGGTTGAGCGTCGAGCGTCAAATCGAACAAGCGCGCGAACTTCTCGAACAAGTTGATGCCTTGATTCTGACACCGGCGGCGACGGAAGGTTTGGATGTAATCGTCAAACTGTGTGCGGAGAAAAACAAGCTTGTCATCGTCGAAGCCAATCCGGTCGAAGGTATGAAAACACTCGTGGCGATATGCGATTACGACGCAGGATATGACCTCGGCGTGTGGGTCGGACAGAACGTGAAAAGCACAACGGGCGATGCTCTGCGATGTTTGGACATGGGACTGCCGACGTTGCGCCCCTGTTTGCTGCGAAGCGAAGGTTTTATTGACGGCTTAAAAAGCGTGCAACCGGAGGCGCAATACGTCGCACGCATTAACGGCGAAGGCAGCCGGATTATCGCCAAACGTCTTGCCGCTCCGGTGTTCGTCGAACACAAAAACATTGACGTGATTTTTGCGATGGACGACGAAACCGGACAGGGCGCGTTGGAGGCTTACGCGGATGCCGGACTCGATGAATCGAAAATCACGCTTGCCGCGTTCGGGTTGGCGGGCGAGACGGAAAAAGATTTATTGATGGCGGGCGGCGCGCTCAAGGTCGGCGCGGCGATGTTCCCTGAATATGTCGCGGTGCGTTGTGTTGACGGCGTGATGCGCCTTCATCGCGGCGACGCGGTTGAGCGGCGCGACGTGATACCGGCGATTCCGGTGACGGCTGAAACACTTGCGCGCTACTACGCGAAAATTGACGGCGTGTGGACGCCTGACTTGCGGGCTATCGCCGCGTTGCCTGTGAAAACTTTTTGCACGCGAGAGTAAAACTCCGTATCACATTTTAGCGTGACTTAACGTGCGAGGTTACGTCTCAGAGCGTGTCTGAAAAGTCTGTGTCCCGAAAGGGACAGTGTGAAAATAGCCCAGCGATTCATCGCTGGGGAATGGACGGTAAGCCGAAGTAGTCCCGTCAGGGACGGCTGATGCCGCCCTTTCAGTCGTCCCTGACGGGACTGCGCCTTTGATTCGCTTATCCCCAGCGATGAATCGCTGGGCTACTGTCAAAATGTCCCTGACGGGACTTTTCAGACACGCTCTGAGAACTTCGGTGCAGTTGACGAAAAACTGAATTGATAATTGTGGAGGCTTAAATTATGCGACAAAATGTGATGCGATTATTGAATAAAACGGCAATAATTTTATGCGCTTTGTGTTTCTGCGTCGTTGGTGCGTTAGCGCAAACCAACAGCGGTTCAATCACCGGAATCGTCAAAGACCAGAGCGGAGCGGTCGTGCCAAATGCGACGGTGCGCGTCGTCAATGTCGGCACGAACGCGGAAACGGTTGTGCAGACCAACACCGAAGGACAATACGATGTGCCTGTGCTTCCGACGGGTCAATATCAAATTGAAGCCTCCGGTACGGGATTTCAAACGCAGCGCATCAGCGACGTAACGCTCAACGTAGGCGATAGAGCGCGTGTTGATGTTGATCTATCTATTGGACAAGTCGGCGAGGTCGTGACCGTCTCCGGCGAAACGCGCACCGATACGGAAACATCTGAAATCGGCGACACGATTAACTCATCGCGCGTCGCCAATCTTCCGGTCAACGGGCGCGACTTTACGCTTTTGCTTGCCACCGTGCCGGGTTCGGTTCAGAGCAGCAACTTTTTTCAAACCAGCTTGAACGGCATCCCGACTTCTTACGGTCAAAGTGTTTTGGTTGATGGTATTGATGCCGGGCGCACAGATTTGAACGGTTTATCAAACGTGCTTGGACGCATTGATTCGCGCGTCAATCGCGTCAGTATAGATAGCTTACAAGAGATACAAGTTCTTGAACAAAACTACAGCGCGCAGTATGGGCAGGCACTCGGTTCGATTATCAATCCGATTACTAAATCCGGCTCGAACGATTTTCACGGCGGTCTGTTCGAGTATTTCCGTAATGACGCGCTTGATGCCGGCGACTTTTTCGGGGGGAAACAGAAATTTCAACTCAATCAATTCGGTGGCAACCTGAGCGGTCCTATCGTAAAAGATCGGTTATTCTTTTTCACCAACTATGAAGGTGTGCGTCAACGACGCGGCACATTCTTGCGCGGTCTCGTTCCGACTGCCGGTTTCCGCGCCGAATTTGCACCGGCTCTCGCTCCGGTGTTGGCGACCTTGCCTCTGCCTAACACTTCGATTGTTAGAAACGTGGACAACGATCCGCTAGATGAACTTGGTTTGTTCACAACTCAACGGACGCGCCGACTGCGTGAAGATACCGGCTCAGTCAAACTCGATTATCAGGCAAGCGACAACGATCAATTCTCGTTGCGCTATAACTTGAACGACTCGGAAACAATTACGCCTTACGGCATCGGGACAGACCAAATTGCGCCCGGCACATTGCGCGTCCAGCTTTTCAAGATTTCTAACACACACACCTTTTCCGGCAATTCAATCAACGAATTTGCTTTCGGCATCAATCGCAATGTCACCAATCCTTCGGGCGGTCCCTCACCATTTCCGCTTTTTAATTTCATCTTTGTTGACCAAGCGATTGCCAGTCCCGGACCCGCGCAGTTTAGCCAGTTTCGCGCCGCAACTGTTTCACAAATCCTTGACACCTTCAGTTTCGTGCGTGGCAATCATTCGTTCAAAGCGGGCGCGGACATCAGATTTAATCGCCGCGCGGCGCGTGCCGACCGTCAGGACACGCTTATCTTTTTCGGCGTTAATGATTTTGCCAACAACGCTCCGTTCATCGCACAACGCGCGGGCAATCCGACACTCGGCTACCGCAACGAAAATCTTTCGTTCTTCTTTCAAGACGATTGGAAAGCACGTCCGCGATTGACCTTGAATCTCGGCTTGCGTTACGAAGCGAGTACGGTCAGCCGCGAACAGTACGGGCGGTTGCAAAATTTTGATTTACAGACGCTCTCTTTCACTCCGGCGGGCGAGAAAGTGCATGACCCGGATTTGAACAACTTTGCTCCGCGCGTCGGCTTCGCCTTCGATGTGTTCGGCACGCAAAAGACGGTGCTGCGTGGCGGCTTCGGCATTTTCTATAATCAGGAATTGCCCGCCAGTTTCGGCTCACCGCAAATCAATACTTTTCCGTCGCTTTCCGTCAACGTCTTCGATGCTTTCTTCGGCGGCTTCCCGCTTTCTTTCCCGCTTGTGGATGCCGTGTTCACGACAGCACCGCCGTCGGCACGCGACGTCAACATCATCCAGCGTAGATTGCGAACACCTTACTCTCAACAATGGTCGCTCAACGTCCAACAAGATTTAGGAGTAGGAGTTTTACAAGTCGGGTACGTTGGCAACCATGTTTTGAAAATACTAACCAATGGACTCGTCACACCGCGCAACATCAATCCCGTCGTTGACCCGTTCACCGGAGCGCGCCGCATCGCGGGCGTCGGTAGTGTGTTCGACATCGGCGATTATCCGCAATCGAACTATCACGCTTTGCAAGCGTCATTCAAACGCAACTTGGCACGCAGTCTGCGCTTCAATGCCAACTACACTTGGTCGCACCAGATTGATAACGTCATCGGTTTTTTCAGAGACTATCAAGACCCGTTTAACACCCGCGCCGACCGCGCGAGCGGCGACCAAGACATACGCCATAACTTCACCTTCGATTTTAGTTATGACGTGCCGTCACTTCGCAATGTTTTCAGTGGACTGCCGCGCTTGCTGGCAGATGGTTATCAAATCAACAGCATCACGCAGGCGCGCACAGGCTTTCCCGTCAACGTCACGCTAACGGGCGGATTGTTCGGTGGTAGTCGTCGCCCGAATTTAGTTCCGGGCGTACCGACTCGCCCGTCCGATTACAGGTTGCCTGACCGCCAATTCAATCCTGATGCTTTCTCCGACCCCGGCTTCGGCAATCTCGGTAACTTGGGTCGCAACGCCTTGCGCGGTCCCGGCTTCGCGCAAGTTGATTTCTCGTTGTTCAAAAATACCCGACTCACCGAAAACACTTCGCTGCAATTGCGCGCTGAATTTTTTAACCTCTTCAATAACACGAACTTTGCCGACCCATTCGGCGGCTTAAACCGCGACCCACTCACCAACTCGCTTGTGCCGTCAGCCGCCTTCGGGCAGAGCGTTGAAACGGTTGGTAATCAACTTGGCGGCGCACTCGGCGCAGGCGGTCCGCGTCAGATTCAACTTGCAGCGCGATTCATCTTTTGAAATTGAAGAGACTATGAATTTATCCGGCAAAAAAGACTGTGCGCGGTTAATCGGTTTTGTGGTTGCTGTTTGTGGGCTGCTCTGTTTTTCGTTCGCAAAACCAGCACGGGCGCAACGACCGGCGAGCCTTCCGCCGAGTTCGATTAAAACTGTCTATATCGTTCCGACGAGCCACTACGATTTCGGTTTCATCGAGCCGCCCGATGCGGTGCGTGAACGCGCGGCACGCCACATAGACGAAGTGATTCGCGTCGCCGAAAGCGACCCGGAATTTCGTTGGACGATTGAAAGCGTGTGGCAAGTCAACGAGTGGATTAAGCGCGCCAAAGCACCGACTTCCGTGTTGCCGAAAGACCAACAGAAAATCGCGCGTCTGATGAATTTGATTAAGAGCAAACGCATCGCTCTCTCAAGCGCGTGGGGCAGTATGCACACGGATTTCATGGGCGCGGAGGAATTAAATCGCCTGTGTTACGACTACGCCGCGCTCAAGCGAACTTACGGTGTCGAAACCGAGATGGCGATGATGAATGATGTTCCCGGACATCCTTCGAGCATTCCGACGGTGCTTGCTGGAAGCGGAATGCGCTATCTCGTCACGGGCGCAAATATCTTCATCGGCGTTGCGACTTCACTTGCGCCCGGCAAAGTTCCGTTCTACTGGGAATCGCCCGACGGCAGTCGCGTCTTGACATGGGTGAGTCAGGGCAGACGCGGCGGCTACGTCGAATCGTTGACGGATTTTTACCTAGACCCGTACACGCTCGACCCTTACACCGCGAAAACTCCTTACGAGATGTTTAACCCGCAGGCGGGTGTCAAAACCGATTTGCAAATCATGGAAACAGGCGTCACGGAACTGCTCAAGCGTTACAACGAAGCGGGCTACAACTACGACGCGGTGATGACGCTTTACGCGCATGATTTTATCGAGCCGACGAACGTCGCCAATCTTAACCGCGCGGTTAAATTGTGGAACAGCACGCACGATTCATTGAAACTTAAAATCGCCACGCCGCCCGAATTCTTCCAATACATCGAAGGCAAGTATGCCCGGCAGATTCCAACTTTTCGCGGTGAATGGTCGGGACTGTGGTCAGAAGCGAAAACCCAATCGCCGCAAATCAGTGCGCTTGCCCGTTACGCACACGGACACACGCCCGCCGTCGAAACTCTCTGGAGTGCTATCGCCGCCACGCGCGGCATCCCTTTTCCCATCGGCAACACTTCGACGCTCTACGATTTGATGTTCACATACGATGAACACAGCGGAGCAGGAAACACGGGTTGGCCCCAATTAAACGAACGCGGGTCGCTCGATGAACAGAATCGGCAGTATGTCGGTTATATGCAACGAGCGCGCGGTGAGATAGATTTTCTTTACGAGCAAGGTTTGAAGGTGATCGCACAGCCGACGCGCGGCGAAACTATGCGCGACGTTGCCAATCGCAATGTCTGGTCGGCACTCGTGTACAACCCGCTTTCGTGGACACGCAATGATGTCGTCGGCATCGCGCCGCCGAACGATAAAACAAAAATTACGGCGATTCGCCGCGCCGCCGATAACCAACAAGTGCCGTTCGATGTGGACGAACAGGGACGCGCCGTGTTCGTCGCGCGCAACGTGCCTTCGATGGGCTACGCGCTCTATAACATCGAAACCGAAAACGGTGTGATGGTTTCGACATTGCGCGACGTGTCGGGCGCGACACAGGCGGAAAGCAAATCCTTCCGCGTACAAATGCGTCCCGACGGCAACATCGAAAGCATCATCGCACTTGCCGACAAACGCGAAATGGTCAACGACAAAGGCGAACTGCCGTTCAATCAACTTTTACGCATTAAAGGTTCAGAGCCTTCGGCAATCGCGTATCCGTTCGCGCCCGTCATCTCTGTCAAGAAAGGCGTGCAGATGACGCGCATCAGCATCGCACGCGAACGCTCGGCGCATCCTTTGACGACCATCACGCTCTACGACGATTTAGATTACGTCGCACTGCACAATGAAATTGACGAAAGCAAACTGCCGTTCGCGGGCGGCGAAAGCTGGCATGATTCATACTATTTTGCTTTTCCGTTTAGGGTTAAAACGGAAGGACTGCAAACACTGCGCGGCGGGCAAAAGTGGTTTGACCGCTTACCGGAAGATTACCTGCCGGGCGCACGCCGCGATTCCGTGACAACGCAACGGCTCATCGGAATGACTGACGGCGCATCCTCCGTCATGCTCGCGCATCGTCAAGCCTTTCACTTCGTTTTCCCCAGCTACGTCAAAACCAAGCCTTCACCGCCGGGCGCACCGAAAGAACTTCCCGCGATGTTCACGGGTTCACATCCTTTGCGCGAAGCGACTCTATACTCACGCGCTTTCCGGCGCGGCAATCAAGCCGACACGCATGACCTCGGTGTGGTCAACATGAGGACGGTCGAACCGGGACTTGGAACAAGCTACAAATTCGATTACGCCCTTGCCGCGTCAGGACGGTTCGACGATGTGGCGGCGTGGCGACTCGGTGCGAATTTGAACATGCCGTTGCGCGCCCTTTACGTTGTTGCGCCGCCCGTCGAATCGCAGCGCAGTTTCTTTTCAGTGAATCAACCAAACGTCGAAATCGTCACCGTCAAACCGTTGGCGGACGGCAGCGTTAAAGGCGAAGTCAGCAGCACGCCGCTCAATCCGCAGCCGAACAGAGTATTCATCTTACGCTTGCAAGAGTTCGCGGGGCGCGCGTCGGCGGTGCAAGTATCAATGCCTGTGAAAGTGCGCGCCGCCGCGTTGATGAACTTAACGGAAGAAAGAATTTTGCAAAACATTTCTCAGCTTGTACCGCTCACCGTTAATCTCAAGCCATATCAAACAGCGACGTTGCGTGTCGAAGTTGACGTGAGCGAATAAGACGACAAGCAAAAACTTCGGAGAAAATATGAGTGAACATAAGCGCAGAGATTTCTTGAAACTGGCGGCGATAGGCGCAACCGTCCCGACTCTAAGCCACCGCACGGCGTTAAGCGTTGAAGCAGAAGCCCAAACTTCATCCGCTAAAACGGGCGTCGCGGCAAGCGGTGCCACATCGGACATTCCGACAGTTGAAACCATGCGAAGCGTGACGATGCCGCATCGCTTTGGTGATTTATTTAACCCGCCGGGACTGACGAATCAGTGGGGTTGCGCGCAGGCTGCGATGGATGTGGTCGCCGTGCGAAGCATCGCGTTTCCACCGTTCGCGCAAGGAGAGATGAACGTCGCGCCGCTCGGCTCCGGCGGTGAACTCTTGACCGGAGTGCTGTTTGTTGACGGGCAGTATTTCGCTTCGACGAAAGAGATGATTGATTTCACTTGGCAGCCCGACCGCGTTGAAAGACGTGCGCGGTATCGTGATTTAGAGTTGTCGAGCGTGATGATTGTGCCGTTCAAACAGATGTCGGTTGCCGTCAAACTCACGGTTGAAAATAAAAGCCGCACACGTCGTCCCACCGAAATTAAACTCGCCATCAACGGCGGCTCGACCAAGAGCGTCGCACCTTGGAACGCCGCGTATTCGCCGGGCGAGTTCGATAACAGCCGCACGGTTGACCGCGAACGCGCGGCGATTTTATGTCAGTCAAAGCGCACCAAAGCCCTCGTCTTGCAAGGCGCGTATCCGCTTGCCGACGAAGTTCTACCGTCGTGGCTTATCTACAAGTTTGAGCTTGCGCCCGGTGAAAAGAAAACCATTACTTTCGCTAATGTTCTCGGCGAACAACTTGAAAAAGTACAAAGCGACTACGACGCCCTCGTGCGCGACTTCGACGGGGCGGCAACGAAAGTGCGCGATGAATGGAACGCCGAACTTCGCGCCGCTTTCACACCCGGCAACAATCGTTTCTCCGGTCATCTTCCAACGCTCGTCACGAACGATGACGCGGTGCGTCGTCTCTATCACTCGGCGGTGATGAGCGCGTTGTTCTTCAAACGCACCACGCCGCATTCAACCTACGGCACGACTTACGTCACGCTCGCGCCGCGTTACTGGGAGACGACGACGTTTATTTGGGACATCAGTTTAAGCGCGATGTTGCTGGCGATGCTTGACCCTGTGGTCTTGCGCCGCATGATGGAAACGTGGATGCAACTCGACATCCACAAGCATTTCGGGACGGAGTTTTTGACGGGCGCGGGTGTCGGACCCTGGTACTCGGTCAACGACTTTGCGATGTGTCGCATGGCGCGCGAGTATTTGCGCTGGACAGGGGATAAAGCGTGGCTCGATAAAGAAATAGGTGGTGTGAAGGTTGTTGACCGTCTGGTTGGCTATGCCGAACACTGGCGCGAACTCGACACGAACAAACACGGCTTGGCGGATTACGGCGGCGTGTCCAACTTGCTCGAAGCCGTCAGCAGTTACGTTCACGAAGTCGCGGGTATGAACGCCGCTAATGTTTATAATTTGCGTTTCGCGGCGGAACTGCTCGAAGGGCGCGGGATGACGGCGAAAGCAAACTCGCTACGTCTCGAAGCCGTAGAACTCGGAAAGCGTGTACTTGAACTATATGTTCCCGGCAAAGGCATCTGGCGGTGTCGTCTGCCCGACGGAAGCTATAACGAAGTGCATCATTGTTACGACTTCGGGACGGTGCTTGTCACCATCGGAGATTTATTAAGCCCGACGCAAAAGCGCGAGATGGTGCGCTTCTTCCGTGAAGAATTACAAACTCCGACGTGGATGCGCGCTCTCTCGACCAAAGACCTCGATGTCACATTCAGCATTCGACCTGACCACCAATGGACGGGTGCATATGCGGCGTGGGCGGCACTCGCGGTGAGCGCGCTCTACACGGCGGGCGAAGGCGCACAGGCTTTTGAATGGATTAAGGGACTAGCAAAGACGGCGATGCAAGGACCTATCGCGCAGGCGCATTTTGCCGAAACCGCCGTTGCCCCCGAAGCGGGCGGCGGCGCGATTAAAGCTCCTTCCGACCCGCCATACATCAACGATTGGGCGTGCGTCGCCGGTTGCGCTTATTTAGAGCCAATCGTTGACTCGCTGTTCGGCGTGCAAGCGGGATTGTCCGGTAGCCTCACCGCCAAGCCGAATTTCGGAGCCTTCGATGCCCGCGCCGAATTGCGAAATCTCTCTTATCAAGGACGAACTTTTCATGCGTCCGTCAACGGCGTGCGTCCGGCGTGAGCGGTGCGAAAGCAAAGAACAACCACCGAACAATGACGACGAATGATGATGGCGGAGACACACAAATCCAAAGCGTTAGCGGTTGACCTCGGCGGCAGTCACGCGACCTGCGCGGTGGTCGCGGGCGCGTCCGTTATTGCATCTGAAACGCTGCACATAAACGGGGCGATGAAACTCTTTGATGTGCTGCCGCGCATCGCAAACGAGTTGCGCCGCCTGACTCATCTGACGGAAGTTGGATTTAGCGAGTGTGTTGGAATCGCGTTCGGTTTTCCCGGCATCGTCAACACGCAAAACGGGCGCGTGCTTTCCACAAATCAAAAGTTTGTGGATGCGACGGAATTGGATTTACCGGGATGGGCGCGTGAATCATTCAACCTCAAATTACGAATTGAAAACGATGCGCGGTTGGCGTTGCTGGGTGAGCAGTTCGCGGGAGCGGCAAAGAATTTTACCGACATCGTGATGATAACGCTCGGCACGGGCATCGGCGGGGCGGCGATGATTGAAGGACGTTTAGTGCGCGGCAAACATTTTCAAGCCGGGTGCTTGGGCGGACATTTGCCCGTGCAATTAAACGGTCGCAAATGTAATTGCGGCAACATCGGGTGCGTCGAAGCGGAAGCCTCGACATGGGCTTTACCGCAGATTTGCCGTGAGCAGAAAGGGTTTAATGAAAGCTCGCTCGCCCAAGTTTCAATTATTGATTTCGCAACTTTAAGTGAACACGCCGCAGAAGGTGATGCGGTTGCGAACGCGGTCTGGCAGCATTGCTTAAATGTTTGGGCGGCGGGTGCGGTGGCGATGATTCACGCTTACGACCCGGAGGTTCTGGTTATCGGCGGCGGCGTCATGAAGAACGCGGCGCGCGTCTTACCATTCATCCAAACGCACATCAAAGCCCACGCATGGACGATGTGGGGCGATGTCGCGGTGCGCGCGGCGCATCTCGGAAATCACGCCGCGCTGATTGGCGCGCTGCCGTTACTACGCGAGAATGTAGCGGGAGAAAAAGTGTGAGTCATTCTACTTACGACAAGTTTCCTTACGTCGCGGTGAGCGAGGATGCGAATTCTTGTCACATCGGATGGGACGCGATTGGGGCGCACATAACCTCACATTTAGCGGCTAAGTTGACTGACAAAAAAAGGGCGTTAGGTAGTTCAACTGCGGCGCGGCAAATCATCTGCGTTGAATGTTATCCCGGCGTATTCGTCAATGGAATCAAAGCCGCACTCGGCGAGCGATTTATGTCCGCACAGATTATTGATGTCGCGGCATATTACAAAAATCCTGACGAAGTTGAGCGACTCTGCGCTCCGTATCTGGGCGGCGACGACCCCGTTTTCGGCAGGATGAATAGCTTGCAAATCGAAGATTTTTTCGATGCCGACAAACTACAATTCGCACGTCATCAACTCGCCAACATACGCGCAGAATTAACCGTCATTATCGGAACGGGCGCGTCACTTCTCGCGCCCGAAAATGATTTATTGATTTACGCGGATTTGGCGCGCTGGGAAATACAGATGCGTCAGCGACGAAGGGAGATTGCGAATCTCGGCGCGCTTAACTTCGGTGAAAAGCCCGCGCTGAAATACAAGCGCGCGTTTTTTATTGATTGGCGGGCGGCTGACCGATTGAAGAAAGCATTGTTGCCGCACATAGATTTACTGCTTGATACGCACGAGCGTGTGACGCCGAAAATGATTGACGGTGCGGACTTGCGAAGCGGTTTGAGACAGGCGATACAGCGTCCGTTTCGTGTCGTACCCTTCTTCGATCCGGGCGTGTGGGGCGGGCATTGGATGGAGCGCGTTTGCGATTTGCCGACGGATAAACCGAACCATGCGTGGTGCTTCGACTGCGTGCCGGAAGAGAACAGTTTGCTGCTTGGCTTCGGTGATAAGCGCGTCGAGATTCCGTCAATTAACCTTGTTTTCAGTCACCCGCGCGAACTTTTAGGCGATGCGGTTTATGCGCGTTTCGGCGCAGAGTTTCCGATACGCTTCGACTTTCTCGACACGATGGGCGGCGGTAATCTCTCGCTGCAAGTTCATCCTTTAACCGAATACATCCAGGAGCATTTCGGGATGCACTACACGCAAGATGAAAGTTATTACATGCTCGATGCCGGAGATGATGCGGTTGTCTATCTCGGCTTGAAAGAGAACATCCATTACGAATCCATGCTTGAAGATTTGTGTCAGGCGCAACGTGACGCGAACGCACCATTTCCCGATGAAAAATACATCAACAAATGGGCGGCGAAAAAGCACGACCATTTCTTGATTCCGGCAGGCACGATTCACTGTTCCGGCAAAAACTCGATGGTACTTGAAATCAGCGCGACACCGTATATCTTCACGTTCAAGTTGTGGGATTGGGGACGCACAGGACTTGACGGCAACCCGCGCCCGATTCATTTAACGCACGGCGCAGCGAACATTCAGCGTGACATAACGACCGCGTGGGTTAAAGAAAACCTTATCAATCGCTTTGAAATTTGCGCGCACGGCGAAGGTTGGCGCGAAGAACGCACTGGCTTACATGAACGCGAATTTATCGAAACCCGCCGTCAATGGTTCACCGGACTTGTCCCACACGACACAACGGGCGGCGTCAACGTCTTGAATCTTATTAAGGGTGACGAAGCGATTGTCGAAAGTCCGACGCAGGCTTTCAATGCGTTCGTCGTCCATTACGCCGAAACTTTTATCGTCCCGGCAAGCGTCGGCAAGTACACGATTCGCCCATTCGGTAAAGCAAGGGGCAAAGAATGCGCGACGCTCAAGGCATACGTCCGAACTTAAATCACTCACCTTACGCGATTTTGTTTTTAGCCCGATTAATCGGGCTTCCCGCGAAGCGGCACTTAGACCGGTTCCGTTGACGGCTGGGTGAAGCGAGTTGAACATTCGAGGGCGTTTTAACGTCCTTCCCGCTCCCGCTTTAGCATCCGGCTAAAGCCAACTTCAAAAGGACGTTAAAACGCCCTTCAAGTTTTACGCCGTGTGTCCACGCGATAAAATCGCGTGGCTAAGTGCCGCTTCGCGGGAAGCCGCGTGAACGCGGCTAAAGTCAAAACCGCGTAAGGTGAGTTAAATCAAACAACGCATGGTGAAACATGAAAACAGTTAAAACAAACAGCCTTGTTCTATTGTTGCTCAGCCTATATTTGCTGACGCACGCGCAATCAATAACCAACGCACAATCAACAACCGGTGCGCAACCAACCGACATCGCTTCACCCAATACAACTTCAGCCAATGCAACTTCTTCGGCGTGGGCGACGGATGCCGGAAGCCGTTATTGGATGCAGCCCGACATCATTTATAAATCGGCGAACAACCACGCCTTGAGACTCGATGTGTGGTATCAGCATGACGTGAAGACGCCAAGCCCGACGCTTGTCTATTTCCACGGCGGCGGATGGGTTTTCGGCACGAAAGAGGGAAGCGTATTGCAGTTTCTGCCGTTCATAGAAAAAGGTTGGACGGTGGTTAATGTCGAATACCGTATGGCAAATGTGTCACACGCTCCGGCGGCGGTTGAAGATACACGTTGCGCCTTGCGTTGGGTGATGCGTAACGCCAAACAGTACAACTTCGACACAAGCAAAATCGTGTTGTCCGGGCAATCGGCGGGCGGGCATCTGTCATTGATAACCGGAATGTTGCCGACGGGAACAGGGCTGGACAACGGGTGTTACGGTGATGAGAAATTGAACGTCGCCGCGATTATCAACTGGTACGGCATCACCGATGTCGCCGATATTATCGCCGGAAATAATCTGAAAAATTACGCCGTGATGTGGATGGGCAGCCAATCAAACGCACCGGAAATTGCGAAGCGAGTTTCTCCTCTGACTTATATTCGCGCCGGACTCCCGCCAATCTTAACTATTCACGGTGATGCCGATGATGTCGTTCCATATAGTCACGCTGTGCGTTTGCACGAAGCACTCGACAAAGTGCAAGTTCCGAATAAATTGCACACGATTAGCGGTGGCAAACATGGCGGGTTCAGTCAAGCAGAATCCGTTCGCAGCTATGATGTGATTTGGGATTTCTTGCGACAGCGGCAAATAATCAAGTGACTCGCTCCGACCCATGAAGATTACGGATATAAAAGCAACGACTGTGACCGTACCGCTCGAAGCACCTTTGCGGCACGCGAACGGTTGCCACTGGGGACGCTTCGTTCGCACCATCGTCGAAGTCGAAACCGATGAAGGCATTACCGGATTGGGCGAGATGGGCGGCGGCGGCGAATCTGCGGAAGCGGTGTTCCGTGCGATGAAAATGCGGCTCATCGGACACGACCCGGCGCGACTTGAAGAGATGCGATTTCTGATTGCGAACCCGACCGCATCGCTTTACAACAATCGCACGCAAATCTTAGCCGCGCTTGAGTTCGCGTGTCTCGACATTCTCGGACAGAAGTGGAACGTTCCTGTTTCGGAAATCTTGGGCGGGCGTTTGCAGGACGAGATTCCGTTCGCGTCGTATTTGTTTTTCCGTTACCCGAACGCGGGAGACGAAAGCGGTGAGGTTCGCAACATCGAGCAACTCATCACTCACGCACGCGAGTTAAAGAATCAATACGGCTTCACGTCGCACAAGCTGAAGGGCGGCGTGTTTCATCCAGACTACGAACTTGAGGCGTATCGCGCACTCGCCGAAGCATTCAAAGCCGAAGGCTTCGCGCGTGACCGCTTTCGATTTGACCCGAATGCCGTGTGGTCAATCGAACAGGCAATCAGGTTCGGGCAAAGCATTGAAGACATCAACAATGATTACCTTGAAGACCCTGTGTTCGGGCTGTCTGCGATGCACCGTGTGCGTGAAAAAGTTCGTATGCCGTTGGCGACCAACACCGTCGTCATCGGCTTCGAGCAACTCGCGGCGAACGTGTTGAATACAGGCGTAGATGTCATCCTGTTGGATACGACTTTCTGGGGCGGGATTCGTCCGTGCCTTAAAGCGGCGGGGATTTGCGAGACGTTCGGACTCGGTGTCGCCGTTCATTCATCGGGCGAGTTAGGCATTCAACTTGCGACGATGTTGCACTTAGGCGCGATGCTCCCGAATCTCACATTTGCCGCCGATGCGCACTATCATCATCTCGCCGACGACATCATCGAAGGCGGCAAGTTCAAGTATGAAAACGGTAAGCTTAAAGTTCCAACCGCACCGGGTTTAGGAGTGAAACTTAATCAAGACAGGCTGAAGCAATACAGCGAACTTTATAAACAACTCGGTTCATATCCTTATGACCAAGACCCTTTGCGTCCCGGTTGGATTCCTCTGGTGCCAAACAATCGGTGGGCTGACCCTACGGATGCGCGCATTCCAAACATTAAGATTTAACCAACTCATTTTACGCAGTGAATTGAGCAGTTTTTGGTCAATGCGAAGTTGAAAAAGCAGTGTTTTTTGACATTCAATCTTCAGGCTAGAGAGTTGGCTCAACCGTATTTCGATTAAACATTATGGTCGTGTCTCAGAATTTATGCCGGAAGGAATTAGCCACGAAATTACACGAAGCGAACACGAAGCCAAAAGCGCGTCTTTCATGTCGTTTCGTGTTGTTTCGTGGCTAAACAAAACATGAAGCACAGACGACAGCATAAATTCTGAGACACCATCGAAGTCAGAATTATAGCTCTTTTCAGAGGCGAGCGATGAAGGCGGAATGTGAATGGCTCAAGCAATAAAAAATTTGACGCGGATGTGACATGGAGTTAAACTCTAAATACATTCAAGCAAAGACAAGGCGATAGCGAGGCGGATGACCGCTTTTCCGACGAAGGATTTGTTCAGCCGCAAAGCGACCCCCAAATCGCTCCGTAGCAAGACAGCGTTGAATCTTCATCGAAGCTCGTTGATCATCGGTTTGTAACTTCCCCGGTCACATCGGAAACTGCGCCCCCGCAGTAAGCTTTATGAAGTAATGGTATCAGGCGGAGCAGGGTTTGCTTGACCCGTTTGTGCTGGTCGTCGAAGGCTCGCTTCCGAACGAGCAACTCAGTGGCGATGGTTACTGGGCGGCACTCGGGAACGACGCGATGACGAATCAACCTATCCCGACGACCGAATGGATTTCGCGTCTGGCTCCGAAGGCTCTCGCCGTCGTCGGCTGCGGAACGTGTGCGACCTACGGCGGCATTCACGCGATGGCGGGCAATCCGACCGGGTGTATGGGCTGGCGGACTTTTTAGGTTGGGATTGGAAGTCGAAAGCGGGCATCCCGATTGTCAATGTCCCCGGCTGCCCCGTTCAACCCGACAATTTCATGGAGACGCTTCTTTACCTGCTCTATCAAGCGGCGAGCTTGGCTCCGATGATACCGCTCGATAGCGCTTCGACCGACATGGCTCTTTGGCAAAACGGTTCACGAAGGTTGTGACCGCGCGGGCTATTACGAGCAAGCCGATTTCGCTTCCGAGTACGGTTCGTCGAAGTGCATCGTCAAACTCGGCTGCTGGGGACCCGTCGTGAATTGCAATGTGCCGAAGCGCGGTTGGATGGCTGGCATCGGCGGTTGCCCGAATGTCGGCGGCATCTGCATCGGCTGCACAATGCCCGGCTTCCCGGACAAGTTCATGCCGTTCATGGATGAACCGCCGGGCGCGAAACTCTCGTCGGGCGCGGTTGGTCTTTACGGTCGCGCGATTCGTGCGCTGCGCGGCGTCACCAACCACACGCTCAACAAGGAACCTAAGTGGCGGCACAACCGTCCTGAACTTACCACCGGGTATCAAGAAGTCCGTATGCAGGAAAGGAAGCACTCATCATGAGTACCACCACCACGACTTTACCAAAGGCTCCGACCACGCTGCGCACACTGGTTGATATGAACTGGGACCCGATTACGCGCATCGTCGGAAGTTTAGGCATTTACACGAAGATTGACTTCGCCAACAAACAGGTCACCGAGTGTCACAGCACGTCTTCCATCTTTCGCGGCTACTCGATTTTCATGAAGGGCAAAGACCCGCGCGACGCACACTTCATCACGAGCGGCATCTGCGGCGACAACCACGCCACTTGCGCGTGCTATGCACAGAACATGGCGTTCGATGTGCGCCCGCCCGCGCTCGGCGAGTGGATAGTCAACTTGGGCGAAGCCGCCGAATACATGTTCGACCACAACATTTATCAAGACAATCTGGTCGGCGTGGACTTCTGCGAAAACATGGTCAAGGAGACCAACCCAAGCGTCTGGGAGAAGGCGAAGCGAACCGCCGCCCCGCACGCCGAACTGCACGGCTATCGCACCATCGCCGACATCATGACGGCACTCAATCCGTTCACCGGCGAATTCTACCGCGAGACCCGAAGATGCCGAACATGCCGCCCGCGTGACTCTTCGATTGCGGAGTGCGGATTGAAGAACAGAAGAAGCCGCAAGCACATCTTTGTTTTCTAATCCGCACTCCGCAATCCCAAATCCGCAATCAACAAAATTGGAGGATGAAATAATGGCAACAACAATGGATCGCGTTGAAAGCAACACCATCGGATACAAACTGGAAAATCTTGGTACCTTTGTTATTCGCTACGGGCTGGTCATGGTTTTACTGTGGGTCGGAGCGTTGAAGTTCACTGCCTACGAAGCCGAAGCCATCCAACCGTTTGTCGCAAACTCGCCGTTCATGTCATGGGCGTACAGCGTGTTTAGCGTGCGGAGTTTTGCGATGCTGATTGGCGTCGTCGAGGTCACTTTAGGATTGCTGATTGCGACGCGACGGTTTGCGCCGTTTGTTTCAGCCGTCGGCAGCATCGGCGCAATCATCATGTTTCTCATCACGATGAGTTTCGTCCTTACGACACCGGGCGTCTGGCAGCCGGGTTACGGCTTTCCATTCCCGTCGCCGAATCCCGGACAGTTCTTGGCGAAAGACATCATGATGCTCGGCGCGGCAATCTGGACGGCGGGCGAAGCCTTGCGCGCGGCGCGCCGTTAATAATCACTCGTAATCAATTCGCGTTTGCCCTTTGCACGTAACGATGAGTTCATCGCCGCCACAGCAAAACCGCTCGTTCGCCGCACTCCGTCGCTTTGTGCGCGAGCGTGCGCCCGTCGAGCGTTGCGAACTGTGCAGTGCTGAACTGGCAGTCGAACATCAACATTTAATTGAGCCTGCGAGCCGTCAAATGGTTTGCGCGTGCGATGCGTGCGCGATTCTCTTTAGCGGCGGAGCGGAAATGAAATACCGGCGCGTCCCGCGTCGCGTGCGCTACCTGCCGGAGTTTCAGTTGACGGACGCGCAGTGGGATAGCCTTGCGATACCGATTCAGATGGCGTTTTTCTTTCACAGCACACCGGCAACGGTACATGAAAATCAGAAACATGTAAGGGCGTGTCCGTCATGCGAATCAACGAACGGGTGAACGAACCACGCGAAAGCGACGTGTGGAAGGGACTCGCCGCGGGGCTGGTCGGCGGGCTGGTCGCGTCGGTGGTGATGAATCAATTTCAAAAGCTGTGTAGTAAATTGATGACGGGCGAAGAAAAATCACACGGCGCGCAATCTCTGCAACAAGGCACTCCGCAACACGGCGCGGGAGAGATGTTGCAGGAGCGCGGCAGCGACGACGAACAAGACGACGCGGCGGAGCGACTCGCCAACGTCGTCTCGGTCGGCGTCTTCGACCGTGAATTGACAAAGAGCGAGAAGCAGACGGCAGGCACGGCACTTCACTACGCTTACGGCATCTCGATGGGCGCGCTCTACGGCGCGGCTGCCGAACTCGCACCCGCCGTCACCTTCGGCACGGGCGCGGGGTATGGAGCGGTAATCTGGATCACGGCTGATGAAGGGGTTGTACCCGCGCTCGGTCTCTCGAAATCGCCAACCGAGTATCCGCTCTCGATTCACGCTTACGCGCTCGCGTCGCATCTCGTTTATGGATTGACGACGGAGGTTGTGCGGAATGCCGTGCGCCGCGCGTTGTGATGAGCAAAGGCAAACGATAGAACTAAAACTTATGAGTGCCACTAACAACACCGTCCGCTACCGCATGGACGCCACCCACAGTCGCTTCGTCGTGCAGGCGTTCGCCGATGGGTTGCTCTCAATGTTCGGACACAATCCGACGATTGCGATCTGCGGCTTCGGCGGCGACGCACGGTTTGTCTCGGACACACTCGAAAAGGCTTCACTGCTGATGCTCGTGACGCCCGACTCGTTCACCGTGACGGACAAAGTAAGCGACAAAGACCGCCGCGAGATAGAGCGCGCGATGCGCGAAGATGTATTCGAAATCGCGCGTTACCCTGAGATAGTTTTCATAAGTAAGAAAACATCGTCGCACCCAATCGCGGACAATCAGCACCACGTTAAAATCACGGGCGACCTGACCTTGCACGGCGTCACACGCGAACACCTGATTGACGCGAACGTGACTTTCAACCAAGACACGCTTTCCGCACAAGGCGAGTTCTCGCTGCGCCAAACCGACTTCAACATCAAGCCCGTCTCCATCGCCGGCGGCACGCTCAAAGTCAAAGACGAATTGAAATTCTCATTCGACATCTTTGCAAGTAGGCAGTAGGCAGTCAATCTGCTTTTAACTGCCTACTGCCTACTGCTCAAGTCATGCACGAACTTTCCATCGCAGTGAGTATGGTCGAAATGGCGACGGAAGAAGCGGCGCGGCGTGCAGGTTAGGGCGATACATCTCAAGTTAGGGCGACTCTCCGGCGTGGTCAAGGAAGCCCTTCTGTTCTCTTACGAAGTTGCCTGTGAAGGCACACCGCTTCAGGGTTCGCGCCTGTGTATCGAAGAGATTCCGGTCACAGTCTATTGTCCGGCTTGCGATGCGGAACGCGCTCTTGCTTCTATTCAACATTTTCGCTGTCCGATTTGCGACACGCCGACGCCGCAGATTATGCAGGGCAAAGAACTTGAAGTCGCCGCTTTGGAGATTGAAGGATGAACACGCAACCTCGCCTTATCGAAGTCAGACAAAACGTGTTGAAGCAGAACGACCTGCTCGCACGCGAACTGCGTGTTCGCTTCCAAGCAGCCGGAGTTTATGTCGTCAGCCTCGTCTCGAGTCCCGGCACAGGCAAGACCGCGTTGCTGGAGAAGATGCTCACAATCTTTCGTGAAGAGTGGCGGGTCGCCGCCCTCGTCGGCGACCTTGCGACTGACAATGACGCGGCGCGTTTAGCCCGCAGCCAAGTTCCGGTCAAACAGATAACCACCGGCACGGTTTGCCACCTCGAAGCCACGATGGTCGAACGCGCGCTTGAAGGTTGGAATCTTGAAGAACTGGATTTACTGTTCATCGAAAACGTCGGCAACCTCGTTTGCCCTTCAAGCTATAACCTCGGCGAAGACCTTCGCATCGTTCTGCTTTCGGTGACGGAAGGTGAAGACAAGCCGCTCAAGTACCCGACGATTTTCAACACGGCGGACGTGGCGGTGATTACCAAGATTGATTTAGCCGGTGCGGTCGAATTCGATGAACACGCGGCGCACGCCAACATTCAGGCGGTGCGCCCCGGTATGGAAATCTTCCAAGTCTCGGCGAAAACCGGCGAAGGAATGGACGAGCTAAAGCAATTCTTCCGAATGCGGAATGCGGAATGCGGAGTGCGGATTTAAGAAGACAGTTTTCCAATCCGCACTCCGCATTCCGCATTCCGCAATCAAAAAATCATGTACAGCGTCAAGCAACTATCAACACAGGTTCGCGTGCAAATTCTGGTGCGCGGGATAGTGCAAGGCGTCGGCTTTCGTCCATTCGTTTTCACGCTCGCACGGCGTCATGCGCTCAAAGGTCAGGTACTCAATAACACAAGCGGCGTCCTCATTGATGTCGAAGGCGAAGGGGGCGATGTCGAAGGTTTTATCCACGACATCAACGCCAACCCGCCACCGCTCTCACTCGTCGAATCAATCGAACGCACTGACGATTTAGCGTCGGCGCACTACACGGACTTTCGCATCATCGAGAGCGCGTCGGACGGCGACCATCTGACGCCGATTCCGGCTGACATTGCGACATGCGCCGACTGCCTACGCGAGTTGTTCGATTCGCACGACCGCCGTTACCGTTACCCGTTCATCAACTGCACCAACTGCGGACCGCGATTCACCATCACCGAAAACATTCCTTACGACCGCGCACAGACGACGATGCGGGATTTCGTGATGTGCGATGAATGCAGAGGCGAATACCGCGACCCGCTTGACCGTCGCTTTCATGCCGAGCCGAATGCGTGCGCGGAGTGCGGTCCGCACGTCGAGTTTCGGAATAAGTCAGAACCGCCTGCGGTAGCGGGCGGGGGATGCGAAAGTAGGAAGGCGGAAGGCGGAAGGATGAATGAAAGAAGTAATCCTAATGCTTTACTTCCGCCTTCCGCCTTCCGCCTTCCTACTTTCGCGTTAGCAGGCGGTTCTGACAGGCAAGACGCGATTAGAAGCGCACAGGCATCAATCGCTCGCGGCGAGATTGTCGCGGTCAAAGGTATCGGCGGGTTTCATCTCGCGTGTGATGCGGCGAACGAAGGGGCGGTGCGAAGATTGCGCGAACGCAAGGGGCGCGTTGATAAACCGTTCGCCGTGATGGTGCGCGACATCAATCAGATTTATGAGTTTGCGGATGTGAGTGCGGCGGAGATTACATTACTAGAAAGCAGAGCGCGCCCAATCGTGTTGTTGAAGAAGAAACCGGCGTCAGAGTTATCAAAACTGATTGCGCCGGGCAACGCTTATATCGGCGTGATGTTGCCTTACACTCCGCTTCATCACCTGTTGCTGACGGACACGGACGACGCGGCGAGCGTGGTGAGGGTGTTGGTGATGACTTCCGGTAACTTCTCAAACGAGCCGATTATTACGGACACCGACGATGCGCTCCGGCGACTTGCGACGCTGGCTGATGCCTTCCTCGTTCATAACCGGAGCATACATATACCGTGTGATGATTCGGTGGTGCGCGTGTTTGAAGGGAGAGAGTTGCCGATTCGTCGTTCGCGCGGTTATGCACCGATGCCCGTCAAGTTGCCTTTCAAACTCAAGCCGACGCTCGCCGTCGGCGGCGAACTGAAAAGCACGTTCTGCCTTGCGAAAGATGATTATGCTTTCATGAGCCAGCACATCGGCGACATGGAAAGTCTTGAGACCTTGCGCGCTTTTGAATCTTCAATCGAACTTTGCGAAAAGCTGTTTCGCATCACACCGGAAATCATCGCGTGCGATATGCACCCGCGCTATCTCTCCACACGGTTCGCAAAATCGCGTGCGAAGTCATTATTGAGTACATCGCCGGATAATCTCGCGGCGCGTCGTGTCGAGCATCGCGTTGAGATTTGCGAAGTGCAACATCATCACGCCCACATCGCGGCGGTGATGGCTGAGAATGGACTTCTCGGTGAACAACCTGTTATCGCTTTCAGCTTCGACGGCACGGGCTACGGCACGGACGCGGCGATCTGGGGCGGCGAGGTTTTGATTGCCGATTACAAAAGATTCGTTCGCGCGGCGCATTTGCGTTATGTGCCTTTGGTCGGTGGTGACGCGGCGGTGAAGCGTCCATACCGGCACGCGCTCGCTCATCTATGGGCGGCGGGAGTCGAATGGGACGAAGCGTTACCGAGCGTCGCGGCGTGTCCGTCGGTCGAGCGCGGCGTCATCCGGCGTCAACTCGAAACAGGTTTCGGCAGCGTGCCGACAAGCAGCATGGGACGCTTGTTCGATGCGGTCGCCGCGCTCGCCGGAGTGCGCCAGATTGTGACCTACGAAGCGCAAGCCGCGATAGAATTTGAAGCACTGGCGGCAGACGATGTAAGCGAGAGTTATGAGTTTGAGTTGGTGGAAGGTGATGCGGCGGAAGTTGATTCGATAATCATTGAGCCGAACACGGTGATTCGCCACATCGCGCAAGACGTGTTGACGAAAGTACCGGCATCCATTATCGCCGCCAAGTTTCATAACGCGGTCGCCGGTTTGATTCTCAAGTTAAGCTTGATGATGAGAGCGCAAACTAACTTGACGCAGGTCGCGCTCAGTGGCGGTGTCTTTCAAAACGTGGCGTTGTTGGAGGCGGCGACAAAAGGTTTGCGAGCGGCTAATTTTGAAATCTTCACGCATCGCCTTGTGCCGCCGAACGATGGTGGTCTCGCATTAGGGCAAGCGGTTATCGCTAATTTTATGAAGCAGGAAACGGCTTAACAGAAAGAAGGCTAAGAAATGTGTTTAGGTATTCCGGGTAAGATAATCGAAATTTACGAAGCGCACGGGGCGCAAATGGGCAAGGTAGATTTTGAAGGCGTGACGAAGAGGTTTGTCTGGCGTATGTGCCGGAAGCCGAAATCGGTGATTACGCCATCGTCCACGTCGGCTTTGCGATTACGAAAGTTGATGAAGCATCGGCGCAGGAGACGCTCAAGATGTTTCGTGACCTGGGGATTCTTGAAGAAGAACTCGGCGTGGATTCGGTCGCCTCTGAGTTACCGACTCCGAACGCGATAACTGAAATCTCTCCGACGCTCCATTAAGTAAAACCAAGAGGGCAGTGACAAGTTGCTGCGGCGACAAAGAATTGAGCGTTCGATGCTCTCGTTTTTGAGGTGGAATCTTGAAACCATCGCTTGTGACTAAGATTTGTGTGCTTGTCATTTACGCTTTCCTTGTTCCGGCTATGGTCAAGGCAGCGGATAACCCGGAACTTCGTCTCTCAGCCGAAATAATTAGCCAGCGTTACTGCGAAGGCGATGTCGAGTTGGACGGTTTAGATTTGGAGTTGAAACTGCGCTATGAAAACGTCGGGAATCAATCGCTCATCCTTTACAAGGGCAGTGACCAAATTGTTCAGGTAATTGTTAGCCAGAGCCACGAGGATGCCGTTGCCGGGAGGAATGAATTGAATGCGACGCTTAGTTGGTACACGTCGGATGGGAGTGCATGGCGAGTTGATGAATCGTCTTTAAGCAAAGCCTTCGTGATTTTATCGCCCAGAGAAGTTTATGAAACGAAAACGGAGGCGAGGGTTTTCGTAACTCGTGAGGGTGTAAATCGAATTATTGGTGCCGTCGGCGACGGAGAACATTAGAAGGCATACGCTGCGCGGTCAATCAACTCGAAACAGGAGAGGCTAAAGTCGAGAATGCTTACGCGCGTGCCGTCTCTATGGAAGGCAACAACGCGGCGCAAAAGATGATTGAGGATGTCTTCGAGATAAACGACCGTGCGTGGCGCGGCATCGGTGTGATTCCGCAGAGCGGTTGGCGTCTGACCGAAAAGTACCTTTTGCCGTCGCTGACCAAAGGCAAGCGATGCGCTCCATCTCAGGAAGTGACTTTGTTGTTATCGACACTCCGGCGCGTCCCAACTCTGACGATCTGAAAGAGCTGGCTAAAGGCGGTGACTTACTGATTCTACCAACTGCGCCTGACGTTCTGAGTCTGCACCCGATGCTCGAAACGGCACGTGATCTCGGGGATGCAAACTACCGCGCCCTCATCACACTCGTACCGCCGCACCCGAGCTGGGAGGGAGAGTTGATACAAAGCGATCTTACGGAAGGTATGATACCCGTCCTTCAAACGATAATCCGCCGCACGGTCGGTTTTCCGAAAGCGGCTCTTGCGGGGAAATCAATTAGAGAGATCGAAGACGTAAGGGCAAAGGTAGCTTGGGAAGACTACAAATCTCTTGGCGACGAGATCAGGGAGATATTGAAAAGATAAGCAAGTATGGTGATTTAATCAAAGAAGCCAGAAAGCCAGAAAAATAAAGGAAGTAGAGATCGCTCCTAACCCCGAAGTCAATCTATGCGTCAAGGTCGCTGCCGCTCGTCGCCGTCACTGGGCATCAGAAACTAAACGGCAGGGAACTACAATGACATCTGTAGTCATTGAGGCTCTTAGCGAAAGGTTCGGGGAACCTAAGGAGTAATGCTCAAAAAGGAACTTCAAAACTCTTGACATTCTCTGCCATGTAAGTATGATCCTGCCACTCTTTTTACGAGCTACCTACTAGCTCGCTATTCGTGCCCCTTAACGTACATCCCGATCGTTCCTCCCGGATTGTAGTTCCACACTTGTTGTGAATAACGGGTGTGGAGACGACTGTTTTCACAAAGGTTTGCCATGTTGGAGTTTCTCGCGTTGCCTTATATACTGCTGCCTGTCTGCATCCGGTCGCGGCGTATCTGCTTGCAAATCGCGATAATCGCTCTGCCTAAACTGGAGCATGGTTGAGGGGAAGCTTTATCCGTATGACGCATAACCGCTGAAACTTTCTCACGTGTCATCTCAGATGCACGGACGGCTTAATTGCCCGTCCCTTACACATCCGCAAGTAAGGAGCAGCTATGAAGTTAATCGCTACTCTCCTGTTCACTGTCACCATTAGCGTTATCGGTGCCGTGCTCGAAGCAACTAATTCCTCCAACGAGCCGGTCACTAATACCCCGATCGCTACCTCCTTCGTTAAGGAGAAAGCCGATCCTCCCGGAACTATCGATGGGTCGAAGGAACCACACAAGATTCCCGATCACGTGCCTTACCTAGTTCTCTTCCGGCTCATCGCCTATCGTCCGAACGAGGTAGAGAAAGACAAAATGCTGGACTACCTCGACCAGCATGTCGACTTAAAAAAGTCGAAGTGCAAAACCTGCCCGAAGACGGAGGAAGACAACGATGTCGATGCTCTCTTAGCGGCGGCGGACGAGTTCAAACAGCGCATCAGTGTTCTCGATAACCAAGCGAACGCGATAAAAGATCAGCACTGGCCTGATCCCTCGCCAGAGGTAATGGCTCAGTTGACGACGCTTCAACAACAGAAAGAGGCACTTGTGATGGAGATCGCAAACTCTCTGCAATACCGTCTCAGCACCAAAGGGAAAGAGAAGGTCAGCAAACACGTCAAGGAAAATATGAAGCGTAAAATGAAGCTGACTCTAGGACCTAAAACTGCTCCCAGCGGAAATGATTGGGAGCAGCATCCAAAGGGGCATACCTCGGGGCATCACTGATCGAGAATATGTTCGACAGCGAACAATTCTCTTCGCGCTATGAACGAACGTAGGAAACGGAGGCAGGGATATGTTACAGAGCGTCAAGAACGAACTCGCGAAGCTACGCCACAGCGTGCTCGTGACCGGATTGAAGATGATGGCTGTTACGGTGCTGCTGCTATGTAGCGTGGTGTCACAGGCATCAGCTCAGGGTTCTTCTATGGGCTACGGGGTCAACTATGACGACGCGTGGCTCATCGGGTACAACCAGTACTACACCACCACCGCTGATGGGGGTGTGGCGATCACACATGAAAATGAGCCGATGATTTACGTCAACGGGTGCGGTATTTACGAAGAGTCTTACAACTCTTACGGACACCAGTACAGCGTAAGGACGAAGATCACGGCTCCCAATGGCAGCAGCGTGACGAATCAGTCAAGTTACGGTGGCGGGTACAGCAGTATCCACGTGAGATCTGACGCTGCGATACGGTTCTTCCCGGATCTCCCAGGTAATATTGGTAATTTCTTGTCACAGCATGACACGACGGGTTACTGTCCCTCGTCGTCTTATTACAACGCTTATTACGGAGCCGGGGGTGGCTTCTTGTACCTTCCGGTGGGGGTCTCGTTCTCCTGCTACCGCTTGGATTCTGGGGACCCGAACAATCCCTTGACAGGGACATACAAAGTGATCCCAAACTGTAATGCTACGTGTAAGTCACCTTCTTACACTTACACGTACACTCCGAGGGAAGGATTTAGATTCTTCCTTAGAGTGGCAGAGCCATACGTCGTTCTTCCAACAGGTAGGAAGCAATGTAACCGTATCATCGGGCTCCCGCTGCCTACTGATTTTTGTAACGATTGCTCTGACGTTGACATCTGACGAGCATCAATTAGCGGACATGAGTTGCCGGAGCCAGTTTAGCTAAAATGGAAACCCATGTCCGTTCGAAAAGAGACAATTGCTATACGCACTATTAACCCCTGTCATGTAAATGCAAGGCGCAAACTTCGCAGATTGTGAGGAACTATGTCAGAACAGATGGATGCTGCGACGTTGACAGATCAAAGCGATCCTCATGTCCTAAAAGCTCTTAAAAAACTCGTTCAAGAGAACGAGCCTGAATGGAAATTAGGGCATTCGGCATACTCCGATGCCACTCGCATCCTCTGCGAGTGGCAATCCGGAGATGAGAACGTCACAATCGGAATGTCGATCGAACCTTCGCTGGAAGAAGCAGAGAACCAATTCCGACTCTTCGGCTCAACTTACATCTACTTCGGGCAGTCTCAAGCGTTGAATTTCTTAGAGTCAGGTATGCCAAAACCTTTGCGCCCTGACGCTAAATTGCCTGATGTAGGTGATGAGAACAATGTGTGGACTCGGTATAACGAAGCGGGCAGGAGCGCGATCAAGTTGAGACGGGGGAAAGCGATCATGCAGGTTGATGCGTCCTCGTTCCAGACTGCAAAGAGTTTTGCGCAGCATATCTCCGAGTCTAACTTCGGTACCTGATGTACCTCACGTTGTGCGTGCACGCTCGCACCGGCTGTTTCGTGCCTTTACTCACCCTGACCGAAAACCACAGAGACTTTGATGCCGAATATAAATTCGATGTGACGGGGATACAGACGATTGAATCAACGCTTTGTCACAGCGGCGAAGTTCTGCAAGGCATGATTAAGCCGCATCAGTGTCCGGCGTTCGGCAAGGAATGCACGCCGCGCAAACCGCTCGGTGCGACGATGGTTTCAAGCGAAGGCGCATGCGCCGCGTACTATAACTACGGTCGCTTTGTGCAGTTAAGTGCCGCGAGCAAAGTTGAGAAACAGGGCGAAGCATTGAGCGTGTGAGATGCGTATTCAAAAAGTCCTGTCAGTGGCAATTTGAAAATAGCCCGGCGGTTTGTCCATTTGTATCTACACAAGTTCGGAGAAACCGTTTTCAGCCACGAAGTGGCGCGATTCAATAGCCCGGCGCATCGCGCCGGGTAGCGCATCACAAAACATTACAAGCCCTGAAAGGGCGACATAACCCGTATGCCGCCCTTTCAGGGCTTGACAGAATTACACGGCGTGACCCGGCGCGATGCGCCGGGCTATTGAATGCCGCACCTTCGGTGCTAAGACAACTACATTGGCACTCGTGTAGATACCGACAGATTCATCGCGGGACTATTTTCAAACTGCCCTTTACGAAACGAAAAAGTTCAGACATCAGGAAAACGATGACAGATTCGATTACCTTTGACGGTTGGACTTGTCCGCTATTTTTGCGCGATACGCCGAACATCGTGATGGGACACGGCGGCGGCGGCACACTCTCTGCCGAGTTAATCGAGAATCTTTTCCTGCCCGCCTTCGCCGACGACACCTTGAACACGCTTGGAGATTCAGCCGCGCTTGATTTGAGCCACATCTTCGGTGCAGACGCGCGAATCGCTTTCTCAACCGATTCTTATGTCGTCAAGCCTCTGTTTTTCCCCGGCGGCAACATCGGTGACTTAGCCGTCAACGGCACGGTCAACGACATTGCGATGAGCGGCGCACAGCCGCTTTATTTAAGCACCGGCTTCATCCTCGAAGAAGGTTTGTCGTTGGAAGTCTTAGGTCGTATCGCCGAGACGATGGGCGTCGCCGCGCGCAAGGCGGGCGTCCGGTTAGTCACGGGTGACACTAAAGTCGTTGACAAAAATCACGGCGATGCGGTCTTCATCAACACCAGCGGCATCGGCGTGATACCCGCCGGAATCAACATCGCGCCGACGCTCGCCCGCCCCGGCGATGTCGTGATTGTGAGCGGTGACATAGGACAGCACGGCGTCGCCGTGATGAGCGTGCGCGAAGGGTTGGAATTCGGAACCGTGATTGAAAGCGACTCCGCACCGCTCAACAATTTAGTCGCCACGATGCTCGGAGTCACAACCGACATTCACGTCTTGCGCGACCCGACACGCGGCGGCGTCGCGTCATCGCTGAATGAAATCGCCAAAGCCTCACGAGTCGGCATCAGCTTCGTCGAGAGCAAATTACCCGTGCCGCCGTCGGTACGCGCCGCCTGCGAGTTTCTCGGATTAGACCCCGTGTATGTCGCCAACGAAGGAAAGCTAATTGCGATTGTGCCGCGCGGGGTAGCCGAAGAATTGTTAGAGGCAATGCGTCAACACTCACTCGGACTTAACTCGGCAATCATTGGCGAAGTCACAGACGACCGCCCCGGCATGGTCGTCGCCAAGACCAGCCTCGGCGGTACGCGCGTCGTGGACATGCAACTCGGAGAGCAACTGCCGCGAATCTGCTAAGAAAAGTGGAGGTGACGATTCGCCTGTAATTGATGTTAACGCTGAATCGCTTCACCAACCCTTTGTGGAGTTACCACAACATCTTGAACACATCAGCGGTGTCCCTGCCGACAAGTATGGCAGGGGAAATACAAGCAATAGTCGAAGAGCGTGAAGGGAAAGCGATTAGGATTGTGTGACAAGTTCCAATCAAAGCAGAGCGGTCTAAACTGCTTCTGATTGCGATGTGAAGTTGAATGCTTTTAATTTGAGAGCGGGTAATAGCGAAGCGTTCTCCGCATTGCCGACGCGCTCGGCGGCTCCAATCATCTCGACGTTGCCGGGAGCGAGCATGTTGATGATGGATTGATTGAAGCGAAAGTTTTTAACCGGATACTGAATCTTGCCATCCTCAATCAGCCATACACCGTCGCGCGTCAGTCCCGTGAGACTCGCGGTGCGCGGGTCGGTCGAGCGTATGTACCAGAAGCGGCTGACAAGTAAGCCGCGCTTCGTTGAACTAATCATCTCTTCGACGCTCGTGGGTTTGCCCGTTGTTTCTAAAATCGCATTGACGGGTCCCGGTGTCGGCTCTGTTCCTTTCTGCTTTGCCCAGAAGCGCGAGTAGATTAAGTTCTCCAACACGCCGTTCTTTATCAGATAAATTTTTTGCGACGGGATTCCGGCTTGTGCTGAGGGCGAGGCGGGAAGTTCGGCGTTCGATGCGTCGCTGTAAAGATTGATGCGCTCGTCGAAAAGTTTTTCGCCGGTGCGCGTCTTGCCGCCGGAAGCCGAGTATGGGCTGCGCCCTTCTTCGGCACTGCGGGCGTCAAATCCGAAAGCGAAGTTGCCGAGCAAGTCGGCGACGGCTTGCGGCTCAAGAATCACGGTGTAGCTTTTGGCTTCGAGCGTGCGTGCGTTGCGACCCTGCAAAGTTTTGTCTATCGCTTCACGCGCGATTCTCGCCGTATCGAGTTTGGCGACATCGAAATGATTGCGCCCGAAGTAACCGGAACTCGTACCGTCGGGCGTGCGCGCAGTCGTCGAAAGACTGACGACGGTGGAAGGTTCAAAACCGAAGTTCCCGTTCTTGGTGGCGAAAGCGGCGGCGCGGGCGACGGCTTGATGAAAACCCGCCCCGATGACTTTCGCTTTTTCGCACGCGGTTAAGATGTCACCGATTTGGCGGGCGCGTGTGGCGGGCGAGATGTTCGCCGTCGCTTCGACATAACCGCCCACAGGCTTGTAAGTTTGCTTGCCAAGCGTCGGTAGATACTCGCGGTCAACGGGTGCGAGGCGGGCGATTTGCTCGGCTTGCTCTACTGCCGCGCGCAACGAAGCGTCGTCGAAATCGTTGGTTGAAGCCGCGCCGCGTCTGCCTTTCATCCAAAGCGTGACGCTCGCCGCGCGCGATTCACGTTTGCCGCTCGTCAATACGTTGTTGTCGGCGAAACGGAGATGCGACGTTTGCTCATTCGTCACGCTCACTGAAGCGTCGTCGGCTTTGACAAACGAAAGCAGTTTGCCGGTCAGGTCGCGGGCATCTTTTTCGGTTAAAAGCATTGCTTCAAATTCCTTGGAGGCTGTCTTAAAAGTCTAATTGAAGCCCCGAAGGGGCGACATTCGATAGCCCGGCGCACCGCACCGGGTAAAAGTTAGAACAGACCGGCAAGCCCTGAAAGGGTGACATATTTGGTAGAGGTCGGTGACTATTTCGCCCTTTCAGGGCTGGAAAATCATAAAGGGCTTGTCTCTTGGGGCGTTGCCCCAAGCTATCCAATTTCGCCCCTTCGGGGCTTTTAAGGAATCTTTTCTATGAACGACTCGAATCGGCGGCGGTGTTGAGAACATCAATTTGGCGAAAACGCGCCGACGGGCAACCGTGCGAGACGGCATTGGATTGTCCGGGTTCGCCTTTTCCGTCGTTGAAAGTTCCGGGCAGCAGGTAGGTTGATTTATCACCAAGTCCGTCACAAGCGTTCCAGAAATCGGTGGTGCGCGATTGATAAGCGACATCGCGCAACATGCCGACGATTTTGCCGTTCTTGATTTCCCAGAAAGTCTGCCCGCCGAATTGAAAATTGTAACGCTGCTGGTCAATCGAATAACTGCCGCGCCCGAAAATCATGATGCCCTTTTCGACACCGCCGATAAGGTCATCGGTGGTGACATTTTCCTTTGCGGGTTCGAGCGAGACGTTCGGCATTCTGGGAAATGGCACGCTGCCCCAACTGTCGGCGTGCAGACAGCCGTAAGATTTATTTTTACCGATGAGCGGTGCTAAGTCGCGTGTCGTTTGCCAATCAACGAACACGCCGTCGCGGACTAAATGCCAGCGTTGCCCCGCCACGCCTTCATCATCGTAAGCGACGGTCGCAAGTCCGGCGGGCTGTGTGCGGTCGGCGACGAAGTTGACTATCTTTGAGCCGAATTGCAGTTTGCCGGTTTTGTCGGGCGTCAGGAAACTCGTTCCGGCGTAGTTCGCTTCCCAGAGAAGCGCGCGGTCGAGTTCGGTCGAGTGTCCGACGGATTCGTGAATCGTCAGGTAAAGATGCGACGGATGCAGAATTAAATCGTACTTGCCGGGTTCGATTGATTTGGCTTTGAGTTTGCCGACGGCTTCTTCGCCTGCTTGCTTGGCTTCGGCGAACCAATCGTATTTTTCGGTGTACTCGTAGCCCGCGCTGCTTCCTTCGGCAATCGAATTCCTAGTTTGAAAATCGTTGGTCGCACGGTCAATCGCCGTCACCGTGAACGTCGGATAGCCGCGAATCAGATACTGCTCGATGCGCGAACCGTCGGACGTGGCGAGGTATTTTTGTTCGTTGACCCACGCCATCGAAGAATTAACGAAACTCACACCTTTAACTCCAAGCGCGGCTTCGTTGAGTTTGAGCAAGAATCCGATTTTGTCATCAACCGGAACCTCGAACGGGTCGCGCTCAAATTGGCTCTTCCACTTGGCGATGACTTTCGGAGCCGGAGCGAGACGCACGGGACGGCGTTGGATGGTGGAGTTTGCCCGCGCGATTTCGACGGCTTCGCGTGTCGCACGTTCGACTTCCGCGCGTGTCACGTTCGGGCTGGCGGCGAATCCCCACGTCCCTTTGACGAGGACGCGCACGCCGAAACCGAAGTTCGATCCGCGTGCGACCGATTGCACTTGCCGCTCGCGCGTCGAGATGGATTCAACGCGATAACGGTTGATGCGAATGTCGGTATATGTTGCGCCGAGTTTTTTGGCGAGAGCCAGCGCGACATCCGCCAAGTCGTCTTTGCTCGTTTCAATCGCGGCAAACTTCGCGGCTTCGGCTTCACGCCCGAAACTCCATTCCGACAGCGCGACGGCACTGGTGGAGAGTCCGGTTACTTTTAGAAATTCGCGTCTGGAAGACTTCATCGTTGTGCCTCACAAAACCAACATATAATCTTCTACATTGCCAAGTATGCCATTTCCCGACAACGCTAAGTTTCTTCCAAGTCAGGGTGTTGTGCAACTATTGCTACTTACTGACAAATGGGCAGAGAAGAGTTATCCGTCTCCCGTACTACGTGTTCTCGTTCTCAACCCCCACACTTGCCGACCGACCTTCGCGCGCGAGATAACTTTCAACGAGCAACAATCCCGCGTCACCGGCGCGACGCACCATCCCTAACAGCGTCTCCATGCTCGCCATCTCTTCGAGTTGTTCATTGACGAACCACTCCAAGAAGTTGCGCGATATATGGTCGTTGTCTTTTATCGCCCGATCCACGAGTGCGTTGACCTGTTGGGTGACGGTGCGTTCCCAATCGAGTGAGAGTTGTACGGCTTCCTGCGCCGAACTGAAGTCGCTGCGCGGTGCCGGAATCGCGGGAATCTCCAGCCGTCCGCCGGCATCCATGATGAACTTCACGAAGCGCATCGCATGGTCGCGTTCTTCCGTCGCCTGCGTGTAAAAGTGGCGGGCGAGTACCGGCAGGTTATCGCTATCGAAATACGCTGCGATAGCGACATACTGAAGTGAAGCACCGAACTCATTTCCGACCTGCTGGTTCAAAGCGTCGTTTAGTGCCGCGCTGAGCAACATGTTATTTCTCCTTCAACTGATGGGTATAGAGCGATTACCAAATAACTCTAACTATACAACACCGCTCGCCGTCTCCGCTGCCGTCAAGCCGGAACGGATGGCAGTAGTGACGAACTTCATCACGCTCGTCGTGGATGCACACATAGTCGTGTCACAATGGTCGTCTGACAGACGAAGCTGAACAGGGAAATAATCACAAGCAAATGAGTGGAATCACTGCATCCTTCGCCGCGCTCGGATTCTTGCCGCCGTTGTCGTCCACCCGGTTGCCGGTAATCTCCATCGTTTGCCCGACTCGAACAATCTGTCAGCGCGTTTGTTGACCATCGTCGCTTACAAACGGCGATAAGCGAAGCGGCGGGGAAAAATCACAAAATAGAAATCATCTGGCAAGTCGGAGAAGTATGAAAACAGATTTGATAAAGGGAAAATCCTCATTGCGTCTCATCGTTTTAATCGTCCTCGTCGTCATCGCGCAGGTTGCGTGTGACAGGCGAAGCGAGATTCCGACGACCGTTATCATCGTGCGTCACGCCGAAAAAGCGGTGGTGGCGGGCGACGACCCGCCGCTTAGTGAGACAGGCATCAGGCGGGCGCAGCTACTCGCCGGAGTCGCGGGCGAGGCGGGAGTTCAAACCATATACTGCTCGCAGTTTCGCCGCACGCGGGAAACCGCCGAACCGCTTGCCGCCGCGACCGGAGTTTCGATTAACACCGTTGCCGCCAACTTCGACGACGCGCCAGCATATGCCGCAAATCTCGCCGGAGTCATAACCGGACGGCATCAAGGTCAAACCGTTCTCGTCGTCGGTCACAGCAATACCGTGCCGTTGCTTATAAAGACGCTGACCGGAAAAGACGTTCCACCAATCCGCGATGATGAATACGACAATCTGTTTATCCTGTCCATACCGCCGAACGCGACCACACCGCCGCGCCTCGTCAAAGCCCGGTATGCGCTTTGACGCACAACCCATTTCCACTCAACCGCCGACGAAGTGAGATACGCAATCATCGCATTGACCGCCGCTTACGGTTTGACGTTTCTTGTTTATACCGAACCCGAACCGGATGAGATTCACTTCATCACGGCACGCAGAGCCGAATCATGGATGGTGAAAGATTATGAAGAAAATAGTTAACGTGAATTCGAGATAGGAAGCGGTAGAGATTTTATCCACGAATCAACACGAAACGGCACGAAACAAAATCTGATTTCTTTGAGTGTTTTTCCTTCGTCTTGATTCGTGGACAAACCCCTTTTTGTCTTACGTCGCGCCTGACGTTAGCCTAGTCTTAGCCCAAGATGGTCGCAGGGAGCGTCGGTTAAATCTTGCTCGACTCCGAGATAGCGTTCGGTTGTCAGTATCGAATGATGACCGAGTGAAAGTTGAATCTGGTCAAGTCCCGAACCGCCTTTGTGCGCGAGTTTGGCAAACGTTCGGCGCAAATCGTGAGGCGCGACGCCGTTGTTGCCGAGCTTCGCGGCGTACTCGCAAACGATGTTGCGAATCGCTTGCGGTGTCATGCGCTCGCCCGCGACGCGACCGGACTTATTGACGGGTCGAAATATATGACCGGCTTTGACACTCTCCGCGACTTGAGTAGATGCGACATCGCTCCATGCATCAATTGCGTGCTTTGCCCACGCAGGCATCGGAACTGAACGCACGCGGTCGCGTTTGCCTATCAAGTCAACCAACACCCATCGCCCGTCGCGTTGCTGAACATGATTGAAGGTGAGTGACGCCGCTTCCGCGCGGCGCAACCCGCAGCCGATGAGAACGGAGAGCAATGCGCGGTCGCGCAAACCTTTAATCGTGTTGGGGTCGGGAGCATTAAGCCACGTTTGCGCTTCGTCGCGCGTCAACCAGTTACCGGCACGCCTGCCTTCTTGTCGCGCACCTTTGATGGCACGAATGCCGGAAGCCAGTTGCGGGTCGAGCCAACCGTTATCGGCGGCTTCAATCGCCAACTTGCGAATCGCCGATAAGCGTTGATTGATGGACGCGGCGGACAAGCCCGCCGCGCGCAAAGAAGCAGCGTAAGCCTGAACGAGTGCTTTACCGAGCGGGGGGCTGTGCTGCTCCGGTGTCTGCTGCGCGCGATGCCAGCGAAAGAAATCGGAAAGTGCGCGCCCGTAGGCGCGGCGCGAATGCACACTCGGCAAGCCGTCCAATACCACGTTTATCGCCGTCACCTCCGCCGCCGACAACCATGTCGCGGTCAAACCCTGTTCTGCCGTTTGCTCTGTCTTCATGGATAATGCTTTGAGGTTTCGCGTGTAAATTTATTTTTCGTCCGAGTGGTGTTCATGATAAGCGGTGACGGCTTCGATAGCCGATTCGTGCATTCGCTCCGGGCGCACATACAGCCAATGACGGGCGAAGGTTTCTTCGGTCGCGTCCGGTTGTTGGAAGTAGGTTTCGCGCTCTATGTCCTTCAACCAGTGTTCCGCCCAATCGCGCATATCGGGGTTGCGGTTGAGCGACATACGCGCTCCGTGCATGTTGATTTGCTTCGTCATAAAATTTCTCCGTTAAGGTAAAAGTTACTGTCATCGCCGTGAAAGACATCTTCACATTGAAGTGTTCATTAAACACTTCAATGCGGCGGAAACCAAATCCGGTATGATACGGAAAAATCTTTAAGGAGTTTTAGAGAAGTGAAGCAAGCCGCAAAAATGATATTGATAATGTTGGTTGTATGTTTAATCACACACGCCGCGCACGCTCAACAAACCGAAAGCGTCAAGCCGAAGGAGACAATACAGAACGATGCGCCGAAGAAAAGTAACCGGCGTTCTGCCGCCGCCGAGAAAGCGAAAACGACGGGCGAACCTTTTGATAATACGAGCGTCGCGGAGATGGCGAAACAGTGTGTGACGCTTAATACCGACGCGGGCGACATCGAAATCGAGATGTTGCCGGAAGCCGCACCCAACTCGGTCAGAAACTTTCTAAATCTCGCCGCGACGAAAGCTTACGACGGCACGCTGTTTCATCGCACGGTCAAAGATTTCATCATTCAGGGCGGCGACCTTTCAACGCGCGGGACTTTAAGCCCGCAACTTTCGACACGCGCCAATCGCCGCGTTCCAGACGAACCCAACTATATCAAACACATGCGCGGCATCGTCTCTATGGCACGCGGCGATGAAGTTGATACCGCGACCACAAGCTTCTTTATTCTATTAAGCGATGCGGCGCACCTCGATAATAAATTCGCCGCTTTCGGACGTGTCACACGCGGCATCGAAATCGTCGAACGGATAAACCGTTTGCCCGCCGATGGCGAGAAGCCGCGCACGCCCGCGCGTCTCGCGCAAGCCGTCGTCGCATCGTGCGCGGTAGGTGGTGCGTCCATTTCGACGCCGCAGTAATGTAAATGTTTGCCGATAGGCGACCTGTTCGCTATCATGCCGCATCTCAAAAAGCTTTTGCGATGTACGTCGAGAGATGAACATCGGGCGGCGATAAAAGAGACACGGATGGAAATTCAACCGGAACTCGTGGATTGATGTTTGTTGCGACACCGTACAGCTTAAAGTTGAAACACTCGCTCATCGTGATGATGGCGGTCGTGTGTCTCGCGTTTCCGGCGACGGACGTTTCCACCTTCGCCGCGTCTTTCGCGGAGAATTGCCCGCAAGAATCTTCTTCATCACCGGAAACGAAAGCGAAGCTTGGCGAAGCCGTTCTTCCGAACGTGCAACGCCGCAAACATCTTCAATCGCAATCCGCCTTCGCCCGTTCTCATGCCTTACCGCAACGTCTCGCGTCTCGCACCGAACTTGAGACGACGCCACCACACGCCTCTCTATCCTTGCGCGTCTGGTTCAGCACCGCACGCGGGCGCAGAGGTCCGCCCGCTTCTTCTTTGCCTCGCCAAGTCTAAACCCAATCTTAATTTTACAGAGTCGGCGGAAACCGAAAGTGTAGAAGGTGAATTTCAAGCCTTTGCGTCTCGTTGACGACACACTTTCCAACGCGATGTTTTCTACCTTCCGAACTGTTAAGACTTTAGTTTATTGCAAAGAAGAATAGATACAAGGATAAAAATTTCATGGCTGAACAACTTCACTCTCCCGCTCAATCGTCCGCTCAATCGTCCGCCCAAGTACCCGTCACTACTATTACTAGCGTGACTAATACGGCTGCCGCCGCTAACGGCGCAGAGCCTTCACCGGGCGGCACGTTCGTTAATGATTTACTGGCTTCAATCGTCGTGTTTCTCGTCGCGCTGCCGTTGTGCATGGGCATCGCCATCGCTTCGGGTGTGCCGCCCGCGCTCGGTTTAATCACCGGAATTATCGGCGGCATCGTCGTCGGTTCAATCGCCGGAAGCCCGCTTCAGGTGTCGGGTCCGGCGGCGGGGTTGACCGTGTTGATTTATGAAATCATTCAACAACACGGCTTTGCGATGCTCGGCACGATTGTCTTACTAGCCGGGCTAATTCAAATCGCGCTCGGTGCGTTTAAGTTCGGTGGCTGGTTTCGCGCCATCGCGCCTTCGGTCGTGCAAGGTATGCTCGCCGGTATCGGCATTCTTATCATCGCCAGTCAAATTCACGTCGTCGTGGACGATGCTCCGAGGGGCAGTGGCGTGGAAAATCTGCTTTCGATTCCCGAAGCTTTCATCAAAGGCATCTTGCCGATTGACGGCTCGGTTCATCATCTCGCGGCGGGCGTCGGCTTGGCGGCAATAGTCGTGATGGTGGCGTGGAACTTCGTGCCGAAGCGTTTGAAAATCGTGCCTGCGCCGCTCGTCGCGGTCGCGGTGGCGACGGGGATTGCCGCCGTTTTCAATCTGCCCATCAACTACGTTTCGATTGACAGCAACTTTTTCAGCGTCGTCAGTTTCCCGACCGTCGAGACTTTGACCGGAGCGGTAACGACGGGTTCGATTCTCGTCTCAGTCGTCGCCGTCGCTCTTATCGCCAGCGCGGAGACACTGCTTTCGGCAACCGCCGTTGACCAGATGCATACGGGAGCGCGCACGCGATACAACCGCGAACTTCTCGCGCAAGGTGTCGGCAATACTCTGTGCGGTTTCGTCGGGGCATTGCCGATGACCGGGGTTATCGTTCGCAGTTCCGCGAATGTCTCGGCGGGAGCGAAGACCCGCGCGTCGACGATTATGCACGGCGTCTGGATTTTAGGCTCAATCGCGTTGCTCCCGTTTGTGCTAAATAGCATTCCGACGACGGGACTCGCCGCGATTCTCGTTTATACCGGATTCAAACTCGTGTCACCGAAAGCCATACGCAAGCTGGCGGGGTTCGGGCGCGGCGAAGTTATTATTTACGTTGTGACGGTGGTTGCCATCGTCGGTACAAACCTGCTCGAAGGCGTGTTGATAGGTTTGGCTTTGGCGACTATCAAACTGCTTTACACCTTCTCGCACCTCGAAGTTGACTTGCACCCGGAGCCGGGTGACGCGCACCAAATGGTTCTCCATTTGAAAGGTTCGGCGACGTTTATACGCTTGCCGCAACTTGCCGAGACGCTCGACAAAGTTCCACCGGGCATAGAGCTTCACGTTCAGATGGAAGACCTCAACTACATTGACCATGCGTGTCTCGATTTGCTTTCAAATTGGAACAAGCAACAACTGACGACCGGCGGTTCGCTCATCATCGAATGGGACGATTTGCATCGCCGTTACTTTGAACCGCCCGCCGTCGCTCTGAGCAACAATGCCAGCGACGATACGGGTTCAGGGTCGGATGTGATTAACGGTATGAAGCCCGCCCCGAACCCGCAGGCGATGGGCGCGAAAGCCGGAAGTTAAAACACCGTCAGTTAAATCTTAAAAGCCACGCCGCGAATGCAAAGAATGATTTTTCATCTTCCGCATTCGCGGCGTGGCTTTCGCATCTTCGGAAAAAAGTTGGTGTTTATCCGCCGGATAGTTTTTAATGCCGCTTCCGAGTTCTCTATACATCACGCGAAATGAAAGTCGTAAGCACCTGAAAAGGGGATTAAGCATTCATGTCATCAGAAGCCACACCACACCAATCAACGGCAATCGAATCAACGCTCGACGAGCGGCGCGTTTTTCATCCGCCGGAAAACTTCGCACGCAGCGCGCATATTCGCTCGATGGAAGAGTATGAGCGTCTTGTCCAAGAAGCCCGCGACCAACCGGATAATTTTTGGGCGCGCATGGCGGAAGAACTCCACTGGTTTCGTAAGTGGGACAGGGTTCTTGAGTGGGATTTGCCGCACGCGAAATGGTTTGTCGGCGGCAAAACCAACATCTCGTATAACTGCCTCGACCGTCACCTTGAGACGTGGCGTCGCAATAAAGCCGCCCTCATCTGGGAAGGCGAAACGGGCGAGACGCGCACGCTCACCTATCTTCAACTTCACCGCGAAGTCTGCCGCTTCGCCAACGTCTTAAAAAATCAGGGCGTACAGACGGGCGACCGCGTGGCACTCTACATGCCCTTGATTCCCGAACTCGCCGTCGCCATGCTCGCCTGTGCGCGCATCGGTGCGGCGCACTCGGTAATCTTCGGCGGCTTCTCGGCGGATTCCCTGCGCGACCGCATCAATGACGCCGGATGCAAAGTCGTCGTCACCGCCGACGGCGGCTTCCGGCGCGGGTCGGAAATCAAATTGAAACCCGCCGTTGATGAAGCGTTAAAGGATACTCCGTCAATCGAGTCGTGCATCGTCGTCAAACGCACAGGCACAAAAGTAACGATGAAGGCGGGCAGGGATTTCTGGTGGCATGAACTGATTGAGACGGTTGACGCGCATTGTCCGGCGGAACAATTAGATAGTGAACACCCGCTTTTCATTCTTTACACATCGGGAACGACCGGCAAACCGAAAGGCATCTTGCACACCACGGGCGGCTATAATTTATGGACGCACTTGACCGCAAAATGGGTCTTTGATTTGCGCGACGAAGATACTTACTGGTGTACGGCGGACATCGGTTGGGTCACGGGTCACTCTTACGTCGTCTATGGTTTGTTGTCGAACGGGGCGACGAGTTTGATGTATGAGGGCGCGCCGAATCATCCCGAACCGGATAGATTTTGGGACATCATCGAACGTCATCGCGTCACGATTTTCTATACCGCCCCGACCGCGATTCGCGCCTTCATCAAGTGGGGCGAACAGCATCCGCTCAAGCACGATTTATCGTCTTTGAGATTGCTCGGCACGGTCGGCGAACCGATAAACCCGGAAGCGTGGATGTGGTACAGGGAAATCATCGGCAAAGGCAAATGCCCTATCGTTGATACATGGTGGCAGACGGAAACCGGAGGCATCATGATTGCCCCTTTGCCCGGCGCGACGCCGACCAAACCCGGCACGGCGACCTTCCCGCTACCCGGCATCGAGATTGACATTATGACCAAAGACGGGCGTTCGGTTGGAGTGAACGAAGGCGGCTACCTCGTCATCAAGCGTCCGTTTCCTTCGATGCTGCGAACGATTTACGGAGACGATGAACGCTATCAGAAGCAGTATTGGAGCGACATCGAAGGAGTGTATTTCGCGGGCGACGGAGCGCGGCGCGATGCCGACGGTAATTACTGGATTATGGGGCGCGTGGATGATGTGATAAACGTCAGCGGTCATCGTCTCGGCACAATGGAGGTTGAAAGCGCGCTCGTCTCGCACCCGACGGTCGCGGAAGCGGCGGTCGTCGGGCGTCCCGATGACATAAAAGGTCAGGCAATCGTCGCCTTCGTCACACTCGAAGGCGGGCGAAGCGGCACACCCGAACTGCGCGAAGAATTGCGCGCCCATGTCGCACATGAAATCGGCGCGCTCGCCCGTCCCGACGATTTACGTTTCACCGACGCCTTGCCGAAAACGCGCTCCGGTAAAATCATGCGTCGCCTGCTTCGTGAACTGGCATCGGGCGAGGCAATCGCGGGCGACACTTCGACGCTCGAAGATTTCGGCGTGTTGGAAAAATTGAGAGCGGATGAAGAATAGGATACCGTGATTGCCGGTTGCGGCTCTGCCGCCTGATGTGCGGAAAGGCTTCGCCTTTCCGATAGTTAGACTTCCATTCTGTGAGGCTATGCCTCCGGTGCACCGTCGTCGAGGCGCAGCCTCTGCGGAAAGGTAAGGTAGAGGTACGACGGAAAGGCACAGCCTTTCCGCACATCGGGCGGCAGAGCCGCACCAGACTCAATTAGCAATTAAGGTTAGGATATTCTGAATTTGGATTCGACGACAAACGCGGTCAGAGAGACGCTCCGGCGCGTAATCGAAAAACACGGGCAAGGGCTTTACGAATCTCCGAAGCGGCTCGAATCTTTGTTGCGCGATTTGTGCGGAGCGCACCGCCGCGAAATCAACATCATTATTGGCGCGCTCGAAGAACGTGTCGCGGCGGACTTAATCACCAAGCATCGCGGTGCTGTGCCGCGCGATGTGTTGCTCGCCCAACTCACGCAGCGACTACGAGACCATTTAGCTTACACGCCGGATGCCGCGCTGTGGGGGGTTGAAACATGGGCGTTCGCGCTCGGCGTGTTAAGCGAACAGGACTTGGAAGCCCGCGCGCAAAAGCGTCGCATCGTCGAATCAACTCCGCCCGTCGAACACACTATTCAAAGCGCACCACAACCGCCGCCATTACCATCAACCCGGCAACCGAAACCCGCGTCCCGACAACCTTCACCACCCTTACCGACATCACCGGCACGCTCATCGCCGCCGACGCGACAACCTTCGCCACCGCCAAAAATCAAACCCGCTTCACCCGCGACGACGCGAACCAACGCCGCCCAAGCCGCGACGCAAGTTGTCATTTCACACCCGACGCAAATTGCCGCGCAACCAAAACCCGCACGACGCGGCTTCGGCTGGCGCGGCTGCCTCGTCACGTTGTTGGTCGTCATCGTCTTGTTCATCGCCGGACTTTTCATCGTCCCTTCCGTCATCATGCGCTTACGCGAAGAACAATCGCGCCCAAGCATCAACGAGCCGCGCATCAATCGTTGAACTAGACGGTTCACGATTCAAACGCTTTGATGTATCTTGGCTTTTCCGCTTTCATCATTTACCTTTAACGCCAAATTCGCTTTTCACTTTTTCACCTAATTAACTTGCTACAAGGTCACTCAAGGAGAACAACATTATGAGCAGCAAACGTCCGGGCGGGGAACTCGCTTCGCGCCCTTTGCATTTTATCTGGATTGCCGATGCATCGGGTTCGATGCAGCAAGACGGCAAGATTCAAGGCTTGAACAATGCCATCCGCGAAGCCATTCCACATATGAAAAAAGTCGCGGACGACAACCCGAACGCGCAGGTTTTAGTTCGCGCCGTCAAGTTTTCAAACGGGGCGCAGTGGCACATCTCACAACCCACACCCGTCGCGGATTTTGCATGGAACGACATTCCGGCGGACGGTGAAACCGATATGGGCAAAGCCCTTTCACTCGTCGCCGAACAACTCAAGATGCCGCCGATGTCGGAGCGCGCCTTGCCGCCCGTGCTGGTTTTAATTTCCGACGGTCAACCGACTGACGATTTCGACGCTGGATTGAATGAATTGATGGAGCAACCGTGGGGCAAAAAGGCGGTTCGCATCGCTATCTCAATCGGGCAGGATGCGGACGATGAAATGTTGCAAAAATTCATCGGACACCCGGAGATGAAACCTCTATCAGCCAACTCGCCCGAAGCCCTCGTCAAACATATCAAGTGGGCATCAACCGCCGTGCTTAAATCCGCTTCGTCGCCCGCTGCCGCCGGAACAGACCACCCCGCCGCATCGCCCGACGCCGCCGGAAGTCCGCTTGGCGTGCCTTCACCCGGAGCGACAAATGCGACGCCAAGCACCGACCCGCTGAATGCCGCTTCAACGAACGCGGGGGGCGCAGCCGTCCCCGTTGCCGCAGACCCGGCGGACGACCAGAAAACAGTTGATGATGTTTGGTAACCCACCTTACGCGGTTTTGCGGCTCTGCCGCCTGATGTGCGGAAAGGCTCTGCCTTTCCGACCTGCTCTCAGAAATTTATGGCGGCTACGCCGCCCATGCGAGGCGTAGCCTCGAAGACCTTTTCCATGCTTCACGGTGAGGCAAAGCCTCACCGCATATCAGGCGGCAGAGCCGCAAAAATACTTCAACCGCGTAAGATGAGTTGGTAAAACTCCACATGAATAACGAAACCAACGCCTCGCCGGAAACCGCAACCAAAGAGGACGCGATTGATTCGCGTCCTCTTAACCAAACAGCCCAACAACAGCCGACAATTCCAGACCCGACAACAAAAGAGCCGACAACGAAAGAGCCTTCGCTAAGTACGGAAGCTTCAACAGTTGATGCCGCAACGAGCGTCACACCAAGCGCGGGCAAACAAACGGGTGACAAGCCGGTTCAAGACCCGCCGGTATCGGATAAGCCAAGCCCTGATAAAACGGGTGGCGGTCAAACCGACAAATCAAGCGACGCTCAACCGGATGACGGCAAAACGACCGTCGTCAAACTCGAACCCAACACACGCGCGGTAAAAGCGGAATGGGGTGTTATCTGCGAAACCGTGCCGGGCGCGTCGCACATACGCGGCGGGATTCCGAATCAAGACGCGATGTTTTACACCCGTCAATCAAGCGTTTATCAACCCGTCATCGTCGCCATGTCGGATGGTCACGGCAGCGACAAATGCTTTCGTAGCGACCGTGGTTCACGCTTCGCCGTCCGCATCGCGTGCGATTTATTCGATGAACTCATCGGGGTTGACACCGCCGCGATGACCGCCGCCGAACTCGAAACAAACGTGCGCGAAATTCTCGCCGCCGAGTTTATCAATCGCTGGCGCGCGAAGGTTGAAGCGGACATCAAAGGCGAACCGCTGACGGAAAACGAGTACGCGCGCATGATTGAAAAAGACGGCGTGGCAGCACGCAAAACCGTCGAAGCCAATCCGTATCTCGCTTATGGTGCGACCGTCGTATGTGCTTTAGTGACCGCTTCGTTCATCGTCTATCTGCAACTCGGCGATGGCGAGATTTTGATTGTCACAGAGGCGGGCGAAGTCTCTTTGCCGCTTGCCGCCGACGCGCGTCTGATGGCGAACGAAACGACTTCGCTGTGTCTTCCGAAAGCGGTCAATGATTTTCGTTGCGCCGTTCACGAATTCAAAGATGACAATCTGCCCGCCCTGATTCTGCTGACGACCGACGGTTACGCCAATTCGTTTTCGACAACGGCGGGCTTTCACCAAGTCGGTTCGGACGTGCTGACGATGTTGCGCGAAGAAGGTTTCGATTACGTCAACCGCCACGTCAAAGCATGGCTTGAAGAAGCCACCCAAACCGGAAGCGGCGACGATTGCACGCTTGCCCTTATCATCCGCGCCGACGCGGTGACGAAAGGTGAAAATTGAAAGTCGAAAGTAAGAAGGTGGACGGTGAATAACTTGGTCTGTTTTACTTCGCCTTCCAACCTTCACCCTTCACCTTTATGAAGAATCCGGCGCGTCAAAAATTGGTTGAACTTATAGAGCGTCATGGTCAGACGTTGATTGATGATGCGCGTCGTTGCGAAGGCTTGATGCGCGATAACTTTCCCGCTCAAAGGCGCGAAATCTCCGTTCTGACAAGCGCGCTCGAAGAACGCATACCCGCCGAATTGCTTGCCGCGAAAAGCGGTTCGATGCCGCGCAGTGTGCTTCTCACCAGACTTGCCCGCAGGCTGCACGATGATGTGGCGATGGAGATGCAAGCCGCGCACTGGACGGTGAGAACGTGGGCGTTGGTTCTCGGCGTCATCTCGAACGATGAACTCGTTAAGCTTGAGCAAGCGGACGAACAGAAGGCAAATCAATCAACCTCCAACCCGCAAGTTCAACCGACATCGACCGCACAATCATCAACATCACCAACCGCTCAAACATCTTCAAACGCACCGGCTTCATCAACGGGTAACGCCCGCGCGACTACTCAAGCCCGCACTTCGTTTGTCGTCGCGCCCGATGGAAGCGGCGACTTTACAAGCATCAATGACGGGGTGCGACACGCTCCCGAAGGTGCGCGGTTGCTCGTCCGTCCCGGCATTTATACGGAAGGCTTCGTGCTTGATAAGCGACTCGAAATCGTGGGCGACGGCGCGCTTGATAAAATCATCGTCCGCGCCGCTTCTTCGAGCGTCGTCACGAGTCACGCCGATGCGGGGACGATTCGCAACCTTACTTTGCGCGGTCAAGCGCGTGCGGGCGGCAAAAACGGCGACGGGTTTTTTGCGGTTGATATAACTCGCGGGCGTCTGCTCATAGAAGCGTGCGACATCAGTTCCGATTCGCTCGCGTGCGTTGCTATTCATAACCCGAACGCCGCGCCCGTGATTCGCGCGTGCCGAATTCATCACGGAGTTGATTCCGGTATCTATGCTTTCGACGGTGCGGGCGGAAGCATAGAGGCGTGCGATATTTTCGAGAACGCGAACATCAATATCGCCATCAGTGCCGGAGCGCGCACAAACGTTACAGGTTGTCATATACATCACGGGCTTGACGCCGGAATCGTCGTCTGGGACAAGGCATCATGCGAAGTCGCGGATTGCGAGATTTACGCGAACGCGAAAACCGATGTCGGCATCAGCGACGAAGCCGCGTGCGTCCTGCGCGCGTGTCAGATTTATGAAGGCGCGAATACGGGCGTGTTCGTTCATCGCGCGGGCAAAGCGTTAATCGAAAAGTGTGACATCTATTCACACGCGGAATCGGAAGTCGCCATCGCCAGCCGCGCGGATGTTCATTTACGCGAAAGTCGTATCACGGAAAGCAATCTGCACGGCGTGTTTGTCGCGGACGCGGGGCGCGTGTTGATTGAGAATTGCGACGTTCACAATAACCGTCTGTCGGGAGCGCATGTTGACGCGGGCGGCTTGCTTGTGGCGCATGAGTCGAACTTCAACCGTAACGCGCATGTCGGCATCAGTTGCGAAGCGGGCGGGGCGGTCAATGTCGAAGGATGCGATTTAACCGCAAACCGCGTCGCCGCGTGGCAAACCGATTACGGCTCGCGCGTCGAGAGTCGCAACAATCGCTTGTAAAAAACCGGAAGGGGAAATCACTGTGGAAGAACTTCAAATACTGCGTGAAGGCGACATGGTTCGCATGGAACCTTCCGGCATGGTGTGCAAGGTCGAGAAGCTGCTTGGCGCGGGCGGGCAGGGCGAAGTTTATAAAGCCACGCTCGGCGGTGAAGCCGTCGCGCTCAAGTGGTTTTTCCCGCAAATGGCGACGCCCGACCAACGCGCCGCGATTGAATTGCTTGTCCGCAAAGGCGCGCCGAGCGAACATTTCTTATGGCCCCTCGAACTCGCCGTCGCCCCGAACGTGCAAGGCTTCGGCTACGTTATGGGACTTCGCCCCGCGCGCTTTAAGAACATCGTTGATTTGATGAAGCGCAAAATCGAACCGACCTTTCGCGCTCTCGCCACCGCCTCATTCAACCTCGCGCACAACTATCTTCAACTTCACACGCAAGGCTTTTGTTACCGCGACATCTCTTTCGGCAATGCGTTCTTTGACCCCGACACCGGAGACATTCTGATTTGCGATTGCGATAACGTCGCCCCCGACGGGCGCGGAACTCTCGGCGTTTTAGGCACGCCGCGCTTCATGGCTCCCGAAGTCGTGCGCGGTGATGCCGTGCCGAGTACCAGCACGGATTTGTTCTCGCTCGCGGTTCTGATTTTCTACATGCTGACCGTCGCGCACCCGCTCGAAGGCAAGCGCGAAACGGAAATCAAATGCCTCGACCTCGCGGCGATGAACAAGCTTTATGGAACCGAACCGATTTTCATTTACAACCCAAATGATGAATCGAACCGTCCCGTTCCCGGCATACACGATAACGCCCTCGCCTTCTGGCGCATCTATCCGCAATTTTTGCGCGACCTATTCACGCGCGCCTTTACCGAAGGCTTGCGCGACCCGCTTCACGGGCGCGTGCGTGAAAGCGAATGGCGCGCTGCGGCGATTCGTTTGCGCGATGCAATCATTTATTGCGCGCACTGCGGATTAGAGAATTTCTACGACGCGGACAAACTGAAAGCGACGAACGGCAATCCCGGCTTGTGTTGGGCGTGCGCGGTCAATCTGAAACTTCCACCGCGCATCAGAGTCAACCGCCAAGTCGTGATGCTCAACCACGACACGCGGCTTTTCCCTCATCACACCGACGACGACCGCCTTTATGATTTCACCGCTCCGGTTGCCGAAGTCGCGCGACACCCGACGGATAAAAACATCTGGGGATTGAAAAATCTGTCCGATGATAAATGGGTTGTGACCGCCGCCGACGGCTCAATCCGCGATGTCGAACCGCAACGAAGCGTGACACTCGCGGTCGGGACTAGAATTCACTTCGGCAAAATCGAAGGCGAGATTCGCACCTAAAACTTGATTTGATAAATCGTCCGTCCCGTTTAATTGAGAGATTCAGTCCTCAGAAAAATAATCAATTGACTTATCAATAAGTTGAAATTATTATGTCCGCCTTCGCAAAAAATCCTTACGATTCCTCGCCCGGTAGCCATTCCTAAACTCGTTCCATTGCAAACAGCACCGCCGTCAGGCTGAAGCTACATTTTGCAATTCCATAAACGATCCAAATCCCTTTCGCCGCGTTCATTAAGCATGACAGAAGATTTCTGCCACTGCCTTAACGGACTTAAATTACCAACAACGATAAGCGACCTTTAAGGAGGAGAAATGGGAAGCGCAGATTCTGTATTAAGCCTGCTGAAGAATTTCAACTACAACGTCGTCCGGCTGCCGAGGACGGACATCAAGCCGTTGCAACTCTTTGAAAAACAGGACAACGACCTCGTATTTCTCGGCGACGTTTCAGATTTATTCATGGCGGGGAACGCGCCTCTGCCTCAGATAAGTGCCGATGAGCAAGCGGCTTTCATCAACGGCAAGCGTTCGGGAAGCTTGAAATTGAATGTCGGACTCTCGATTCTCGGCGGCATCATCGGCGCGATGGGCGGCTCGAAGTTCGGCGTTGATGTCGGCTTCAACAAAGCCAACGCGCTCGCCTTTGAGTTCAACGACGTGAAGATGAACCGGATAAAAAGGACTGAGCTGGAGAAGTACCTGTTGGCAGCCAAGATAGACCCAAGCCTCGGACCCACCGCGCGGCTTCTCGAAGCCGACAAACTGTACATTGTTACGAACACGATTAAGAGCAAGAAGTTCACGACCGAAGCCATAACGTCGAGCGGCACTTCGGTCGGCGTGGATGTGCCGGTGATTCAACAGGCGGTCGGGGCTTCGGTCGGGGTGAAGAAGGAAGGCAGCAGCACCTCCAAAGTCACTTTCGAGGGGTCTATGCCGCTCGTCTTCGGGTTTCAGGCAATCAGGCTCGTTTATGACAAAGGCGTCTTCAGAGAAGCCAAGAATGTCGGCACGGATGTCGGCATGAAGGACATAGACGAAGATGGCGATGATGTCGAGATGCTGATGACCGACAGCCCGTTCGTGCCGGTCTATGGACTGGAGTGAGCCACGCTGTGCGCGCCGGATGAGAGGCGCGACGTAAGACGAAAAGGATTTTATCCACGAAGCACACGAAGCAACACGAATAAATACACGGAAATAACCGGGGTTTGTTTCGTGCCGCCCGCGTGCTGTTTCGTGGATAACGTCAGTTCGACATAAGGCGGAAGACTTTTAGCCGCGAACTAACGCGAACAGGAACGCTAAATAAAACCCGCATATTCGCGTTGTTTCGCGTTATTTCGCGGTTAAGGTTTTCATTCCTGACGAACATCGTTTCTTATATCGAACTCACGTTGGATAATTCCTAATCGTTTCTTATATCGAATTCACGCCTTCCGCACTGTTATCGCATCAGCCATTTCGACACCGCACACAGGGTAAGGCACGGTTATGGCTAACTGGGCGATTATCGTCGGCGTCAATCAATACTGGAAGCCGCAACTGAACTTGAAAGGCGCGGTCGGCGACGCCGCGCGTGTCGCACACTGGCTGCTCGGTGCAAAAGAGTGTCGCGTCCCGCCTGAAAACATCTTCCTGCTGACGCGCCCTGCGCCCGAAGTACCGCCCCCCGGAGTCAACTACCTTGACGCGACCGCAGACAATTTGCTGCTGACGATTCCCGAAGTGGTCAAGCACAGTGAGGGCGTGGGCGACCGCCTTTTCTTCTATTTTTCCGGTCATGGCATCACCAACTATGAAGGCTTCAAGGACGAGCAGGCTTTACTGATGGCGGACTTCACCGAAGTTCTGACGAATAAAGCCGTCAAACTCGAATCCATCGAAGAGTATTTCAAAGCCACGGGATTCCGCGAACAGTTCTTCTTCATTGACGCCTGCCGCAACGTACTTAAATGGTTATATAACTTCGAGACTGCCGCGACGACCGTCAAATTACAGACGAACATCAACCAGATTCCCGTCGATCAATTCATCTTTCTTTCGACCTCGCCGCGCAGCAAATCATGGGAAGGCTTGCTCTCCCCCGACGATGCTCCGGGCGACGAGCAGGGCGCGTTCACCGGAACTCTGCTCGCCGGTCTACAAGGCGCGGGCAGCGCGAAAGTCTATGACGGCGAAGCGGATGAATACATCGTGCGCGCCGAAGATTTGTTCTCTTACGTCGAAGCCGAAATCCTCAAAAGGGAAATCTACATCGTCAAAGACCCCGTGCATCCGGTCATCCAAAGACCGCGACTCGACGGCGAACGTAGTTCCAACAATCCCGTACTCGCGCGCCTTTCCGCAGACGGAATCAAACCGGAATCTTTGGAGTTGCACGTCGAACCCGACTCGGTGTGGTCTGAAACGGAAGTCTTGATAATGAACGAGACGGGCGAGTTCGACGAAATCATCAAGCCGGTCGTCGGCACGCCCGTCGCCCTTCCGCTGCTTCGCCCGATGAAATACACGGTGCGCGTTTCTGCGCCGAACCATATAACGGAAAAGAAACGCTGGTCGTTCGAGTTGTACGAACCACGCAAGCTAAATATCCGGCTGCTCCCGCAGAACCCTGCCGCGCCCGCGCCGCCGATGAACAGCGTCATCACGCAACCGGGTAAAGCGATGACGATGGGGGCGGGCGAAATTATCACGCGCGAAATGCCGGAGGTTCGATTGCTGTCGGATACTGACGGTTCGCCCGACGCCCGATTAACTCTCACCGCCAGCGACCCCTTAGTGCCGCTCGAAGTGAGCGATAGCACAGGGACTCTCTTGCGATCCGAGCCGGGACGTATCGAACTCGCGGGGCTGAAGCCCGGATTCTACCGTGTGCGCCTGGTAACACCGGAAGGCGAGTTTGTCGAAGAAGTAGTCGAACTCTCCGCCGGGGAGAACGAGTCGGTGCAACTATCCGCCCCGCCACCGCCGCAGACACGCTTGATGGACGAAGTGATTGCGAAAGCCAACTTCCTGATTGCCACCGACAACACACTCGACACCTCGCAGACCGTCGGTCCCATCGCTTCGGCGCAACTCTCGACTATTCTCGCGCTTGCCGCCTTTGCCGCCAATCGCAATCAAGGATGGGGAGAGCGGTTGAAAAGTTTGGGTGTGCAGTCATTTCGTGAAGCGACCTCGAAGGATGCCTTATGCGGATTGCAGATTATCGCCGGAATCGAATTCGACGATTCGCAAGAGACGCGAGAATTTCTAGCACAAACGAGAATCCGCCTCTGGCATCACAGAGAGCCGATTCCTTCCGTCTCGCAAACTCCCGCCGCGCTCGTAAGCGTTCCCGGCATCGCCGAGTTCGCGCAGTCAACGGGAACGGGCGCGCACTGGCTTGCGATTGAAACAGCCGGACAGTCGCCCGTCGTCTTCCCGCTCATGATGCTTCCACGGCGGCTGACGACGTTCGTCATCCACCGCAGCATCGCCGGACGATTGCGTATCTATCAATACATGCCGAGTCTCGCCTCCGAGCCGACACCGCAACCCGACATCATCCGGCGTCTGGAAATAATCGAACGCTTCTACTTGAGCGGGCGGCTCGACAACGCTCTCCGGCTTGCGAAAGATTCCCTCGCCATCAAGGGTAACGACCCACTCGCTTACTGCCTCGCCGGGTATCTCGCTCTTAAACTGGCGCAGAGAGAAGACCTGCAAACTGCCGCCGCGAACATGTTGAACTTCTATGACAACTTCGGCGACGGTCATCTGCTGTTCGCCGAGCAAAGGACGCTCGAAGGAGATGATGATGCCGCCGCGCAAAGCTACGTCGCAGCCCTCGAGCGCGGTCTGCCGGTCTGCGCCGACGGGCTATCATGGCTCATCGAAGGCGTCCGGCGGCACCGAATCAAACACCCTCAAGTAAGCTTGCTCGAACGTGTAGCCGCCAAGAAAATCAATGGCTTGCTCTGGTCGGCTTGGACGCCGGAACTGTCACAACTCTCGCCGGGCAGTCCGCTCGTGTAGTCGTATTCCTACCTCGCTAGCCATAGTGTGCCGGGTATCGCCCCATGACTTTAACAAGTCGGCACTATCCCGCCTCTTACTCGCATCACCAAGTTTCGTTACTCAAAAGCTATGGTTACTCAATCCCAAATATCAACTGCGACATGTCATCGTCGCACTCACTGTGTGGGCGTGCACTCGGTTCGCCAACGCGGAAATCGTATCGGTGATTACGCTCGGCGGCATCGGCATCTTCGTCATCGGGTTGATTGTCAATATGCTTGTCACTTTCATCTTTGGCAAGACCGCAGTGCGCTTCATACGTTGGCGCGACACCTTCCTACGCATCGCCATCGGTTTTGGTTTGTGTCTGTTCGGCTGGATTGCCGCGTGGCTTCACCTGCTCATCTTCGACCCGATGTACTTGCGGCGCGGAAGCCTCGCCGCGTTCCGGCGTCAGAAGACGCTTGGAATCGAGAAGTAATGGAAACCCTCTTTTGGCATCGCCGGGTATGTTTTCCGGTGGGCTTGATTGCCGAGATATTGCGAACACTTGGATTCCATGAATTTCGCCGTTAGCTTTTATGCAAGCTTTCGCTTGCCGAGAATTGAAACCTCGTCCCCCAAATCAATGACGGTAATAGCTTACCGGCAGCAGCCGGATTGGGAGAAATATTATGAAATTCAAAATTTCTAATCTCTACGGGGCAGTTCCCCGCAGCTTGCTGTGAGAATCCGCACATCCGATGTTGGCGGATGACAATTCGCCAACATCTTGAAAGTGCAACGGCTTTTTATACTCCGCAGCTTGCTGCGGCAGAATTTTATATGTTTTTATTCGTGCCGTTTTGTGTAATTCGTGGATAAATTTTAGTCACTCTTATATCGAACTCACGTTAAGTAAAACAAATCCTTCGCAGACGTTTTGCTGGGATTCTAGCCCGCTTTCTTGCGCGGGCTTTTGGCGTTCTTTTTGAAGCCTTTGCGGTCATCTTTTTTAATCTTACCCGCTTTGTGCGCGGTGCGTTTGACGGGTTCGGCGGGCGCGGACGCATCGCGCGCATTGGCAAGTCGAATGTTGGTGTTGTGGTTGCGTATGCGGCTGCCGCGCATACTCTCCAAAATCTGTTCGACGTATTCCGAAGGCACGTCAACGAGCGTGAAGTGGTCTTGAATGTCAATCGCGCCGATGGCTCTGCCCGGAACATTCGCTTCGTTGGCAATCGCTCCCACGATGTCCGCCGGTCTGACTTGGCTGTGATGACCGACATCGAAGAACAGGCGCGTCATCCCGTTTTCACCCGATGTTGGTCGCGCGACGTGTGAAGCGGTACGCGGTTCGGGTTCAGGTGCGGCAACAACTTCAAGGGGCTTGTCTCCACCCGCGAGACGTGCGGCGGCGGCGGCAATCTCCGCGATGTCACGACCGCTTTCTTCAGCAAGTTCGCCAACCAGAGTCAGATATAAATCAAGGTCTTCATCGCGCAACGTGGCGTGTATGCGTTCCTTAAAAAGTGCGATGCGGCGGCGCGCGACATCGGCTTTCGTCGGCATACGCATCGGCTCTATACGCTGATTCGTAAAACGCTCAATCTCCGATTTCATGCGTTGCTGGCGCGCGGTGACGAACAGCACCGCCGTCCCCGTGCGTCCGGCGCGTCCGGTTCTGCCGATGCGGTGAACATAGACTTCCGGGTCGTTCGGCATATCGTAATTGATAACCTGCGTGATGCGTTCGACATCAAGCCCGCGCGCCGCGACATCTGTGGCGACGACGATCTCGACTTGCCCGCCGCGCAAACGGCGTATCACGGCTTCGCGTTGCGATTGGCTCATGTCGCCGTGCATCGCTTCGGCGGCATAACCGCGCGCCTGAAGTTTTTCGGTCAAATTCGCCGCACCTATTTTCGTGCGGTCGAAGATGAGTACCGCCCCGCTTTCGTCGCGGTCGTTTTCCAGAAGGCGCGTCAGTACGTCCGCCTTCTGCGCGTCGGAGACGTTAATGTAAAACTGCTCGATGGTCGGCACGGTGAGTGTCTTATGTTCGATTTCAACGTGCGCCGGATTCTTCAAATAACGGTCGGCGATGCGGCGCACTTCGCGCGGAATGGTGGCGGAGAAAAGCGCGGTCTGATGCTCGGCTGATGTGTGTCCGAGAATCCATTCGACATCATCTATGAAGCCCATGCGAAGCATCTCGTCGGCTTCATCGAGGACGACGAATTTGAGATGTGAGAAGTCGAGGGTTTCGCGTCGCAGGTGATCCATGATGCGTCCCGGCGTGCCGACGATGACATGCACGCCGCTTCGCAAACGGTTGAATTGTTGCTCAATGGATTGCCCGCCGTAAATCGGCAACACGCGCAAGCCCGTCAAATGTTTCGAGTAGGTGTGAAAGGCTTCGGCGACTTGAATCGCCAGTTCGCGCGTCGGAGTCAAGACTACAGCCTGAACAGTTTTTTTACCTCTATCGAGACGCTCTAAAATCGGCAACGCGAAAGCCGCCGTTTTGCCCGTTCCGGTTTGCGCCTGCCCTATGATGTCGCGCCCGTCGAGAAGCAACGGAATGGTTTTTAGTTGGATGGGCGTCGGCATTTCATAACCGACATCGGCAATCGCTCGCATCAATCCTTCGCTTAACCCGAATTGTTCAAACGAGTCTCCGGCGGTTTCTACTTGAGTTTTCATAAAATGATTTTACCAAAAGCGGCTTGCATCTCCCTAAGATATATCTTAGGGAGATGCAAGCCGCTGTTAGCAACGCTTGCGATTCGCGTTATCAGAAATGCAACTGCAAGTCGTCGGCGGTTGTCGCGCGATGATCCAGAACCACGACGGATTCGCTTTGTGCGCGCGGTGCGCGGAAGTTTGCGAAGTTCTTGAAGCCTAATTTTGCGGGCGGTGCGATGAACGCCAGCGAACTCTCCGGTTCGTAATTTGAAACCATACCGGTCGCCGAAGATTCGACGCTGATGCCGCCCGTCATGAGTGCCGTTTCCCCCGTCGCCGTGCGGAAGCGCAAACTGTAATCGCCAATTGGCGCGTCGGCGCGGACGCTGACGGTGAAGGCTATGTAAGGCAGATTGTTACTCGTCAAAGCGACGTAGCGAACTGAAGTCGGGACTACCGAAACGAACGGCGAATTGATTGTGACAGTGCCGTTCGCGCCCGGTACGGTCAGGTTTAATCCCGCGCCTTCAACCAACACCGTGCGCGATTGACCGGGCAGAAAGGGAACTGCCGCGCTACCGATTGCGCCGCCCGCACCGAGAGCGATGGGGTTGATGGAAGCCGCCTGCGCGACATCAACCGTCAGGTTGACTTGCGCCGTGCCGCCGCCCGTGACGACGATGCCGCCGTCCGCCGCCGATACTTTCGCGCGCCCGTTCGAGCCGAAACCGCGTCGCGCTTTGCCCGCTTGCGTTTCGACGACACGGAAGGACGGCGACGCGCTCGACACTCCGGCGTAAGAAATATCGCTTGGCAGAACGGGTTGGTCTAAGTTCTCGACTTGCAAACGATACCTGCCGGGCGCAAGCCCTTCGATGCGATATGCGCCTTCGCCGTTCGTGACGTTCGCGCCCTCGACTTGCCCCGTGGCGATGTTCTCCGCGATGACATGCGCGCGGGTCGCCGTGCCGCCGGACGCGAGATTGATAACGCCGGAAATTGTGCCGCGTGCGCCGTCAGTTCTAGCTCCATAAACGCTTTGGATGGCAAGCACATCATCAATAGACAGGCTGCGCCCGGCAACCGAAGCCGCGCCGTAAGCGTTGTTATAAATCGTTAAAGGGCGCATCGTTGAACCGACCGAACCGGAATGTCCGAGTCCGAGCAGATGACCGATTTCATGCGTGAGGATTTCTTCGGCATCGTAAGTTTGAACGCCGTGCGGGTTGTTCGGGTCGAAACTCGTGCCGTCGGTCGAGAACCGAACATAAGGATTCAAAACCACATCGGCTTCGTTGATGACGCCGGTCGTCGGGTCAAAGAACAGTTTTGCCAGACCCGGATTATCACCGGGAAAAAACGAACGATTCGTCGAGTTGTCGGCAACGGTGATAAGCGTTATGCCGTCGCGCGTGGCGAAACTCGAATTGACGGAAACGGCGGGCGTATCAAGCACGATAAATTCGACTCGCGCCACCGCTTTCCATCGGTCGAGGGCGCGCAACACAGCACCACGCACATCGCTTCCCGGCTTGAAAGTTCCGGGCGGTTGGGAGAGCGAAGAAGAAAGCTGAACGGTAATCGTGTTATTAGCCCAGCGCAGAGAAGCGGTGGGACTCGCGTTCTGGACGGTGTAAGCCGCGACCGAATGGTACGAGAGCGACGAAGGCGAGACGTTTAACACCAGTAGGGAACACAAAATTGCGAGGACGAAACGCAGTGCGGGAACGCTTAACAGATGCTGCATATTAAAACCTTTGCGTGCGAAACAAGACGGCGGTGGATGTGACGAGGGGAACGAAGCTTCGGGCGGAAGCGGCGGGTAGTCTTGGAGAATTGAGGCTCCCGAACCCGCTTTGAAGCTTAACACATACCATAAAGCGAATGGAATACGGTAATTAAATTTTGTTAAACAGAATAGCGAAGAAAGAAATCAACAATCAGTAAGATTGCATTTGAGTGTTTATAGATGCAAAGAACGAGGGAGTTTTAACTTACATTTAATGCTTCGTTGATAGTGACGTGGTTTCGGGAAACTGCCAGCTATCGGGTTGTTCGACGAACGGCAAAGCGGCGATTTTCTCTAAGGTCACATCGTCAGGTGTACGGAAGGCGGGAACACCTATGACGGTAGTGACGGCTGTATTTATAGGTGTATCTTGCGTCGCGTCACGGCGCAGTGTGCCGTGCAGCCAGTCCCAGACGGTCAGCCCGCTTGACCAATTCGAGTCGGTTTCTTCGCGCCGAATCGAATGATGCGTTTCGTGCAGACGCGGCGTGACGATGACGCGGCTTAACTTTCGCTCCCACGCGATGGGCAGTTCGACGTTTGAATGATGAAACAGTACGGACGGTAAAAGCAGAGTTTGCCATGCCGTGAACGCGAGCGGAGAGACGCCTATGATTCTGATTTGCGCGAGCCGAAACAAGACCGAGATTAAAAGTTCCGCCGCGTGGAAACGGATTCCGGTTGAAGCGTCCATGTCGAGGTCAACGTGATGGACGAGATGAATGCGCCACAGCGCGGGTATCCGATGCGTCTGATAATGCCAGATGTATAGAGTGTAATCGAGCAGCAAAACCGCGAGTGTAGTTTCGAGCGCACGGGGAAGTTCGAGTTGTGCAAGCAAGCCCTGACGACGGCGTTCAACACGGCGCGCGAGTCGCAGTGCAAAGGGTCGCTCGACGACGCTTGTGATGATGAGGGCGGCGGAAGCGACGGTTAGGTTACGCACGTTTCGCACGAACTTGGATTCGACTTGGGTGGAGCGCAAAGGGCGACGGCGTTCCAAAACGACGAGGACGGCGAATGTGCCGACGGTCAATGTCGCGCCAATCCACGACGGTACGATACGCGGTTTTTTCGATTCAGGTGTACGCTTCGTGTTCATTCGTGGTGAGGGTTTATCTGGAAAATTTAAGGTTTGACGGGCGATGCTTTTGGCGATGTCTTGGGAGAGGGTTTCGGAGTTGGCGAAGCGTTCGGTGTGGAGTTGGAATTTCTGTTTGATTGCCGGGCTTCGGGTTTTCCAAGTTTCGTTTTTTCGGTCTGTTCGAGATATTTGAGGGAAGCTGTCTGCCGCTTCAAATCGGCTTCGGCTTTCTCTAATAAGTCGCGCACACGATAGTTTTCCGAATCGCGTGCGAGTGCTTCTTTGAGTTCGGCGACGGCTTCTTTATACTGTGCGACTTTGCTGTGCGCGAAACCGAGTTCGTAATGCTTAGCGGCATCTTCGGGGTCAAGCTTAACGGCTTGCTTGAGGGCTTTGATGCTCTCGTCATAGTCACCGAGTTTGCCCTGCGCGATGCCGAGATTGAAATGGGCTTCGGCGTTTTTTGAATCCGTGCGGACAAGTCTTTCGCACGTCTTGACGGCTTGCTCGTAAGCTTCGGTGGCGGCTTCGCGCTCGCCCAGAACGGCGTAGGCATTGCCGAGTTTTAAGTGAGCTTCCGCGAAATCGGGTTCGAGTGTGATGGCTTGTTTGAAAGCTTCGGCGGCGCGGCGGTCGTCGCCGTTCTGGAAGGCACGCACGCCGAGTTCAAAGAATCCGCGCGCATCACTTGGCAGCGGCTCATCGTTTGGCGGCGGTACGTCACCCGTCACGGCGGCGGGTGTCGCTTCGGCGACGACGTTCGCGGACGGCGCGGTGTTGGTTTCACCCGGCGGCACGGCGTTCGATGAACACGCGACTTGGCACAACAGAGCGCATAAAAATATGATGGCTTGAGATTGAAACTTCATAAAAGATTTTCCACGCGCGGACTTAAAGAAACGCGCATATCATAACCTAACGCGAGTTCGATATAAGAAGGGGTAAGAGAGTTTATCCACGAAACGGCACGAAGCGACACGAACCAAAGCAATTCTTTCGTGTTCATATTTCGTGTTGATTCGTCCCGTTCCGTGGGTAAAAACTTTTTTATCTTTCATCGCGCCGCGCGTTAAATTAAGGACAACACCAACAAAAGCATGAGTACCCAACCGAACAAAATTATTTACTCGATGGTCGGCGTCAGCAAGCACTATGACAAACGCCCGATTCTCAAAGACATTTATCTTTCCTACTTTTACGGAGCGAAAATCGGCGTTCTCGGTCTGAACGGTTCGGGCAAGTCATCCTTGCTTCGGATACTCGCCGGAGAGGACAAAGATTTCACAGGGGAAACCGTTCTTTCACACGGTCATACAATCGGCTTTCTCGAACAAGAGCCGCGACTTGATGAAACGAAAACCGTGCGCGAAATCGTCGAACAGGGCGTGCAGGAAACCGTTGACTTGCTGAAAGAGTATGACGAAATCAACGCTAAATTCGGTGAGCCGCTTGACGATGACCAGATGAACAAACTGCTCGAACGTCAAGGCACGGTGCAGGATAAACTCGACGCGGCGGATGCTTGGGAACTCGACTCACAACTTGAGATGGCGATGGATGCGCTAAGGTGTCCGCCGGGTGAGACGAAGATTAAAGTTTTATCCGGCGGCGAACGTCGGCGCGTCGCACTGTGTCGTCTGTTATTACAGAAGCCCGACATCCTGTTGCTTGATGAACCGACGAACCACTTGGACGCGGAATCTGTGCAGTGGCTTGAACGGCATTTGCAGGAATACAAAGGCACGGTCATCGCCGTGACGCACGACCGATACTTCCTAGATAACGTCGCGGGCTGGATTTTGGAATTGGACAAAGGGCGCGGCATCCCGTGGCAGGGAAACTATTCGAGTTGGTTGGAGCAGAAACAGGCGCGTCTGGGTCAGGAAGAACAGAAGGAATCCGAACGCCAGCGCACCTTGCAGCGCGAACTCGAATGGATTCGCATGTCACCGAAAGGGCGTCACGCGAAGTCAAAAGCCCGCATCAATTCCTACGAGGAACTGCTTAAAAACGCCAGCGATAAAGGCATCGCGGAGACGCTGGAAATCTTCATCCCGCCGGGTGCGCGTCTTGGTGATATAGTGATTGAAGCCCAAGACGTGACGAAGGCTTACGGCGAACGTGTGCTTGTGGAAGGCATGAACTTCCGGCTTCCACCGGGCGGCATCGTCGGCATTATCGGTGCGAACGGCGCGGGAAAAACAACTCTGTTCCGCATGATTACACGGCAAGAACAGCCCGATGCCGGAACGATTAGACTCGGTGACACGGTGATCGTCGGCTACGTTGACCAGAGCCGCGATGCACTTGACGCGAATAAGAACGTCTGGGAAGAAATCTCCGACGGGCTTGACGTAATTCAGCTTGGAGCGCGCCAGATTCAATCACGAGCTTACGTTTCGCGCTTCAACTTTTCCGGCTCTGACCAGCAAAAGAAGGTCGGCACGCTCTCCGGTGGCGAACGCAATCGCGTCCACCTCGCCAAGATGTTGAAAGCCGGAGCGAATGTTCTACTGCTCGACGAACCGACGAATGACTTGGATGTGAACACGATGCGCGCCCTTGAGGAAGCACTGGAAAACTTCGCCGGATGCGCCGTCGTCATCTCGCACGACCGCTGGTTTCTCGACCGCGTGGCAACGCACATTCTCGCGTTTGAAGGCGAAAGCCGCGTCGTGTGGTTCGAGGGAAATTACTCGGAATACGAAGCCGACCGCCGCGCCCGTCTCGGCGCGGACGCCGACCAACCGCACCGCATCAAGTATCGTCAGTTGACGAGAAACTAAGTACTCGGTAACGGGTAGGCGAATATTATTTCATCGCGTGACAAAGCGACGTGCAGGACATGTCATAAGAGTGGTTATCGGACTCGACAGCCACTCTTTAATTCTGTGCTTGCGCCCTCGCCGGATAATCCAGATGTACGCCAACGAAGGTTTCCCGTGATGCCATTATTTTACGGGTGCTATCTTCAGTAAATTTTTGATGCCTTTAGCGTCCTTTGCTTGACCTGCAAGTTGCGCGGCGCGCGTCTTTTTCGCTTCGTCGGTGACGCTGCCCGTTAAAGTCACGACGCCGTTTTTAACGTCAACGGTGATGTTCTCGTTCTTCAATTCGGCATCATCATTCAGCGCACCGCGTGCCGCCGAGAAGACGAAAAAATCTTGCGCTCCCGAGCTACTGACCGTTGCCGGAGGCGGAGTACCGGATGTTTTGGGAGTTGGCGATTGGCTCGTCGCAGACGAATCGGTTGTCATCGAAGTCGCGTTGTCCGGCTTAGCGGTGATGACAACGGGCGTCGCGGCGGGCGCGGTTGCCGTCAAAGGCGGCGTTGACGGTACGTCTGTGTTTATGGCGGAAGTCGGATTGACGGTTGCGGTGTTGCCCTGTGTGTTGGCGGTTGAGGACGTGTCGTTTTGAGTGCAAGCCGATGCGAACAGGCTGCAAGTCAATGTCAAAACAAGTAATGCTTTAAGTTTCGTGTCGGTCATTTATCTTCCCCTAATTTTGATGGATATTTATGCGTAGTTTGTTACCCGATATTTTTATTCCATGCACTCGCGCAGGTTGCGACACACGGCGCGCACATCAGAGCGCGTTAATCCTGCCGATGTCGGCAAACACAAACCGCGCGGCGCGATTGACTCGGCGGTCGGCAAATTCACAGGCGACGCCGAACTTGCGATGTAAGGCGGCAGAGTATGCACCGGATAAAACAGCGGGCGCGTTTCGATTCCGCGCGAGTATAATTTTGCGATTAAATCATCGCGCATCAAAGCGCGCCCTTCGTCAAGCAGAACGGCGACCAACCAGTGTGCATGACGCCCCCAATCAGGTGTGAATTGCCGGGTAATGCCGCGCATGTCGTCAAGTTCTTCGCTGTACCACGCGGCAACTTCCTGTCGGCGCATAATGTGCCAATCGGCGCGCTCCAGTTGGGCGAGACCAATCGCGGCGGGCAGATTCATCATTCGATAATTGTAGCCGATGACGGGAAACCAGTAGCGTCGCGTCGCGTCCATGCCTTGCCCACGCAGCAACCGCGCGTGCGCCGCCAGCGCATCGTCGTCGGTCACGACCATGCCGCCTTCGCCGGTCGCTAAAATCTTGTTGCCGTAAAAACTAAATATCCCAATGTCACCGAGACCACCGACGGGTCGCTCTCTGTACAGTGCGCCATGCGCTTCGGCAGCGTCTTCGAGGACAAACAGGTTATGACGCGCCGCCACGTTGCGAATCGCGTCCATGTCAGCCGGAAGCCCGTACAGGTGAACCGCGATAATTCCCTTCGTGCGCTGCGTGATACGCGATTCGAGTTGCGCCACGTCCAAATTCCACGTCTTCGGTTCGACATCAACGAAGACGGGACGCGCCCCGCAATATGTCACCGCGTTGGCGGTGGCAACGAAAGTCAAAGTCGGCACAATCACTTCGTCATCGTGTGTGATGCCCAACGCGAGCAACGCGAGATGAAGCGCGACCGTGCCGTTACAGCACGCGACGGCATGGCGCACCTGACAGAATTCCGCGAACCGATTTTCAAAAAGCTCGACGTATTTGCCGCTCGATGAAATCCAACCGGAATCCATGCAATCAAGCACATATGCACGCTCGTTTCCCGCGAAAACCGGCGCGGAGATTGGAATGAAATAAGGCTTCTCCATGTCAGGTTTATCATCTTTCACGAAGCTTTCAAGTTGAATCGTCACGTCTTTATTTATACCGCACGAACATTCAAAGTTTTTCGCTAGGGCTAAATTATGGGAGCGGCTTCACCGGGCATTAAACCTCAAGTCGCTGTGGTTCACGCATCCAGTCCCAATTCAGCAATCGTCGTTCGTCGTCGCTCAAGCGTCTGCCCGCCGCTTGCTTGTACACCGCGCGGTAAGCCCGTGCCGTGCGCGCCCAACTGAAATCGCCCAAGCGTCGTGTACCGCGCTCGACCAATTCTTCACGCAAACGAACATCGCTGCTCATTTTGTGTAACGCCGCGGTTATTGATTCAACCGAGAACGGGTCGAACAAAAGCGCGGCGGCAGCCGCCTGTTCGGGTAACGAAGTCACGGCGGCACAGGTGACCGGCGTTAGCTCTCGCCATGCCTCGAACAACGGTCCGCTCGCCGCCTCAAATAGAGTCGGGATAACGACAAACTGCGCCATGCGATAGAGAGCGCGAAGTTCGTGTGCTGAAACGTGTCCGGGAAAATGAATCTGCCGCTCGACATCATATTCTTTCAAGTGACGCTTGATGAATTTGTAAAACTCCGTGTGGTGTCCGGTGCAAACGATTGGCAATACGATTCCCTTCGTGGCGCGCAATCGCGCGACCGACTCTATCAAACGCAAATGATTTTTATGCTGCCAGGTGACGGCTGGATAAAGGGCGAACGGAGCGGTTAAATCGTATTTTTCGCGTACCGCCGTTAAGTTTTCGCCGGTCGGTCGGACATCCGGGCGCGTCGGTGCTGACCAGGGGATAACTTGTATTTTGTCGGGTTTGATGGCGTAGTGATTGATAAGGTCTTGCTTTATCCATTGCGAACCGACCGCGATTGTTTCACTGTACTTACATCCTGCCCGATACACGCTTTCACGCCATTTGATAATCGCGGGCGTGAAGAATTGCGGATAGTGAAGGTGTTGCAAATCGTGCGGATTATAAACGCAAGGCACGCTATGTTGGATAAAATCTTGCGACGGAAAGTGCATCACATCGCACTCTAAATTCAGCAGCGCAGCTTGGGTTCTTGATAGTGACCGCCTCATGCCCGACGGCGGTAGCCTGTTACCGATAGCCGGCGGCAATGCGGTCACGGCGTTGTCGTGCCAGCGCGTTAAGGACGAACGAACCGGACGCAACACGCGACGTAGAGACTTAAACCGACGGGGATTCCTTTGCGCTGACGACGAAATATCAACGATGCGTTGCGCGCCTTTGATGAAAGGTTCGAGCCATTCCGAATTGCTACCCGAACCGATAATTATATATTCCTCTCCGTGACCGTCATCGAGATTTAAGCGACCTAACGCCGCGATCAATTCGGCGGTGGCAACGGCAACGCCGCCGCTTCCGTCGTCAAGCGTAAGTTGCGCGTTGATGCCGATGCGTAATGAATCGTTCATAATGTGACAGCAGAGTGATGAGGGCAAACAGAGTATAGATAATTCGTCTCGAACTCTGTTAAACCTGCTGCCTCTCACAAGTCGTCCGAAGTGGCGAAGACACTTCCTCGATCTAGTTCACTTTAAGCATCATCAATCAAAAGCATTTCCGCCGCGTCCTTCTGAAAATGTAAAAAGTAGTTATTGGCAAATGCCGTCGAAGCGCATTGCTTGATAATAGTGCGGTGAAGATACGCATCAAGCGGCGCAAATAGTTTCCGCTTCACACGCGACAGATTTCCGCTCCCTTTTAAGTCAAAGTAAAGATTTTGATTCAGCAGAAACGGGTAGTGCTGTAATTTGATTAACAACCACACCGGGTCAAAACGATTTTCCAACCAGTGTACGCAATCGGCTTTGAGCAGTTCATACGATAGAAAACACATTTCATAAGTCGTGTTGCCGGGCGTTTCATCATGTTCGTAGTAAGTCTTTTCAAATACTTCACGGTGATGCGCGGGTGATAGTGCCATCACGCCGCTACGCACCACGCAATCGAACAAAGCGGGCAGACCGCAGTTGCGATAGTAATCTCGCGCCGTGTATTCGCGCTCGCTTTCGGGACGCGCCGGGTCCCAGAGTTCATATAAGCGGTCAACTATCACCCGCAGCATTTCGGGCGTCGGCATCCACCACGCATCAACCGCTCCGACTTTTTCTAGCGGCGTACTGTCAGCGACGCATGGGGCGAGGCGATGGTTAATTACAATATCGGCGTCAAGCCACACGATACGCTCGTATCGCGTGGCGAAGTCTTGACTTAGAATCAAGCACTTCTGCCACGCCGGAGAACGACCGCGCCCGCGTGCCGAATTGTCCAGCGATTTTGTAATGCAGATAATGTCGTAGCCGTGCTTATCGGCGTACTTTTGCCAGTTAGCCTGACACACTTGCCGCCACTCGCGCTCGTACTTTTCGCCGATTGCCAACGTCACGATGGCTTTGCGATTGCCCATGCTCAAATATCGTTCCTCGCCGTCACCATCCGTACCGCCGCCTTACGTCACCACTTAATACTTAATGCCACCTCTTTGCGAAGCGTTCGGTTCACAGAAGTTAGAATTATTAAGCAATCTCACAATGAAAAATCAAGTAGCCTGTTTGAGGGTCAACGCCGATTTGCCTAAATCCCATGCGGGCGGCACCCGGCGCAGGCGGGTTCGCAGGATGTGATTTGTACATGACGCGCGATGAGCCGTGTTCACGACAAATCTCTTTCATGGCATCCACGCATATTCGCATTAAATCTTTGCCGCGATAATCTTCGCCGATAATCAGTCCGAGTGACGGAATGTCGAAACCCGCATCCCATCCGCGTATCATCATCATGCCGATTAATTCTCCATCGCGGAAAACCCCTTGAAAAATGTCTCGCCGGGCGTCATTTAGAATCCCGCTTATCGTCGCTTCATCAAAGGCGAAGGGGTTGAAGTATTGCATATAGACGGGCGATTGCGCCCGCAGAAAAGCGGATAGTTTCGACGCATCGTTCACCGCCAGCGGAAGCAGGACGATGTTCTGTTTTGAACCCATACTATTGAAGGTGTGGCTAGAAATTCCTGACGGCTATTGACGCTTCGTGAGCTAAAATCGAGTTACTAAATACCACGACTGACCGGTGTTATGAAAATATCAACCGCAAAGTAATGATTCGGTTATCAGCGAAGGAAAGTCTGTAAAGTGTAGATTCTTCGTGCGCTGACCACCTGATTTCCGCGCGTAACCTAAGGGATTACCACCGCAAATAAAAAAATGGTTGACTTTTGCGGGACATAGATGGATTATGCCTGAAAACAATCCCCATCTTTTTCTGACACTCCCCGATTTCAGAAGATAATGATGCTGATGGATTAAGCAGCAGAAGTCTTGACTCCTGTTCAATCTCTTGAGATTTTTCGCAGGTGAATTGGCAGCATAAATTTGCAGTCACCTTAACCGTAACTCTTGAACCGGTGTAGATACATTTTTCCGTCGCGTCGGAGTCAGAGTTTTGCTTTCTGAAGCGGACGGCGCTCTGTTCAAATTCCTCACCGGAGAACCGCAACTTCATACGCGCGAATCAGACAGCCTAGAGAATTACAGTTCAAGTGTTGGTTCGCGCCGTGACCTAACTCTAACGTAAGTCACTACCATTGCAGGGGAGAATCAACATGAAAATATCTTTACGAATGACTGTCTTTAGTGCAGTCGTCACCGTTCTGTGCTGCGCGTTATTCCTAACGGGTTTGCCGTCTAGCTCGCCAATCGTGCAAGCATCGAGTCACCGCGAAGCACCGCTGATTATCCGCGACCCGCTTGCCGACGACACCGATGTATATTTTTTCGTCAGCCCAGACCGACCCGATATGGTGACGGTTATCGGCAACTGGCTTCCGTTTCAAGAACCTGCCGGCGGTCCGAACTTCTACCCGTTCGACGACAACGTACTTTACCAATTGCGCTTCGATAACGACGGCGACGCGGTTCTCGACATCGCCCTTGAGTTTCGCTTCAGAACGCAGGTCATCAACCCCGATACGTTTCTTTACACTACCGGGCGGGTTGACCCGAACACACTCGCGGGCTTAAACGTCCGTCAAACTTACAGCGTGACGGCGGTTGTCGTGAGCAGCCCGCGCAATGTTACGCCGCGCACGTTTAACCGCTTCCTGCTTGCCGACAATTTGCCAACTCCGCCAAATAATGTCGGACCACGTTCGACACCGGACTACGAAACGAATTACGCCGAACGCGCGATTCGCAACGTACCCTTCGCCGGAACGAGCGGCATCAACTTCTTCGCCGGACAACGCGACGAAGGTTTCTTCTTTGACTTAGGCTCAGGGTTTGATTTGTTCGGATTGCGTCCGCTCAACTCATTGCACGTCATTTCGTTGCCGAATGAAACCGGTAAAGATGGACTCGCGGGCTTTAACGTCAATACCATCGCCCTGCAATTACCAATTCAGTTGTTGACTAATAACGGCACTCGCCCGACAGACCCGACCAGCCCGGCGGCAATCATCGGCGTGTACGCGACGGCGAGCCGTCCGCGCACAACCGTACTTGGCACGAACGATACGGCGTCCGGCGGAACAGATAATCGCGGAACAATCTCCGGTAACTTCGCTGCCGACTGCGGCGGTGGCGCACCGTCCGCGACTTGCGTGCAAGTTTCACGTCTCGCCAACCCGCTCATCAACGAATTGTTTATTCCGCAAGGCGCGTCATTAACGATGCCGGAAAACGATAAAGACCGTTACAACGCGACTTTGCCGGCGCAGGACATCGAGCGCATCAACTTCATTCGCGGTGATACGCGCGATGTCGAACCGGTCGCACTCATTAACATGCTTTACCCGTCGGTCAACGATGCGCCGACGCGCGGACGCAACGACCTCGTTCGCGTCTTCTTGACGGGAGTTCCGGGTGCGACTCGCCCGGCAGTGCAAAACGACCCGAATGACCCGACCGCCGGACCCGGCGCGGTTCCGGCTGACTTGATTCGCTTGAACCTCGCAGTTCCGCCAATCGCTCCGGGCGGTTCAGGTTACAGCCGCCTCGGTGTTATCGGCGGCGACATGTCCGGTTTTCCGAATGGACGCCGCGTCGCCGACGACGTTGCCGACATTGAATTGCGCGTCTTGGCAGGCGTTCTGCTTCCGGGCAATGCTTGCGCCGGCGGTACTACGCCTTGCAATGCCGCGCCCAACAACCAAGTCACGGACGGGGTTGACGTGAATGACAGACCGTTCCGCACGACGTTCCCCTACCTTGCTTCGCCGGTCTCTGGATACGACAGCCCGCACAGTCGCACTAGCACCACTACGCAGCCGTAATTTAGCTGCCGCATAAACCCGTTCGGTAATCAGTCGCGGCTCACGTCATGGCTGATTACCGAACGCTTTTGCATCATGTCATCTGCATAATATAAGATTTGTTTTAACCTAATGTTCGACTCTTTTTTAGCCCTTTGTTTTCAACAGTTCTCGACATCGATTTGGGCTGAATGACCAAAAGATAAAAATGCCCACGCTGAAAATAAAGGACTTAGGTGGCATCTACAAAAAAGAGTCGAACATTAGGTTTGTTTTAGTCTCAGAACCAATCGTCAATGCGAAAACATTTAATTGTCTATCTCAGCATCGTCGTCGTCGGACTCGCAATTGTGTTTGCGATTCGCGCCATGACCCGACCTACCGCGTCGAAACCTATCGCGTCGAAATCGTCCGCCACGGCTGCCGCTTCACTCGCCGCTCTGCCGCCGAATTCTTTAGCCTCACCAAGCGACAAGCAAATCATGCTCGCCGGAAATCTCATCGAGGCTTCGGCGACCGACGCCAAAGGTTATAACCTCTTGGCTTCGGCTTTCATGCAAAAAGCGCGCGAAACCGGAGATTTCGGGTTCAACGCCCGTGCCGAAGCCGCCCTTAATAAATCTTTCGAGGTTGCTCCCGACAGCTATGACGCGCTCAAGTTGCGAGCTAAATTATTGCTCACCCAGCATCGCTTTCGTGAAGCACTCGACGCGGCGAATAAAGCGCGCCAACTCAACCCACGCGACCACGACATCTACGGCGCACTGACCGATGCCCTCGTCGAATTGGGACAATACCCGCAAGCCGTCGAAGCCGCGCAAACGATGATTGACTTGCGCCCCGAAACCGCATCTTACGCCAGAGTGTCTTACCTGCGCGCCCTGCACGGCGAGACGCAAGGTTCCATTGCCGCAATGAAGATGGCATGTACTTCCGCGAACCTCGCCAGCCCTGAACAAGTCGCATGGTGCGCCGTGCAACTTGGCGACGAACTCTTTAATGCGGGTAGCTTGAAAGATGCCGAACGCGAGTACGACCGCGCGCTTTACGTTTTTCCAAATTACTACTCGGCACTCGCCGCCAAAGCCCGCGCCCGCGTCGCGGCGGGCGATACACAAGCCGCGATTAACCTGCTCACGCAAGCCCAAAAGCGCGTGCCGCTTCCCGAAACCGCCGTCGCGCTCGGTGATTTATATTTCAAACTCGGACTTGAAGACGATGCCGCGCGTCAATATAAACTGCTTGAATTTATCGAGAAAAGCGGCGATGATTCCGCCGCGACCTATTCACAACAACTCGCGCTTTTTTATGCGAACACCGACACGCGACTTGACGACGCATTGCGAATCGCCCGCCGTGAACGCGAAGGGCGACAAGACATTTATACTTGCGACCTTCTCGCGTGGGCTTTGTATAAAAATGGCGATTTAGAAAACGCTAAAATTGCGAGCGATGAAGCATTACGTTTAGGCACGCGCGACGCACGCCTTCACTATCATGCCGGAATGATTCAAGCCGCTTTGAGCAATCGCGCGGAAGCGAAAAAACATTTGAACCTCGCGCTTGAAATCAATCCGCATTTCGATGTACGACAAGCCGACATCGCCAGAACCACGCTCAAGAAACTTTAAGCCGTCAAACTTCCGTTCCCTGACCTCAATGATTTATCATCGTCGCCAACTTCTCACGAACCGCCGTGCCACGTTTGCATTGTTTCTTGCTACGGCATACTTGCTTGCCATTCCACTACACGCGCTGGCGCATCCACTCGGCAATTTTACGATTAACGTCTTCACTCGAATCGAACCGCGTGCCGGAGATGTGCGCGTGCGTTACGTCGTTGACATGGCGGAGATTCCGACGTTTCAAACACTGCAAACGATTAACGCCGACGGCGACGGTTCGCGTGTTGATACCGGCTCACTCGAACATTACGCCGCACGCGCCGCCGCCGAATACAAACAGAACTTGCGCTTAACCGTCAACGGCGCGAGCGTTCCGCTTGAACTCGTATCGCATAACATCACCACGCCGCCCGGCAACGGAAACCTTCCGACCTTGCGCCTCGAATGTGAATTCACCGGCACGCTTCCCCCAACTTCAAACACGGTGGATGCGCGGCGCGTAGAGTACGCCGACCTTAACTTTCAAGACCGCATCGGCTGGCACGAAACCATCGTCGTACCGGGTTCGGGCGTCGCTGTTTTCGATAGCACGATTTTCGGCAACACGCTTTCCGATGAATTGCGTGCTTACCCGGAAAACCTGCTGGCGGCTCCGATTAACGAACGCACGGCGCGATTTTCATTTTCAAGCGGAGCGATTCCACCCGACTCGCGCCCGCTCTTAACGCGCGACGGCGACGCGGCACCGAATGCGAGTCCCGGACGCGACCGTTTGAGCGAACTAATCGCCGTCAAAGAATTGACGCCCGGCGTCGCTCTGCTCGCGCTCCTCTTTGCGCTTGTGCTTGGCGCGGCGCACGCGCTTTCGCCGGGTCACGGCAAAACCATCGTCGGCGCATATCTAGTCGGCTCACGCGGCACGGTTAAGCACGCCGCTTTCTTGGGCGCGACCGTCACCATCACGCACACGCTCGGCGTCTTCGCGCTTGGACTGGTGACGTTGTTCGCCGCCAAGTTTATTTTGCCCGAACGCTTGTTTCCGATTTTAAGTTTCATCTCCGGTGCCATCGTTATTCTCATCGGAGCGCAGTTGTTCATCTCGCGCCTTCGTCTCGCGCTCGGCGGCGACTTCACGCACGACCACGCGCACGATTTCGATGAACTGCCGCTTGAAACATCAAACGCCGCGACGCATCAATCGAAGTATCAAACGGAAGCCTTACACGAAAACTTACCATCTAATATCGCGGCTTCATCCGACGCTTCAACCGTCCCGAATAAATCTAAAGGATTCACTCACGCGCACGGCGGAAGCGCGCACACGCACGTCATACCCGGCGCAGACGACGCGACTCCGATTACATGGCGCAGTCTGCTCGGACTCGGCATCTCCGGCGGGCTTCTTCCCTGCCCGTCCGCCCTCGTCGTCTTGCTCTCCGCGATTGCGGCGGGTCATGTCGGCTTCGGCTTGTTGTTGGTCGTCGCGTTTAGCATCGGACTCGCCGCCACACTGACCGCCGTCGGACTCACGTTTCTTTACGTCGGGCGCACGATGAAGCGTTCGTTCAAGTCGGGCAAGTTCGACTACTTCGCCCGCGTGCTGCCCGTCGCAAGCGCGTTCGTCATCACGATTCTCGGCGCATTCATTTGTTATGAAGCGTTAGCTCAAGCGGGCTTCACGCTAAACTTCTGGCACGTCGAGCAAGAAGAAGTTTCACTGACGCAACTCTCAAGCGCGTCCGTGATGCTCTTAGGCTTTGTGTTCGGACTCAAGCACGCGACCGAAGCCGATCACGTCGTCGCCGTCTCGACAATCGTCAGCCAATACCGCAACGTCTTTCGCGCCGGACTCGTCGGCGGTCTGTGGGGCATCGGTCACACGGCGTCGCTCGTGGTCGTCGGCGTCATCGTCCTCGCCTTGCGCGTTGCGATTCCCGAAAGCATCTCGAATCTACTCGAACTCGGCGTCGCGCTGATGATCGTCATACTCGGCATCACCGCCCTCATTCGCGCTCTACGCGAACGCGGAGATGAGAGCGACCTAACATCAAAGAATATCCATTCGCACTCGTGGCGAGACATCGGCTTCAAACCCTTTCTCGTCGGCTCGATTCATGGACTCGCAGGCAGCGGCACGTTGACCGTGCTGGTCTTAACCCAAATCGAATCCATCGCTTTAGGCTTGCTCTACCTTGCGATTTTCGGGGCGGGTTCCATCATCGGTATGTTGTTGATGTCCGGGCTGATAGGCTTGCCCTTCGCCATGACATCGAACCGCGTACATCGTTTCAGTTTCGGTTTGCAATCAATCGCCGCCACCTTCAGTATCCTGTTCGGATTATGGTACGCCTACCAGATTAATGCCGAGCATCACCTGTTCGGGACGTTGATAAACATGTTCTTCGTAACAAAATTATGAGCCAGCTTTTACGTTTCGGCGTCAGCGTCGAAGAAGATTTACTGTCGAGTTTCGATGAGATGATCGCCTTGCGTGGCTACGCCACGCGCTCCGAAGCCTTGCGCGATTTAATCCGCGAATCCCTTGTCAAATCCCGCGTCAAAGCCGACGACGACACGCATGTTCTGGGCAGCCTGACGCTTATCTACGACCATCACGCGCGCGACCTCGCGGAGCAAATGGCGGAACGTCAACACGAGCATCACGATTTAGTTATCTCCGTCCTGCACGTTCACGTCAGCCACGACGACTGCATGGAAGTCATCGCCCTGCGCGGTGTGGCGAAAGATGTTCGCACACTGGCGCACAATCTTTTGAGCCTCAAAGGCGTTAAGCACGGCGAACTATTCATCACGCTTCCGGCGCACGCCATCGTCAAAGAAAAATCGAAACCTAAACCCGGACATCGCCATCGTCACAACGGCAAGCCACATACGCACAACGCGTGAGCGCAATGGCACCGAAGGCAAGGACTTCTGTTTTGCGGCTGTGCCGCCTGATGTGCGGAAAGGCTTCGCCTTTCCGGTAACTTGAATTTCAATTCTTTGAGGCTCCGCCTCCGGTGCGCCGTTCGTCGAGGCGCAGCCTCTCCGAAAGGTAGGTAGAGGCGCGACGGAAAGGCATAGCCTTTCCGCACATCGGGCGGCACAGCCGCACCAGACTAAACCAGCAATTAAGGCATTCGTGATAATGTTTGATTTGCGCGTGACACGACTTTCGATTTCGTGTTACAAACTTCAACGAGGAGACATCATGTATAAACCTTTCACCCTTTTCGCAACCGACAATTTATGCCGTGTGATTACCTTCGTTCTGCTCCCGCTGTTCGCTTCTTTAACCACGCACGCGCAAAGCAATACGACCCCGACGCGCACGCTCTCCGGCGTCGTGCTTTCACAACAACGCGAACGCGCTCCGAACTTACAAATCATCGCGCGCACCGATGCGGGCAGTGAAGTTCGCTCGATGAGCGACGGCGAAGGCGAATTTAGTTTCACCGCTCCGGCGGGTGATTTGACTCTGCGCGTTGAAGGCGAAAACGTGACTCCGTTTGAGCGACGCATCACGGCAGATGAGCGCACCGAAAACATGCTGCTGCGCGTCGAATACATCATCCCGCAAGTTCACGAAGACGTAGTAATCCGCAGCACCGTCGTTGATCCCGGACTCGAACAGCGCAATGACACGGTTTATAACAACACGCTTTTTTCGCGTGACGATCAAGTTTTTCACACGCTCGATGCCGGAATCAACGCCGGTCAACATGAAGGCGGCGGCAAGTCGCTGGAGATTCGCCGCTTCGGTTTCAACATGGATCACGGCGGGCTGTTCGGCGGCTTGAAAGTTCTCGTTGACGACGTGCAACAGAACCAAGGCACGCAAGGTCACGGGCAAGGTTATCTCGGTCAACTTAAAAGCCTGACGCCCGAACTCATCCAAGACGTGAGCATCTTGAACGGTCCTTTCAGTGCCGAGTACGGCGACTTTTCCGGCTTGGGCGTCGTCCACATACGGCTCAAAGAATCTCTGCCCGACACCTTGACGGCGCGTTTCCAAGCCGGAAGCTTCGACACCTATCGCGGCTTTTTCGCGTACAGTCCGACTCTTGCGAAAGCCGACGCCTTCATCGCTTACGAAGGCTCGCGCACTGACGGACCTTTCATCAGCCCTTTGCGTTACAAGCGTGACAATCTGACGGCAAATTACACCCGCCGCATCAACGATAAACAAGCCCTCGGTTTTAAGCTCAACGCCGGACGCAACGACTTTTTTTCGTCGGGTCAGATTCCTCTCGATGAAGTCGCCGCCGGACGCTTAGACCGCTTCGGATTCATTGACCCCGACAACGGCGGTAAGGTTAAAAGCGCGACGGGCGGCGTTTATTATCGCCGCGAATTTAGCGACGCTTCCGTGTTCAAGGTTGATGCTTACCTGACGCGCTCGCTATTTGATTTGTATTCAAATTTCACGTTCTTCCTCAATGACACGGAGTTCGGTGACGAAATTCAACAACACGATTCGCGCTTGCAGCAGGGCGCGAACGCGCAGTATTTGCGTCCCTTTAATCTGTTCGGACAAGTCGCGCTCTTGACCGTCGGCGGCAATCTACAAGCCTTTCAAACCAACGTCGGCTTGTACCCGACAATCAATCGCAATCCGAATCGCGCGTTCATCACACGCGGTTCTTTGAACGCCTGCACGCCGAACAACGCCGGTGTTCCGGGCTTGCCCGACGATACGTTTGACACGAACTGTTTTCTCTTGACGAGTGCCGATGCGAGCGTCACCAACGCCGCCGGGTTCGTTCAACAGAGCATCAGTTTCTTCGATAGTCGCGTGCGCTTAAACGGCGGCGTGCGTTACGATTACTTTCGCTTCAACGTCACGGATAAAATTCGCCCGCAGTTCTCCGGTGTGGATTCCGCGACGCGCTTGCAACCCAAAGCCGCGATTGCCTACACGCCTTCGCTTAATTTCCCGGCTACTTTTTACTTCAACTACGGGCGCGGCATTTCCAGTCAGGACGCGCGCGGCATCGTGCGTCAACCGGAAGCGGGCGAGACGAAACCGCCGAACTTGGCGACCACAGATTTCTATCAACTCGGCACGTCGCACATCTTCAAACATCTTTCGCTGACGACCGATCTATTCCTGATTGATAACTCGAACCAACAGGTTTATATCCCCGACGACGGCAGCATAGAGTTCGCCAGAGCATCACGGGCTTATGGTTTTGAAATCAAAAACTCTGTGCGGCTGACAAACTTTTTAACATTCAACGGAGGCATCACGCGCGTCACCAACGCTTTCTTCCGCGACCGAAACGCGGCGGGCGAAAGAGTTTATGTTGACAGTGCGCCGCACACGGTCGGCAACGCCGCCCTCACGCTCTCCAATTTGCGCGGCTTCACGGGTTCACTGCGCTACCGTCACACGAGCAACTACCGACTCGACGGCGAAGACGCGGGGATTCGCGCTTCGGGTTTGGACGTGCTTGATTTATACGTCAACAAACGCTTGCGCCGGTTTTTAGATTTCAATCTGGCGATTGATAATTTAACGAACAAGCGTTACTTCGAGACGCAAAACTTTTTTGAATCGCGCATTGCACCCGGTGCCGAAATCGTTGAGCGCATACACGCCACGCCCGGCTACCCGTTCACCGTCACGGCAGGGATTACGTTGCGTTTCGCGGGCAAGTAAGATAGACGGGCGAAGTTATAATTTGCGTTTATTACGCACGACAAACGCGCCACTATGCTTTGTACATGGTGGCGCGTTTTAGCTTTCACTTGAAAGTTATCTATCAGTCATTTCTAAAAACAATCGCAGTGCCGAGTTGACCGCAGCCGCGTCCGGGAACTTCGCGCTTAAGTCTTCATCAACCTCTACCATGCGAGACAGCTTTCGTTGTGCCGAGATGGGCAGCATTCTCGTTTCCGCAATCGGCTTAGCGGTTGCGCCGACATAAAGACGTTCTTTGCCCGCCGCAATGCCGCGAACGCCGTTAGCAAAACTTATAGGATTTTCTTTTTTCATATACCTTCTTCGTATTCTTCGCGTTCCCATGTTTCGGGTTCACGTGCCGAGATAATGCGAAACTCTGTTACATCGTGTTCGTGTATGTCTTCCATTGTATGCGTCACACGAATTAATCGATTCTTCCGCGTTGTGCCGATTGTATTATATCGCGGTTCACCGTGCGGATGCTTTGTGTCCGGGATGGTGCTTGATAGCACATCATTAAATACAGTTTGCGCTTCGTTAAAAGAAACTTTGTGATTGCGTAAGTTGAGTTTTGCCTTGTCATCACGCCATGTGATGGTAAGAAATCGGGTCGTGTCTCAGAATTTATGCTGACTTGAAAAAGGACTCGGACAAGCTATTCT
>JANDLT010000002.1 GCA_024330265.1 Pyrinomonadaceae bacterium MAG19_C2-C3 | reverse complement strand
GGGGACGGCGGGCATCGCCCGCCTCCAAACAACCTTAACTTAATGCCATTGCCCTTCGGGGAATAGGAACTTTTCCGAACACGCACTAAGGGCTATCTTCCGCCCTGTCCGGCTCTTAAACGCCTCAGTGAATTTTCGACGAGACGACGATTGAAGGCTTTCGGTTGTTGTTGCAAGTAAGATTCAAATTCACGAATCGCATCGTCGGGACGATTATTGTTTTGATAAAGCAAACCGAGATTGTAGTTGGCATCGGGGTAAGAGCCGTCGCGCTGTTCGATGGCGCGCCGGAACGCGGCTTCGGCTTCATCCGGTTTATCTTGCCGCGCGAGGGCAACGCCGAGCGCGAAGTTCGCTTCGTAATCGTTGCCGTCGTTCTGTTCAATCGCGCGCCTCAATGCTTCGGTGGCTTCGGCATCGCGGTTCTGCGCCAAGTGAATCATGCCCTGTTGAAAATGTGCATCGGGATAAAAGCCTCTGCGATTCTCAATGGCTTCTGCGTAAGCTTCGAGCGCGCCTCTGTTGTAGCCCTGACGTTGAAGGGCATAACCCAAATTATAACGCGCCGCCGGAAAGTCGCCGCCGCGTAGTTCAATCGCCCGTCGAAACGCTTGCGCCCCGTCGCGGAACTTACCGTCCAAAACCAGCATCCAGCCTAAGCGGTTATGCGCGAGCGGAAAGTCGGGTTGAAGTTCAATCGCGCGGCGGCAATCGGCGGCGGCGCGGGCATAGTCGCGCCTTGAAAAATAGTACGAAGCGCGTTCGTAAAACTCCGCCGCCGTTTGCGGTTCGCGCGACGGAGCGGCGATGTTGGCGTTCGCTTCGGGTTGCGAAGTCGCAAGGCTGCGCCCGATTGATTCATCATCGCGGTTGACATTAGCGGCGTTTAAGGCAGGAGCGTTGTTGTTGGGGTTCGCATCACGCGCGGCTTCATCCTTTGTCGCGGGTGATGTCTCGGAACGATTTGCAAAAAGTAAGTAGCCACTAACAATCACTAATAACAGAAGCCCCGCGAGCGCGCCGAGTTGCCAACTTCTTTGATGTTGCACACGATGCAATACTTGCCGCGCTTGCCCCATGACGGTCGTTTGTTCTTCCGCCGCGTGAGGTTGCGACGTGGTGGCAGGCGCGGCGGGCGGTGTACCGGATGAAGTAAGCGCGATTGTCGCGTTGCTGGCAATCGAGTTATCGGTGAAGTCATCGCTTCGATTGCCGCCGAATGTATTGGCAGCTTGATAGGCGACGGTCTCAGAGGCAACCGAACCTTTTGTGGAAGCGGTTTGCGAAGCAATTTCGCGTAAGGCTTGCGAATCGTCTTCGTGTTTGATTTCACTTGTCGGTGAGGCGAAGCCGAAGCCGTCATCAAGTCCGGCGTCGCGTGCGGCTTGGTGCAGTTCACGATTGAAAGCGGAGGCGTCCGAAGGGCGTTCGGCGGGTCGCTTGGCGAGAGCGTGCAAGACGAGGGCTTCAAGCGCGAGGGGAACGAGAGAGTTCAATTCACCGGGCGGGCGCGGCGTTTGGGCTGAATGTTGAAGCGCGATGGCGAGCGGCGTCGCTCCGCTAAAGGGCGGCACACCCGTCAACATTTCATAAAATATAACGCCGAGACTGTACACGTCGGAGGCAGGCGTGAGCGGTTGCCCGTCGCATTGTTCAGGCGACATGTAACGCGGCGTGCCGATGAGGATGCCGGTTTCGGTCAAGGTCATCAAAGCGTTCGCGTCGTTGGCGTCGGCGTCTTGCGCGACTTTGGCAATTCCGAAGTCGAGAACTTTGACAAGCGGCACACCGCGTTCGCGCTCTATGATAAAGATGTTGCCGGGTTTCAAATCACGATGGATGATGCCGCTATTGTGCGCGGCGGCGACGGCGGAAGCGGTCTGCGTCATCAACGCGACGGCAAGACCGGGTTCAATTGCCTTGCGCGCGGCGAGCATCTCGCGTAAGGAAATGCCTTCGAGCAGTTCCATAACGATATAGACGATGCCGTTTGTCGTCTGCCCGAAGTCCGTGACGGCAACCGCCCCCGTGTGACGCAAACGCCCGGCGGCGCGTGCTTCACGACGCAGACGCTCTTTCGCCGCCGCGTCTGTGACAAGGCGCGGGTTGAGAACTTTGACGGCGACCGAGCGGTCAATCAAAAGGTGCGTCGCACGATAGACGCTGCCCATGCCGCCCGTACCTAACAGGCTTTCGAGGCGATACTTGTCATCGAGAATTTGCCCGATGAGCGGGTCATTATTAACCGGAGCATCATCGAGGAATTTCGCGGCGGCATCCTTGAGCGTGGTGCTTGAAACGGCAATCGTCGAATCGGCGCGCAAAGGTGTTCCGTCGCGCGGGCAAGCCGTCACGTTCAGGTCAAAGCGTTCTCCGCACTGTGGACATTGAAGCATCGAATCTTAGAGTGATGAGTGATGAGTGATGAGTGATGAGTCGGGTTTTTTAAGGTCGTCGTTCATCACTTCGCGCTCGTCGGTGCTTGCTTCATCGCGCAAGCGGTGGTCGTGTGCCGCGCGGACGAACGACTTGAAAATCGGATGGGCATTGAGCGGCTTCGATTTGTATTCGGGGTGAAACTGGCACGCGAGAAACCATGGATGAACATCGCGCGGCAGTTCGATGATTTCGGCAAAGCGATTGTCGCGCGATGCGCCGCTGATGACCATGCCGCACGATTCCAATGCCTCACGGTATTCGGGATTAAATTCATAACGATGACGATGGCGTTCGCTGATGGACTCCGCGCCGTCATATATTTCGCGGGCGAGTGAATCTTCCGCGAGCAGACATTCCCACGCGCCGAGTCGCATCGTGCCGCCGAGTTCTTCGATGCCAACGAGGTCGCGCAATTTGAAAATCACGGGATGCTCCGGCGTGGCTTCAAACTCTGTCGAATCCGCGCCGTTTAGATTGCAAACGTGACGCGCAAATTCAATCACGGCGGTTTGCATTCCAAGACAAATCCCGAAGAAAGGTGTTCCGGTGCGACGCGCAAACTCAATCGCGCGAATCATTCCGGCGATGCCGCGCCGCCCGAAACCGCCCGGAACGAGTATCGCATCGCAATCTCTAAGAAAGCGTTCATCGTCGCGTTCGTCTTTCAAATCTTCCGATTCAATCCAACTCACATTGACGCGCAAATTATTCGCCACGCCGCCATGCGTCAAAGCTTCGCGCAGAGATTTATACGAATCTTCGAGTTCGACATACTTGCCGACGATGCCGATGGTGACTTCGCCGCGCGACGGTTCGCGCACCGTGGCGACGAGTTCGCGCCAGCGCGCGAGGTCGGCGCGCGGTTGACTTGAAAGCAGTTCGCCAAGCTTGAGACGCTCGACAATGAGTTCGTCCAAGCCCTGTTCGTGGAACGCGAGCGGGACTTCATAAATCGTCGCCACATCCAAAGCGGCTATCACGGCTTGCTCACGGACGTTACAGAACAGCGCGATTTTGGCGCGCAAATCTCGCGGCAATGGACGCTCCGAACGACATAAAAGCACGTCAACCTGAATCCCGATTTCGCGTAAATCCCTGACCGAATGTTGCGTCGGTTTGGTTTTCAGTTCTCCGGCGGCGGCGATAAACGGAACGAGTGTGAGGTGAACGAAAAGCGCGCCGCCCTGTTCTTCTTCATTGCCCATTTGACGAATCGCTTCGAGAAACGGGAGCGATTCGATGTCGCCGACCGTGCCGCCGATTTCGACGATGACGACATCCGCCGCATCCTTTTCCGCGACCGCGCGCACGGCGGCTTTGATTTCATCGGTGATGTGCGGGATGACTTGAATCGTTTTGCCGAGATAATCGCCGCGCCGCTCTTTCTCGATAACGGAGAGATAGATGCGCCCCGTAGTCCAATTATTCGCTTTGGAAAGTTTGACGTTGGTAAAGCGTTCGTAGTGTCCCAAGTCCAAATCGGTTTCCGCTCCGTCGTCCGTGACGAAGCACTCGCCGTGCTGAAATGGTGACATTGTGCCGGGGTCAACATTGATGTAAGGGTCGAACTTCATCATGCTGACGCGCAGCCCGCGCGCTTCAAGCAAGCATCCGATGCTCGCCGCCGCCAAGCCTTTGCCGAGACTTGAAACGACGCCGCCCGTGACGAAAATGTATTTAGGCATGGGATTCTCCGAAGGTTTTTATGAACGAATGAATCATGAATTTGAAATCCGAGATTTGAAATTTGAAATTCAACAGACCGCTTTCAACCCTCAACTTTGAGATTCAACATATCGCCGCGCATATTCCAAATCATCTTGCGTATCAATGCCGTGTGATGTGTGTTCGACTTCGACAACACCGATGGTAAAGCCGCGCTCTAAGATTCGCAGTTGTTCGAGGGCTTCCGTGTTTTCGTGTGGTGTTGTGAACAGTCCGGCGTATTCTAGCAAAAACTCGCGCCGATAGACGTAGAGTCCGGTGTGTTTGCGAAACAGTGCGAGGCTCTCCGGTTCGTTCATCAATGCCGCTTCGAGTGTTCCGTGACGGCGGACGAGTTCGCGCGGATAAGGAATCGGTGAACGTGAAAAGTAGAGCGCGTGACCATTCGCATTGCACACGACTTTGACGACGTTCGGGTTCAACACGTCCGCCGCCGTCGTGATGCGTTCGCACGTCGTGGTGACGACGGCGAGTGAATCTTTGTGAATCTGATTGACCGCCTGATTGATTGTGTCAGGTGCGATGAAGGGTTCGTCCGCCTGTACGTTGACGATGATGCGGGCTTCGTCTTCGTCTAAATGTGCGGCGACTTCTGCGATGCGGTCAGTCCCGCTTCGATGTTCCGCACCCGTCATCACGGCTTCGACTCCGGCGCGTTCGCACACGTCAATGATGCGCCTGTCATCGGCGGCGACGATAACGCGCCGGATGGTGTTCGCAGATTCGGCGCGGGCGACGGTGTGGAGAATCATCGGACGATTGCCGATGAGCAGGAGAGGTTTGCCGGGAAGTCGTGTCGAAGCGAAACGGGCGGGAATAATGGCGACGGCGCGCGGAGCGGAAGTCGGCTCGATTTCTGCCGTTATGTCCGCCGTAAAAACGGACGAATTAGCGTTTGCATTCACGGGCAATGACACTAACGCGACGATGCGTCGGGTGTCAACATACGTCCAAAATCGCATTATTAGATTGTCGCCGGAGCGTCCTAATCGCGGCGGCGCATCGTGATTGACAGCCTTCCAAGTGGCGGCTACCATGCCTCATTCGATAATAATTGTCGCTCAAAACATTTAAGTTCATACACGAAGTCACACCTAAATCCGTTCGTCGCTCCAGTCAAAAATTACATGCCGCTTGCCGTCACCGAAAACATCATAGACATCGTTGGCAATACGCCGCTTCTTCACCTCAAACGTTTCAGCGCGCCGCCTTCGGCTTCCATTTATGCGAAACTCGAATATCTCAATCCCGGCGGGTCGGTGAAAGACCGCGCGGCACTGGGTATGATTGTCGCGGCGGAACAGAACGGTCAACTGAAACAGGGTTCGACGATTATCGAACCGACAGCCGGAAACACCGGCATCGGTCTCGCACTCATCGGCGTCGCGCGCGGCTATCGTGTGATTCTCTGCGTGCCGGAAGGTTACTCGAAAGAGAAGATGCAAATCATGGCGGCGTTTGGCGGCGAAATCGAATTGATTCCAAAAGATGCCGGAATGAAAGGCGCGATTGACCGCGCGCACCAACTCGCCGCCGGAATCCCGAACAGCTTTGTGCCGCAACAATTCGATAACCTCGCCAACTCCGCGTTTCACGAGGCGACGACGGGGCGCGAAATCGTCGAACAGATGGACGGGCGCATTGACGCGATTGCGATGGGGGCGGGAACTGCCGGAACTTTTTCCGGCATCGCACGCGCGGTAAAGAAAATCAACCCGCAAGCTTATTGCGTCCTTGTCGAACCGGAAGGCTCTATCTTCGGCGGAGGCAAACCCGGCTCACACAAAGTCGAAGGCATAGGGCAATCGCAGTTCATCCCGGAAAACCTCGACCGCTCGGTCGTTGATGAAGTGATGATGATTACCGACCATGAAGCCTTCGTCGCCGTCCGAAGGCTTGCCGCGATTGAGGGCGTTCTCGCGGGCGGCAGCGCGGGGGCGGCGGCGGCGGGCGCGCTTCGCATCGCCGAAAAGTTAGGGGCGGGCAAGCGCGTCGTTACGCTTATTCCCGACAGCGCGGAACGCTACATCAGTCAGGGAATTTTTGAAGAAGATTTAGAACTGCGCAGTCAGACGTTGGAATAAAGGCGGGTGAAACTTATGACGAACGAAGAACTGGAACAGACAATGAACTCTATTGTTAGACGGCAAGACCACACCGCCGAACAACTCAATCAAGTTGAAAAAATCTTAACCGCACTCGCTGAAAAAGATACGGACAAACAAGAACGCATCGCCCGCTTCGAGCGTTCTTACGCCGCGATTTCCAACCTATTGCAAAGCCACAACAATCAGCTTGTCGTACTCACCGACAATGCCAACAACAGTAATGAAGCGATTGCCGCACTTATAATTGGCACGAACAACAACCGCGAAGCGATTGCCGCACTTACAATCAAGACCGACAGGAATATCGAAGCGATTGCCGAACTTACAATCAAGACCGACAGGAATACCGAAGCGATTGCCGCACTTTCCATTAAAACTGATAGAAACGCTACGGCGATTGAGGCACTTACGATTAAGACGGATAGAAACGCTATGGCGATTGAGGAGCTTATTGTAAGTAACAACTTACTTAGGGAAGCGGTTGTCAAACTTATCATCAGCCAAACTCAAACGAGCGAGACGGTTGACCGTTTAAGCTCGACGATTGACCAATACATTAAAGCGCGCAGTAACGGCTCGAACGGGTCAGGCGGTTCGTTATAATTTAGGTAGTCAAATAAAACCACTTTTACACTTCACATTATGGGCTTTTCAACCATCGCAATTCACGCCGGAAACGAACCCGACCCGACGACGGGGGCGGTCAGCGTTCCGATTTATCAAACTTCGACTTACGCGCAAGACGGACTCGGACAACATAAAGGCTTCGAGTATGCGCGCACGCAAAACCCGACGCGCTTCGCGGTTGAACGCAACATCGCTGCTCTGGAAACGGCGAAGCATGGCTTCGCGTTCGCTTCCGGCATGGCGGCGATTGACGCCGTGATGCGGCTTGTGAAAGCAGGCGACCACGTTGTCGTTTCCGACAATACTTACGGCGGAACGTATCGCTTATTTTCGCGCATCCTTGCAAACTACGGCATCGAGTTTTCCTACGTTGACACATCCGACGCGGCGAATGTCGAACAAGCGATGAAGGCGAACACGCGCATGGTTTATGTCGAAACGCCGACGAATCCCGTGATGCTCGTCACAGATTTGCAAGCCGTTTCCGACATCGCGCACGCACGCGGGGCGACCGTCGTCTGCGACAACACTTTTCTTTCGCCTTATCTTCAACGTCCGCTCGAATTCGGCGTGGACATTGTGCTTCACTCGACCACGAAATACTTGAACGGTCACTCGGATGGCGTCGGCGGCATCGTCGTCACGAGCGATGATGAAACTGCCGAATCGCTCGGCTTCATCCAAAACAGCGTCGGGGCGATTCTCTCGCCGTTCGATTCGTTTCTGATTTTACGCGGCACGAAAACCCTCGCCCTCCGCATGGAACAACATGACGCCAACGGTCGCCTCGTCGCCGCGTTTCTCGAAGAACATCCAAAAGTAGAAAAGCTGTATTATCCCGGCTCGCTTTCGCATAAACAGCACGACCTTGCAAAGCGACAACAAAAGGGATTCGGCGGCATGGTCGCATTCGATGTCGGTTCACTCGACAACGCGCGCACGGTTCTTGAAGCCGTGAAAGTCTGCACGCTTGCCGAGAGTCTCGGCGGAGTCGAAACTTTGATTTCGCATCCCGCGACGATGACGCACGCATCGGTGCTTCCCGAAACGCGCGACCGTCTCGGCATCACCGACGGACTTGTCCGCATCTCCGTCGGCATAGAAGACGCTGATGACATTATTAATGACCTTGACCATGCACTGGGGAAATTATGAATGATGAATGATAAGTGATGATTTATATTTCGACGCTCATCACTCATCACTCATCACTCATCACTACTTTTCATGATTATCGAATTACACGCCAAAACTGATGTCGGTCGCGTCCGGCGCGCGAACGAAGACAACATGCTCGTGCTTGATTTATCAAGCGACGTGTCGTGGTCAAGCATCGGTGCGGAAACCGAACCGCCCGCCGAACTGCGTCGTATCGAACTTGGGCATCGCGGCTTGGTGATGGTTGTTTCCGACGGTATGGGCGGCGCACTGGCGGGCGACGTGGCGAGTCGCATGGCAATCGAATCGCTAAGTGAAATGCTTATCGAAGGCGTGCGCGATGAAGACGACATCACGGTTTCGACCCGCCTTGCGAGTGAAGAAACGAGTGAGAAACAGGATTCACACGGTGAAGCCGAATCATCCGATGGCGGCGCGCCGGAAAAGTTTTCGCTTGCCGATGCGATGCTCAATGCGACCGTGTATGCGAACCTTGCGATTCACCGCAAAGGGCGTGAGGAAGCCCGTTATAACGGTATGGGGGCGACATTAACGAGTGCCGCAATCGCCAATGATCATCTCGGACTCGTGCAAGTCGGTGACAGCCGGGCGTATCTTTTGCGCGGTGACAACATCAAGTTGCTGACGAAAGACCAATCGCTGGTTCAACAATTGATTGATGTCAAACAGATAACCGAAGAACAAGCCGAAACGCATATGTTCCGCAATGTCATTACGCAAGCACTCGGCGCGGGGCGCGACATCAACCCTGTGGTTAGCACGGTGCGCGTCCGGCAGGGCGACACGTTGTTGATTTGCAGCGACGGGCTTTCGGGTAAATTGCGCGCCGCCGATATGCATCGCATCGTGAAAGACGCGGGCGATGATATATCTTCCGCGTGTCAAGAACTCGTGGACGAAGCCAATCGGCGCGGCGGCGAAGATAACATCACGGTTGTTCTCGCGCGATTCACCGGCGAGGAATTAAAAGCGGCGGAGTCCGATGAGATTGTCGTTTCGGTCAGCACGATTGGTGATGATACCTCGTATGCCACGCGCTATCTCGCGGAATCGGATGACATCACGCTAAACGAAAGGTGAAAGTTGAAAGTCGAAGGGTGAAGTGAGAAGTGAAAGAATGAAGACCGCTCCACCTGCTTAATACTTTCTCCCTTCTCATTTCTCCCTTCTCCTTTCACTTATGCTCGTTCTCGGCATCGAAAGTTCGTGTGATGAAACCGCCGCCGCCGTCGTCGAAGACGGTACGCGATTGCGCTCATCCATTATCAATTCCCAAACCGCGATACACACTTCTTTCGGCGGCGTCGTTCCCGAAATAGCTTCGCGCGAACACCTCAATCGCATCGTTGAAGTCGTTGATTTGGCTTTCACCAAAGCCAACATCGAACAAGAGGATTTGGACGGTATCGCCGTCACGACAGGTCCCGGACTTATCGGCTCACTGCTCGTCGGCGTGTCCTTTGCGAAAGCCTTCGGCTACGCGCTCGGACTTCCGTTCGTCGGTGTCAATCACATCGAAGGTCACATTTATTCCGTCGCGTTCGACAATCCGCCGGTTGAATACCCGGCACTTGCGCTGATTGTTTCCGGCGGTCATACGAACCTGTTCTACGTTCCCGCCCCCGGACGCTATAAAGTCGTTTCACGCACGCGCGACGATGCGGCAGGCGAAGCGTTCGATAAAGTGGCGAAAATGCTTGGGCTGGGTTATCCGGGCGGGAGTCTTATCGAACGACTCGCGCGCAGTGGCGACGCTTCGGCAATCCGTTTCTCCGTCGCGCAGATGAGCGACGGGCGACCCGATTTCAGTTTTAGCGGATTAAAAACAGCAGTGGCGAAATATATGCGCGCCGCCGACATGCGCGCCCTTGAACCGGACGAAGAACCTTCACAAGCCGTCAAAGATTTAGCGGCGAGTTTTCAAGCGACCGTCATCCGTTCATTGATTGAAACGACCGGACGCATGGCTGACATGCATCAACCGCGCACGCTTATCGTCGCGGGCGGCGTCGCGTGTAATGAAAGTTTGCGCGATGCGGCGAGTTCGCTTGCCGCATCGCGCGGCATCCCGCTCTATTTACCTTCAAGACATCTTTCGACCGACAACGCGGCGATGATTGCCGCCGCCGGGTCAGTCCGACTCGCGGTGGGCGAACGCGACGGGCTTGACCTCAACGCCGATGTCACTTTGCGTCTGCAAAATTATGATGTCGAAGATGAAAACTTGCGCGGGCGCGTTCACTATCGCCTTTGAACACGCCGCACGTTTTCACATATCCGAGTTTCAACCGTAGTTTCAGATTGACGACAAAACAATTTAGCCGCCACCATCCACTTGCGAAGTACGAGGGTGAACGGCAACGGCTAAATTGTGGTGTGCGACTCAAAGCGAGGAGCCACACTTTCTTTTACACGCAAGCGCGCGAGATTGGCATACAAGGCTTTCGATGCTTGACGTAAAAACTATTCGGGAAGGCTGGCTAACTCCGTGCTGTTTGTATTCGCTGACATGCGAATGCTCTTGGCGACTTTCATAGGGTTATCCGCGTCGAGTTCGACGGTCACGATGTCGCCTTCGTTTAATTGGACGGCGGATGACGTTCTACCGTCGCGTGAAATTCTGGTTGAGTTTTGACGAATCGCAATGACGTGTTCGACTCCGCTCTGTGCGATGACCGCGATGCGGTTGGGTGCGACTTCGACGACTTTCGCCGCATTGATGTGGGTGTCGGAGTCTTGGGCAGTAACTTTACCATTCTGACCCGATGCGACTGATGCGGTCGAAAGAGCCAAAAGCGCGGCGAACATTGTTGAAGCAAAATATCGTTTCATGGTTATCATCTCTGTCGGACTATCTCATCATTATCAGCAGGAGAGCCAACTGTTCTAGGTTCTACGCAACCCTTGTTCCAACCGCGATGTTCACCACAGTTTTTATAAGTTTCGACCGGAATTACTTCCTTTAACAGTCAAATTTCGTTTGCCCCGCGCTCATTATCAACCGAAGCGAACCTACCGTCAGGCTCCGATGATGTATCACTTCAAAACATGATGAACGAAAAAGCCGCTTCCCATCCGGGAAACGGCTTTCGCGTTGAAACTATGTTGGAAAGGCTCAACCGAAAATACTGCGAACCTTATCCATCAAGCCTTCTTCTTCGACTTCGCTACCTTCAAATTCCGCGAGTTGTTCAAGCACGCGCCGTTGTTCGCGCGTCAGATTCTTCGGCGTGATGACGTTGACGGCGGCAAACAGATCGCCGCGCCCTCTATCGCCAAGCAGAGGCATTCCCTTTCCTTTCAAACGGAAAATCGTGCCGGTCTGCGTTCCCGCCGGAATTTTCATGTTATCTTCGCCCGTCAAAGTCGGAACGGAGATTTCCGCACCCAACGCGGCTTGTGAAAAGGTCAGAGGCACGGTCGTATAAAGATTGCCGCCCTGCCGCTCAAAGCGTTCATGTTCACGCACGCCGATAACCACATATAAATCGCCGCTCGAACCGCCGTTGAGACCGCCTTCGCCTTCGCCCGTGATGCGAAGCCGCGAACCCGTTTCGACGCCCGCCGGAATCCGCACGTCCAATGTCTTCTCGCGTTCGATGCGCCCCGCGCCGTGACAATTCTCGCATGGACTTTTCACCGTCCGCCCCGAACCCTGACACGTCGAACAGGTGCGCGCGACGGCGAAGAAGCCTTGTTGATAACGAACCTGTCCCGCCCCGCCGCACGTCGCGCAGGTTTCGGGTTGCGTCCCGGCTTTCGCCCCCGAACCCTTGCACACATCGCACGCTTCGAGGCGCGGAATGCGAAGCGGCGCGCTGACGCCTTCCGCCGCTTCTTCCAAAGATATTTCAAGGTCGTAACGCAAATCCGACCCGCGTTGCGCGGCGTTCGCACGACGCGCCCCGCCGCCGTTCGCCCCGCGCGTGAACACGTCGCCGAATCCGAACAGGTCACCCAAAATGTCTTCGATGCCGCCGCCGAAACCGGACGCTCCCCAGTTGCCCGCCCCCGCCGCGCCGCTCACGCCTTCGTGTCCGAAGCGGTCATAACGCGCACGCTGTTCTTTGTCGGACAGAATCGAATACGCTTCGGCGGCTTCCTTGAAGCTGTTTTCGGCTTCATGGTCGCCGGGATTTTTGTCGGGGTGATACTTGACGGCGAGTTTGCGGTAAGAGGTTTTGAGTTCTTGGTCGGTGGCGGTGCGGCTAACGCTTAAAATTTCGTAATAATCTCGTTTGGACATAAACTAAAATGATGAATAATGAGTGATGAGTGATGAGTACAAAGAGTTCAGATGTTTTATTTCACCGGAAAGTTTATCCCGTCACTCAATGACTTGTCACTCATCGCTCATCACTCATTACTCCGGTTATACCGCTCCGCTCAACATCGCCATCGTTAAATGCTCGGCTAATCTCTCGACCACGGCGAGGGCATGACGCACTTCGTCGGGGTCTTCGGACTGCACGGCGTTCATGCCTTCCTGCAAAGACCGCTTGCCGTCTTCGCGTTCGTCGGGTGAAAGCACGTCGCCATATTCGTTGTAAGTGCGTTGCGTGTTGCGGACAAGACTCTCTAAACGATTTCGCAACGCAATCATTTCTTTCATGCGGCGGTCGCTTTCGGCGGAAAGTGCCGCTTCGGTTATCAAACGGTCAATTTCATCGGACGATAAACCGCTTGACGGCGTGATTCTCATTTGCTGTTGGACGCCGGAGTTTTTATCTTGCGCCGCGACGTTCAACATCCCGTTGGCATCAACCTCAAACGTCAATTCGATTTGCGGCGCACCACGCGGAGCGGGCGGAATACCAATCATCTCAAACTTGCCAAGGCTGCGATTGCCGGATGCGACTTCGCGTTCGCCCTGTAAAATGTGAAGTTCGACCGACGCTTGATTATCTATCACCGTCGTGAACGTCAAGCTATTGCGAAGTGGAATCGTCGAATTGCGGTCAATCAATTTCGTGAATAATCCGCCGCGCGTTTCGACTCCGAGAGATAATGGAAGTACGTCCAACAGTACGATGTCTTTGACATCGCCCGTCATCACGCCGCCCTGAATCGCCGCCCCCATCGCCACGACTTCATCGGGGTTGATTTCCGATGACGGCTCTCGACCGAAAATCTCTTTGACCGTGCGCGCGATAATCGGTGAACGTGTCTGCCCGCCGACGAGCAAAACCTTCGAGATGTTCGACGGTTGAAGCTTCGCGTCCCACAAGGCTTTCTGGCACGGTTCGATGGTCTGCTCCACGAGGTCGGAGATGAGCGACTCGAAATGTTCGCGCGTCAAGGTGCGTATAAAGTGTTTAGGTCCGGTTTCGTCCGCCGCGATAAACGGCAGGTTGACGTTCGCTTCCGTCAAAGATGAAAGCTCGCACTTGATGCGTTCGGCGGCTTCTTTCAAGCGTTGCATCGCAAGGCGGTCGCCGCGCAAATCAATACTCGTTTCGTTCTGAAACTCTTCCGCCATCCAGCGCACGATTCGTTCATCGAAATCTTCACCACCCAGAAACGTATTGCCGGAAGTGGAAAGAACTTCAAACACGCCGTCGTTGATTTCCAAGATTGAAACGTCGAACGTGCCGCCGCCCAAATCATAAACGGCGATACACTCCGAGCCGCTTTTATCCAATCCGTAAGCGAGAGCGGCGGCGGTCGGTTCGTTGATGATGCGTTCGATGTTTAAGCCCGCGATTTTTCCGGCATCCTTCGTGGCTTGGCGTTGTGTGTCGTCGAAGTAGGCGGGAACGGTGACGATGGCTTCGGTCACGGGTTCGCCTAAGAAGTCTTCGGCGGCGGCTTTTAGGCGTTGAAGCACGATGCCGGAAATCTCCGGCGGCGAATAGATGCGCCCCTGCACGCGAAGCCGCGCATCGCCATTTGACGAATCGACAATCTCGAACGCGGAAGTCTCAAGCGCGCGTTGAACTTCGGGCGAATTGAACTTGCGTCCGAGCAAACGCTTGACGGCGTACACGGTATTGGCGGCGTTGGTGACGGCTTGTCGCTTGGCGATTTGCCCGACGAGACGTTCGCCTTTGTCCGTGAAACCGACGACCGAAGGCGTCGTGCGTCCACCCTCTTTGTTCGGAGCGATTTGCACCGTGCCGCCTTCGAGGACGGCGACGCAACAGTTGGTCGTACCCAAGTCTATGCCGATGACTTTTCCCATAACTGATATTCTTTTTTGATGAGGTCAGATGACGAAGTGAAGATGTGGCGAGCCGTTCGGCGGAGGAAAGACCTGAATGGCTGGCGGCAGGAGAGAGCGGTTAAGGATTACCGCCCGACTACATTAACAAGCCGCGAGCAGAAATTTCAACTACTATTTAATTTTGCGTCGCGTTTTGATTTGAGATTCGGTCTTCAAAACACAACTCACTTTCCTTCTGTCAGGTTTAATGTGAGCGCGAAAAGAGGTCAGATGCCGCGCACAGTGCGGCTATAATCTTTATTTTCGCAGGTTATTCGATACGCGCTTTCCCAACTCTCAAACTTGAAGTGTCCGCCGCATCGCAGACATCTTAAATCAGTTTTGCCTGTGCTTCGCCACTCCATGTACGCAAGCTCCGCGTGGTTCGATTCTCTGACACTGCCTGTACGAGCCTCAATTGATAGTCCTTCACGTTCGACGTTACTTAGGTTCATATTCACCTCGCAAAATACTTTTCATCACGGCATTCAAGCGGCGAAAACTTTGTTGCGCTTCGTCCGCCCTCATCATAGCATCATTGATAAGGTCGGCACGGTCGCGCTTCGATAGGTTCGGAATGTTCTTTGCCGCCCAGTAGCTGGTGCGAAATTCATCGTTCCAACTGCCGGGTCTAAGCGGCGTGAAACGGTAACGACGATGCGCGAGTTCATGTGCCAATACCGCCCGAACACCCATTCTTGAACGGGGATGCGACTCTGTTTCGCGTGGAAATATATTTCCCTTAATGTTGATTTTATCGGCGGCATCATCGTATCCGGTGAATGAACCTTCGTTAAAAGCCAAAATAGCGGGGTCGCCGCCAATAGCTTTGAACTCGCCTAAAATGTACTCACGTTGCTTTTCATCAATTAAATTATAAGCGGGTTGTCTGCCGCCTATGACGCCCCGTTCGATGAGTCGTTTGCCGCTTCGGGTCATCAACTTACTTGGCGACTTTGACCATTGCGGGACGCAGTAATTTACCGCCGAGCGTATAGCCGCGCACGATTTCGGCAATCACCGTATTCGAGTCAAATTCATCCGAATCTTCAAGTGCAATCGCTTCATGCACGTTCGGGTCAAAGGTCGCGCCGACGGTGGGAATCGCGGCGACTCCGTAAATTTTAAGCGTGTCGCTCAACTGTTTGTGAATGAGTTCGATGCCTTGCGTGAACTGTTCCAACTCCAGCGAGCGATTAGCCGCCCCCATCTCTGCCGTGTCGAGTGCGCGCCGCAAATTGTCCGCGATGGGAAGCAATTTGCCGACGACTTCACCGACGATTTGCCCGTAAGTTTCGGTGCGTGCGCGTTCGGCGCGACGACGGAAATTATCGAAGTCGGCTTTCAGACGCGCTTGCTGGTCAAGCATCTCTACCCGTTCGGCATCAATTCCTTTCGCGTCTTCTGCGCGCTGTTCCAACTCGCCTTCGACGCGCCGCAGTTCGGCGCGCGTCGCAATCAATTCAATCATTAGAGGTCCCGCCGCATCGCTTCCCAGCGAAGGTTGTTCTTTCGCATCAACCTGTTTCGCGTCAACTGGTTTTGCGTTATCGGCGTTAGTCGAGTCGTGCGTCGCGGCGGGTTGCTCCTCTGCGCGTGCTTCCGTCGTATCGGCAATAGCGGCGGCGGCAAAGCTTTCCAAGTCAAACATCGCATCGGCATCCGTGACATCATAGACCTCGGTGTCGCGCTCCGCCGCACCGTCTTGAGTCTCGCCGCCGTCGTGACGCGGGGAATTTGTGGCATCGTCCAAGTCAGCACCTATCCGTTCTTAACCGAATTTGAAAATAACAAAAGCATCACCCATCACCACATCATACATCGTCACATAACGAGCGTTCGATTGAGCGCGCGAGATGACTGACGAGTGCCATCGTCCGCCCGTATTCGATTCGCATCGAACCGACAATGGCGAGTGTGCCGCAACTTCCGCCCGTGCCGATGCGATACGACGCAGTGACGAGCGTACAGGTTTGCATTGACGGCGCGGCGTTCTCGCGCCCGATGGCGACGCGCACATCGCCCCACGCTCCGCCCGGCGCGCCGCTACGGTTGATGCACTCATTGAGAATCGCAATCAACCGCGATTTCTCTTCGAGCATACGCAGCAGTTCACCGGCGCGGTTCATATCATTGAAATCCGGCTTCGTCAAAATGTTTGAGGCTCCGTCAATATAAACGTCCTCCGTCGTTTCTTCCGCGACTTCCAAACTGCGTTCGCAGAGCATCATCGCGGTGCGCGCGAGTTGGTCGTAAAGCCGCTTCTCCTCCTGCATTGAATGCAAAATCTCGGCGCGAATCTGAAGCAGACTCTTGCCGCTATATTCGGCGTTCAGGTAGCGCGCCGTGCGTTCGAGTTCCGCCTGCGTCAAAGGTTCGTCAAGTCGTATCACGCGGTTCTGCACGATGTTCGGCATGAACACCAGCACGACAAGAACGCGCTTATCCGACAACTGCACGAACTCTATGTGCTGTAAGGCGTTGCCCGCGAGTGGCGGGGCGATGACGATGCCGACGCTATCGGAGAGTTGACTTAACAGATGCGAAACGCGCCCCATCAATTTCCCCGATTCACCTCTCGCTTCCGCCGCTCCAAGTACGCGGTTGACGCGGGCGACATCACTGCGCGACAAGCCTTTCTCACGCGCGACTAGATGGTCAACGAAAAAGCGATAACCTTTATCCGTCGGCACGCGCCCCGCGCTCGTGTGCGGTTGCTCGACGAGGTTTGCATCTTCGAGTTCCGCCATCGTGTTGCGAATCGTCGCCGGACTCCAGCCGCCGGTGGCGGCGCACAATTCCGCGACGGTGCGCGACCCGACGGGTTCGCCCGTGACGAGATGTTCTTTGATAATCCACGCCAGAACGATTTGCGCGCGGGCGTCGGGCTGCCATTCGGCAGAGTTGGAAGACGATATTGCCATCTTTGAAATTTAATAAAACGGTTGTGTGGAATGCCGGAAACGCTTCTGATGCGTTCGGGTCAGTATAGCGGAGCATCGGAAAATCGCGCAATCCGCTTTCATTCGTTCAATTTAACCCTTATCACAAGACGTTCAGGCGGGTTGACAGCACCGCTTCGGGCGGCGCACGATTATCGCTCTCACACTGTGTATTAACCTGTTTTTACCATTTTTAGGTGCTTTTATGCCGACCTCATCCGAAATGCAACCGCAACTTGCACTGCTCTACCGCGAAGCCTTACACACACTCGCCCCGACGCGACTCGCACCCGAAATAGATGTCCGCCTCTATCCTTACGCCGGAATCCATCACACGATTCGCCTGCGTCAAGGGCGCATCTACGTTCGCATCTCCGATATTTTCCGTGATGCTCCGACGGGCATCCACCACGCCCTCGCCTTTATCCTCGTCGCCAAACTGCTTCGCAAAAAAGTTTCCGACGCGCACAACCGAACGTATCGTGACTATGCTTGCTCGCCCGAAAGTTTGCGCGCTTCAGACCTCGCGCGCCGCCGTCGCGGACGCAAAATCATCACGAGTGCCAAAGGTCACACATACAACCTTGATACGATGTTCACCCGCGTCAACCGCGAGATGTTCGACAGCGCGATTGAAAAACCGACGCTCTCATGGTCGCGCACACGCACGCGCCGCATACTCGGTCATCACGACGCCGCATACGAAACTATCGTCATTTCCAAAACCCTAGATTCACCCGATGTTCCCCGATGGTTCGTCGAATACATTCTCTTTCACGAAATGCTCCACATCAAACACCCCGCCCGCATCGTCGGCGGCAGACGGCTTTATCACACACGCACCTTCCGCACCGAAGAAGCTCGCCACCCGCGCTACAAGGAAGCCCAAGACTGGCTCGAACACGTCGCCCGCACCCGTCGCACACAGAAAGCACGCGCGGCATAAACACTTTAAGCCACAGAATTCAGTTGTGCTGAAAATCCGTTTCAGAGGTTATTAAAATCATGAGTAAAACAATCACGCCCGACATCACTGCCGACGACGACACCGACTACGAAGCGACGGTTAATGAGATGTTCGCGGAGATGAAACGCGCCAACGAAAAGATGATGCGCGACCAAGACGAGATAGATAAGTTGAACTTAGAAACAAACGAAATCCTCGCCAGATTAAAGGCAGCCTAAAGCGATGTTGAAACGAAGAATTATTTGGAAAAAATCTTCCGACCCGTTTCATCCGTTCGTCGCAAACTTTGAAGGCGAGCGATGTGTGATTCGTCTCAACGACTTTCCCGCCGAACACTTATACACGTTGATTGTGGACGGTGAAGAAGTCTCTGATTTCGATGATTGGTCTGAACATTGGCTTCGCCCATCGCAAACTTAAATGAATCAGAACAAACGAGAAAATATTTTATTTCTTTGTCTGTTAATTGTTATCTGCGTCAGTGGTACAGCGACCTACTACGCTTTTCGCCAAGATGACCAACGACGCGCACGGATGATTGCCGAAACTCCCGCCCAAGTTATTGAAGTTTATACGAGTCGGGGGAGAGGTCAAGATATTTACCGCGACCGTACTACCGACAACATTCGCATCACTTTTAGATATAAAGTCAACAATGAATCGTTCACTCGCACAACGACGATGAACAAGGCGGCAGGCATGGCTTTCACAGTCGCCGCACCCGCCAAAGTCTGTTATAACCCCACGCAATTAGACGAAGCGGAACTCGTCGAAGAAAATCGGAAGTGCGGAGTGTGATTTCTTTGCCTGTATCCTTCTGGCTAGACACAAACCCGCGCCTCTCGTTAGACTGAGGTTCATTCAATACCAAACACTTACCGCAATTTTGAAGCGTTGATAAAAACGCTTTCGTCCGTCGGTAATAATTTCAACGGAGAGTAAAAATTTTTAATGGCAATTTCCGCAACCCAAATCCGGCGCGGCATGGTCATCGTCTTTGAAGGCGCGCCGTGCAAAATCATGGAGTTTCGTCATCACACACCCGGCAACTTGCGCGCGATGGTGCAGGCGAAACTTCGCAACATACGCACCGGCGCATCGTTTGAACATCGCTTCCGCTCCAATGATACCGTTGAGAAAGCCGCGCTTGAACAACACGAGATGGAGTTTCTCTATGCCGACGGTTCGCAGTATCACTTTATGAACACGGAGAGCTACGAACAGACCGCCCTGACCGAAGAAGACTTGGGCGACGCCGCGCAGTGGCTCACGCCCGGCATCCACATTCAAGCCGAATTTTACGAAGGCGCGCCCATCGGCATTGATCTTCCGCCGTCTCTGGAATTTACCGTCACGCGCACCGACCCGACATTAAAAAGCGCGACCGTCTCGAACGTCAACAAACCCGCGCTCCTAGAAAACGGTGTCACGGTTTCCGTCCCGCCGTTCGTCAACGAAGGCGACCGCATTCGCGTTGACCCGATTGAAGGGAAATACCTCGAAAGAGCGAAAACTTAGTTGATAGTGGATAACGGATAGTGGATAGTGAAGAAGCTGTTCTCAAACTATCCGTTATCCACTATCAACTATCAACTAAGCTCTGCTTCTCGTGTATTTCACATACAGCCTTCTCCTCACTCTCGCGTTTCTCATTCTTCTGCCGCGCTTCGTGCTTGATGCGATTCGGCATGGCAAGTACGCGGCGGGCTTTTGGCAACGCACGGGTGCAGTTCCGCGTGTTGAGTTTGACGCGGCGCGTCCCGTCGTGTGGGTTCACTGTGTCTCGGTTGGTGAGACGATGGCGGCGCGTCCCGTCGTCGCGGAACTTTTGGCGCGGCATCCGCACTTCCGCATCGTCGTCTCGACCACGACGCTGACCGGACAACGCACCGCACAGGCGCAGTTTGGTGACATTACGACGCTGATTATTTACTTTCCGTTTGATTGGGCGTGGAGCGTGCGGCGCGCACTTCGTCGCATCAATCCGGGCGTCGTGCTTATCATGGAAACGGAATTGTGGGCGAACTTTTTGCGTGAATGCCACAGACGCGCAATCCCCGTCGCGCTCGTCAACGGGCGTCTGTCGTCAGGTTCAATGCGCGGATACGGGCGCATTAGGTTTTTCATGCGGCGCGTCGTGAACGATTTATCAGTCGCCGTGATGCAATCCGACGCGGACGCGGGGCGCATCGCTTCACTCGGACTGGATGCCTCGCTGGTCAAAATCGCGGGCAACGTCAAATTCGATGTCACGGAAAATGTGAGCGATGCGCGCGACTTGTGCGAACGCTTTCGACTTGAGGCGGCGCGCCCGCTCATCGTCGCCGCCAGCACGCACCACACGGAAGAACAAATCATGCTCGCGGCTTTCAGTTCGCTTCTTAATGATTCCCTTCTCTCACCAACTGCGCGCCCGCGTTTAATTATCGCCCCGCGCCACCCCGAACGCTTCGCGGAAGTGGCGGCGTTAATCCAAAAACACACCGCGTCATACTCACGCCGCAGTGCCGCGCCTTTACCAAACGATGCGACAAGCGACATCATCTTGCTTGATTCAATCGGTGAACTCGCCGAAGTGTATCGTCACGCCGAAATTGTCTTTGTCGGCGGCAGCATCGCCCCGCGCGGCGGTCACAACATTCTCGAACCCGCCGCCGCCGGAGCGTGCGTCATCACGGGCGCGCACACCGCCAACTTCGCCCACATCACACAAGAGTTTCGTGAAGCCGACGCCTTCATCCAACTTCCCGCGTCCGTATCCGACGCCGACGCGACACAATCACTCCTCGCCGCGATGCGCGACCTACTCAACTACGAACCGCACCGCGCCCAACTCATATCAAACGCCCATCACGTCATCACACGCAATCGCGGCGCGACCTCACGCACCTTAGATTTCATCGCACCGCTCTTTATGGTGGACGGCGATAAGGGCAAAGGCGCAAGGACGAAGGATGAATAAAAACAAACCGCCTTCACTTTCGACTTTCGACTTTCGCCTTTCGCCTTTCTCCCTGCTTGCTTCGCTTTACGGCGTGGGCGTATCTGTGCGTGCTGCGCTTTATCGTCGCGGAACTCTGCCAAGCCACACATTGCCCGCGCCCGTTATCAGCGTCGGCAACATCACGACGGGCGGCACGGGCAAGACGCCTCTGGTGCGCTGGCTTGCCGAAAATCTCGCGCCTCATTTCAAGCCACACGACTTCACGGCGCACGCCGACGACATCAACATCGCTCATCGAAAAACTTCGATTCCGCTCTGCATCCTCTCTCGCGGTTACGGGCGCAAGCCTTCTTCTTCGGGCGGCAAACTTGAGCGCGTCATCGTTTCCGACGGTCATCACATCCTCGCCGATGTCGCGCATGGCGGCGATGAACCGCTTTTGCTGGCGGAACAATTACTCGGCATCGCCGCCGTCATCAGCGACACAGACCGGGTTGCCGCCGCGCGTCAGGCACACACAGATTTCAATTCACGTCTGTTTATTCTCGATGACGGCTTCCAACACTTTCGCGTTCGCCGCGACTTCGACATCGTGACGATTGACGCGACGAATCCTTTCAACAGTGGGCATCTTCTGCCGCGCGGACGTTTGCGCGAACCTCTGTCCGCTCTGCGCCGCGCCGATGCCATCATCCTGACGCGCACCGAACAAGTCGCGGACACATCAGGCATCATCGCCAAACTCAATCTCGAAAGCGACAGCTGCCCCATCTTTATCGCACGCACACAAACACGCCGCGTGCTTTCGCTCGCGGGTTCATCATCGCAAAATGATGTGCGTGACTTGATGCGGCAACCCGTCGCCTCCCTATGTGCGATTGGCAATCCAGGCAACTTCGTCAATCATTTAAGAGGCGACGGCTGGCAAGTGTTTGATACGTCCGCGTTCCCCGACCATCATCGTTACACGCCCGACGACATCACGAAGATTGAACGCCATGCACGCGGACACGGAGCGCAAGCGGTACTGACGACCGCTAAAGACGCGGTTAAACTGCGCGGCTTGCCTTTCACCCTGCCGTGCTTAATCGTTGATGTCGAGTTTGCGATTGATGAAGCGGAGCGGTTGATTCAGATGATAGAGGCTAAATTGAACGCCCGACAAAAATGATTTTATGATGTCCGTTCTTCATCGTCTCAACGCGGTTCGGGCGTCGGCTTGGGTTCACCCGTAATCGTCGAAAATAAACGCGGAGTCGGGCGCGGTGAGGCAGCAGACGGCGAAGGTGTCGGGCGCGGCGCGGTGATGACGGGAACGCCCGGCACTGTGCGCGGTGTGTCAGTGTTGCGATTGGCGGGCGTTGATGTAGGTTCAACGGTGGCTTCGTCGTTGTTGTTCGCGTTTTGATTAGAGATGATTGTCGCTTCGCCGTTGGTATTGGTGTCGCGTCCTTCGGTGTTGAGCGTGTCATCAATCGCGGGTGATTCTTCAATGGCATCGGTGTTATCTGTTGTCGAAGTCTCGCCCGACGCAGAACTTTCGGGAATCGTCGGCGCGACGGGACGCACGTTTAAGTTGCGCTCGCTTTCGCCGGAAGCCGTCGCGGTTGAAGGCGTCACGGGTTGGCTCTGCGGGTCAGCCTTGAGTGGTGCGGTGTTCGTGGTGGCGGGCGAAGCCGTGTTTGCGTTGCCACCCAGAGGTAAATTTCCCGTCGCGTACAAGCCGACGGCAATGAGGATGATTAGCGCGACGGGAACGACGAATCGCCACGGGATGCCGCTTGTCGCACGCACCGCTTGCTCACTCGCGGCGGCGTTGGCATACGCGGCGGCGACTCTTTCAGCGGGCGTGACGATTGCATCAACCGGCGCGGGTTGTTGTAAAAGCGTCGCGTCATCGTCGTTCATCTGAACAGTCAGGCGCGACACGGCGTTCGAGTCGGTGGGCGTCGCGGATTCATCGTTCACACTCGACGCGACGATGGCGGTTTGAGCATCCGCACGTTCGATTTCGACAATCTCCGCGACCGCGACCGCGAAGGCTTCCGCCAACTTGCCCGCGCTCTCGAAGCGGTTTTCGGGTTGTTTGGCAAGCGCGCGTTCGACGATTTTGTTGATTGCGGGCGGCAAGTCCGGGCGTTCGTTTAAGATTGACGGCGCGGGTTCTTGCAGGTGTTGCATCATCACCGCCGTCGCCGAATCGCCTGTGAACGGAACATGTCCGGTCAACATTTCAAACAGGATGATGCCGAAAGAATAGATGTCTGTGTGGTAATCAATCGTCGCGGATTGCGCGCACTGTTCGGGCGACATGTAGTGCGGCGTGCCGATGACGATGTTCGGTGCGGTCAGGTTCGCGTCTGGCGTGCCAAGGGGTTCTTGAATTTTGGCGATGCCGAAATCCAAGACCTTGACCCAATCGTGAAACGTCCCGACTTCACCGAGCATGATGTTGTCGCTTTTCAAATCACGATGCACGACTCCTTCGGCGTGCGCCGCGTCGAGGGCATCGCAAACCTGCCGCGTGATTTCCGAGATGCGCGTCAGGGCGAGCGGAGATTCTTCGTTGATAACCTGTTTGAGCGTGCGCCCGTCGAGGTATTCCATCACGAGGTACACGACGCCGTTATCGCTTTCGCCGAAGTCGGTGACGTTTAAGGCGTGCGGGTGCGAGATACGCGACGCGGCTTTCGCTTCGCGTGTGAAGCGGGCGACCGTCGTATCATCGGCGGCGAGACTCGCGTGAAGAATTTTTACCGCGACGCGCTTGTCCATCAAAACGTGCGTCGCGCGATACACGGAAGCCATGCCGCCCGCGTTGATGTATTCCTCTATGCGATACTTTCCGGCGAGCGTCTGCCCTAAAAGTTCATCCGTCGAACGCTCCAAAATCGTGCCGTCAACCGGACACAAAGTGTTCGTCGTTTCATATTCTCGATTGCACTTAGGGCATTTCTTCATCATTGTTCCGCATTTCTTCCGCAAGGTTTAAGGACTCACGCCCGCGCAGTTTCGGTTTTCAGCCTCGTTCACGAGGCTTTCCCTGTGGGTTGATAGCCACGCGATTTATCGCGTGGTCAGTACAGGGAAATGATTCTTAGCCCGGTTCACCGGGCTTGTAATCCGCTGGCTTAAGCCACCGGGAGAAGGACGTTAAAACGTCCTTTCGTCTTCTGCTTGAAAGCGACCACGCGATGAATCGCGTGGCTATCAACCGCCTGCGGCGGAAAGCCCGATGAATCGGGCTGTAAATCCTTAACCGCGCAGGCGTGAGTTAAGGAATTAAAAAGGGCAAGTTCGATAATAAAGAACTTGCCCCACTGCATCAAACTGTGACCGCGCGAAATTCGTGTTTAGCCTTGCGCGTTGACGATGGCGAACATGATAACGAGCGTGAAGATTACGAGCGACTCGATGAAGACCAGACCGAGAATCATAATCGTTTGGATGCGACCCGCCGCGCCGGGATTGCGTGCCGCGCCCTCGACCGCCGCCGCACCGATGCGACCCTGACCGATTGCGCCGAGACCCGCCGCCAAAGCGAAGCCGATACCGGCGGCGATAGCGACATACTTGCTGACGCTGAAAGCATTATCGGCACTAACCACACCACCGCCCGCCGCTTCCAGACCTTGCGCCGTGGCGACGCTCGCCCATGCGAGAACTCCGACGAGAGCGAAGAATACTTTTCGTAAATTGTTCATAATTTTCTCCGTATGTTTAAGAGGCTTGCACAGATAGCGCATCATTGCGTTGAACATAAAAGCGAAAGGTCGCACCGCATATTATTTCGCCGTCCGTCCGGTATTCGCCGTTGACTCATCTATGGAGAACGACGCGCCAGCGACGGCGGCTTATATTCTAAAATCGCGTTTTCCACTTATCATGTCACAAACGCTTTCGCGTGCAACTTCTGCCAGCCGATTTCAGGTTGTGCGTTTCAACGTGCGTTGCCCGATTGCATCGTCGCTCGAAACGCTTTTTGTCGTGCGAACAAAACTTAAACCGGCGCAGTCAAACGTGCGCCTTCCGGCGAATCATCGGTTTCCATTGCCTGATGTCCGGCGTCGTGCGCGTGGTCTGAGTGCGGCTCATGCGAGACTTCGGCGACGTACAAGACCGAGAGAAACACGAACACGAACGTCTGCATGAACGCAACGAATAAGCCGAGCGGCATCACGAACACGGGCAAAATCCAGTTCGTGTACGGCGGATAAAGATTCGCAATCGTCGCCGCGACCTGCTCATCCGCGAAGATGTTGCCGAACAGACGTATGCCGAGCGAGACGGGACGCACGAAGTTCGAGATGAGTTCGATGACGAACAACATCGGGGCGATGAACAGCACCGGACCCATGAAGTGCTTGAGGTGTCCGAAGATGCCGTTCTCTTTAATGCCGATGTAGTTGTAATAAATGAACGACGTGATACCGAGCGCGAACGTCGTATTGACGCTTGCCGTCGGCGGCAAAAGTCCGGGTATGAACGCGAGAACGTTCGAGACGAAAATCAGCACGCCGAACGTCGCCACGACGGGCAAGTATTTCATGCCGTGCGGTCCGACAATATCGCGCAAGAGATTACGAAACTTCTCCATCACGACTTCCAAAAACTGTTGCCCGTTGTCCGGCTCATCCGTCAGCTTGCCTTTGAAAATCCAAATCAACGTCAAGCTGATAACGCACGCCAAAACGAACATCACCGTCCACCACGGCACGGCGGTTTCCGGCGAATAAGGTCCGAACAAGGTTTCGGCGTTGGTTTGTACGCCGAGCGCGTCGAACAAACGATTCCACAAAGGCACGGTGTACGTCATCTGAAAATGATGCACGGGTTCGCCTATGTAGTGATTAACAAATTCGACGAGCGCGGGCGTCCCGTGACCGCCGCCTTCAGCCAGCATCGCAAACATCAAAATCACACTTCCCTTCGTTTGATAAACATCAAATAAATTTGCGTCAAAGCTTCGATAAAACCCGCGACCACAAACGAACACAAACCGACGAGCGTCGCGGGCAAAGAAACAAAATCCAACATATAAGCCGCACCGACCACAAAGACAATTACGAAGTATCGCCACACATAACCCGCGAGTGTAAGCTTAGGGCGCACGCCCTTCGCTTCCGTGTCCGCGAACATCTGCTTTACCGATGCGCTTAACCACTTGTGATTTAAGAGCGACAACACACCGCCGAGTAATAACCCCGTCGTCACGCGCCACGACGCGGAACATGCACTGACGGCTGTGACGATTATCACCGTCCACATCGCCACCCGTCGCATACGCCGATTCATCCGCGCCGCTTCCCCGTCATCCGGCACGAACACTATGTGGTCAACATCATTGTCAAATTCCGTGAACTTCAAAACAGGAGATAGTACCCGCCCGCATGGTCAAGTGTCGAGTTCGACGCCGAAGATTTCACCGGAAGTTCATGTCCGAGTTTCAGCCCGACCAACAACCAATCTTCCAATGTCGAACGCAATTCGTTTTCGCACTCGCGCAACGTCGTCGCAAAAGCCAACACACCTTTACAAGAAGGTATTCTTCCCGCGAAACTCCCATCTTCCAACTTATCGTATTCAGCTTGCGCCAACGCGCTTTCGATGTATTCGCTTAGAACATGGTGCTTGACCATCGGCATCAACCTCGCCTTTCACTTAACATCAATTAATCCGCGACATCATTCGTATGAATTGGTAAAATCCGGCGACCGCACCGAGAAGAATACCCACGACGACGAGATACGGACTCGTCTCGAAATACTTATCGAGCAGCCACCCGACGAGCAAACATGACAACACGGAGAACACGAGCGACATCACCGCTCCGTAAATCAAGCCGCTTTTGCGCGCAGTTTGCTGTGTGCTTTCTTCGCTTTGCTTTTCCATAAATCAATTTTTAATCGTGCGTCAAAAAGCGTTCCCCTTTTCAATCTTTGACGATAATCGTTTCGTGCGGTGAAACCAGATTGTACACGATGCCGCGCCAAACGATGCGGCGCGAGATGAGGGCGGCGAGGGCGTTATAGACATAAAGAATTGATGAAAGCGTCCACAAAACCGTATGCGCCAAAATCGTCGAAGGGCGACACGGTACGACTTCGAGTGTCGCGTCTTGCGCCCACGCCGCGCGCAATGCGAGCAAGCGCAAATAGGCTTTGCCCGCTCCGAGCGCGAACATCACGACGACGAAAATTAAAGGCACGGGCAACCGCACTCCACGCGCAATTTGTGCCACTGAAAGCGCGAGCATGAAGTAAAAAACCGCGACGAACAGCAAGCCGGAAATTAACACTGCACGCCACAGGTGTGCGGCATAGACGCGCGTGATTTTCATTTGTCGGGTCGTAAATTCGAGCAATTCGGTAAAACTACAATCCTCGAAACATGGAGTCAGACATCGCGGCACAAAGTATATCGAACGTCCTTCGCGTCGCAGTGTGCGCGTGATGGCGAAGTCGTCGGAGAGTGCGCCGCGCCACGCCGCGCGGATGTTTATATCTTCAAACATCGTGCGTCGCATCGCCGTCGCCCCGCCCCAACAAAAGTTGGTTCGCGTGTTCGCCCCCAAAGCCGAAGCAACCGAAGCGTTCCACACCGAACGCAGATGCGACGCGAAACCGCCGCCCACCGGCACAAACCAACGATACCCGGTCTCGCCCCCACACGCTCATCTTTCAAAGGCGCGGCGAGTGCGCGCAACCATGCCGGAGACGGGCGCGCGTCGCTGTCCACGAAGGCGAAGACTTCGCACCGCGCGTCAACTTCATCAACCGCCCTAAGTAAGTTGTGAACTTTCTGCCCGCACCCGTCCGCGCTTCCGGCGATGACGATGCGCGAAGCGGGCGCACGCGAACCGCACTCATCACGCGCTTCCACAATCACTTTCAATGCCGCATCGTTTTCATTATCAACCACGAACACGAGTTCATAAGTCGGATAATTTTGATTGAACAGTGCGCGCAAGTTCATCATCAAACCTTGGTCAAGCCCGCGACACGGCACGATGATGGAAGCGAACGGTTGATAAGTCTTATCTTCCGTCCGCTTCATTTCGCCGCGCACAAATGTGAGAAATCGGAAACCGCCGCGCAGTGAAAAGATGCCTTGCAAGACGATGAGCGAGGCGAAGAAATAGAAGACGTACATGCTTCACGAAACCGCTTAGAGGCTGTGTTCAAAGCCCCGAAGGGGCGAGATTCAGTAGCCTGTGGCAACGCCACAGGTATCGCATACATAATCATTGGCAAGCCCTGAAAGGGCGACATAACTATTTCGCCCTTTCAGGGCTGAATCGCTTAACTGACCTTTGATCCGGCGCGCTTGCGCCGGGCTATCGAATGTCGCCCCGTTGGGGCTTCCACGAACTTTTCAGACACGCTCTTATCTCGACTTTATCCATTTTTAGGAAGCCGAAACGCCGAAGGCATAAGTCTTTTGTTTTCAACGTCAGACTTTTTGAATGTCCACTTTTTGACTGACATTCAAAAAGTCTGGCGAATAATCGTGACGCTAAGTCTTTTATTTACGTTCCCTGTTTCCAAAATGGATAAAGTCGAGCTTATAACGAAAGCTCAAACCGCACATCATTCTTGTACGCGAAATCATAAATCTCGTAATCGTCTTCGAGCGTTCCGGCGCGGTCAACGACCGTATATGACGCCCAATCATCGAGGGCGAAAGGCGGCGTGTGCCACGTTCCGCGATGAAGCGCGTAAGGTAGTTTGCCGTCCATCAGAAACGCGGTCACGGTTTCAAGACGCGGAGCATCATGCTTATCAAACCCACCCGGCGCGGCGACGGCGACGACGGTGCGCGTTCCGGCGAGCGGCGAAAACATCTGCATCGTCCGAAGATGCCGCGCCAAATGCGAGAAGCGAAACAGGCGATGCTCCGAAGTCGCTCCGGTCATCGCGGGCGTCCCGCCATCCACATCAATTTCAATTGTACCGCGACGGTCAAGCAGTACGCCGTAAGGCGCGAACGCCGCGCGGGTCACAGGTTGCACCGGAATCGTTATTATTCGCATCTAAAGTTTTGTCCCAGTTGGAGTGAGCGGTTGTAGTTTGAACGAAAAAGTTTGTGCCGCGTGCGCGTCGCATAAGCCGTGCGGCTTGACGCTTTCGCGGTTGAAAAGTACCATGCTCCGTTCGATTTTAAGCCGAATTTTCACCTGTGTCGTCTCCGAAATTAAGGAAGGGTTTTTAACCAACATGAAACAAGACATTCACCCCGAATACCACCAAATCAACGTCGCGTGCGCGTGCGGCAATACATTTCAAACCGGCTCGACGCGCAAGAACGATTTGCAAGTCGAAATCTGCTCGGCGTGCCACCCGTTCTTTACCGGCAAACAGAAACTCGTTGACACCGCCGGACGTGTTGACCGCTTCAACAAACGCTACGCCAAGAAAGCCGAAACCGCGACCGCCGAAGCCGGAGCGTAAGTTTTACGATTCAAGTTTTTATGTCTCGCCGTACACAACACTAGCGACTCACACTTAACGCAAAACGCCGACGTTATAACGACGCGCGCGGCGAAAGCATCCTCGAACGCTTTCGCCCGACACGCTTCCAAAAACGTCGGCGTTTCTGTATCTGTTTTCAAACAATCCTCTGCGTTTCCTTTGCGTCCTTCGCGTCTCTGCGGTTAATCAAACTCATATAACTCCAAACATCATGCTTGAAAAACTCGACCAAATCGAAGCCCGATACCAAAGCCTGACCGACGAGCTTTCAGCCCCCGAACTGTTAAGCGACCAGACGGCTTATACGAAAACCGTGCGCCAACATCGCTCGTTGGGGGAAATCGTCACCAAGTACCGCGAACTGAAATCCCTGACCGCCGAACTCGCGGGCGCGAGAGAGATTGTTGATTTGTCCGACGATGCCGAGATGAGCGAACTCGCGCGCCTCGAAGTTGACGACTTGCAAACGCGCCTCGATAAAGCCAACGAAGATTTACGCATCCTTTTACTTCCCCGCGACCCGAACGATGAAAAGAACGTCGTCGTCGAGATTCGCGCCGGAACGGGCGGCGATGAAGCATCGCTTTTCGCCGCCGAAGTCTTGCGTATGTACGCGCGTTTCGCGGAACGTCAAAAGTGGAAGTTCGAGATTTTGGACGTTGCCGAATCCGGCATCGGCGGCATCAAGGAAGCAGTCGCCATTATCGAAGGCGACAATGTTTATTCCAAGATGCGTTATGAATCCGGCGTGCATCGCGTCCAACGTGTGCCGCAAACCGAAACTCAAGGGCGCATCCACACGTCCGCGATAACCGTCGCCGTCTTGCCGGAAGCCGAAGAGGTTGACGTTAAAATTGACCAGAAAGATTTACGGATAGACACGTTTTGTTCATCGGGTCCCGGCGGGCAGAGCGTCAACACGACATACTCCGCCGTCCGCATCACACACATCCCGACCAACACCGTCGTCTCTATGCAAGACGAGAAATCGCAAATCAAAAACCGCGAGAAAGCGATGCGCGTCTTGCGTGCGCGACTTCAAGAATTTGAGGAAAACAAACAACACGAAGCCCAGGCTTCGGAGCGTCGCGCGCAAGTCGGTTCGGGCGATAGAAGCGAAAAGATTCGCACCTACAACTTCAAAGAGAACCGCGTTTCAGACCACCGCATCGGCTTGACGATTCACCAACTCGCCCTCTTTATGGACGGCGATTTATTGGAAACCATCAACGCCCTTGTCACGCATTATCAAACCGAAAAGTTGAAAGCCGAAATCGCCGCCGTCGCGTAACTTCGATTGTCAATGTCAATCACCACCCGCGTTCTTCTCATCCGTCACGGGCAATCGCAAGGCAATACCGAAGGGCGTTTCGGCGGACACACGGCGACGCCGCTCTCGACGCGCGGTCACGCCCAAGCCGAAGCGACCGCGCAGGCTCTCAAGCTTGAAAGCGTCACCGCGATTTATTCGTCCGACTTGCCGCGCGCCGTTGATACCGCCGCACCGCTCGCGCGTCTCACCGGATTGAAGATAAACGAGCGTGCGGCGTTTCGTGAGCGCGGCGTCGGTGTGATGGAAGGTTTGACGTTTGAAGAAGCGGCGGCGGCGCACCCCGATGAGTACGCCGCGCTCTTGCGCCGTGATTTTGAACACGTCATGCCGAACGGTGAAAGCTATCGTCAAATGCTCGACCGCGCCGCCCTTGAACTCGACCGCGCGCTTGATGACCACGCGGGCGGCACACTCGCCGTCTTTTCCCACACCGGAACAATCGGCATCCTCGCTCTGCATCTCATGGGCGCGCTCGATGCCGCGACTTTGCGACCTGTGTGGATTGCGACGGCGAATTGCGGCATCGCCCGTTTTCAACTCCGCGATGACGGCTATGTGCGCGTCGTGAATCTAAACGACACCCGCCATTTGATAAATCTTTAACCGGATTTCAGACACCGCGACACCACAAATCTCATTGGTCAATAATTGCATGGCATGGTCATTGCTCCGTGTGGCGCGTGCGGTTCTCGCCGTCTCGCCCGCGATTCATATCAAACCCGCCTTCAAATTAAGGAACTCCTTCATGCCGATTCAAACTTCCACATCAGCGCGTGAGCGTGGCTTCTCTCTTATCGAACTTCTCATCGTCGTGGCGATTATCGGCATCATCGCCGCCATCGCCATCCCCAACCTTCTCGCCTCGCGTCGCGCCGCTAACGAAGCGTCGGCTATCTCAACAATTCGCTCGTTGGTCAGTGCCGAGATAACCTATTCCGCAACACGCGGGCAAGGCGATTTTGCGGTTTTGGGCGAACTTGGAGCGGAAGGATTGATTGACCCTCTCTTACGCGGTAGTGATGCAACCAGTGTCACCTCAAGTAAAAGCGGCTACGAGTTCAAAACTACGGTCATCCCGCGCGATGTCGGTAACAATCAAGTAGCGTTCTTTGTTTTGTCGGCAGTACCCTTTGAAACTGCTGTCGGAGCGCGAACCGGAACACGTCGTTTTGGAACTGACACGCCCGGTGCAATCTTTAATGACCGCGAAAATCTTGGTACGCATTACGAAACATCCACGTCTTTGACAGACGGCACAAGCGCGGCTTTGAACAACTAATTCTTGCTCATTCAAAGACGACGAGAGGTACACATAATGCTTGTGTACCTCTCGTCGTTTCCGGCTCAAAGCGCGCGGCGAACATCGTCGCAAAAATTCAATCTCGCATCTTTCCCTGACAATTAGTGTCAACGCGCAGGTAACAAATTTCGTTAAAAGCATTTTTTTGTAACGTGCGATTAGGTTTTTGAACGCGAGCTTTGAAGGCTCAATAAACATTATCGCCGCTTTTTATTCGATTTCTACGGTTCATCAAGTCTGGCACGAAGCTTGTTAATGACCATAGCAACCGCAGCACGCGGAGCAATCGAAACTAACGAGTGTTACGAGCGACCGTTGGCGTCACAAGTTAAAATCCAACCATCCCAATTCTTTCACACCCCTCTCAAGGAGCTAACCACACAAATGACTACGAACAATAAACAAGCGGGCTTCTCGCTTATCGAACTCCTCATCGTCGTGGCGATTATCGGCATCATCGCCGCCATCGCCATCCCCAACCTTCTCGCCTCGCGTCGCGCCGCCAACGAAGCATCCGCTCAATCGAGCGTGCGTACAATTCACAGTTCCGAAGCCAGCTACGCCGCGACCGTCGGCAACGGCGGTTACGCGACCCTTGCCCAACTCGGCACGGAGAACCTGATTGACGGCAGATTGGCGGCGGCACTCAACGCAGGAACTGCCAAGAGCGGCTATTTCTTTCTTGCGACCCCGATTGCGGCGGCGACCGGCGCACCGGCGAACTTTGTCGCGGGTACTGTGCCTGCCGATACAGCGGGCGTTGACAAAACCGGCACGCGCAGTTTTGTGACGGACGCCGCGGGTGTCATCTACTCTTCAACAACCTTAGGTGCCATCCCGACAGACCTTGCCGGTGTCACGGGTACCGCAGTCGGCAACTAACCTCTGACCACAATTTGAATCCTTTAGCGGGAGCGCGAGCAGCAACGCTCACGCTCCCGCTCTTTGTTCTTACTTTGCTCACCTTACGCGGCGGGTTAAATTTTGCGGCTGTGCCGCCTGATGTGCGGAAAGGCTATGCCTTTCCGACTCGCCTATATGGAGAACACACCAAGAAGTGGATTGGCGAAGATTGTAGGGGCGGGGCTTGTCCCCGCCCGTGTTCGCGCTAGCCGGGCGGCGGGCAGGGACAAGCCCCGCCCCTACGATTGTTCCGCTCCACTTCTTGGTGTGCGCGACATATAGAAACTTATGGCGGCTGCGCCGCCCGCGTTCGAGGCACAGCCTCGAAGAAGTCGGGGAAGTGTCGCGGCGGTGAGGCGAAGCCCCACCGCACATCAGGCGGCAGAGCCGCAAAATACTTACACCGCGTAAGGTGAGTTACTTTAATTTCTTAATTCTTCAAACGAATAAGCATGTCATCCCGGTTGACACAAACTTTTCGGCAGGTTAGCGGCGACCCACTCCGGCTAGTCGCCGCGCTGTGGTCGCTCGTCCTGCCGTTGCCCTTCATCGACGGCTTGCCGCGCGTTAATCTCGGCTTGCCGTTTCGTCAAGAACTCGCGCTGTCTTTCATCCTTAGCCTGACGCTCGGCTTAATACTCAAGCGCATGTTCACCGTCCGCATTTCGGATTTAAGATTTTCATCAATCGAATTGTCCGTGTTGTTTGCCGGAGCAATTTTCGCTTTGTGGAACACGCTTTCCGCCGTATGGTCAACCCACGTCGCCAACGCGCTTCAACACGGCTTGGCGTGGAGCGTGTTCATAGTATTTCTGGCATTGATGATGTGCGTCGTCCGCAACCCGCGCAAATTGCGCCTGACGCTTCGCGTACTCGGTGTCGTGATATGGATGCTTTCCGTCGCGTGCATCATTGAATCTATCGCGGGCGGGACGTGGACGGATCACTCGGTTCGCCTCAATGAAAATCCCTTGCTTCGCGGCTTCGGCGGCTTCGCCGAAATGCTCGCCGTCGCCGTACCGCTTTTCGCGGGACTCGCGCTGCACGTCCGGCGCAAAACTCAAGCGATACTTTGCGGCGCGACCAGTCTCGTCGCGTGGTCGAGCATTTTATTTGTTTTCGAGCGCGCTCCGGCAATCGGCGCGATGACGGGGACGCTTCTTGTTTTCGCGTGTGCGACGCTGCTCCGCCGCGAACATCGGGGGCGGAATGCGAAGCGTGTCGGCGTGCTGATTCTCGCCTTCTTCCTCGTCACATTCGCCCAAGAAATCAGCCTCAAAGCGACGGGCGAAGGAGCTTCCGCCGTGACGCGCTTGCGCGCGACGGATGCCACCGATTACAGCACTCAAGTTCGTATGTTGTTATGGGGAGCGGCGTGGCAGATGACGCGAGATAATCCTGTGATTGGCGTCGGCGCGGGTAACTACGAAGCACAATTCCCGGAAGCGCGACGCGAGTTCGCCGCGACGCGAACGAATAATCCACTTGTCGGATTGGTGGAAGATCGCGTCGTCGAACGCGCTCATAACGAATACCTGCAAATCGCCGCCGAACTAGGCGCGGTTGGCTTGCTCCTGTTTATCTTCTTCGCTTGTGCGCTGGTGCGCGCGTTCTGGCTGGCTTTACGCCGCACGCAATTCGCTTTGCCCGTACTCGGCGCGGGCGGTGGATTATGCGCCTTCGTGTTGAGTGCCGGAGCGAGTTCGTTCGGCTTTCACTGGACGGGCGGAAGTCTTATCTTCTTTTTCGCCGCCGCCGTCGTGACCTCTCAAGCGGCAAAACATGCGAAGCCGTCTTCAATCGTCGAGCGGCGCGATACGGCTTTCACAGACTGGTCGAGCGTCAATTTATCAATCGTCCGGCGCGGCGCGCTATGCGGCTTGATATTAACGCTCGTCATGCTGGCGGGCGCGGCGACACGCGGCGTGAGCGTGATGTACCATGCCGCCGCTCAAGCGAACTCCGACGCGGCACAGGCAGATACGCTTTACCGCCGCGCGCTGTGGTTTGCTCCTTACGATACTTCGACACATTTTAATTACGGGATGCGGCTCTATTATCAAAAGCGTGCCGCCGAAGCCGTGCCGCACCTGCGTTACGCGACGAGGCGCGGGCTTCACGCATCCGTCTGCTTCGCTTCACAGGCGGCGGCGGAGGTTGATGCCGGAGACGCGCGGGCGGCTCTCGACACTCTGGCTTACGCCGTCGCCGTCTATCCGCAATCGCTTTATTTGCGCGCCAGCTACGGCGCGCGACTCGAAGCGGAAGAGGATGATAAAGCCGCGCAGATTCAATACGTCGCGGCGACGCGCATTGACCCGGCGGCGGCAGAAGTGTGGTGGCGGTTCGTGCATTCAGGCGTTGATGCCGCCGAAGCGACGGCGCGCCATGACGGGACGTTGACGAAACCCGGCGACTTACAGCCACAAGCCGCCGTTCACGCCTTACTCGCCCAACAACGGTTGCACGGTTTGTCTCCCAGAATTTTAACGTCGGGCAAGAACATTCAATAGACATTACTTGACACGGAGACGGAGCGGTTATCTATGCTTGAGCAGGTAGAAAGCAATGTTATTCAGGAGCATGGCGCGGCATCATTGATGCGACGGCAAACGCAAGTTAATCACGAAACGATGAATCCTCTTTCAGCGACGATGCGTCGTGTGCTGGCAATCGCACGCAATACTTTCCGCGAAGCCGTGCGCGACCGCGTGCTGTATAACCTCGTGTTGTTCGTGTTGCTTTTGACGGCAACGTCAATCTTCATCGGCGAACTCTCGGCGGCGAATGAAGAAAAGATAATCGTGGATTTAGGTTTGAGCGCGTCGCTCATACTCGGCGCGTTCATCGCTATCTTCGTCGGCACGGGACTCGTCTATAAAGAAATCGAGCGGCGCACGGTGTATGCGATTTTCGCTAAACCCGTCGGGCGCGGCGAGTTTCTCGTCGGCAAATATCTCGGCTTGTGTGTGACGCTGGCGGTCAACGTCGCGGTGATGTGCGGCGGGTTAATCCTCGCGCTTCTGTATGTGCGCGGCGGGTGGAGCGCGTTGATTGCGGGCATCGTGCCGACGATGTTTTTGATTTATCTCGAACTCGCAATCGTCGTCGCGGTCGCGTTGTTGTTCTCGACGTTTTCATCGCCCGCGCTCTCGGCACTCTTAACTTTCGCGCTCTTTATCGTCGGGCATTTTAGCCGCGACTTACAGGCGTTCGCCGATTCGCTCGGCGGAAGTTTCGCGCGTGCGTTCTTCACGATGCTGTATTACCTGTTGCCCAACTTCAGTAATCACTCGTTCATCACGCAAGCCGCGCACGGCGAGATTCCAAGCGCGGCATTACTGCTTTCCGTCACGCTCTACACGACGGCTTACGTCACGGTACTGCTCGCCGCCGCGACGCTCATCTTCAAACGCCGCAACTTCAAATAGTGATGAGTGATGAGTAATGGGTGATGAGTGAGGGTAACTATTCAGCCGTCTTCAGACGGCTTCCCCGCGAGGGCGTATAGACCAGCCGTTTGACGGCTGGGTAGCGAGGTCATTAAATCTGCAAGGGCGTTTTAACGTCCTTCTCACTCCCGGCTTCAGCCACCATATCCGAATGGCTCAAGCCGGTCAGCGAAAGCCCGTTAAAAACGGGCTGCGGAGATTGATTAGCAATCGTCTCCAGCCGTTGAACGGCTGGTCTAAGTGCCGCTTCGCGGAAAGCCGTCTGAAGACGGCTGTGTAATTACGGATGATGGATGTCGGACAGGGTGGAAGTTTGGAGTTTTTGCGTTATATGACAACTGTTGAGAAAACATCATCAACCCGATTGCGGGGCGTTAACGGATGGGAGACTTTGCCCGTCATCCTCATCTTACTCGGCATCGCATGTTCCGTGTTTGCGACGCGCCGCGTCGAAGCGGTGCGCCGTGATGCCATACGTTCGTCCGCGACGATGAGCGATGAAGCATTAGCACTTGACGCGAAGCAGACCGCGCGGCTTGTACCGCAGGCGTTTCGCGGACTCATCGCGGATTGGTACTGGATGCGTTCGCTTCAATACATCGGCGGCAAGATGGTCGCCCGTAGCGGTCACGTCAACCTCGACGATTTGAGCGCACTCAACTTGAAACTCATCGTGCCGTTGCTTGAAACGACCGTCAAACTCGACCCGCAATTCGTTTCCGCTTACGACTACATTGCGACTGTGCTGCCCGCCGTCAATCCGCAAGCCGCGATTGATTTGACTGAAGACGGAGCGCGCAACAATCCCAAGTCATGGCGATTGCTTCAACACTTGGGCTATATCCACTGGCAACAACAAGACTTCAAGGCGGCGGGCGCGGCTTACGCGCGTGGTGCTGAAATCGAAGGCGCGCCCGCGTGGATGCGCGCGATGGGTGCGCGTATGCAAGCCGAAGGCGGCAGCCGCGATACGGCACGCGAAATCTACAAACAGATGTTGAACGAAGCCGACGATGAACAAGTCCGAGAGATGGCGGCGGGGCGATTGTTATGGCTGCGCTCACTCGATGAACGCGACGGCTTACACCGCGCCTTGATTGGCTACAAGGAAGCGCGCGGGACTTGCCCGACAAATTGGACGGAACTTAAAAGCACGCTCACACGCGCGGGCTTCAAGCTTGACCGACAGGGCGCACCTCTCGACCCCGGCGGCACGCCGTACCGTCTAGTGAACGGCGGGTGCGCTTCCGACCTCAACCCGCAATCGAAAATCCCTTACAAGTAAAAAATAGTGGATAACGGATAGTGGATAACGGATAGTTATAAAGCATCCTTTTTCACTATCCACTATCCACTATCCGTTATCCACTATTTTTAGTAGAGGTGAAGAATTGATGACGGCAGTTTTAGAACTCGACAATTTGACGAAGGATTACGAAATCGGTTTCTGGCGCAAGCGTCCGCAACGCGCCCTCGATGCCCTGACGCTCTCCGTCAACAAAGATGAAATCTTCGGCTTTCTCGGTGCGAACGGCGCGGGCAAAACCACGACCATCAAAATCTTGATGAGCTTAACCGCCGCGACTGTGGGCGGTGCGCGCATTCTTGGGCGTCCGATTGACGACACGGAAATGCACCGTCACATAGGCTATCTTCCCGAACGCCCGTACTTTTACGATTACCTGACAGCGCGTGAATTTCTGGAATACTGCGGCGAACTTTTCGGCTTTGACGCGCAAACCAGACGACAGCGCGCGAAGGAAAAACTAGCGGAGGTCAAACTTGATGAGCGCAGTTGGGACAAGCAGTTGCGGCGTTTCTCGAAAGGCATGTTGCAGCGCGTCGGACTCGCGCAGGCTCTGGTTAATAATCCGTCAATCGTGTTTCTCGATGAGCCGATGAGCGGGCTTGACCCTATCGGGCGGCGTGAAGTGCGCGACCTCGTGGCTTCGCTGCCCGCACGCGGCACAACCGTTTTCTTCTGTTCGCACATCTTGTCGGACGTTGAAATGCTGTGCGACCGTGCCGCCGTGATGCGCTCCGGCAAACTCGCGCATCTCGGCACGCTCGATGAATTGCGCGCCCAAACCGGCGACGGCTCAATGGAAATCACACTCGCCGCCGCACATGGAAACACTGGTGTGCTTGTCGCTCACCTTCAAAAGGCGAACGCCCAAACTTCGTCCACACTCGTCGAACAAACCCCAAGCGGGGCGCGTGTCGTCGTCACCGATGAACTGGCGATTGATGAAATCTTGCGCCAAGCGCGCGAAGTCGGCGGACGACTCCTCGCGGTGCAAAAGGTGGGAGGCGGGCTTGAAGAACTGTTCGTTAAATCGGAACGCGAACGGCAAAAGCACGAAGACATCGCGGATTGATGAACATCGCAGATTGATTTTGCATCGAAGCGATTGTTTCCCTATTCAACTTGACGTTAGTGAAGGCGAAGCACAATATGAAATGTGCTTCGCCTTCATCTTAATTCATCCTTCCGCCTTCATCCTTCAAATTTTCATTCAAACCTCACGCCGGTCACTTCCATTTTGATGTTGGCGCGATTCGCGCTTTGCGGAATACCTTCGATCATCAATTTGACGGGCATTGTTTTGTTCGGCAGCAATGTCGCTTGGCGCGTCGGAATGATGATTTCGGTGCGCTGTTTGACGGGCGTGTCGTTTATATCAACGACCGAAGCGCGCACTTCCAAACCGTTTATCGTGCGATTGGTAAAGTTGCGCGCCGTGCCGCTCAATACCATCACGATGTCACCGAGTGCGCGCGGTGATTCCGTCGCTTCGACGCTATCAATGCGGACGCTTTCGCGGTAAGGCTCAAACTGCGGCGTGCCTTCGCGTATCGCTCCGTCAAGCAGTGCCGCCCGGTTGGTGTTCGATGCCGGACGCAACAGAAAAAAGAGAATCACGGCGAACAACAACGCGGCGATGATGCCGCAGATGATGAAAACCTTTTGCCGTAAATTATCTTCGGGTTCGTCGGTTGTCGGTCTTGCCATTGCTTTATCGCTCCGTATAAAAGCCTCTCGTGAAATACTACAGCGGGTTGAATTTTAATAAACCTCTTGCAAAAGTGATTTCTCTGTTGCGGCTCTGCCGCCTGATGTGCGGAAGGGCTGCGCCCTTCCGTCCACACTGACTCTGCTCTGCCGGGGCTACGCCCCTTGACAGGGGCGTAGCCCCGGAAATAATCGGATGCTTTCCGGTGAGGCGGAGCCTCACCGCACATCAGGCGGCACAGCCGCAGGCGAATCGGCACTTTTACAAGAGCTTTAATGTTTGAAGTCGAATCCTCGCGTTACCTAACCCGCGAAAGCCGTGTCTTCGGCGCAAGTTCGTTGATGACGGCTTGCGGTTCTATCATCACGGGTATGAGCGAACCCGTTCCGGTGCGCGGTTGAGCGTGTCGCAGCCAGACGATGCGAAACGTGCTGCCTTCTCCGATAACGCTCGTGACGCTTAGTGTGCCGCCGAGTAAGGCGACGATTTTGTTCGTGATTGCCAGACCCAAACCGATGCCGCCGAAACTCCGCGCCAGACGGTCATCAACTTGGCGAAATTCGTCGAAGATAAACGATTGTTCTTCCATCGTCATGCCGATGCCCGTGTCGCGCACTTCTAAAATCCAATGTTCCGATTCGTGCGCCGTCGCGCGGATATAAACGCCGCCGCTCATCGTGAACTTGATGGCGTTGCTGATGAGATTCGCGGTGATACGCTCAAGCTTGCGGCGGTCTGTGAACACGATTTTCGCTTCGGGCGCGACGCTGAATCTTAACTCCAACTTTTTAGCTTCCGCTTCACCGGCGAAACTTTTAACCGTCTCCGCGATGACCTGTTCGACATCAACCTGTTCAATCTCAAGTGCCACACGTCCGGCTTCCAGACGCGAATAATCGAGCAAGTCGTTGACGAGTTTCAAGAGTGAGCGCGCGTTGCGTTCCATGCGTTCGACGGAATCGTTTTGAAAACTTGTGAGTGGTGCTTGGGCGTCGCGTCCGAGCAGTTGGCAAACGCCGAGTATGACGTTGAGCGGCGTGCGTAGTTCGTGACTGACTTTGTTAAAGAACACGGACTTCAAACGGTCATGTTCGCGCAAACGCTCGTATGCTTCGACGAGTTCGATGTGACCTCTGACCTCTTCGGTCGCGTCGTGGAAGACGGCGATTAAACCTTCGCGCGTACCCTGCTCACCGATGAGCGGAGTGACGCTTATCGAGATGACGCGCTCTTCGCCGTTCGGACGCTCAATCTTAAAGCGTTCGTTCGTCGTCGTCTCGCCGTTTTCAAGCGCGCGGCGCAAAGGTGAAACGGGCGACGGCACAGCGTCGCCCGTCACCCAGCGCAAATTAAAGTCTTCAATCAACGCATCAACACTGTCACGAAATTCGTCGCGTTCGCGCCCTAAAATTTGCGCTCCCGCCGGATTGACGCGGTAACGCCCGCGCTTATCAACAATCACCACTCCGTCGTGCATTTGATTGATAACGCTTGAGAGTTCGTTCGCCCGCGTGCGTTCGGCGGCAAAGGCGCGCGTTGCCAGACTCTCGGCACGCACGCGCTTGGAGACTTCCGATAAAATCAAAATCAAATCGCTTCGCTCATCGTCGCGCCCGGCGATTGACCAAATAATAATGTCCCAGTATGCCGTTTCGTCTTGGGTATTATCCGGCTTTGGCGTGTCGTCGGAGAGAATCGGTGTTAGTGCGAGCGGCAACCCGTAAGTCACGAAAGGCTGGCGCGTGCGTCGCACGTCGTCAATCACATCGCGCAGCTTTCGCAATCCTTCCGCCGCATCGTACAACCTTCGCCCGTCGAGTTTTTCGTGCGCCCGCCCGATGAAACGCCTGAACATCGGGTTGGCTTGCAGTACGCTCAACTTATCGTCAATCACCGCGATACCCAACGGCAGACTATCGAGAACCTCGCTTATGAAAGCACTCTGCGCTTGCGTTTGAACGAAGCGATTCTCCAAGTCCGCCGCCATAGTATTGAGCGCGCCCGCCAGCGTTCCAACTTCGTCGCGCGTCTCAACCGGCACACGTTCTTGCAAACGCCCTTCACCGATGACCGTCGCGGCGGCAGCCAGACGGCGCAACGGATTTGTGAATCGGCTTGTCGCCCACACCGCGAGCAGGATCGAAGCCGCCAGAGCCAACGCCCATGTCAAGGTCAACAACAGCGCGGCGCGTCCCGCCGGAGTGTTCTCTGTCGGCGTTAAACCGACGGCGACGCTCCAGTTATACGGCGCGACTCCAATCACGCTTGTCATGCGCGTGATGCCGTCCGACCATGTAATTTTTTGCGTTGCGGGCGCGGCTTGAAACTTCGCGGCATCGAAAGTCGGACTGACGCCGCGCACATCAGGGATGACGTTGCCGCGCTCGTCGAAAACGATAATCACCGATTCCGTTCTGGTGGATAAACGCGCGGTGATACCGGCGTACAGTTCGCTGATTTCACCTGTTTGAAGTCGGGGACTTTCGAGTGGATTATCAGCGGTGGAATTGTCTCTTTTACTCAACCAACTCTCAATCGCGGTTGACGCGGAGAAGGCTTCGCTTGTCGCTAAAGCCGCGCTCTGCTGGCTCATCGTGCGGCTGTTATATTCAAGCAGAATCAGACTGACCGCCAACAGCGGCAGCGAAAGTACGACGAGCATCGCCAGAAGTTTGGCTTGCACGCTATCCATAATCGAACTTTTCCGCTTATTCGTCACAACACTTCACGCCCGATTTCGAGAGGCTGCCCGGTGATTAAGAAGCCATCCGCTTAATTCAGAACCGTCGCGTTTGGAAAGCGGCGGTTCATCAATCCGGTGCAGTTTTGTCTCTCTAAATCTTTCGGAGCAGACAATCAGCGTGCCAACAAAGAGTCACGTTTGGGTTTGCGATGTAATTGACGCGAAACGGAAGGATTATTTTAACGTGAGGCGCGACGTAGGACGAAAAGAAATTTATCCACGAATCAGAACGCTGAAGAACTCCGGCTTTGTTTCGTGCCGTTTCGTAGATAAATTTCTTTACTGCTTCTCATCTTGCGATGAGTAATCGTTGAAGCAGACTTTCGAGTTCGTCGAAATCAATCGGCTTCGTGACGTATTCGTTGCATCCGGCGGCGAGTGCTTCGGCGTGAAAGTCCGCCGTGTCATGGGCTGAGACGGCGACGACGGGAACTTTGCCGAAATCCGGCAGTTGGCGAATCCGGCGCGTCGCCGCCAAACCGTCAAGAATCGGTAAACTCAAATCCATTAAAATCAAATCGGGGATTTCCGCTTCGGCTTTGCCAACGGCTTCTTCGCCGTTTTCCGCCTCGACGACGCGATAACCGTTCATCTCCAGCAACCGCCGCATCATGAAACGGTTGTCTTCAAAATCTTCAACTACCAAAACAGTTCGCTGTTTCGGCTTTGAATCTGCGCTTGGTAAAATTTCGTCTTGCGAAACCGCGCTTTGTGAATCCGCGACTTGTGCGATTCCGTTACCGACAATTTTCTTGCTCATATGTTCCAATACTCGTTCGCCCGAAGGCTTCAAAAATCATAATAATAAGTTCGTTCGGCTTCACAGGCTTTCCCGTTATGGCGCGTCGTTAGGAATAAGAGCGGAAAATTTGCTAACATGCCGCACTGATTTACAACACTCTTCCAAGTCAACTTTGAGTTTTATCCGTACACATCGAACAGTCATTCTGCCGCCTGTTGACGGAGAGCGACACGGTTATCGAAACTTAAAATGAAGCCTATAAGCCTTAACGAAGGCGATTCTCGTGATTTGGAAACTATCGGTCGCGCCTCGCTTCAGGTCGTTCACGACATCAAAAATCAGATTAACGGTCTCAAACTCTATGCCACCTTTCTGCGTCGTCGCATGGAACGCGACGGACGCGCGGCGGACGAACTCGAAACCCTCGCCAAATTGACGAACGGCTTAGACCGCGCTTCCGAAGACGCGACGCTAATTGTGCGCTTCGCCCGCCCGCTTGAAGTACGCCGCCGTCAAACCGATTTACGCCTCGCGCTCAAAGATTTTGTACCACATACCGACGCCCCGTTTGACGGTGAATTTGACCTTCAACTTATAACCGAAGCCGTGCGGCTCATCGTCGCGGGCATCGCGGCTTTCACCAAAGTCGAGGTTGAAAAAGTTTCCGCACCCGAAGTGCGAATCGAAGACGGCACACCGCCGCGCGCCGTCTTCGCATGGCACAATCTCGGGCTTCCATTTGATAAAAACGATGAATCGCTTTTTCGTTCGTTCATCGGCACGGGCGGTTTGCGTTTCGCCCTTGCCGCGAAAATCATCGAAGCCCACGACGGCACGGTTGACCACGACACGCAAAGCTTGCATGTACGTTTGCCATTAAATTAAACGATGAGTGATGAGTGAAAACTTAATTGCCTTTCAACTCATCACTCATCACTCATCACTACTAAAGGGGGGGAGAACAGCGTGGAACGTCGAGAGAAACGGATACTTATTGTGGATGATGAACCGATGATAACGGATTCGCTCAAGCAGAATCTCGTCGAAGAAGGTTTTACGGTGGACACCGCCGCGACGGGAGCGGAAGCCATTGAACTCTTTGACGGCAGTGCGCCGCACCTTGTCTTATGTGACCTTCAGCTTCCCGATACCGACGGCATGAGCGTTCTCAAACACGTCAAAGATGCCAACCCGTCCACCGAAGTCATCGTCATCACAGGCTACGGCACGGTCAAAGGCGCGGTCGAAGCGACGAAAGCCGGAGCGTTCTACTTTGTCGAAAAGCCTTTCGACTTCGAGCAGATTTTGCCTCTGATTGAGAAGGCAATGGAGCGGCGCGAACTCGTCGCGGAAACCGAAAACATGCGCCGCCAACTCTCGACGCGCACCGAATACTTCAACATCATTGGCGCGTCGAAGCCGATGCAAACGATTTACGAAACCATCGAAGCGGTCGCCAAATCCGATGCCAACGTCCTTATCGTCGGTGAATCCGGGACGGGTAAAGAACTTATCGCCAACGCGATTCATTACAATTCCCTGCGCGCGAAAAAGCCGTTTCAAAAAGTTAATTGCGCCGCACTCCCCAAGGAACTCGTCGAAAGCGAACTTTTCGGACACACCAAAGGCGCGTTCACCGGAGCGCACGCCGACAAAGACGGCATCGTCCAACACGCGGCGGGTGGTTCTTTATTACTAGATGAAATCGCGGAGATGCCGGTCGAACTGCAACCGAAACTTTTGCGCGTCCTGCAAGAACGCTCGTACCGCAAAGTCGGCTCGGAGCGAACCTACCCCGCCGACTTCCGGCTTATCTCGTCAACCAATCGCCCGCCCGCCGACGCGATTCGTGACGGAGCGTTGCGCGATGATCTGTTTTATCGCATCTCGACCATCACGATTCACGTTCCACCCTTGCGTGAACGCGCCGAAGATATTCAAATTTTGACCGAACACTTCTTCAAACTTTACGCACGCAAATACGCGCGCCCGATTAACGGCGTCTCGCAAGCGGCTTACGGTCGCCTGTTCGCGCACGACTTTCCCGGCAACGTCCGCGAACTGCAAAACGTCCTTGAGCGCGCCGTGCTTCTCGCCAAAGGAACGAAAATCGAACCCGTTGATTTGCCGTTCGACAACGGTGCGGCTCCCGCCGCCGCTTCACCGCAGACCGCCGCGTGGGAAGTTCCACCGAACATGACGCTTGAGGAAATGGAAAAAATCGTCATCGAAAAAACCCTGCAACGCACGGGCGGCAACAAACAGGCGGCGGCAAACATGCTCGGCATTTACCGCCCGCGCCTGTACAGCAAAATCCGCAAATACAAAATCGAATCCGGCTCATCCGCGACCGCCTAACATAACGATTCATAGTTTCCAATAAATCAAGGTCTCCGACAAGGACGCGAGAAAGAAGCAAGCGCAGGCAGTCTGGATTCACAATCGGTATAGAAGCTACACCAAGAAGTGGAACGGCGACGAATGTAAAATGATGGTAGCGGAGAAACTGTGATGGCGGAGACGCAAGTGTGCTTAGTGAAGAAGATTATGCGAGAGCATGTCGGCGGTACAAAGATAAACGGACGAAATTACCTGAACGGCAGCGTCGCAGATTTTGCGCTGTTGTTTTAGCCAAACAACTTACCGCGACGGTTGTCACCTCTGACCATCCAAGTTCGACGCCCTGCACCACGCGCAAATTTGTCCGATTCAATTCATACGTTAATTGCCCGCCCTTGCCTTTGTGATAACTTAACCTGCGTGTCACGTCCGGCTCACTTCATTAAACACAATCAACCGCGCACCACGACGCACGACGCGAAGCCTTTGCCGCAGTTTGCGGAAGTCGCCGTTCCCGTGCGCGTACAGCGTACTTACACCTATCGCTTGCCGCTCGCCTTGCAAAGCGAAGCCCGCGTCGGTGCGCGTATGCTTGTGCCGTTTCAGAATAAACTCGTGACCGCCTATATCGTCGCTCTGCATGAGGTTTTGGATGAAAGCGTTGAACTTGACCAGAGTGAGATTAAAGAAGCGGAACAACTGCTTGACGCCGAACCTCTGTTCACGCCGGAAGTTTTAGATTTGACGCGCTGGATTTCCGATTACTATCTCGCGTCGTGGGGCGAGGTTCTAAAAGCCGCGCTGCCCGCCGGACTCAATCAAACTATCGAACAGATTTTGACCGTGACGAGCGAAGGACGCGATGAACTCGCGCGTTTGCTCCAACATCATCCGGCTGATAAACGATTGACGGGTGCGCGGGCGCGCGTTCTGCGCGTCGTGCATGAACACACGGCGATGAGTCTTCGCGTGCTGAAAAGAATGTTCGACGCGAAGGAATCCGAATCCGTTATGCGCGCCGTGCGCGAACTCGAAAAGCAAGGCTGGCTCGCGCGTCACGCACAGGCTCAAACTGCCGTCGCCAAACCCAAACGACGCAAGGCAATACGCCTTTTGCCGCCGGAGCATCACGAACTCAATGCCGCGAAAACTTTAAGCGAAGCCGCGCAGCGCGTCATAGATTCTTTAATCAACGCGGGCGGCGAAATGAGTTTCACGCAATTACTTGACGATGCAAACGTCAGTGCAGGCGTCATTCAAACGCTTGAACGTCGCAAGCTTATCGAAGTTTTCGCGCAGGCTGTGAGGCGTGACCCGCTCGCCCACGCGACGTTTCCCGAAGCGACGAACTTCGAGTTGACCGCGATTCAACAAGCCGCGTTTGATGAAATCAAAACGGCGATTGACGCGGGAAATTACAAAGCGTTCTTACTGCACGGCGTGACCGGAAGCGGCAAAACCGAAATCTACATCCGCGCGATGCACACGGCTCTAAGCCTTGATAAATCGTCGCTGATGCTTGTTCCTGAAATCGCTTTGACGCCCGTGTTCTCGCGTCGCCTGCGCGCTCACTTCGGCGACGCAGTGGCAATCTTTCATTCGTCTTTATCCGTCGGCGAACGCTTCGACGAATGGACACGACTCAAACAGGGCATCGCCCGCATCGTCATCGGCACGCGCTCCGCCGTCTTCGCCCCCGTCAAAAACTTGGGCGTGGTCATCGTTGACGAAGAACACGAAGCCTCATATCGCCAGCAGGAAGCACCCTACTATTCCGGGCGCGAAGCCGCGATTATGCGCGCCCACAAAGCGAACGCGGTCGTGATTTTAGGTTCGGCGACGCCTTCACTCGAAACCTTCCGCAACGCCGAAACCGCAAAATACAGACTTCTTTCACTGCCCGACCGCATTATGTCGCGCCCCTTAGCGCAAGCCGAACTTGTTGATATGCGCGGCATATTGATGACCGGCGGGCGCAGCGAAGTCTTTAGCGACGAACTCTTAGACGCGATTGATGAGACGCACAGGCGCGGCGAACAAACAATTATCTTGCTCAATCGTCGCGGCTATTCAAGCTTCGTTATTTGTCGCGCGTGCGGCGAACGTGTGCAGTGTCCGAACTGCGATGTGACACTTACCTTTCACAAACAACAACGCACGCTCATCTGTCACTACTGCGATTTTCGCGGGCGCGTTCCCGATGCGTGTCCGGCGTGCAGGAGTCCTTACCTGTTTTTCTTGGGCGAAGGCACAGAGCAAATCGAAGATATTTTGAGCAAGAAATTCCCCACGCTTCGCATCGCGCGCTTAGACCGTGACGCGACACGCACGAAAGGTTTTTTCGAGCTTACGCTGTCGAGTTTCAGCGACGGAGCGACTGATTTACTCGTTGGGACACAGATGATTGCGAAAGGTCACGACTACCCGAACGTCACGCTGGTCGGCGTCGTCTCGACCGACACGGCTTTAGCTTTACCTGACTTCAGAGCCGCCGAGCGGACGTTTCAACTTATCACCCAAGTCGCGGGCAGAGCCGGACGCGGAGACAAACCCGGTCGCGTACTTATACAAACCTTCATGCCCGAACATTACGCCTTGAGGCACGCCGCGAATCAAGATTACGAATCGTTCTACAAACAAGAAATCAACTTTCGTCGCAACCTGAAATATCCGCCGTTCGTCACCCTCGCCGCGTTGTTGATTCACCATGAAGATTTAACGCGCGTCCAAACTTCCGCTTACGGCTTGCGCGACGCACTCGATAAACACAACCACGAACGACGATGCCGGATTTTAGGTCCCGCCCCCGCCCCGCTCGCGCGTCTAAGAAACGAACATCGTATGCAACTTCTTATCAAAGGGACTTCGCGCACGCACATCCGCACCTTGCTCGATTTAGCTTTAGCCGACGCTCCCGGCATTCCATTGCGCGATGTCAACATTGAAATTGACCCTGTGAACTTGATGTGACATACCCCACGCCTGAAGGCGGGGGCTTCTCAAGCAACGTGTAGCCTAGTGGCTTGCGTTGACGCTTGAAGGCGGTATCCTCGCCCTAGACAGAATTATTTGAGCAGAAACATGGTCTCTATTCGCAGACAATCCGCAAGCCGAACACTGATGCCAGCGTTGGCTCAACGTCTTGGGTGTGTGCGTTCCACAAAGACAAGTTTGACTCGTACCACGAGCGTTCACCTTAACCAAGCCGCGACCAGCGTTTTCAGCTTTGTACGCGACTTTATCGAGAAAGGCAGACCATCCGGCATCATTGACACTCTTGGCAAGCATCCCGCTTGCAAGTCCTTTGACGTTCAAATCTTCGACGGCTATCACGCCATAATTGTTGACCAGCCAACGAGAAATCTTGTGGTGAAAGTCCGCCCTTTGATTATGGACGTGCGCGTGCGCTCTTTGCAGAAGTTGTACGGCTTTCCGGCGACGATGCGAACCTTTCTTTCGTCGGGCAACCTTACGTTGTGCCTTGCGGAGTTTTGTTTGTGCCTCACGGTAGTAGCGTGGATTGTCAACCTCCGTTCCATCCGAAAGCGTGGCAAACGCGGTCAAGCCAACATCTATGCCGACGCTTTCAAGCGTCGGGGGCAAGTATTGCGCTTCACACTCAACGGAAAGACACGCGAACCATCGTCCGGCTTCGCGCTTTACGGTAAGCGTCTTAACCTTGCCTTGCAAAGGGCGATGCAGTTTGATTTTGACCTTGCCGATTTTCGACAAGCACAGATGCGCCCCCTTCACGGAAAAGCCGAGTTGCGGATAGGTGAAAGAATCGTATCGGGCGCGGGAACGAAAGCGCGGGAATCCGGCTTTGTCCCCGCGTTTCACGCGGGCAAAGAAGGCTTTGAAAGTCTTATCAACACGGTGCAAGGTGTCTTGCAAAACTTGAGAATAGACATTTTCAAGTTCTTCGCGCGCCGCTTTGATTTCAGGAAGTTGCGCGCTTTGTCCGGCGAAGTTCACCGACTCGCGGTTGATGCGCCACGCATCGCGGCGTTCTTGCAACGCGGCGTTGTAGAGTTCAGAGCAGTACGAAAGCGTGCTGTCAAGCAAAGCCGTTTGTGGCTTCGTCGGATAGATTCTGTACCGAAAAGTCAGCTTAGACATGCTTCTGATTCTCGACATACTGCTTTATCACCGATAGCGGTGCGCCACCCGACGCCCCAGAACAAAAGTAGGAGTTCGTCCACAGCGTCGGCAAGCGAGACTTCAAATCAGAAAACTCTTGCCGCAAATAACGAGACGACGCGCCTTTTAGATTCTGAACTTATCGATGAATGCCAAACTGCGGGTCAACTTCAACGAGTAGGTGAACGTGGTCAGGCATTATCTCTAAGGCAAGAATCTCGGCTTCGTATCTGTCGCATGTTTCGCGCAAGATTTGTTCGAGGCGTGCGGCAATCTCTGCTTGCAAGACGGGGCGGCGATATTTCGGACACCAGACAACATGCCACTTACTTGAGTACACGACATTGTTGTTCGATTTATAGCCGCTTAACTTCATGCGTCGCATTATATAGCGACGCGCTACTTAACCCGAAAGCATTACCGCCGTTCGGCGGTGTGCCTTATATCCCATGCCTGAAGGCAGGGGCTTTACGGCACATTTGGTAAAAGTATGGCGCGCATCAACTATGACAACCGTCGCTTTGCGCCGCAAAGCAACACTCTAAACGGCGAGGTTGATCCTTCAACCGTGTTTCACTATCGCCAATGCGCGGGCATCGTCTGGGCGACTTACGCGGGTGGAAGCGTTCGCTTCGGGACATTGATTGCTAAAGTTTTAGACGATGACTCACTCGATATGCGCTACTCGCACGTTAATGAGCAAGGTCAATTGATGACCGGAAGATGTCGTTCGATTCCTGAAACTTTGGATGACGGAAGATTACGTTTGCATGAAACTTGGACATGGACGAGCGGCGATAAATCAAGCGGCACATCTGTCATCGAAGAAATAAAAGATTGAAATCTTTTGTCAATACTCAACTTATGAAATTGATTGAACTAGCCGAACAAACAAACGCCGTTCTTGAACGCGGCGACCCGAACGTTGAAATCATTCGTGCCGCCGGATTAGACGAAGCGCAACACGGCGACATAACCTTTCTCTCCAATCCGAAATACACACCACGCGCCCGCGACACGGGCGCGAGCGCGATTTACCTTAACGAAAATGCGGAGATTGACAACGACGCGATTGCCGTTCTGCGCGCGAAAGATTCTTATCTCGCTTTCACCCGCGCGTTAAGACTTTTTCATCCCGAACAAAGACCGCAATCCGGCGTTCACCCGACGGCGGCGATTGACCGGAGCGCGCAACTCGGCAACAACATATTTATCGGCGCGCACGTCTCTATCGCGGCGAATTGTGTTATCGGCAACAACGTCTGCATTCACCCCAACGTCACGATTTACGAAAACACTTCAATCGGCGACGACACCGTTATTCACTCCGGCGTCAGCATCCGTGAAAACACGATTATCGGTGTGCGCGTTCGTATTTATAACAACGCCGTGATTGGAAGCGACGGCTTCGGCTACGCGAAAGACGAACGAAAATCTTGGCTCAAGATTCCGCAAGTCGGAAGATGTGTCATCGAAGACGACGTAGAAATCGGCGCGGGAACTTGTATAGACAAAGCCTCGACCGGAGAGTCACGCATCCGGCGCGGAGCGAAAATAGACAACCTCGTCCAAATCGGACACTCATGCACCGTCGGTGAAGACGCACTCATCTGCGCCCAAACCGGCTTGGCGGGTTCATCTCACATCGGCGCGCGCGTCATCCTCGCCGGACAAGTCGGCATCGCCGGACATTTGACCGTCGGCGACGACGCCATCATGACGGCGGGCAGCGCGACCAGCCACGACATCGCACCCGGCAAACTCATGTCCGGCAAACCTGCTTTTGACAATAAAGATTGGCTTCGCTCAACCGCCGCCTTCCGTCGCTTAGGCGGTATGGCACGGGCGAATCGTGAAATGGAAAAGCGAATTGTTGCGCTTGAAACAGACAGCGCAAAGTGAGCTGATGAAAGCCGTGAGGTTGAATGCAGTTTGTGATACTTTGCTTTTTCGTTTTACGAAACTACTGAAGGAAATTACTTGATGACTCTTGAATCAGAAGTGGCGTTGATTGAAAGCGAAATGCTTGAAGTGAAAAGTATCTTTTTAGCAATCGTCAAACTTCTTAAAGCGTTTAACATTACAGACCCGCAACTCTTACCCTACGGATTAAAACCTCATACCCGTTCTGTTAGCTGGATTGTTGAGCAAGTGATTACGCAACAAACCAAATTTCATGCGGCTCAACTTAGATTAGCTGATGTTGACATAAATGTGCCTGACACCTGTTTGCATGACTGTATACTGCTAAAACTTGATTACAAGTATTACGTCAACATCAAAATTCATAATGTGGATGGGAGACATAACAAAAACGATATTTCAGCCGTTGAAAAACTTTACACACAATATACAGTCAACGCAGATTACAGATTGATTTATGCTTGCTTCCCAGTAAAGTTTCAAAACGTCGAAATAAGTTTTGTGCATGAAGGCGTGCATGTTTTTTCGCCGCAGTTCTTACCAATTTATGTGAACCCACGAAACGATAAGATACAAGCGTTTTACCATCACACGCCGATTCTCCGAACACGGACGGAATTTCTTCGACTTCTAAAAGACAATTCAAAGAGTATTGTACTGCAATGAAAAATCTTGATTGGCTCGACACGGTTCGTAACATAGACGCACTCGAAGGCATCGCATCGTTGCCTGATTCGAGCATTGATTTGGTTGTTGCCGACCCGCCTTATAACTTGGGCAAAGATTATGGTAACGAATCGGACAAACAGGAATCGAAAGAGTTTTTAGCGTGGACGGAAAACTGGCTTTCGCTTGTCATTCCCAAAATCAAACAAACGGGTAGCCTTTACATTTTTACGACGTGGCGTTATAGCCCGGAGATTTTTGTTTTTCTGAAATCGCGTATGACGATGATTAACGAAATCATCTGGGACAGGCGCGTTCCAAGCATGGGTGGAAGCACGCGCAAGTACAGTTCCGTTCACGACACCATAGGCTTTTTTGCTAAGTCGAAGGATTATTATTTTGACTTGGATTCGGTGCGCGTTCCTTACGATGAAGAAACGAAGAAAGCGCGTTCGCGTTCGATTTTCGTTGGCAAGAAGTGGCTTGAAGTTGGATACAACCCGAAAGATTTATGGACGGTTTCGCGGCTTCACCGCATTCACTCGGAACGCGAAAATCATCCGACTCAAAAGCCGCTTGAAATTGTCGAGAGAATCGTAAAAGCAAGCTGTCCTGAAAATGGAATTGTTTTAGACCCGTTCGCAGGTAGCGGCACAACCGTCGCGGCTTGTCTCCTGAATAATCGCCGTTATGTGGTTTATGAGATAAATGCGGACTACTACGACATCATCACCAAACGGGTTGAGCGAATACAGAATGGTTCTTATAACATTACGCCTATCTCAAAACGCAACGGCGGTTATGTCAAACCTATATCCGAAAAAGCAGATGATAACCAACTTAGTTTGATTTAGATACTTGCCGCGCAAAGTCTTTTAAGTCACCGCTCCGCCGTCCACAATCACGATTTCGCCGTTCATATAACTGTTTCTGTCAGAACACATAAACGCCGCGAACTCGGCGAGTTCCGAAGGTTTGCCGCGTCGTTTGGTCGAGTTCCAGAAGTCGTGCATCTCTAACAGGCGGTCGGGGAGTGTGTCGGCTAAGTCAGTGTCGAAGATTCCGGCGGCGATGGCGTTGACGGTGACGCTGAAGTTCGAGGCTTCGCGTGAGAGGCATTTGGTGAAGCCGATGACGGCGGCTTTCGAGGTCGCGTAGTGAACCGATGTCGGGAGTGAGCGAATCGCGCCGATGGACGTGATGTTCAGGATTTTTCCGGCGCGTTGGCGAATCATCTGTTTGTAAATCGGTTTGGTGACGGCGAACAAGCCGTTGACGTTGGTGTCAATTACCGTGTCCCAAGATTTGTCGGTCGTGGTCGCAAAGTTGTCGGGTTTGTTTATCGCGGCGTTGTTGATGAGAATGTCTATCCCGCCCCACGCTTCGACGATTTCGCGCGTCATGCGCTTGAGATTAACGCGGTCGGTGACGGAGATTTTATAAGCTAACGTTCGTCGCCCGTGGGCTTCAATTTTGGCTTTAGTGACTTCCGCGAGGTCGTCGCGCGAGTGGTAGTTGAATGCCACGTCCGCGCCTTCGCGTGCGAAGACTTCGCACAGAGCCGCGCCTAAGCCGCGCGTGCCGCCGGAGATAAAGGCGCGTTTATTTTCGAGAAGTAAGGTCAAAGCGGTTTATTTCGATTCGTAATAAAGCCCGCTTGCGATATGAAAGCGGGCAGTGTGAAATATGAAAAGCGAATTGATTAAAGCTTAGGCGGCGGTGCGGCGTCAAACTCACCCCTCGTCACGCGATGCGTGCTTCGATGAGCGCGGGTTCGCGTCGGGCTTCGTGAGTTGCGGGAATCAGTTTCGTGATTTCTTCGACGATGGAGCGGGTCGCGTTTGGCATCGCCAGAGTTATCGTCGCCGCGCGCAGTGCCGCGAGATGTTTCGCGTCTTCGCTGATGCGGCGCACGATAGGCACGATGTCCGTAATGCGTTCGAGCATCACGCCCGCGCCGCGTCGCACGATGAGCGCGCCCGCACCGACTTCTTGCGGCATCGGCGTTGTTGTCATGTCGGCGATGACGGGAACGCCCGATGCCATCGCTTCAAACGTCGTCAGCCCACCGAGTTTTGAAATCATCACATCGGCGGCGCGCATCAGTTTTTCGACGTTATCGGAATAGCCTATGACCTTGACCGGAAACTTTGCCGCCGCCGCGATTTTGTCGGCTTCGAGTTTCAATTCTTGATTATGTCCGGCGAGAAAGATTGCCTGAATAGGGAGTTCGCCGCGCACGAGTTCGCGGAAGATGTGCGGGATATTGCCGCCGCCGATAAAGCCCGCATTGACAAAGACGGTGAACTTTTGAGGGTCTAAACCGAGTTCGCGCCGCGCCGTTTCAACCGATGCCGCACCGGGAAATATGAACTTGGGATGGACAGGCATTCCCGCGACTTTGATGCGTTCGGGATTGACGCCGTAGTCGAGCAGTTGTTGTTTCGCTTCTTCGCTGGCGACGAGATACAGGCGCACATCGTCGCACGCCCAACCTTTCCAGAAGCCATAACATGGGTCGGTAACGACGGTGACGAGCGGGATTTTGTCCGTCAGTTTTAGTTCCCTTAGCACGCGCCCCAAGATGTGCTGCGTCATAGGATGAACGCTGACGATGACGTGCGGACACCAACGGTCAAACAAAGTGTGAAAGTAGCCGACGGCGCGACGATGAACGAACTCGCGCGTTTCAGGGCGAAAGCGATTGACGAGCCAGTAAAAATACTTCATCCAATGCTGCTTATTACACAGCAACCAGTTATAGAGCCGCACGCCGCGTTCGGTGAACGAACACGCTTCCTCACACGCGCGCACGACTTTCACCGTATATGAATCACGCTGAAAGAATTTCTGCACGCCCGCGACAATCGCGGCGGCGGCGGAACGATGCCCGCCGCCCGTGTCGGATGAGATGATGAGAATCTTCGGAACATTCGCCATGTCGGTTGTGTCCTGTTTGGCTACCCAATTCTTGCGAACGATGCCTAAGCTTGGTAACTACTCAGCCGTCTTCAGACGGCTTTCCCGAAGGGCATATAGACCAGCCGTTTGACGGCTGGGTTAATAGTTGAAAACAATTAAGGGCGTTTTAACGTCCTTCTCTATTCCGGCTTCAGCCACCAGACCTGAACGGCTCAAGCCGCTTGGCAAAAGCCCGTTAGAAACGGGCTGCTGAGATTGGTTGACACTCGTCCCCAGCCGTCAAACGGCTGGTCTAAGACCCGCTTCGCGGAAAGCCGCGTGAACGCGGCTGAGTTGTTACTAAGCTTTGACAATCAAACCGTCCGATGCGTCGCGCTCTGCCTGTTCCATGTCGCGGCGCGATTTCTTCATCTCGCGCTCAAGACCCTTAATCTTGATGAGGTGTTTCGGGTTGAACGGCAAGCTCGGATAGTAACTGTTGGATTCGTGCGTACACCAACAACCGCTCTGCGCCCGCTTGCGCCGCTCTTGCATCGCGGGCGAGTTCCATAACGCTTTGAAGTTCCAATCGTAATCACGAAGGTTGCCGACGGCTTCGAGGTTCTCGCACGATGAGACAGTACCTTCGTCGTAAATCACGCCGCCCGCTGTTCCCGCGTAGCACGTCATCTGCGCCTTCTGTTCTTCCTTCGCTTTCGAGATAAGCCCGTGCATGTAAATATCAATCGCGGCTTTGAAGTATCCGGCATCGCCCGTGTAGTTATTTTTAACGGCGGCGTGACGCGAATCGCTGTCAATCAGATGTGCGAGTTCGGCATAGCGCGTGTGGTCAATGTCCAACTCAATCGGGTTGGCTGACGGTGGACGAATATAGTTGATGTTGATTTTGTCGGGCTTGAGGTCGTACTTCAGAAACTCGTACCAATCGAAAATCGTGTCTTGATTCGAGTTCATCACGCAGGTACACGTCTGTATATCAAGACGGTTGTTGTACTGCTTTTTCATCGCTTGAAGTTGACGCGCGGTGTCAATCGCCATGTCCCACGAACCAACCTTTTGACGAATCTTTTCGTGCTGGTCTTTCAAGCCGTCAATGCCGAGCGCGACCGCGACGTTTAAGTTCGGACACTCATCAAGCAAGCGCGCGACATCGGGAATGATGCGCTTCTGAATCTGTCCGTTGGACATCAGATACACGGATTCGAGTTTATTGTTTTCATAAAACGCGCGGACGATTTCCGGCAAATCCTTGCGCGTGAACGGCTCGCCGCCAGCCAAGATAAGCACGCCCAAATTGCCGCCGAGCGTCTCGGAAACACGCTGCATCTCATGCGTCTTCATCTGAAGTTTCTTGCGCGGCTTGTCGTCGAGTTCTTCGGTAAAGAAGCAGTGCGTACAACGCATATCGCACACGCTCGTCACCAAAATGTTAAGCAAGACGGGCGCGAACGGTTGCCCTAAAGCAAGCTTCGCATATCGCTTCAATAATTCTTTTGTCGTGTAATCCATTATTTATCCTCTAAAAACCGTTTAACCGACGACGCTTTAGATGCACAGAAAACCGTTTGCATTGCGCGCCTTCATCTGATTTACAGATACGTCATTCGCCCACACCTGTCAACGAAGCAAAGTCGAAAGTCGAAAGTCGAAGGGCGAAATCGAAAACAGTAAAGCAAAACTTGAGCCAAGCGGTTTTTGTCTTTAACTTTCGATTTTCAACCTTCGACTTTCGACTTTGCTTCGACTCCCAGTGCGCGCATACGGCGATAAAGGTGGCTGCGGTCAACGCCCATCAGTTCGGCGGCGCGTGTGACGTTGCCATCGGTCTCTGCGAGTTTTTGGCGGATAAATTCGCGTTGGTACGATTCATTGGCTTCTCTGAATGACGGAAAGCGAAAGGGTGCGGTCATGTCTGCGTCGCGGAAGGTTGATGTATCGGCGAAGGGCGGCAGGTCGGCGGCTTCGACGTGCGTGGCGGGGTGCGTGATGAGTATGCGTTCGACGATGTTGCGGAGTTCGCGGACGTTGCCGGGATAGTGATAACGCCCAAGTGTTTCAAGGGCTTCGGTCGTGAAAACTTTCGGTGTTTTGTCGTGCGTCTCGGCGAAGCGATGATTGAAGTGGGCGACGAGCGAAGGAACGTCTTCGAGGCGGTCGCGTAAAGGTGGAACTTGAAACGGTATGACGTGGAGACGGTGAAACAAATCGGCGCGAAACGCTCCGGCGGCGATAGCGTGGTCGAGTTGTTTATTCGTTGCGGCGATGATGCGAACGTCCGTGTGCGTCAGGCTGCCGCCGATAGGCTCGAAACTGCTTTCTTCAAGCACACGCAAAACTTTCGCCTGTACGCGGGCGGACATGTCACCGACTTCATCGAGAAACAGGGTCGCCCGATGTGCCTGCGCGAATTTGCCGCGCTTGGCAGAGGTCGCTCCCGTGAACGAACCGCGCGTGTGTCCGAAGAGTTCGGATTCGATAAGTTCTTCGGGGATGGCGGCGCAGTTGAGTTCGACGAGCGGACGGGCGGCGCGCGGTGAAGCGGCGTGAATCGCACGCGCGACGAGTTCTTTTCCCGTTCCCGATTCGCCCGTGATAAGCACACGCCCGGCGGTCGGTGCGACGACAGCGATTTGTTGGCGGAGCGCGCGCATTGCAATCGAATCACCGATGAGCGCGCTCTGTTCGCGCAGGGTTTTGACGAACGTGCGATTGGATTGTTCGAGTTCCGCTTGCTTGAGAGCATTGCGGACGATAACCAAAAGCTTTTCAAGCGAAAGCGGTTTTTCGATAAAGTCGAACGCGCCGAGTTTCGTCGCGCGCACCGCCGTATCAATCGTCGCGTGACCGGAAATCATCACTACCACACACTCCGCGTCTTCATCACGCAGACTCTTTAAGGTTTCGATGCCGTCCATGCGCGGCAACCACACATCGAGCAGAATCAAATCAAAGCTTCGCCCCTTGACGAGCCGCAAACATTCTTCGCCGCTCTTAACCGCGCTGACCGCGTAACCTTCATCTTCGAGAACAGCGGAAAGCGTCTCGCGGATGCCGCGTTCGTCATCAACAATGAGAATCGAATAAGCCATAAGAGATGGGGACGGGGGACAGGGGTTGGGGGGCGGTTAAGGAAATTAAATCTTGGTCAGAGTTGGTTCGAGTTCGGTGGTCGGAACCTGCCTTTCCGTCCCCTGTCCCCCGTCCCCTGTCCCCTGATTTGTCAGTGGGAGTTCGATGCGGAAACGCGCGCCGTGTGGGTGGTTGGGTTCGGCGCGGATACGTCCGCCGTGATCGGTGATGATGCGGTGAACGATGGCGAGTCCCAAGCCTGTGCCGCGTTCGCGCGTCGAAAAATCGGGTTGAAATAGGTGGTGATAGTTTTCGGTGACGATGCCTTCGCCGGTGTCTATGACTTCCGCGAGAATCAGATTGCGGCGCGCGTCGTGAATCGTGGCGACGGTGATGCGCCCTTCATCGTCAGTCGCGGCGAGGGCTTCGATGGCGTTCTCGAACAGGTTGATAAAGACGCGGCGCATCTGTTCGTGGTCGAGTAAGGCAAGCGGAAGTTGCGGAGCGAGTCGCGCATCGAAACGGACATGCGCGAAGCGTTCGGCGTAAAGCGCGACGGTCTGTGTGATGACTTCGTTGAGGTCTGTGCGAATCAACTTAGGACTCGGCAAACGTGCGAAGCGTGAAAATTCATCAACCATTGCTTTGAGCGTCGTGACTTCACGAACGATGGTGCGCGTGCCTTCGTCAACCGATTCTTTGACAAGGGCAAAGCTTGCCGTCAGGTCAAACGTCGTCGCGTTATTCGTCGTATTGTGAAGATTTGCGGCATCGAAGGCGCGCGTGAATTTGCGTTGAATGCGTTCGGCGGAAAGCTGAATCGGGGTCAAAGGGTTTTTGATTTCGTGTGCCAGACGGCGCGCGACTTCGCTCCATGCCGCCGCGCGTTGCGCGGCAAGGAGTTCCGACAAATCCTCTATCACTAATACCACGCCGCGCGTTCCGGTTCGCATCGGTGAAGCGTCCGGTGCATCTTCGTCGTCATCGGGACGAACGGCGGTTTGATGTGCGGTGCGATGCGATTGCCTATCGAGAGCCGTCGCCATTAAAGAGAACGGGACGGAGTTGCGCGTGTTGTCTTCGTCGTGTTGCTCGCCGTGATTGCCGTTCGTCGTCGGACTTGAAGCGGCGAATCTGTTTTCGGCGGGCTGTTCTTCGGCGGGAGCGTGCAGGAAAAGATTCGCCTGTTCGATGGCGTTCCCGTAACGACGTGCGCGCGTGATGACACGCTCTAAGGTGGCGAAATCCTGTGCCGCGACGAGGCTTTGCAAAGGCACGGGATGGCGGTTGTTCACCGCCGCGATGATGTCGGCTGACAAACCGAGCATCGTGCTTGCCGCCGTGTTAATCGTCGTGACGCGGTTGTCTTCATCAAGCGAGATGACGCCGGATGAGAGCGAGGCGAGAATCGTTTCGATGTAGTTGCGGCGTTCTTCGAGGGCAAGGTTTTTGTCTTGAAGTTCGGCAGCGGAACTCTCTATACGCCCGCGATTGCCTTCGAGTTCAATCGTCATCTCGTTGAACGAATTGGCAAGCACCGCGAGTTCGTCGGATGCCGCAACCGTGACGCGATGTTTGAGATTGCCGCGCGTGACTTCCGTCGCGGCTTCGGCAAGAGCGGCGATGGGAGTCGCCAGCGAGCGCGCGAGATAGAGAGCCGTCCACACCGTCGCAAACAATACGAGCAACGTCAAAAGACCTAAAATTGATAGACCCGTGACGCGGACGCGCCGTTGCTTGTCGCGCAAACGCTCGAAATCTTCGGCACTTGCGAGGATGCGATTGAGTTGCGCGTCGTCTTCGGTCGCACGCACGAGCGCGAGAGTTCCGCGATTATTATTGAGTGGCACGCGGACAATTTGAAAGATGATGTTCGGGGCGCGCTTTGAATTTATCGAACGCGCAACGGCGTCGGGTGCGACTTGTGAAAGGGCGGTTTCGATTTCCGATGCGCGCTCTATGTCGCGTGTCGCACGGGTGATGATTTCGCCGTTTGCGTCACGCAACTCAATCGCTTCATAGCCGCCGGTTAAGATGAGGCGGCGCGTATAGTCGTCAAGGTTCGCCTCCGGTGCGAGGTTATCAATCGAAGTCCCGACGGCGAGGGCGGCTTGCACGGTTTGTATTTGTTCGCGGGTCAGGAAATTTTCTTGTGCGATGCGGGCTTCCGTCACGACATCTTCCGGCAAGCGTCCGAACCATTTTTCAATCGAACGGTTGAGAAACGTGTAAGAAAAGATTGCCATCGCGGTTATCGGCAACAGCGAAAGACTGATGAAGTAGGTGACGAGTCGCGTCTTTAATTTCGAGCCGAGCGTGTGGCGTTGGCGTTCGCTTTGAAGCTTGACGAGATTGCGAAGCAAGATGAACGCGAAGATGATAAACGACGCGAACAACAATGCCGACAGCGTGAACAGCGTGGTCGTATCAATCAGGGTTTGCGGCTCGACCAACTCCCACACGAAAAGCTGAAGCGCGGCGAGAGCGGCGAGCAACACAAGGACAAGCGATGCGAGCAGCCACAAACTCCATCGCCGCACGGTCACGCCGCGCGCACGCTTCGGTGCATCGTCAAGGTCGTGTTTTTCGTTTGATTCAATCGTCATTTAGTAACCCATGTTACGAAGTTTTGCGGCTGTGCCGCCCGATGTGCGGAAAGGCTGTGCCTTTCCGATTCGCCCTAGAAATTCATGGCGGCTACGCCGCCCGCGTTTGAGGCATAGCCTCAAAGATCTTTCATAAGCTTGACGGTGAGGCGGCAGCCTCACCGCACATCAGGCGGCAGAGCCGCGAAACTTTGTCTGCCACGTAAAGTGAATTAGGAATCATTTGGTATTCGATACCGGAACGTCTCGCGTTTGCGGCTTATCGCGGCTTACTTCGCGGCACGCTTCTTACCCGTTTTTTTGGCGTCGAGTTTTTCCATCAAACCCGGAATCTCCGCCAACAATTCGCGTGCGAGAAAACCTAGACCGCCGACGCGCTTTGCCAGTCGGTCACCCGCGCGTGCGTGCAGAAACACGCCCCACACCGTGGCGATGAGCGGCGTGGCGGTGCGTGCCGCGAGTCCGCCGATGATGCCGGAAAGCGTGTCACCGCTGCCGGAGGTCGCCAAGCCGATGTTACCGCAACGATTGCAGTAAGCTTTGTTATCTTGCGCGTCAACGATAAACGTCTGCGAACCCTTGAGAGCAATGACTGCACCGAATCTTTCACTGGCATGGCGCGCCGTCGCTTCCGCGTCCGCGAGGACTTCATCTTTCGTGATGCCGAGCAGACTCGCCATTTCTCCGGCGTGCGGCGTCATTATAACTTTGCTTTCGGTGGCTTTGACCGTGTTCGGGCAACGCTTGAAACATGTGAGCGCGACGGCATCGAGAACTATCACGGGAGTTTTTAATTGCGGCACGAGGTGTTTCATCAAAGCCGTGACGCTCGATTTTTCAACCATGCCGATGCCGATGACGACGGCTTGGGCTTCGTTCGCGTGCCGGGCAATGAGGCGCGCGGCAGAGGGTGCGATTGCTCCCTTCTTAGTTTCGGGAAGCGCGATAACGTAAGCCTCCGGGACGTGCGCCGCGACCAAACCGGCGATGCTGGCGCAAGTGGCGATTTGAAGTTTGCCCGCTCCGGCGCGCAACGCCGCGACGCCCGCGAGAATCACCGCGCCCGGCATTTGCGGCGCACCGCCGACGATGAGAATCGTGCCGCGTTCGTCTTTATCGCCGCCTTCGGCATGACGCGGCAAAGGCAGCCGACGTAATACGGAAGGCGTCACGACGACGGGCAGACTTAGTTGTTTAATGTTTTCAGGCATCGCACAATCGTTTCGCTTTCCCGTTCCGCTTTCCGCGTTGAAAACTTTCCACCGCAATGTTTTCTACTTCGGCATCACGGGCATATCGGGTTTCGTCGTGACCGGAGTTCCGGTGGCTTCAAGCGGTGCGACGAAGTTCACGAGGTCAAGCGCGAGTTTGCCTTTGCGCCCCAGAGTCGGGTCGAAGCGATAAGAAGTCACGGAGCAATTAGGGACATCGGCTTGTTTGTCAACCTTGAGAATCTCGCCTTCGGTCATACGTTCAAAAAGGTAACGAAAACAGTTGACGACGACTTGATGCGCGACGATAAGCACGTTCTCCTGACGATGCTCGCGGGTTAAGGTGTCAATGATGCTTCGCAAACGAAGGATGACATCGCACCAACTTTCGCCGCCCGGCGGACGGTGGTAAAACTTGCCGAGCGCGGCGCGAAGTTCAAATTGGTCGGGAAAGCGTTCACGTATGCCGAGCGTCGTTAAGCGGTCGAGGATACCGAACTCTTTTTCACGTAATCGTTCGTCCACGAAAAAAGAAACGTCGTCCTTTTCAATCCCCGCAGTTTCAAGCACGATATGAGCCGTTTTACACGCGCGCAAATAGGGCGACGTAAGGACTACGGTCGGCTGTTCTTCCTTTGTCATCGCCCCGAACCAGCGTCCGAGCGAGGCGGCTTGTTCCTCTCCCAACCCCGACAACGGCACATCCACATCGCGCCTTATGTTGCCGTCAATCTCTATATAGACATGTCCGGCGGCTTCCGCGATTTCACGCGCGACGTTACCCGCGCTCTCGCCGTGACGCACAATCCACAACACGTTCGGGAACTTCTGCCCGCGCCTTCGTTCGGTAAAGGTTTGGTTCATCTTGTTTGTCGATTCATCTTATTTATTGACTCACCTTACGCAGTTTTGATTTTTTAGCCCGATTCATCGGGCTTTCCGCGAAGCGGCAATTAGACCAGCCGTTTGACGGCTGGGTAGAGTGCGAGTTGAAAATCCAAAGGGCGTTTTAACGTCCTTCCCGCGCCCGCTTTAGCATCCGGCTAAAGCCGACTTTCAAAAGGACATTAAAACGCCCTTTGGATTCTTACACCGTTTGTCCACGCGATAAATCGCGTGGCTAGTTGCCGCTTCGCGGAAAGCCCGATGAATCGGGCTAAATCAGAACCGCGTAAGGTGAGTTATTGACTTCTAAAGCTCGTTGTTTCGCGTCGCCGCGCTTTGTCCAGTGGCGCGCAGTTCGGTATCCGATTCAACCGCCCCGCTTTCTTTACCGCTCGCGGATTGCTTCCCGATGCCTCCCGAAGCAGGCATCATCTTATCCACCAGCACGAGAAATTCTTGCGCGACGGCGGGAGCGAGGGCGGCGGCTTTGATTTGCAGTTCGGTTAAGAGCGGCATCACGACTTGCGCGCGTCCCTGCTTGAAACCTGTGATGATTTGACTTGCCGCGCGTTCGGCTTGCATCGAAAGCACGGGCGTCGAAGCGGTGGTACTAAACCACGCGGCTTCCTTCTCGTTCTGTCCTTTATAAATCACGTTGACGTGGCTGCCCGTCCGCATAGGACCCGGATAGACGCTCGTCACCGTGACGTTGTGCTTACGCAGTTCAACGCGCGAGCCTTCGGAAAACCCCGCGAGGGCACGCTTACTCGCGGTGTAAGGCAGCATATGCGGGACGGCAACTTTGCCGCCAAACGAAATGATGTTGACGATGTTTCCGCGTTTGCGTCGCTTCATTATAGGCAGCACGGCAAGCGTCATGTTGAGCGCACCGTAAAAGTTGATGTTCATCGCTTCGGTGTAATCCGCGTGCGTCATTTCATCCATCGGGGCGACTTGAATGATGCCCGCGTTATTGATAAGCACATCAATCGCACCGAAACGATTTTCAACCGCGCGCACAAATTCTTCGACTTGCGCCTGTTGCGTGATGTTGCACGGCAAAGCCAACACGTCCGCCCCGCGTTCGGTTAATTCGTTTTGCGCGCGTCGTAATTCTTCGGCGTCGCGGGCGCAAATCGCAATGCGCGCACCTTCATCCGCCAACTGCCGTGCCATCACCAAACCCAGCCCGCGCGAACCGCCCGTGATGACGACGACTTTGCCCGCCATATCCATCGCACGCGCACGGCGCACGACTTCACGCACCGCGAACAGCGCGCCCAAGCCCGCCAACGCGAACAGAGCCGTTGAGTTTCCCCTTAGTTTCGCTTCCATATCGAAGCCTCGCGCATCACGTTTCGCATCGCGCGCTTTGCCGTGCGTCACCCGCTCATCCAAGTTCACAAACTCCGGGTACAACTCCGCGAACACTTTGCTTCGCTTTTGAATCTTCTCGCTTTTCGGACGCTTTCCCATAATCGTCAATCTCCCTTTATGAAGAACTTTATGCCAGTTCCGCGATGACCGGAGTGTGGTCTGACGGGCGTTCCCAACGTCTGGGTTCAACATCAATCCACGTCTTAACGGAACGCGAAATCAACCCGTCGGAAATCAGAACGTGGTCAATCCGCGCTCCCGCGTTGCGCCGGAAATCACCGCTCCGGTAATCCCACCATGAAAAGTATTCGGCTTGCTTTTCGTGCAAACGAAACGAATCGGTGAAGCCCCATTCTTTCAACTCATCCAACGCCTCGCGCTCCGGCTCACTCACCAACACACTGCCCGCCCACGCCGCCGGGTTATGCACATCGCGGTCGTCGGGTGCGATGTTAAAGTCGCCGCATACCACTATATTTTCATCGCGCCCATAATTCGTTTCGATGAACGTCTTGAACCGCTCCAGCCAACGCAACTTATAAACATACTTTTCGCTTCCGACTCTCGCACCGTTCGGCACATACACATTGACGACGCGCACGCCTTCAATCGTCGCCGCGATAAGCCGGGCTTGAACGTCACTGAAATCATCTTCATCGTCACCTGAAACATCGAACCCGCGCACCACATCACGCGCCTCCGTGCGCGAGAGTATCGCCACGCCGTTATATGTTCGCTGCCCGTGCGTCGCGGCGTGATAACCGATTTCCGCGAACGCTTCACGCGGGAAACGCTCGTCCGTACACTTGATTTCTTGCAAACAAACCACGTCCGGCGTGCGCTCTATCAGCCACCGCAAAACATGCGGCAGACGCACGGTGACGGAGTTGACGTTCCACGTTGCGATGTTCACGAAGTTTCCAAAAATGCCCTAATTTGAGACGCGGGCAAGATTAACATACAGCGCGGCAAACATTGATAAAACGACGATAAAGCGATTCCTCATCAACCTCCATCGCTAACACCGCCACCCGCGTTTAGAGTATATTTTCGCATTCCGCCCCACCGCTCGACCGCTCATCTATACTGTCGCGTCAACGGTTTTTCGGTTCGGGATAACACAAACGATAAGCCTTAAACTCAAATTATCAATCGCCACTCTTTCGGAGATAAACCACAAGTGACCGCCGCCGCATTTTACGATTTAGAAGGAACGCTCGTCTCGACGAACCTCGTACACACGCTCGGCTTTTACGCCCGGCGTCAACAGGGAGCCTGGCAAACGCTTCGCAAGAGCGCGACGACGCTCGTCAGCCTTCCGCTGTTCGCCGCGACCGACCAGTACAGCCGCAAAGTTTTCAACGACGTATTCTTTCAACGCTACAAAGGTGAATCCGAAGACCGTCTGCGCTATTTCGCGGAAGAACTTTTTGAAGAAGTCTTAAAGCCCGCCGTCTTTCCCGGCACGTTCGACTTAATCGAAAAATCCAAATCACTCGGTATACGCCAAGTCGTCGTCACCGGAGCGTTGGATGTTTCCGTCCGGCATTTAATGGAATATCTCGGCATCGAAACTTGGGTCTGCAATCACCTTGAATTCGTCAACGGCTTTGCGACCGGACGACTTCTGCCGCCCGTCCTCGCCGCCGCCACCAAAGCAAAATGGATACGCGAATACGCCGAACGCGAAGGAATAAATCTGAGCGAGTCTTATGCTTACTCAGATTCGATGTCCGACCTTCCGATGCTCTCCATCGTCGGGCATCCGGCGGCGGTCAATCCCGACATGAGGTTGAGGCAAACCGCGCTTCATCACGACTGGGCGATTCTTGATTTGAAGTGACGGGTGTTTGAAGCGAACCGTAACCCGTCGTCGGGACAACACGCTTCCGAAAGCCCCGTCAGGGGCGACAAGATAATAGCCCACGGCGTCAGCCGTGGGATTAAGGGTTGTTAGAGACACAAGCCCCGCAAGGGGCGAAAGATATTCGACGATGATTATGTCGCCCCTTGCGGGGCTTAATTCACTATCATGCGATGTGACCCACGGCTTGCGCCGTGGGCTATTATCTTGTCGCCCCTGACGGGGCTTTCGGAATTGATAAAACTTACGACCATGCACTTCACCTTCAAACAAAAAATCTTCGCGCTGCTTGTGGCTTCCCTGTTTTTGCGCTTCGTGTTCTTTGCGGTTGAGACGGGTATCGAAGTCGCATCACAAATAGCCGCGCATCCATCAATACTGAATGACAATCTTGATTGGTACGACACATCACCACCAACACCGGTTCCACACTCGCGCGTCGGGCGCGATGCGACTAAAGCGGTTGACAATTTCCACCACAGATTTAGTTCGGCTTCGTTTTTAGATGTTTATAAACACGCCGCTCCCGCTTATCGAGACTTAGACTCGCTTGAGTATGTGCGTCGCATGGTTTTGGTGTGGCAAAAACTCGGCGAAGTCGAAAGCAGCCGAGAAGTAAGTCGTTACGAAAGATTTCATGAAGGCAGATCACAAATCATTATCGAATACGAAACAAACTTTGCGCGTGATGAGGGCTACGAACAATTCATCTGGGATATGTCCGGCAGTGAAGCCAAACTCTATTCCTACAATGTAAGCTCTCCCGCTCTCGGAAAATAAAACACATAATGCCCCTACAACTCCGCCGCAAAACTCACGAATCCGTCGTCCACATTGACCGCGACAGCGCGCCGCGCATCGTCGCGCACGGCACGGAATTTCTGCTTGAAGATTTGCCCGTCGGCACGCGCGTCATCTATCCGAACGCCCCGATTAAAGGTTTGCCGAACCCTGAAGCCGCGATACGTTACGCCTTAAATCACCCGCACGGCTGCGACCCGCTTCACGCGCAATTAGAGCCGGGAATGCGCGTCACCATCGCGGTTGACGACATCTCTATGCCGCTTCCGCCGATGCAGACGCCCGACATTCGCCAGACCGTTTTAGAGATTCTCGTTGATATGCTTCACGGTCACGGCGTTGACGATGTACACATCATCATCGCCGTTTCACTCCATCGCCATATGACCGAAAGCGAAATGAAACGCATGTCGGGCGAGCGTGTGTTTAAGGATTTCTACCCCGACCGTTATTACAACCACGACGCGGAAGACGAATCCAACCTCGTCGAGTTGGGCAAGAATCGTCACGGCGAACCGCTTCGCATCAACCGTCGGGCGGCGGAAAGCGATTTGTTGATTTACGTCAATCTCAACTTCGTGCCGATGAACGGCGGACACAAGAGCGTCGGCGTCGGGCTTTGTGATTACGAATCCTTACGCGCCCACCACGAGCCGCACACGATTCGCGCTTCCGATAGTTATATGGATCCGCACGGTTCGGAACTCGCGCGCAAAATCGCCCGCGTCGGCGTGCTGGCGGATGAAAAGCTGAACGTCTTTCACATCGAAACCACGCTCAATAATCGCATGTTCAAAAGCGACTTCGATTTCCTGACGAAGAACGAAGACGACTTCTCCGCGATGGACAGAATCAAGTTCGAGGCGATGCGCTTCTCCGTCTCGAAGCTTCCGCGCAAAGCGAAGCTACTCGCGCACAATCAACTGCGCTCCAACTATGAACTCATTGCCGTTCACGCCGGAAAGACCGACCCCGTGCATGACAAGATTATCGAAAAGTCCATGCAGCAATACGTCGTCCCGATTGAAGGACAGTGCGACATTCTCATCTGCCCGATACCCGAACTTTCTCCGTACAACGTCAACACGAACTTGAATCCGTTGCTCGTTCAAGTCATGGCACTCGGCTATCACTTCAACATGTATCGCGGCAAACCCCTTCTTAAAAAAGGCGGCGTCCTCATCCTGCATCACCCGTGTCACGACGAATTCGACCACAAGTTTCACCCGTCATACATAGAGTTTTTCAATCGCCTTTTACCCGAATCACGCGACGCCTGTTACTTACGCGACAAGTACGAACGGGAGTTCGCCGCCAATCCCTCGTACATCTCAATGTATCGTCGCGGCAACGCTTATCACGGCGCGCATCCGTTCTTCATGTGGTACTGGGGCGAAAACGGTCGCGCCCATGTCGGCAAAGTAATCGCGGCGGGAGCGGAGAACGCGCACGTTCCGGCGCGTATGGGTTGGGAACGCTCCGACAATCTGACCGAAGCCATCGCTATGGCACGCAGCTACATGGGACGCAACGCCGAAATCACGATGCTTCACCAACCCGTGATTGCGATTTGCGATGTCACATAAGTTTGATGCGACATAAGTTTTCAGCCGCATCGCAACAATAAAGATTTGCGATACCACATAGTTTTCAGCCGCAGCGCGGCGTAAGAGATTAGCCCACGGCGCAAGCCGTGGGTCACGCCCACGAAATGAAGGCAAAGCCCCGTAGGGGCGAAAGAACATGGCGCATACCTACACGAACCTTTTGACGCATATTATTTTCAGCACCAAACAGCGTCAACAATTCATCAACGATGACATCAAGCCGCGCCTTCATTCGTACATCGGCGGCATCGTCCGCGAACTCGACGGAATCGCTTATAACGTCGGCGGCATCGCCGACCACGTTCACATTCTTGTCAGCTTGAAGCCCGTTCTGGCAATGTCAGACGCGGTGCGAACAATCAAGACCAACTCATCACGCTGGTTGAAACAACAAAACGCCACGTTGTCAATTTTTGAATGGCAAAGCGGTTATGGTGCATTTAGTGTCAGCCAATCGAACATGAAAAGTGTCGTCAAGTACATTGCCGCTCAAGAAGAACATCACCGCACGCGCACATTTCAAGAAGAGTATTTGATGTTTTTGAAACGTCACGGAATTGATTACGATGAGCGTTATGTTTTTGATTGAAAATATCTTTCGCCCCTCACGGGGCTTCGACCTTCGTTTATGATTTGACCCACGGCTGACGCCGTGGGCTACTTTCTTACGCCGCGCTGCGGCTAAAACAAATGCGCTGCATCGCGGTTAGACGATGCAGCTTGATACGGCTAAACAACAATGCAGCTATGAAGTTATCGCCCACAGAAGCTTTCAATAATCGTCGCGTACTCATCATCGGCGCGACCGGATTCGTCGGTAAAGTCACGCTCTCGATGTTGCTGACGCGCTTTCCCGGCATCGGCAAGGTGTATGTCACGGTGCGCGCGCGCGGGCAGGAAGAATCGGAAACACGCTTCTGGAACAACGTCATCACGTCGCCGCCGTTCGATCCTTTGCGTGAAATTTACGAAGATGCGTTTGATGATTTCATTCGTGAGAAAGTCGTGGTCGTCAACGGCGACATAGGCGATCCGAATCTCGGTTTCGGTGAGACGGAAGCCGCGCGTGTCGCGGGTGAGATTGACGTGGTTATCAACAGCGCGGGCAACGTCACGTTTAACCCGACGCTGGAGAGCGCGCTTCGCACCAACGTCGTCGGCACGCAGAACGTGATTCACTTCGCCCGGCGCATGAAGCGTCCCGCGCTCGTTCATGTCTCGACGTGTTTCGTCGCCGGAAGGCGTTCGGGTCCCGTGTGGGAATCCGATCCGGTGCTTGGATATTTTCCGCGTCACGATGAATTGCCGGGCGTGAATTTTTCGCCGCAGGAAGAAATCAAAGATTGCGAACGCCTCGCACTTCGCGTGCGCGATGAAGTCAAAGATACGATGCGTGCCGCGCGCTTCCGCGAGACGGCGCGTGAGCGTCTCATCGAAGAAGGGCGCGACCCCGACGACCTCGACGCGATGGGTCTGGCAGTCGCGCGTGAACGCAAACTCTGGACGCGCGAACGCCTCACCGAACTCGGCATCGAACGCGCGCAGTTTTGGGGTTGGGACAATATCTATACTTATACCAAGTCGCTCGGCGAACAACTCGTCGCCGCCGAAAACGACATCGTGCGCTCAATCGTGCGCCCGTCAATCGTCGAATCCGCAAACGAGTTTCCCTTCCCCGGTTGGAACGAAGGCTTCACGACGACTGCCCCGCTCATCTTCATTACCCTCAAGGGACAAACGCAAATCCCCGTCAATGAGAACCTGATTTTAGACATTACACCCGTTGACCAAGTTGCCGCCGTGATGCTCGCAGTCGCCGCCGAAGCAATCACGGGCGAACCGCGTCTCGTCTATCAAGCCGCGACCGGAGACAGCAATCCGAACGACATGAAGCGCATCGTCGGCATGGTCGGCTTGCACAAACGCCAGCACTTCGACGCGAAAGATACGGGCATCAAAATCATCAACAAAATCGCCGCGCAAATGGAAGCCCGCGCCGTCACGGGCGAACACTTTGAACGCACGGGCGCACCCGCGATAAACGCCGCCGCGAAAAAGGTTTCATCGCTGCTCGACCGCGTGCGCCCTAAGTGGGGCGCGGGCAGATTCGGTGAAGTGATTGACGGATTGAAAACTTCGGTTGACCGCTTTGAAGAATTGACGCATGAAACGAAAGAAGCCTTTGAACTGTTTCGCCCGTTCATGCGCGAGAATGCATACATCTTTCGCGCCGACAACATACGCTCACTCTTCGCCCGCATCCCTCTTGAAGAACGTCACCTCCTGCCTTGGTTTCCCGAACGCCTGGACTGGTATCACTACTGGATGCACGTTCATTTTCCGGGCTTGAAGAAGTGGGTTTTCCCGACGCTCGAAGAGGACATGCGCCGCACGCCGAAGCGCGTTTATACCTACCGCGACCTGCTCGAACTGTTCGAGACTTCGACGAAAAGATTTTCAACCCGCGTCGCCATGCGTATTGAGCGCGACGGACACAAAGAGCAATACACCTACGCCAACCTGCGCGAACTCGCCACACGCGCCGCCGCGTTTTTAGCAACCGAAGGCGTCAGCGGCGGCGACCGTGTGATGCTTCTGGCGAACAACGCTCCCGAATGGGGCATGACCTATTTCGGGGTGATGAAAGCGGGTGCGACGTGCGTTCCGGTTGACCCGTCAAGCACAACCGATGAAGTCGTCACCCTCGCCAACGCTTCAAATGCACGCGCGATTGTGATTAGTCGTGAAATGGACGACAAGCACACGGGCTTGCGGGAACGTCTTAATTTATCTCAAATCTCAAATCTCAAATCTCAAATTGAACATTCTGAATCTTCAAATCACGAAAACAACATAGACCCGAAAGCGGTCAAGATTTATACCTTTGATGAAGTTTTTGCGATGCGCGACAAAGCGATTGAAGACGAACGCATCGCCAATCTTCCGGTTCGCGTCACGGCACAAACGCCCGCGTCATTCATCTTCACTTCCGGTACGACAGGCACGCCGAAAGCCGTGATGCTGACGCATAAGAACTTCGCCAACATGGTTTCGATGCTCGCCAGCGTGATTGATATGGACACGACTGACGGCGTGTTGTCCGTGCTTCCGCTTCATCACACGTTCGAGTTTTCGACCGGATTCCTAACTCCGCTTTCACGCGGCGCGCAAATCACATACTTACCCGAACTCAATTCCGAAGAACTTTCACGCGCGATAAAGAACGGTCACGTTACAGGCTTGGTCGGCGTTCCGGCAGTCTGGGAAGCCCTTCATCGCCGCATCAAAACGCGCCTCACCGAGCGCGGGCGGTGGGCGGAAAATCTTTTCGACGCAGCGATATACGCCAACTCTTGGGTGCGCGACCGCACGCCGCTCAACATCGGACGCATCATTTTTCAACCGATTCATCAAGGCTTGGGCGGGCGCATACGCTATCTCATCTCCGGCGGTTCGGCTTTGAGCGAGTCGCTTAAAAAAGATTTACACGGACTCGGCTTCACCGTTCTCGAAGGCTACGGATTAACCGAAGCCGCCCCCGTCTTAACCGTCGTGCGTCCCGGCAATCGTCTCCTGCGCGGCAGCGTCGGCACGGCTGTTCCCGGCGTTGACGTGCGGATTGATAACCCCGACTCAAGCGGCGTCGGTGAAGTCATCGCGCGCGGCGCGAACGTCATGCTCGGCTATTACGATAACGACCACGCGACGCGCCAAGTCATACGCGACCGCTGGCTTTACACGGGCGACCTCGGACGACTCGATACGGACGGCAATCTTTACCTTGTCGGACGCTCGAAAGAGGTCATCATAGATTCCAACGGCAAAAACATTTACCCCGATGAAATCGAAGACCTTTACAGTGCTTCGCCGTTCATCAAAGAACTAAGCGTCGTCGGCTTGCCCGAAAACGACGGCACGGGCGAGCGCGTCGCGTGCATGGTCGTTCCCGAATACACACACGACATCGCCCTGTCGCGTTCCGATGTGCGCCGCCGCATCGAAGCGCATTTCCGCGATGTTTCATCGGGACTCGCGTTTCACAAGCGCGTTAAAATCCTTCACTTTTCCGATGAAGAACTGCCGCGCACCGCGACGCGCAAAGTCAAACGCCGCATCGTCGTCGAAGCTATGCAACGACTCGAACAGGAAGCCCGCACCGTCACGGATAACGCGGACGAAACCGCGACCGGCAACCAAACCACCGCGTCACGTAAAACCGCGAACGCTCACACTTGGCTGATTGAAATCGTCGCCGTCGTCGCCAACAAGAGCGCGTCCGCCGTCACACTCGACACGCGCCTCGCCGATTTGGGTTTCGATAGTTTGATGTTCGTCGAACTCACATCCGCACTCGAAGCTTCGGGGGCGCAAGTCACATCCATTGACACGCTCAACGAAGTGCAGACCGTGCGCGAACTCCTCGCCCGCATCACAAGTCGCACCGCGCACAACACGGGCGCATCATCGCAACCCGAACGCCCCGCGTCTCCGCTAACAGTTGAGCGTGAAGAAATCCACGTCCCTTCCATCGTCCGCACCGTCGGCGACAGCGGCTTAAACTTTTTGCAAGAGCGTCTCTACGACACGTTCTTCAACACGACTTACGAAGGACGCTCGAACATCCCCGTCCACACCAATTTTATCGTCGCCCCGAACCACACTTCGCACCTCGACATCGGCTTGGTGAAAATGGCTCTCGGCGCAAGCGGAAAAGATATGGTCGCCCTCGCCGCCGCCGATTACTTTTTCGACAACAAATACAAACGCGCCTACATGGACAACTTCACCAACCTCGTCCCTATGGAACGCGCGGGCAGCCTGCGCCAATCCCTGCGTCACGCGCGCTCATTTTTAGAGCGCGGCTACAACGCCCTCGTCTTCCCCGAAGGCACACGCTCCGTCACAGGCGAACTACAAGAATTCAAATCCGGCATCGGCTACATCGCCCTTTCAACGCGCACCGGAATCTTGCCTGTCTATCTGCACGGCACGCACGAATCAATGCCCAAAGGCAGCAACTTCCTGCACGTCTTCGAGAACCGCGACTTAACCGCCCGCATCGGACGCTTTCTCACCATCGAAGAACTCGAAACCTTAACCGACAAGATGCCGCGCCACGAAGCCTACCGCCTCGTCGCCGCCCTCGTCCGCCACGAAGTCGAACGCCTACGCGACAACACACACACCCGCTTCGACCCCCAAACCCTCCGCCGCCAGTGGCGTGCCGAACGCCGCCGCGACAACGGCAAAACGAAACATGATGAAACACACGCCGAACAACTCGCCGGAGCGGGTGACTAAATTCGAGCGTCCCGTGTTATGAGAAAATAATTTATGAGCATTGAACTTAACTCACTGGTCACATCCACACCGCAAATCAGGCATGGCAGATTGTGCGTCGCGGGTACGACGACGACCGTGCATCGCGTTGTTGTGTGGTACAAAATGGGCGAGAGTGCTGAAACGATTGCGCGGGATTATCCGCATCTGCCGATTGCCGGAATCTACGCCGCGCTCGCCTATTATCACGCTAATCAAGCGGAAATCGAAACTGAAATCGCCGCCGAGCAAGCAGAAGAAGACCGCCTTGAAGCCGAGTGGTATGCGAGGCGCGAACTGAAGCAAGAGCGCGTCGCGTGAACACCATCATTCGTCTTTACTTTGACGCCGATGCCCAAAAGGGAAGTCTTGTGTCCGCTTTACGATTGCGCGGCGTTGATGTCGAAACGGCGAACGAAGCGGGATTGCGCGATGCTCCCGATTCGGAACAGTTAGCGCACGCTGCCGCGCGGGAACGGGTGCTTTATACCTTCAACGTCCGCGACTTCATAATTCTTCACCACGAATATCTTGCCGAAGGTAAAAATCACGCCGGGATAATCCTCGCGCATCAACAGCGTTACAGCGTCGGCGAACAGATGCGCCGTTTATTGAGATTGGTGCAAATAAATTCTGCCGAACGACTGCGAAATACCATCGAATTTCTTAGCGCATGGGATTGATGCTTAATTCTCGCAACGATAATTTTATAGAATACTCAAACCCATAGTTCCATGACCTCATCAACCAAACGCACCAGAGATAAACCGACCACTGACGCTCCGCGCAAGTCGCGCAAGAAAATCGCGCCCGATGACCTGACGACTATCACCGAAGCGCGCGACTCAAACACACCGGCGAAGTCTGATGCCCCCGCGACGCTCATCACGGGGGGGACGGGTTTTTTGGGTCGTCATCTTTTGCAAAATTTGATTGATGCGAAAACGCCGCGTGTGCGTGTGATGACGACGAACGCTCCGGCGTGGTTGCGTGAAATGAAAGTTGAAGTCATCGAAGGTTCGATTACGAATGCGGATGATGTTAGGCGCGCGGTCAAAGGTGTGAAGGAGATTTATCATCTCGCGGGACACGTTTCGCGCAAGGTGGAAGACGCGCACAAGATGCACGCGATTCACGTCGAAGGCACGCGCCTTCTGTGCGATGCGGCGATGAAGGCGGGAGTCGAAACCATCGTCCTCGCGTCGTCAAGCGGCACACTCGCCGTCTCCGAATCAAGCACCGACATGGCGAGTGAAGCGTCCGCGCCGCCGCTTGAAATCATCACACGTTGGGGATATTACGCGAGCAAGTTTTATCAGGAACGCACCGCGCTGGAGAACTTCACGGGCGCGAATCGCCGCCTCGTGATTATGAATCCGAGTTTGCTGTTGGGCGCAGGCGATGACCGTTTGAGTTCGACGAAGGTCGTGCTTGATTTTCTCGCGCGCAAGATTCACGTCACGCCTTCAGGCGGATTGAATTTCGTTGACGCGCGTGATGCCGCCCAAGCGTTTCAGCGTGCGATGCGGGTAGGCAAGCACGGCGAGCGTTATCTTTTGGGTGCGGTCAACTGGTCGTTTGAAAAGCTTTTCGGTAGGCTTGAGCGCATCACGAAAACGCCCGCGCCGCGTCTCGCTCTGCCGTCGAAGTTCAAAGTGTTCGGGGCGAAAGCCGTTGATGCGCTGTTCAAACAATGGAACTGGGCATCGCCTTTAGAACCCGAAGAAGTCGAACAGGCGGAACATTTCTGGTACTTCGATTCATCAAAAGCCGAGCGCGAATTAGGGTTCATGCCGCGCGACCCGCAAGAGACTTTGCAGGATACGGTTGACTATGTGCGGCGCAACTTCTTGGGCAAAAGCGCGGCATTCGCTATGAAGAATTGAGTCATTGAGTCATTTCAGTCATTGAATCAATGACTGAAATGAATCAATGACTCAATGAATCAATTCTGCTTACATCTCACACGCAGCGCACGCGGCACAACTTCAAACGTCGCGGGCAAACAGCCGATGACTTCACCGTCGGCTTCGATGCTCACGCACTTCTCGGAGGCGGAGCGAACATGCACGCGACGGATGCGCGCGTGCTGAACTTCGTCGAGGTCGAGGTGCGTTCCGGCGTAAAGTTTGTGGATGTTCATCACGACGCGCGAGCGTTCGATGTCGCCGATGATTACGAGGTCAATCAAGCCATCGTCAAGCAGAGCATCGGGTGCGATTTTCATGCCGCCGCCGAAGTAGCGTGCGTTCGCCACGCATAAATTCGTAATCGTCACACGGCGTTCTTCCCCGTCGTCAACTCGCATCACAAGCGTCGGTTTTTCAAACGACATCACCGCGCCGAGTGCCGCCGCCGCGAAACTAACTTGACCGCCGAGCCAGCGCGACGACGATGCGGGCAACCATGAAATCGGATTGCCCTTAACACGTTCGAGAACATCGCCCGCGATTCCGGTTGACGAAACGCCGAGAAAGTAACGTGAAGATTGAACACCTTCGCCGTTTGTGAACGTCACACGTCCGGCATCAATCGTGCGCGTGATGCCTTCGCGCAAAGCACGCGCGGCGTTTGCGCTTGTCGTCGGCATCTCCAGAGTACGACGGAAATCACCGCCCGTCCCCGAAGGTAAAATGCCGAGTTCGGGTTTATCTTGCGCTTCGCCTTCGACCTCTAAAATCCCGTTCGCAACTTCGTTTATCGTGCCGTCGCCGCCGCACGCGATTAAAAAGGCACGTCCGCTTTTGGTTTCACGTCGTGCGATGTCGCGTGCGTCGTTTGCCTTCTGTGTGAAGACGCACTCGAACGCGCCGAAGTGCGTGCGTATATCAGAGGCGATACCCGCCCAATGCTTTCCGGTCGTACCACCGGCGGACGAAGGATTGACAATGATGAAAGGGAGAGGAGATTGGTTCATTGAGTCAATGATTGATTGGTTCAATGTTTGAATGAATCAATTCCTTATCTCGTTCGGCGAGTTCAGAAATCTTGCTCATCACTAAATCCGCGATTTCTTTATGCGTGCGGAGTGCGTCGCGCTTACCGCGAAAGAGGGTGAAATCTATCGCTTGCCCGAAGTGTATGCGAATCGGTTCGGCATCGCGTTGCCAGTTGCGCGCGACCTGTCGGATTAAACTTTTCTGCTCTAATCCGGCGACGAAGACGGGGATGATTTGAATGTTTTCAACCGCCATCGCAAGTTTGCCGATGCCGGTTTTCGGCGGCAGGAAACTGTACGGGTCACTTGATTTATTGCGCGTGCCTTCGGGATGAAAACCGATGATGTGACCTTCGCCCGTGCGTGCGAGCGTGGCGAGTCTTTGGAACGAATATACGTCAAAGGCGCGCTTTTCGGGCGTCATAAAAATCGGCGGGTACATCGAAAACCAACCCATGATGAAGTTCACCAAACTGCCGAGAGGCGTGGTGTAAAAGAAGCGGGCGCGAACCGGAAAGAACAGGCTTTTGCGCCATATCGTGCGGCGATAAAGTTCGGCACTGACGGCGTACATATCGAAGAACGAATGATGATTCGACGCGAGGATTATCGGGCGCGCATGGTCTGTCGCTTCGACGTTCTCAAGTCCATAGACGCGCATGATGTTGTACGTCGCCACGCGAATCCAGCCCATGCCAATCGTACTTTGCAGCCACGTCATCGCGCGTTTCGCCGCGCCCTGATTCATCCGGTGCGCGAGATGAAACGCGGCACGTTCGACGGATGACAGCGCGGCGACTTCTTCGGTCGTCGGGTCAAGCCTGTTTGTGACGAGAGGCGCGGGCGGCGGGTCAAGCGGCGCGGCGTGGTTGGTAGGGTTTATTTCAACGGCAGACATCAAAATTCAAACGGCGAAAAGTTCTTCGATGGACATGCTCCAATCAGGCAGCAGCGCGGTCGTCACGGTGTCGCCTTTGGCATGCATCGCAATCAAGTCAAGCAAAGCGTCGCGCAAGCGATAAACTTCAAGCGTCCGCATCTGCGCGTCAATCACCCAGTATTCTTCGACACCGTACTTCGCATATAACTGGCGTTTAGCGATGCGGTCACGTCGGATGTTCTCCGTACCGGGCGACAAGATTTCAATCACCAGTTCCGGTGTGGCGTGCAACTTCCCTTTCTGCAAAATCTCGTCGCGTCGTTCATTGCTCATAATAGACGACATCGGGAATCACACCGTCAATCGGCGACAAAATCAATCCCGGTGTCGGGACAATCGTTCCGATGGGATTCTTTCTAAGGTAAGGATGAATTGAGCCGATTAAATTCGACGTGGCGACTTGGTGAATAAAATTGGGTGCGCCCGACACAAAGATTTCTCCTTCGATGACTTCATAACGATTGCCGTCATCCGGCATCGCCGCAAGGTCTTCGACGGTAACGACGGGTTCGATTAGCGTTGACATGTGTTTTGCAACCTTACTTGTTTCGCTTAACGGTGTCGTCAACAGTGTCGCAATCTTGCACTTGCAGTGAGATTTGATTTGCGCCTGACGCTTTCACGGCATCCATAACCCGCAACACGTCTTGATATTTTACAGAGCAAGACGCGAGAACAACGACGGATGCGATGATGCGCTTGTTCATCGGCAAGTCTTCGCGCGCCCCCAGTTCTTCTTGAAAAGCGCGGTTTCTAATGCGTTCATCAAAGATGCTTCTTAGTCTGTCTCGCAGTCTCCAAAACTCGCTGTTGTATCCCATGTCTTCATAGTCATGTACGCTCTCAAATTCCTCATGAAAGCCAATACCCGTCACGAATCCTTCACTGTCAACGGCAACATAAAGCGGCGTTGTACAACCCTCTCTAATCAAATACGGGTCAAAACCTTCAAACGCGACAGCATCATTCTGTTCGACTGCCATTGCGTTGATGCAAGGCTGCGGTTTCGCATCTTCATCAAGCATCAAATTACCTTCTAAGCGACATGGCGCGAGCGAGGCTTTGAGTTCAAGTGGCGCGGGGCGTTCCGGTAACGCATAGTAAATTGCGACACTGATGCCGAAAGCAAATAGGAACGCGCACAGCCTCTTGAGCATCTGGTTCATCATTACGCTCACCTCTTACTGAAACTCGTCATCACCCACAGCTTAAACCTTAAGAGGCTGTCTGAAAAGCCCTGAAGGGGCGAGATTCAATAGCGCGGGGCATCGCCCCACGAAAGCACGTTCCCCACCCATCCACAGCCCTGAAAGGGCGAGATACATCGAAGCCCTCGAACTATGTCGCCCTTTCAGGGCTTGGTCGGTTAAACGATTCATTACCCGGCGCGATGCGCCGGGCTATCGAATCTCGCCCCTTCAGGGTTGAGGGACTGACTTCTCAGATAGCCTCTAAGCACTCGATTACTCAATCGAAAAATACTTCGCTTCTTCGTGGTGACAGATAAGTGCGGATGTTGATTGTTCGGGATCGAGTTGAAATTCGTCCGTGAGTTCAACGCCGATGGTCGCGGGGTCAATAAGTTGAAACAGTTTCGCTTGGTCTTCGAGGTTCGGACACGCGGGATAGCCGAAGCTGAAACGCGAGCCTTGATAGCCTTGACGGAAAAGCTGATTCAGTCCGGGCGCGTCGCCTCCGGCGATGTTCAATTCACGGCGTATGCGTTGATGCCACATCTCCGCGAGGGCTTCCGCCGCTTCGACCGAAAGACCGTGAAACAGGAGATAGTCGGAGTAATTATCGGCTTTGAATAATTCATGCGCGTACTCACTCGCGCGCTTGCCCATCGTGACGAGATGGCAACCGACGACATCCATGCGACCGGATTTTGTGGACGCGAAATAATCCGCGAGACATAAATGTTTAAGTTGAAGTTGGCGCGGGAAGGTGAAGCGAAGGCGTTCGGTGCGCTCGTCGTCTTGATAGATGATGAGGTCGTTGCCTTCGGATTGACACGGGAAGAAGCCATAGACGACTTGCGGTTGTAGAAGATTTTCCCGCTTGCTTCGTTCCTTTAATTCTTCATACATCGGGCGCACTTTCGATTTAACGAGATGCTTGTAATCGAGGGCGGTGGTTTTGCCTTGCTTGAATTGCCACTGACCTTTGAACAGTGCGGTTTCGTTGACGAACGCGAACACGTCGTCAAGCGAAATATCCGTGACGACGCGCTGACCGTAGAACGGCGCGCGTGGAATCGAAACGTCTTCGCGTGTCGCGGAACGTGTCGTGTGCGTTGTGTCGCCGGTGGGGGCGAAGCGGTTCGCGTGGGCGACGGCTTTCGCGCTCAAGCCGAGTTTCGCATCTTCACCGACGGGGACATCTTCTTCGTCAATTTGCGATGCTTCGGTTTTACTTAAAGTAATGTTCGATGCGTCACTGTTTTGTGTGAAAGTAGATGCGCCGACAAGTGCGGCTTGCGTCGCCTGACGTGTCGCGGATTGTTCGTCGGCAACCGCACCTGAAGCGAGAAGTTGCGCGGCGAGATGCGCGCCGTTGCTTGAAGGTGTTTGCATTTGGACGTTGGCGGCAATGCGTTTATCAACAGATGCTTCGAGTTCATCATGTGCGATGTCGCCGTTCGCCGCCACGAGTTTATCCATCACATACAAACCATCGAAAGCGTCTTTCGCGTAAAACAGTTTGCCTTGATAAAGAGGTTCGAGATCGGCTTCGACGTAGCGACGTGTGAGAGCCGCGCCGCCAAGCACGACGGGGACGTTGATGTTCCTTTCGTTCATCAACTCCAGATTGTCGCGCATGATGAGGGTTGATTTGACAAGCAGACCGCTCATCCCGATGGCATCGGCGCGATGTTCTTCGTGGGCTTTCAAGATGTCGTCAATCGCCTGTTTGATACCGAGATTGACGACTTTATAGCCGTTGTTGGTGAGGATGATGTCAACGAGATTTTTGCCTATATCGTGGACATCGCCTTTGACGGTCGCTAAAACCATTGTGCCTTTGGTCGTCGCCCCGCCCTTTCTTTCCATATATGGTTCGAGAAACTTGACCGCCGTTTTCATCACTTCCGCGCTCTGTAAAACGAACGGCAATTGCATTTGACCACTGCCGAAAAGATCGCCGACGACTTTCATGCCGTCGAGCAGAATGTTGTTGATGATGTCGAGTGCCGGATAGGTTTCGAGGGCGCGATTGAGGTTGTTTTCGAGTCCGATTTTCTCGCCGTCAATGATGTGATTTTTGAGTTGTTCTTCGACGGGAAGCGTCGCATCAATTTTCTTGTCTTTCTTCGCGGAGACGCCTTCAAAGAGTTTCGTAAAGTCTCCGAGCGGGTCGTAAATACAAATCTCGCCGTCGAACTTTCGATTGTCATAAATCAAATCGCGTGCGACTTCGGTTTCACGTTCCGCGATGCGATTGAGGGGAATCATTTTTCCGGCGTGAACGATGGCGGCATCCAAACCGGCTTCGCGTGCCTCATGCAAGAACACGGAATTAAGCACGACGCGCGAGACGGGCGACAAGCCGAACGAAACATTCGAGACGCCGAGCAAAGTGAAACATCCGGGCAAATCTTTTTTTATCCGGCGGATGCCTTCGATAGTTTCAGCGGCGTTGCGGCGGTCTTCTTCGATGCCGGTCGAGATAGGCAGGGCGAGCGGGTCGAAGAAAATATCGTGCGCCGAGAAGCCGAAATCAATCGCCTGTTTATAAGCGCGTGCGGCGATGCGAAGCTTGTCATCGGCGGTGCGCGCCATGCCCTGTTCGTCAATCGTGCCGATGACGACGCTTGCGCCGTAGTCTTTGGCGAGTTGTAAAACTTTAAGAAAGCGTTCTTCGCCGTCTTCGTAGTTGGTCGAATTGAGTATGCATTTGCCGCCCGCGTGTTGAAGTCCGGCTTCCATTTTTTGCCATTCGGTCGAGTCGAACATCAAAGGCAGTTTGACGCTCGTGACAAGGCGCGACGCGAGTTCGTGCATGTCGTGTTCGCCGTTGCGCCCGACGAAATCCACGTTGACATCGAGGATGTGCGCGCCTTCGCGTTCCTGCTCTTTGGCGAGTGAGACAAGCCCGTCCCAATCTTCGGTGTTAAGCAAGTCGCGCATCTTCTTCGACCCCGATGCGTTGACGCGCTCGCCTATGATGAGAAATGAGTTGTCTTGAACGTAAGGCTGTTGAATGTAGATTGACGATGCCGAAGGGATGAGTTTCGCCGCGCGTTGTTTGGGCGTGATGCGCTCCATCGCTTCGACGACTGACTTCAAGTGCGCGGGGCGCGTGCCGCAACAACCACCGACGACGTTGACGCCGAAGTCTCTGGCGAAGTGAACGATTTGATTTGTAAAACTCTCCGGCGTTTCGTCGTAATGTTGCGCGCCGTCTTTGACTTCCGGCAGTCCCGCGTTCGGCAAAACGGACACGGGCATCGGCGCGTTCTCGCACAGATACTTGATGCTCTCGGTCATGTGCCGGGGACCCGTGCCGCAATTCATGCCGATGATGTCAATCGGAAAAGGTTCGAGAGCGGTCAAAGCAGCACTGATTTCCGTACCGCCCAGCATCGTGCCGAACGTCTCAATCGTGACTTGCGTGATGACGGGAATGCGCGTTTTCGTCGTTTTGAAGTAATCGAAAATCGCGGCGAGAGCGCATTTGATTTGAAGTAAATCCTGACACGTTTCGACGATGAGAATGTCCACGCCGCCGTCAACCAGCCCGCGCACCTGTTCGGCAAAAGAGGCTTTCAAATCTTTGTATGTGATATGTCCGAGTGTCGGGAGTTTCGTGCCGGGACCTATCGAACCCGCGACCCAACGCGGCTTTGCTTTCGTCGAATAATCGTCCGCGATGCGCTTGGCGAGTTGCGCGGCTTTGACGTTTAACTCGTAAGCGAGATGTGCGATTTGATATTCGCCCAAGACAAGCGGCGTCGCGCCGAACGAGTTGGTTTCGATGACATCGCAACCGACATCGAAGAACGCGGTGTGAACTTTTTCGATTGCTTCCGGTTTGCTGATTAAAAGATATTCCGGGCAGCCTTCAAACTGCGCCCCGCCGTAATCTTCAAGTGTCAAATCCTGTGATTGAAGGTTCGTCCCCATCGCCCCGTCGAAGACGACGATGCGGTCTTTCAGTGTGTCGAGAAAATCGCTCATGCTGATGTTGCTTTGCTCCTTGAGAAGTGCGGCGGCTAGGTGTCAATCTCTTTGAGAATATTGACAGGAAAACGCCCCGCGCTTTGAATAACAACGCGGGGCGTTTCAGATAAAACCTTTCAGTCTTCTCGTAAGAACAAAGGACGCGCCGTGCTGTTTAGCGAATTGTTTTTCGTGGCTGCAAGTTGCCTTAAATCACCACGTTGTTTCGTGGCGGTTATTGAACAACGCACGCGGCGCAAGTGTCAAGAAGGGCAGTCATCGGTGGTCAGTGGTCGGTGGTCAGTAAGAGCAGTGAGCAGTGGGTAGTGGGCAGAATCGGTGGGCTTCGCACGCAAGGATATTTGAACTTTTGCCTTCGTATTGTCCGGTATCGTGTGGTGTGCTAACTTCCTTTTGACTTTTTCTGACCACTGACCACCGACCACTGACCACTGCTTTTATGCGGCGTGCGATTTATCCCGGTTCGTTTGACCCTGTGACTAATGGTCACTTGGACATCATTGCGCGCGGGTGCAAGTTGTTTGATGAAATCATCGTCGCTATCGCCGTCAATTCCGACAAACTTCCGCTGTTCACCGCGTTTGAGCGGCGCGAGATTTTGCTTGAGGCATTGGCGGAGATTGACGCGGGCGAGTGTCGTTTGATTGTCGAAGATTTTGAAGGACTATTGACGAAGTACGCGGTCGAGCGTGATGTTCATGCCATCGTGCGCGGGATACGGGCGATTTCCGATTACGAATATGAGTTGCAGATGGCTTTGATGAATCGCCGCATCGAGCCTAAGTTGGAAACGGTTTTTATGATGCCCGCCGAAGCCTATTCTTATGTCAGTTCGCGGCTTGTCAAAGAAGTGTACAGGCTTGGGGCGAGCGTCACGGGTTTAGTTCCGCGCGCGGTTGAGCGTCGTTTGAAAGAAAAGTTTGAACGTAGTCACGACGGAAAGCCGCAGAGTCACGCAAAATAATTTGCTGCGTCTCTCCTCTGCGCTCTCTACGTCTCTACGGTTAATGAAACCTGACATTTATTAACCGCAAAGACGCAGAGAGAGCGCAGAGTTAAAAAATTGAGATATTCAATTGCCTATTATGAAGCACACCACACAAGAGTTCCCCGTCTCTCCGACGATTGCGCGGATGCAATCTTCTTCGACGATAGCCGCGATGCAAGCCGCGACGAAGATGCGCGCCGAAGGCATTGATGTCGTTGATTTCGGTGCGGGCGAACCTGATTTCGACACACCCGCGCACATCAAACACGCCGCGATTGAAGCGATGCGAAACGGCGAAACGAAGTACACGCCGACCGCCGGAACGAAAGCGTTCGTCAAGGCAATCACGGATTATTACAAACGTGAGTTTGATGTTTCGATTGATGCGACGGAAGTGATGGGAACGGCGGGTGGCAAACAAGGAATTTTTAACGCCGTCGTCGCTCTCGCGTGTTCGGGTGATGAGGTGTTGATTGCGAAACCTTACTGGGTATCGTTTCCCGAAATGGTGACGTTCGCGGGTGCGACTTCCGCCTTTATTGAAACCGAAGACAACGACTTTCAACTCACCGCCGAACACGTCGCGCGAAGCATCACACCGCGCACGAAACTGCTTATCGTCAATTCGCCGTCGAATCCTTCGGGGCGCGTGATTCCGATTGATGAGTTTTGCCGCATCATTGAGACGTGCGCCGCGCGTGGGGTGTATGTGATTTCCGATGAATGTTATGTGCGCATTGTGTATCCGCCCGCCGAAGTTTTTAGTGCGACGACGCTGCCCGCAGAACTACGTGATTATATATGCGTTTCGGGTTCGTTCTCGAAGACTTACGCGATGACGGGATGGCGCATCGGGTACACGATTGCCCCTCAAGCATGGACGAAAGCGATGCTTAAAATCGAACAGCATTCGACGAGCAACCCGTGTTCAATCGCGCAAGCCGCCGGAATCGAAGCCTTCACCGCGAGTCAAGATTGCGTCGCCGGAATGTTGAATGAATACCGGAAGCGGCGCGATTGGCTTATCCCTGCCTTGAACGATATTCCCGGCGTGCGATGCACGATGCCGGAAGGAGCGTTCTATGCGTTTCCCGATGTGCGCGGGTGTTTGAAGGGTGAACTTAAAACTTCCGGCGACTTTGCCGATTTGCTTTTGCGTGAGGCGCAAACGGTTGTGACCGACGGCGCGGGCTTCGGTGCGGAAGGCTTCGTGCGAATCTCTTACGCGACTTCGCTTGAGCGGTTGCAGGAAGGCGTGCGGCGGATACGGGATGTGGTCGAACGGTTTGCTTCTTAGTTCGACCTTATCCATTTTGAGAACGGGTGTTGTCAAAATAAAGCGGCATAAAACTACCCTCGCTTCTTGGCGGGCTTTGGTGTAAAACCGCGTGTTTCTTGGAATGCTTTAGTGTTAGGTGGTGAAGACTGATTCGTCTCTTGCGTCGGCTTCGTTCGCTCCGCGATTTCCTTCGCAATGGTTTCTTTCAATCGTTTTTTGGCGCGTTTGTTCATATTCATAAAAGGAATTATACAGTAGAAAAGACGAACTCAAATACCGGCTCTGTGCCGGTTCGCTAAATTGAAGAACTTTCACCAACTATCTCGTCTTTAACATCCGGGAATAATTCGCCGCATTTGTCGGCGTAAATTTCAAATGACGATAATGTCGCCGCCTCGCTTCAAAGAGTAGTTCAGCCTCACACAAACACGGAGAGAGACGCATCATGCTCGGTGGAAAAAGTTGGGAACAATGGATTTCAGAGTACGCCGGAAGTCATCAACATCCGGTCAATAAATTCTTTCATACCGTCGGCATCCCTTTGATAGCCGCTTCATTGCCGTTGTTCGTGCTGGGGTTTTTCGTGCGCGGCGTGTGGATAGCGGCGTTGGTGATGTTCGTCTTGGGATGGATTTTTCAATTTATCGGTCACTGGTTTGAAGGCAAGCCGCCGGAGTTTTTGCGCGACTGGCGATTTCTGTTTGTCGGCTTGCGGTGGTGGTTCGCCAAGATAAAAGGGCGCGTGTAGAAGTTGATAGACTTGAGCAAGCCCATTTAGAAACCGTCATTCATCAGCCATCGGAGGAAAGATATGCGTCGCATATTTCGTGAGAATGGTCTTTCAATCGTGTTGTTTGGATTGTTCTTCTTTTCCCTCATCGGGCAATACTTGACGGGTCATCGTGAATACAACAGTGACCAGCAATTACACGGGCAACCTACGGTCAATTACTTCGAGTATTTCGGCGAAGGACATTTTATCGAAGCGGTTTTTGAGAACTGGGAAAGCGAATTCTTACAGATGGGAGCTTATGTTTTGCTGACCGTTTTCCTGTTTCAAAAAGGCTCGTCGGAATCGAAGACGCCCGGTGTCATCGAGCGTGTTGATGTCATTCCCGAAGATTCCCGCAACGACGAGAACGCGCCCTCGCCCGTGCGTCGGGGCGGAGTCGCATTGAAGCTTTACCAGAATTCGTTGAGCATCGCTTTGTTCGCGCTCTTTGCCGTTTCGTTTATTTTGCACGCCGTCGGCGGCGCGACAGATTACAACCAAGAACAAATGGAACACGGTGCGCCGCAAGTTTCAGTCGTGCAGTATCTCGGCACGTCGCGTTTCTGGTTTGAGTCGTTTCAGAATTGGCAGAGCGAGTTTTTATCCATCGGAATGATGGTCGTCCTCTCCATTTACCTGCGTCAAAAGGGTTCGCCCGAATCCAAGCCGGTGGACAGCCCGCATAGTGAAACAGGGACTGCGTGAAATTTAAGATATTTGAGAGCGCAGGGCGGTTTCGAGTTTCGGGTACTTAAATTTGAATCCGCTTGTCTCTAATTTTTCCGGTATCACGCGCTGACCTTTGAGCAACGCCGCATCCGCCATTTCACCGAACGCGAGACGCAGGGCGAACGCCGGAACGGTGAAGACGGCGGGACGATGCAAGACGCGCGCAAGCGTTTCGGTGAACTCGGCATTCGTCACCGGATACGGCGCGACGACGTTGACCGCGCCGCTTAAACTCTCATCTTCGAGAGCGCGCATAATCACTGCGATTGCGTCATCCATCGCCACCCAACTCATGTACTGTTCGCCGCTTCCGATTTTCCCGCCCGCACCGAGTTTGAACGGCGTGAGAAGTTTTAAGAGCGCGCCGCCCTTTTCACTTAACACGATGCCGAAACGCAAGAACACGCAACGCACGCACGCCGCGATGACGGGTTGCGCCGATGCTTCCCACTGTTCGACGACGTGCGCGAGAAAGTCCGTTCCCTTCGCGCTCTGTTCGGTCAACACCTCATCGGCGCGTTCATTGCCGTAAAAACCCGTCGCCGACGCGCTGATATAAACGCGCGGGCGCGTCGTCGCTTCCGCTATCGCACTTGCCAGAAGCCTCGTACTTTCAACACGACTTTCCAAAATGCGACGCTTCTTGTCTTCCGTCCAACGCCCTTCCGCGACGGATTCGCCCGCGAGATGAATCACCGCGTCATGCGTTTCGATTTCCGATTTTTCGATTTGATTCGTGCGCGGATTCCACACGACGGCGCGCGTCCCATCAGCTTCCGTTAATGATGAAGCGCGCACAAAACGTGTCACCGTGTGACCCGCCGCGATGAGCGTGGGAACGAGCGTTGAGCCGATGAGTCCGGTCGAGCCGGTGACGATAATTTTCATGGTCACGGATTATCGCATCTATTTAACCGGAACGATTCGCATCACGCGGTCATCGTTTTTCGTCGGTGAGCCGCGACCGTCGCGGTTGGAAGTCGTGAAGTAAATCGTGCCGTCGGGAGATTCCGCGACTTCGCGTATGCGTCCGAACTTGTTTTCCAGCAAACGCTCCTGACCGACGACGCGCGCACCGTCGAACACGATGCGGATGAGCGACTCGCCTTTGAGTGCGCCGAAAAAGTAGTCGCCGCGAAATTGTGGAAAGCCTGTTTCGCTTTTATTCAAACGGTAAAACATCCCGCTCGCTGGAGCAATCGCTTTTTTATATACGAGCAAGGGCGACTCCATACCGTCGCGCTTCTTGTCGCCGCGAATCTTGTTCCAACCGTAATTCTTGCCGCGCTCGACGATGTTGACTTCATCATCGCCGCCACGCAAACCATCGAGAGGAAACGAAGGTCCGTGTTCGGTCTGAACCATCATTCCGGTGTCGGGATGAAAATCCAGACCCTGCGCGTTGCGATGCCCGTAAGACCAAATTTCGGGACGCGCATTCGGAAACTGCGCGTGGTTGATAAAAGGATTGTCGTTTGGAATCGTACCGTCGTCGTTTAACCTTAAAGTTTTACCGCCGAGACTCTCAAGGCGTTGTGCTTGGTCGCCGTTCGTCGCGTCGCCCGTCGTGATGTATAGCTTGCCGTCCGCCCCGAAGCGAAGCCGCGTTCCGGCGTGATACCGTGCCGCCGGAATCTCGCTGATGATAATTTTAGGTTCATCCCACTTCCCATCGCGTTCACGAAGCCGCACGACTTTGACCTGTTTGCCGTCGCCGTCGTAAGCATAAGCGAGATACACGAAACCGTTTTCGGCAAAGCGCGGATGCAAGGTCATTCCCATCAAACCGTTCTCGCCGGAAGGCTCGACATCCGGCACAACGTAAAGCGGTTCGCTTCGCAGTTTGCCGTTCTCGAACACGCGCACGCGCCCTTTGCGTTCCGCGATTAACATCGAACCATCCGGCTTCCACGCGAGCGACCAAGGAACTTCGAGATTGCCCGTCACAGTCTCCACGCGAAAGCGAACTTTGCCGTCCGCCGTTTGAAATACTTCATCCGCGTTCAGTTTTTTATCTTCGTTTGAGTTCGCGGCGCACGCGCCTGTCACAAGGATGAGACACACGGCGGCGAGCATGAAGGAATGCGCTAAACCTTTTGCCTGTTTCATTTTGGCTTTGATGCCAAAAGCATCGTGTGAGGTGTCGGCACGGCTACGGTTGAAGTCATGCGTGAATGTGGTAACTTCCGTGGCGCAAACTTTGAAGATGGAGGTTCAACCCTGTTGTTTGGACACTCACCGGAATGTCCCGAAGGGACTTGTGACAATAGCCCAGCGATTTATCGCTGGGTTAGCATCGGACAGAGTTTTTAGTCCCGCAAGGGACGACTGAAACTTCGTGCGACATAAATTCAGTAGTCCCTGACGGGACTACTAAACATAACCGACTTGTTCCCAGCGATAAATCGCTGGGCTATTATCAGCCGTCCCTGACGGGACGAAGATTTGCCCAATCTTCAAGGTTCAAACATAACTTCACCATGACACACGCATTCGCACCCGGCGACAATCTCGTTTTTCAACTTGAAAGCGGCTTCGGCATCATGCGTATTCTCGCCATTGAAGAAGACGCGAACGGCGAAGCGATTTGGCATCTCTCCGTCGCGGAAGATTTCTATCCCGATGTGGAAACGGCGGAAGCGGCGTTGATGACGAACGAGCCGCTTCCCGTCCGCGCCGCGCATCTCGCACTGACGACTTATGCGTTCGAGAAAACCGCCGCCGCGCGCCTTAATAATACGAGGCTTCGTGACGATGAATTGGAAGCTTATCAACTGTGGCGTGAGCGCGGCGGTGAGGTGTCGAATCGTTCGGTGTTGATGATGCTTGGGTTTCGGTGAGGTTCGCTTTTTTCGGGTTGAAGCAAGACAAGGTGAACGGAGGCATAACGGAGGAAATCAACATCCTCCGTTGACCTCCGTTATGCCTCTGTTCACCTCTGTTTTACTTCTTAGTTTGAAACAGTTTGCGGCTCAAAGTTATGAATTAACTTTAAGCCATGAAGCCTAAGTTCGCTGTCGGAAAGCGTCCGATGTTCGGGAAGACGTAAGACAAGTCGGATGTTTGAAGTCCATACCATTGCGCGAGCGTCGCGGCGTACTGGTCAACGGAAGTCGTCGGTATCCAACGCCCTTCGCTTCCCGAATCGTTCTGCCCGCCGAGCGCGAGCGTCGGATATGTGCCGTACATTTGTAAGCCTCTGACCGCCCCGCCCATGACGACGTGGTGATTGCCCCATGCGTGGTCTGTGCCGCCGCCCGACGCAGGTTTGAGTGTGCGCCCGAAGTCGGAGAGCGTGAAGGTCGTGGTGTCGGCTTCGACGCCGATTTCGACGGTCGCGTTATAGAAAGCGTTCATCGCCTGACTTAGTTGTTGAAGCAAAGCCGATTGCGTTCCGAGTTGCGCGTTGTGCGTGTCGAAGCCGCCGAGCGAGCAAAAGAAAAGTTGGCGTTTGAGTCCGAGCGTCGCGCGTCCGGCGAGAATCCGTGCGACTTGTTTGAGTTGGTTGCCGATAGAGGTATTCGGAAACTGCGTGGTCAGTGCGCGCCCGCTCGTGATGGCGGTGTTGAGGGCGGCGGCATTGGCGACCGAGCGTTGTTGCATCTCGGCGGCACTTCGCACAATCGTCATGTCCGCATCAATCGCCAGTAAGCCTTGCATCGCGTTGAGGCGGGCTTGTGAATCGGCGGTGGAATTAAAACCGCGCAAGCCGAAGTAATTGCCGGAGTTCGGGTCGGTTGATGCGTTGGACGCGATGGCGACGGGTTGCGCGTCAATGCCGGTCACGAACAGATTCGTTCCGGCGATGGAGATAATCATCGGGAACGTCGCCGCGCCGTTTAAGTGTCGCGTGCGGTCGGCGGTGCGTCCGCCCCAACCCGTCGCCGACGCGCCTTCCGAAACGGCGGCTTGCCATTGGAGTTGTTGGTCGGAATGTGAAAAGAGTTGTTCGGGTTTGCGCGTGCCGTTGCGGTACTGGTCGCGCGTCAAAGGTTCGAGCAGTGTGCCGACATTGGCGACAGCCGCGACTTTGCCTTGCGTCCACAAAGCTTGAAGTTCCGGCATCGCGGGATGCAGACCGAAACGGTCACTTGCCCCGCCGACGCTGACAGGCAGAATGTCGGTTTGCGGAATCGCCAACGCGCCGCGAATCGTCGAATACTGCCCGTATCCGGCGGTATCAACCGGCATGATGGTGTTGTTGCCGTCGTTGCCGCCAAACAAAAACACGCCGACAAGGGCGCGGTAATCGTTCGCCGCCCCCGACGACTGCGCCAACGCGCTGACTGACGCGAAACGTCCGAAGCCTGACATCATGGCGGCGGAACTAAGCGCGCCGTACAAACTGTGGCGCATAAACTCTCTGCGTGAATGGTGTCCCATAGTTTCTTACTCCGTAAGAACTAAGTGATGAGTAATGAGTGATGCGTGATGAGCAAAAGACGTTCTTAAACTCATCACTCATTACTCATTACTCATCACTATCTTTGTATCGCGTAATGCGGTGAAGTGGCGACGAGATATATGGCGGTCTTGGCGCGTGCCGATGCGGTCGTCGTAGTCATGTTAGTAACGGTGCGTGTGATGAGGTCGCGCATCGCGGGCGTCATGCTTCCGTGAAGCATCGTGCGGTCGAGTTCATTGACAAGATTCGCGGGGTTGGCGGCGAGTGCTTCCCACGCGGCGAAGTTGATGATTGTTCCGGTCGCGCCCGCGTCAAGGGTTGAGGGACGAATGCGGTCGTAGGTCATCGTGTGGACGAAGTTGGAGCGGTAGAGCGTGGTGTTGGTGTTGTGTATGCCGAACTCCGGTGCGGTTACATCGGTCGCCGGAATTTTGTAGAACGGCGAAAAGAAGTTGAAGACCGACGGCGATTGAAACACGCGCTGCCCCATGCCGCCCGTCTGGTCAACCAAGCCTATGCCGTCGCTCGTCGCGTTGAACAGGCGCAAAATACTTGTGACAAACAACGTCGGTTCGCGCAGTTTGCCGTAATCGGGAGCGTTCTTGATGTCGCCGCGCGCTTCCGGGTCAAACAGAATCGCGGTGATGACGGCTTTCATATCGCCGCGCACGCCCGCGCCGTTGTCGTTGAATTTTTGGGCGACGCGCCGGACATAAGCCGGAGTCGGATTGCCGGTGACGAGTTTTTGAATCAGGTGTTTGGCGGTAAACGGCGCGACGTTGGGGTGATTGAAAATGTTATCGAGCGCGATTTGCAAATCCGCGTTCGGGTTCGAGGCTGATGCGGCGGTCGCGGGAATCACCACGCCGTCCAACAACTCTTTTGCAATGGTCGAATGATTATTCGCCATCGGAATCATCGGCTCAAGGTAATACTGCGGGTTGCGCGTTATGGGCGTCGCGCCGGGTTTAGTCGCGTAAGTCCAACCTGTGAATACGTTGGCGAAGCCTTCGACGGTTTCTTGGTCGTAAGTCGGAATCGCTTTTCCCGAAGCATCGAGTTTGAGCGTGCCGTCGAGGTTTAATTGATACAAGCCGATGGTGAAAAGTTGAAGCAGTTCGCGTGCGTAGTTTTCGTTCGGCTCAATGCCGCGCGCAGGGTTCGGCTTGTCGTTGTTCACCATGTCGAGGTAACGCCCCATCGCCGGATTGAGCGTCACGTCTTCCATCAGCGTGCGAAAGTTGCCGAACGAATTGCGAAGCAGAACGCGCGCAAACGGTGACATCGAACTTGGCTGCTCAATATCCACGCCACTGACGACGAAGATTTGACTTAGCGCGAACGCGACACGCTGACGCAGTTGGTCTTCGCCGCGCAAAGCGTTCTGGAAGAAGCGCACCTGAACGGGAAACATCGTGTAGTTATCGCGGAAACAATTCGGAATCGCGGCTTCTGCCGTGCAGTAATCCGCCGAACTCAAAGGACGCGGTTCTAATGCCGGATAATCGGATGAAGCGGAATTGAACTGTTCATCAAGATACGCCTGAAAGCCGTTTGCCGAAACCCGCGCGATGAGTTCCGGCGTCGCCCCGAACGTCGCTTGTTCGAGAAAGCGCACGGTGTCCGCCACAGGCTGCGCTCCGGTATAAGGGTTGATAGTTGGCGGCACAACGACGGGCGGAGTTGTGGGCGCGGGCGTCGGACGCGCTCCCGCGTCGTCAGGCAAACCGCCGCCGATACGCCCGAACCCGACGCGCACGCGATTACTTCCGACTCCGCGAAATGCGATTTGAATTAGCGCATCACCGACATTCGCCAACTCGTTCGGCACAGTGACGACGATGCTTGTCATCCATTCTTTGCCCGCGACTTGATTGACCTGAACGACGGGCAAACGGATGCGAAGCCGCGTGCCGTCGCTCGCGTTCGCGTCGGCATGAGCGGTGAAAGCGGATGCGTTTTCATCGGGAAACCGCCGCACATTCATCGCGTACAGCACGATGCGGGCTTGGGTTGATTTAGCGGCGACTGCGCCACGATTGCGAAAATCGCGCGTCTTGGTGCGTCCCGTCACGCCGAAAGGTTCGCCGCGCCCGCTCGCATAATCAATCGCCACTGCGCGCGTGGAGTTTGCGCGGCTCAACAATACGGGAGCGTCGCCCGTCTGTGCCTGTGCGACGTGACACAAAGCGCAAACCAAAAGGCAGACAAGCGAAATGTTTTTTACAGCACGCAATGTGAGAAATGCGAAAGCGGTCGAAGGCGACGCTTCCATCAAACGCGGCGCAAAAGTACGTTCAATCATAAAGCACCCTAAATCAGGTTTGAGTTGGCTTGTCTAAGTTGAGTTAAATTGTCGTTGAGTGAGAGCGTCGCGGGCAGGCGCAAGCAATATAGAGTATGAACCTTCGTCCGGCAAGCTTTATTCACTCACCTCACGCGCTTTTGACTTTAGCCGCTTTCAAGCGGCTTCCCGCGAAGCGGCACTTAGCCACGCGATTCATCGCGTGGACGAACGGCAAAAGAAATTGAAGGGCGTTTTAACGTCCTTTTGGAGAGGTCGGCTTTAGCCAAACGCTAAAGCGGGTGCGGGAAGGACGTTAAAACGCCCTTCAATTTTCAACCCGCGCTTCATACCAGCCGTCAAACGGCTGGACTAATCGCCGCTTCGCGGAAAGCCCGATGAATCGGGCTAAAAACAAACTGCGTAAGGCGCGTTATTCAACATCCACATCTCCGCTTCACAATCTATTTTTACGATTCATCAACCGGAGCTATCGCGGAACGTTGCCAACCGTGCAAGGCTTCTGTGCGCCTCACATAAACCGATGACCCGCGCACGCTTTCAACCGCGACGCGCTCGCCGAGTTCGAGCGCGTCTTCGCCTTCGACAGGATACGCTTTCCAGATTGAGCCATAGACTTTGACCGCCGCCTCTTTTAACGCTCCGGCACTCGGTTCGACAACGATACCGATTTGTCCCGGCAAGGAATCGGCACCGCTTTTAAGCGCGGCGTCGGAGTGGTGCGCGAAGTATTTGTTGAAAATCGTGCGCGACATAACGGTCAGTGCGATTGAGACGAGGAAGAAAATCAGAAACTGGAACGGGTAGCCGAAGCCGAGTATCGCGGCGAAGGCGGCGACGAGCGCGCCGACACCGAACCACAACAGAACGAAGCCGAGGGTGAAGATTTCCGCGACGATAAGGATGATGCCCAGCACCGTCCAGATGATGGCGACGAGTTCGCTCATGTTTCTTTTATGGACGGAACAGGTTTTTGGCGATGAACCAGACGTTTGCCGGACGCTCCGCGAGTCGGCGCATAAAGTACGGATACCACGCCGCCCCGTAAGGCACATAGACGCGCATGTTAAAACCGTCGCGGGCGAGTTGTTCTTGAAGGTCGCGCCGCACGCCGTAAAGCATCTGAAACTCGAACGCCTCTTTGCCGATGTTGTTCTTCGCAGCAAAGGAAACGGTGGCTTCAATCATCTTTTCGTCGTGCGTGGCGATGCCGTGATAGACGCCGCTTGAGAGAAGCATCTGCATGATGCGGACGTAGTTATCATCCACATCCTTTTTGTCGGGAAACGCGACGCTTGCCGGTTCGTTATACGCGCCTTTGCAGATGCGTATGCGCGCGGGCATCTTCAAAATATCTTTGACATCATCAACCGTCCGCCGCAGATAAGATTGCATCACGATACCGACGGTGTTTTCACCGTATTCGGCATGAAGGCGTTTGAAAATATCAATCGTGATTTGCGTCACGTCCGAGCCTTCCATATCAACGCGCACGAAATTACCGCGCCGCGCCGCATCTTCGACCACGACGCGGGCGTTTTTATACGCGAGTTCGGAATCAATGCCGAGTCCGAATTGTGTGAGTTTGATGGAGACGTTCGAGCGAATCCCCGTGTCGTCAATGCGCGACAGCACGCGCAAGTATTCGCGCACTTCTTCTTCGGTTTCCGCGACACGCGATACCGATTCGTTCAAGTGGTCGAACGACGCGGACGCCCCGCGCGCATTGATTTCACGAATCGCATCGGCGGCTTGTTCAATCGTTTCTCCGGCGACAAAGCGCGCCGTCAACTTCTTGAACAAAGGAAACTGCGTCGCAAAATCTTTAAGACCTTCCTGCCGCGAAAGATAAATCAAAGCACTTCTGGCAACCATTATGTTTTCTTCCCTTTTTTAATGTGGATGATTTGGAGTTTAGATGCCGCGTTTTGCTCCGACATGGACGCCGCCCACCGAAATGACTGATTTTCAACGCCGAACTTCGCATACCCGAACGACGCGAAGCGTAATGAGAATCAGGTGCGAGGACTTGTTCGATGCAGCGTGATTATTTTGCGCTTAATTCCTTAGTGTCATCAAGATGAACTTCAGCGAACAGCTTTTTCGTACCAATCCTTCCAAAAAGATTTCTTTCGCCAAGTCAGGCGAATTAAAATCGGGTGCGTGAGCAAGAATGTTTTCATAAGACTCATCTTATCGAATCTACGTGTAGAAGTTGTTACTTTCGGATGTTCGATGAAATGCAAATGACCCTCGTTTCGCTTGGCAAATTTGGAAAGCCGCCAGTAGAACTCGACATCTTCACCCATAAAAATGGTTTGGTCGTAACCTTCGAGTTTGTTAAAAACGGATTTGCGGCAAAACTGCGCTGCGCCCTGTGCCATGTTGAAAAACTTTCCCCAAAACGCCCAGCCCATAAGATAAAATTTCATCCAATCACGCTCGAAGCCTCCATATCCAACAGCCACCGCCCCACCCAAGCACTTTTCATCATCCATCACGGCAGTGATCTTTTGGAAAAGCGTATCTGGAACAAGCGTGTCTGCATCAATGAAAATCAAAATGTCGCCAATCGAGTTTTCCGCTCCAGTGTTCCTAACTCTGGAAATGTTGTGTTCTTCTTCCAGAAGAACCTTTGCTCCGAAGGCTTCCGCAATTTGTTTCGTTCCATCCTGACTGTCATTGTCGACAACAATAATTTCAGAGGGACAAGCGGCGATAGACAAAGCCTTACTGATTCGCTCAAGCGTTTCCGGTAGGCATTGTTCTTCATTGTAGGCAGGAATGATGACTGAAACTTTCACCATAGCGAATCTTGGCGTTGGCAAACCGAAAGCACTGAACAATCAAATTTTGAACCGTTTTAATTCGCAGACGGTGTGCTATTCTTGGCTACCTTTGGACGACAGACGAAGCCCCGAAGAAACGTCCGCGTCCTTGTCTTCTAACCCCTCAACATGATAACGAAGACACTTGCGGTCTATGCGTTGGCGATTACTCATCATCACGGTTCTACTTGCAAGTCTCGCGGCAACGGTACTATGGCTGGCAATCCTGTTCGGTGTACACGGCATCAACGGCTCGGCTTTGCGCGTCCAGCCTTTGACGTTGTGGTTCATCATCGGGGGTTTATCAGCCGTCGCCGTCGCCTGTTATAGCGGGCTTTTCGTTTATCGTCACACGGCGCGCCATCGCCGTATGCAAGCCCTGTTATCAATCGTCATTTCATTGACGATGACGCTGCTGTTATTCCACCTCGCCAAACACATTCTGATTTTATATCGCCTCTAAATGTGTTATCACCGCTCCGCCGTTGCTCATAAGCAATAATGCGAATAGTAACATTTTATGAAACACGCGGCTTATCGCGCGCGTTGTCAATAAAGCGTCGGCGCGACTTCAAAGAAGCTAAATTCAACGGTCACTTGCCCGCTTGTCCGGCATTACATTAAAATGCTTTCGACAACACACAAGCGTTTCCTCGTTCGTATTTTTTATGCCTCTTAACTCCAAATCGCACGATGATGAGCGCGCATCGTTTGCATCCAAGTCGGTAATTTTTAATACCTTTCACGTTTGACTAATGCAAATCGTCGTCGTCGGATTAAATCATAAAACCGCCCCGTTAGACGTTCGTGAGCGATTCGCTTTCACGGACGATATGTGCGCGCGTGCTTTGCATGAACTCGTTGACCGTCGCACGTTGCGCGAAGGCATCATCGTTTCGACGTGCAACCGCGTCGAAGTCCTTGCGACATACACGGAAGCCGCCGACTTGAATGATGCCGTCGGTCATATCAAAGATTTCTTGAGCGCACATCGCCACGTCGCGCCCGACTTGCTCGACGATTACGTTTATGTTCACCACGGAGCGGAAGCCGTGCGTCACCTGTTCCGCGTCGCCGCGTCGCTCGATTCAATGGTCGTCGGTGAGCCGCAAATTCTCGGACAAGTCCGCCGCGCTTACGCACTCGCGCACCGCGAAGGAACAGCCGGGCGCGTTCTTAATAACTTAGTTCACACCGCGTTCCGAGTTGCCAAACGTGTTCGCACGCAAACCGGCATCGCCGCTTCCGCCGTCTCCATTGCTTCGGTCGCGGTGCGTCTCGCGCGTCAAACTTTCACTTCACTCGAAGACCGAACCGTGTTGCTCGTCGGTGCGGGCGAGATGGCGGAAGTCGCTTTGCGTCACCTGATTGATGCCGGAACAAACCGCATCCTCATCGTCAATCGTACCGACGACAAAGCCCACGAACTCGCGGCAAACGTCGGCGGAACGGCGATTCCCTTTTCCGATTTCGCCGACCGCCTTCCCGAAGCTGACATCGTTATCTGCTCGACTACCGCTTATGATTATGTGATAACGCCGGAACTCGCCGCCCGCGCGATGCACACACGCGCCGGTCAAAGCGCGTTCTACATTGACATCAGCGTGCCGCGCAATGTTGACCCGGCGACGGGTGAAATCGAAAATCTTTTCGTGTTCGACCTTGACGATTTGCAATCCGTCGCGGCGACGAACCAACGCAAACGCCAAATGGAAGCCGTGCGCGCCGAAGAAATAATTGATGCTGAAATCTGCGGCTTCCGTGAACAATTACGGCATCTCGATTTAGGTCCGACGGTCGGCGCGCTTCGTCAAAAGCTTGACCAGATCGCGTGTGACGAATATGCCCGCCAACGCTCGCGGCTCGGCACGCTCACGCCCGAACAGGAACACGCGATACAGGTTATGCTCGCTTCCGTTGTCGGTAAAATCGCGCATCCCGTGATTCACCGTTTGCGTCGTTCTTACGACACGGGCGAAGCCGAGAACGTCCAAGTCTGGCGCGATATTTTTGGTCTTGAAGAACAAAGCTAGGTAATGGCTCAAAGGCGGGAGACACTTAGCGGTTCTTGGCGTCTGTTACCTTTGCGCTCCTTGGCGTTACTTCCTATCTGTATCGCAAAGAACCGCGAAGCGAAGACGCTAAGAACCGCAAAGTAAAAAGACCGACAAGAGGGTTCACCTATGTTTGAGCCACTACCCAAAGCTAATCTAACCATCGGTACACGCGGCTCGAAACTCGCCCTCACTCAATCCAACTGGGTGCGCGATTGCCTCTCACGCATTCATCCGCATCTCACCGTTCACGTCGAAATCATCAAGACGACGGGCGACAAATTAAAGACCGCACCGCTCTCGCTCATTGGCGGGCAAGGCGTGTTCACCAAAGAACTTCAAGACGCGCTGCTTGACGAACGCATAGACCTCGCGGTTCATTCCCTTAAAGACTTGCCGACCGTCACGCCCGAAGCTTTGACGCTCACCGCGATTCCTTCACGCGAAGACGCACGCGATGCCCTTGTCTTACCGACGGGAAGCGACATCTCCACACTTTCACTCGCCACCCTTCCACGAAACGCGACAATCGGAACTTCAAGTATACGACGCGCCGCGCAATTGAAATACGTTCGTCCTGACATCCACATCAAGGAACTGCGCGGCAACGTGGACACACGTTTGCGACTCCTCGACGAAGGCAAATACGATGCCGTCATCCTCGCGGCGGCGGGTCTCAATCGTCTCGGTTTATCTGCCCGCATCAGCCTCGCCCTCAACCCGCTTGAGATGCTGCCCGCCATCGGACAGGGCGCGCTCGGACTCGAATGCCGAACATCCGACACCGCGACGCGAGATTTATTAACCGCCCTCGATGACGTTCAAACGCACGGCGCGTGCATCGCCGAACGCTCTCTGTTGCGTCATCTCGGCGGCGGTTGCCAGCTTCCCATCGCCGGACACGCCCTCGTTTTCCGCGACATGCTTCACGTTCAAGGCTTGGTCGCCAACCCTTCAGGCACGCGCGTCTTGCGTGCGTCGTGCGAAGGAACGCTCTCCGATGCCGCCCGTCTCGGTGAAACGCTCGCGCATGATTTACTCGCGCAGGGAGCGCAAGCCTTTATCACATCCGCGATCCTCTGAAGCCTTGAACGATCATCATTCGCACCGCACACCGCTTGCCGGAAAAGCCGTGATGATAACGCGCCCCGCCGCGCAAAGTTTTGACTTCGCCCGCGCACTCGAAGCCTACGGTGCGCGCGTCATACACTTCCCCGTTATCGAAATCGTCCCGCCCGATTCTTTCGCCGCGCTCGATGCCGCGCTTTCCGAACTCGAACTCTACGATTGGATTATCTTCACTAGCGTCAATGCGGTTGATTATTTTATGCGTCGCTTTGAATTTGCGAACGGTGAATTGAGTGACCTCGACGAACTTCGCGTGTGCGCCATCGGTGAGGCGACCGCGAATCGTCTGGGCGATTTGCAAATTCATGTTGATGTCGTACCGAATGATGACTTCAATCACGAAGGCATCATCGTCGCCCTTGAAAATTATCTCGGCGGAGCGGAAGCCCTGCGCGATTTGAATTTCTTACTTCCGCGCGCCGCCCACGCACGCGAACACTTGCCGCGCGCCCTGCACCAAGCGGGAGCGAAAATCAACGTCGTCACGGCGTATCAGACAATCACCGCACACTCGGAAAATCGTGGACGTATCGAAGCGATGCTGCGCGGCGGCGGGGTTGATTGCGTCACGTTCACCAGCGGTTCGAGCATCACCAACTTCCGGCTTATCTTCGCTTCTCACGACTTGAAGGATTTGCTTCGTGACACGCGCATCGCCTGCATCGGTCACGTCACGGCGCGTGTCGCCGCTGAACATGGGCTGCCCGTGCATATCATTCCGCCGCTTGCGACAACCCACGCCCTCGCCGCATCCATCGCCGCTTATTTTGAAGATGAAAAACGCGCTGGCTGAACTGACGCCGTTTTTCAAGCCTTACAAAAGCGTGTGCTAAACTCGAATCCGTGAGTTCCACAATACAAAAACCTGCGCTGGTCGGAAACGGCAAAGTGCGCGTTCTCGTCGTTGATGATGAAGCGGTTGTCGCCGACAGTTTGCGCGATTTGCTCAACGTCTGGGGTTACGAAACGGCTCTTGAATCCGACGGCATCGCGGCACTCAATCGCATCGAAGGGTTTTCTCCGGTAGTCGTTATTTCCGATGTCCGTATGCCGCGACTCGACGGCTTCGGGTTATTGCGCGAGATACGCGCGCGTCACCCGGAGATAGCCGTCATCATGCTCACAGGGCAAGGCTCGGTTGAAATGGCTGTGCGCGCCTTACAAGACGAAGGCGCGTATCACTACTTTGAGAAGCCGATTGAGGATTTCCAAAAACTGCGCGTCGTGCTTGAGCGCGCCGTCGAATACGCGCAAGCCCGCCGCGAAAATGAAGCCCTGCGCCGCCAACTGCGCGACAAAGGGGCGTTCGGTGAACTCATCGGTAACTCGCCCGCGATGCGCGAGATTTTCACGCTCATCGAACAGGTCGCGCCATCATCCGCATCCGTGCTTATCACCGGCGAATCGGGAACGGGGAAAGAACTTGTCGCGCGCACGATTCACACTTTAAGCCCGCGCGTCAAAGCCCCGTTTGTCGCCATTAACTGTTCCGCGATTCCCGAAACCTTAATGGAGTCGGAACTGTTTGGACATGAAAAAGGCGCGTTCACGGGTGCGGCGGCGCGTCGTCTCGGATGTTTTGAACTCGCCGATTCGGGAACGCTGTTGCTCGATGAAATCGCGGAGATGCCGACGATGCTTCAGGCGAAACTGCTTCGCGTTCTCGAAGAACGGCGCGTGCGTCGTTTGGGCAGCACACGCGAAACGCCGATTGATGTGCGCGTGCTGGCGGCGACCAACAAGCACCCGGAAGAAGTCGTTGCGCGCGGTGAATTTCGTGAGGATTTGCTTTACCGCTTGAACGTCATCACGATTGACTTGCCCCCTTTGCGCGAACGCAAGGAAGACATTCCCTTACTCGCAAACAATCTGCTCGCCACTCTCGCCGAACGTCACAATCGTCCGGCGCGTGTCTTTAGTCCCGCCGCCCTCGATGTGCTTTACGCCAACGATTGGGTTGGCAACGTGCGCGAACTTCGCAACGTGATTGAGCGCGCGTGCATCATCTGCGCGGGCGAACAAATCGAACGTCATCATCTCGCTCCGTATCCGATTGAACAGCGTGCGCGCCATCGCCACGCCGACATGATTAGCTTTCCCGTCGGCACGCCGGTTGATGAAGTCGAACGCCAACTCATCTTACGAACCTTGCAAAAATACGACAACAACAAAACCCAAGCCGCGCATGTTTTGCAAATCAGCTTGAAGACTCTGCATAACAAACTCGACTCATACCGCAAGCGCGGACTGCTTTCCCCCGACGAATCAATCGTCAAAACATGGCGCGACTAACATAATACATTGGAAATTAAGTTGTTTGACCTTCTATTGAATTGCCTCCAGCTTTAGCTGGAGGATAGCAAGCAAAAATAGTCTCGGCTTTAGCCAAAGGCTTCGGCTAAAGCCGAGCATCTGGTGGCATCCTGTCCACTAGCTAAAGCTAGTGGCAATTCAAAAAATCCAAAAACTTAATTTCCAATGTAATAACGCGACCAACGAAGTTTCTTGATTGCTCACACTCACAATCTCGACCTCTCGCGTGTGCTGTTCATCTTCATAGACGGCTTGGGCATCGGTGCGCGTGATGAGCATAACCCGCTTCATCTGCTTGGCGCGGAAGCCGAACCGCTCGCCGTGTTTGAAGCCGAAGATGCGGGCGCGATGATGCTTGACGGCGTGATGATTGCGACCGACGCGACGCTTGGAATTGACGGTCGCCCGCAGAGTGCTTCCGGTCAAACGACGATTCTCACAGGCTTGAACGTGCCGCGTCTGCTTGGGCTTCACAAGCACGGTTTCCCTAATGCCGCGATGCGCGAACTGCTTGATGAGCATTCAATCTTCAAACAGCTTCTCGCGTATGACGTTCAACCCGTAACCTTTGCCAACGCATATTCACCAAAGTTTTTCACGTCACGCCCACGCTGGCTTGCTGCCACGACCGTTGCCGTCAAAGCCGCCGGACTTTCATTTCGCACACTTGACGATGCGCGCGCCGGAGAAGCTCTTTATCACGATTGGTCGAACAAGATTTTGATTGCCGCGGGCGAAGACGTTCCGGCATTTGATGCGGAACAAGCCGCCGATGTGCTTGTGGGTTTAAGCCGCACGTCGCGCTTCACGCTCTATGAATACTTCCTGACCGACCGCGCCGGACACGGGCAAGACATCGTTTATGCGACAACGCTTTTGCGTGAACTCGCCCGCTTCGTGCGCGCGGTTATTGAGCGCATTGATTTGTCGCGCACGACCGTTATCATCACGAGCGACCACGGCAACATCGAAGATTTAAGCACACGAAATCACACGCGAAATCCCGTTCCGACACTCGCGTGGGGTCTGCATCGTGATGTCGTAAAGCGGCGCGTGCGAACACTCGCGGACATCACACCGACGATTGTTGAAATCCTTACACGACCTTCCGCTGCTTAGAATTTCTACAAGCCATCAATAACTACCGTCGCCGTTTGGAGGCGGGTTATACCCGCCACCGCGCGCTTACGGGACATGGCGGGTATAACCCGCCTCTAAACATCTGTATTTTTGAGAAGACTTTTAGACTTAGTACCTTCAGGCTGTTTCACTTCGCCCTCGCACTTTGCACAAAATCCTTTACCGTTCAAACGCGAATCGGGCATCCATGTTTGGCACGCACGGCAACGCACAAGCTTTTCAGCGTCGCGTGTGGCAGGATTTTGATTGACGGGAAAGCCCGAAGGCGGCATCCCGTTGTTCATGCGCCGCACGGTTTGCACGACGCCAAACATCTGGCGCGCGATGATGAGATACGGCTTGAGGCGGCGCAAAATCAAGGCGACGATAATCAACAGGATGACGATAATTATCAGGTATTTCAATTGATTCCTTGTCGGGCGTGGCGTGCTTGCGCGAGTTGGGTTTGCAGATTGGCGAGCGACGGGTTGGCGGCGTCAATCTCTTTCAGAGATGCGAGCGCGCGTTCGGCTTCTTCGAGTTGGTTGAGGCTGATGAGTGCCGCCGCGAGATTTTGCAACGTCGCGGGATGACGCGGGTTGACGGCAAGCGACTTGCGATATTCAATCGCGGCGCGGTTCGGGTCGGACGGTTTGGCGAAAAAGTATGCGAGTCCTAAATCGGTGCGGACGTTGATGTCATCGGGACGCTGACGCAAGGCTTCTTGATAAAACGTGCGCGCTTCGGTGAAGCTGTTCGCGTCACCGAGTTTGCCCGAATCGAATAGAGCGTTGCCGAGTAGAACAAGCGTGTCATAGTTCTTAGGGTCGAGTTCATGGGCGCGACGCAAGAGGCGCACAGCGTCGCGCAAGGTTGCGGCGTCGCCCGTGTTGGCGGCGTAAAGATAGAGTGCCTGACCTAGATTGCGTTGTTGATAAACGTCTTTCGGGTTGGCATCGGCACGTCCTATCGCCGCTTGCAATTCTTCACTTGAGAGGCGCGGCGGTTCTTCGTTCCGCTTCGGTGAAGAAGCGTTGTTCGCGGTTGATTGGGCTTGTACGAGTGCGGCGCGTAAGCCTTCGGCTTCGCGGCGATTGACCTCGTTGGTAATGAAGAATCCGGCTATCAAACCCGCGACGAGTCCGAGCAAAGCGTACTTGATTTTGCTAATTGTCATCGGGTTTGAAAATCGAAATTGAGTTGTAGCGATAAGGCGCGGTAAGGCAATGGTTGAATCGTTTTGATAGGCTTATTTGACCGAAGACTTTGATGAGTCAGGTTTAATCGCTCTCAGTTTGATTTGTACCGATGCCGAAAACCGTGTGCGGTACATCGCTGGTTCGACGGCGCGGAAGCGGGTCGGAGTCGCGGCGGCGCGGTGCGGAACTCGCGGTGCGGCGGTCAGCCGTCCCTGATGGCAATCCGCGCCCGTGAACCGTCTCGGTGAGGATGCGCGTGATTTCCTGCGACAACGTGCGATGCTCGGAAGCGGCACGGCGGCGCAGCGATTCTTTCAGTTCGAGCGGCACATACGCCCCGATAAAAACACCTTTGCGATTAACCATGAAAGCAACTTTTCTCCGTTGATTTGAAGTTGTGCCGTGCGATAGGGAACAACATCTATAAGCCGAATTCTGTACTCCGCTTTTTTGAGGAGCGAAGCGGCGACCATTCATCTAGCCCGTTTGTCGCCAAACGGGTCATGCGACCTACCCGGAGACGCGAACCGCAAGGCATGAGTCATGCCCGCGATTTCGGACGAGCCGCCCTCGACCGTCTCGCTATTTGGTCTTGCACCGCGAGGAGTTTGCCTAGCCGCGACGTGTTGCCACGCGCGCTGGTGCGCTCTTACTTTAAGTCGTCGCGGCAAACGACGACCGCACCGTTTCACCCATCACCGCGTCCTGCCTCTCGACTCCTGAAAGAGCCGCGACTACTGGCTGGTCTGTTCTCTGTTGCACTTGTCGTCGCACCACGCTTAATTAAAAGCATGGTACGCCCAGCCGTTAGCTGGCTCGCCGCCCTGTGGTGTTCGGACTTTCCTCTATCCCGCGCATCTTTCGACGCCGGAACAGCGACCGCCCGATGCCCTTCCTATCGCACAGCAGCGCGCAGTATAACAAATCGCCGTTCACCCGCGCAGCCACATTACAAAAGCCGATATAAATATAGCTAAGGCGTATAATGGGTGGAGAATTTAACCGAAGGCGAAGAATTTCATACGCGGGTAAGGATGAACAAACATGACGATTCATGAGACACAGAACGTACCGCTATTCGCGGCTGATGACGGAACGATTCGCGTGCAAGGTACGCGAGTGAGCTTTGATTCCATCATCCACCACTTCAACCTCGGCGCGACCGCAGAGCAGATCGCGCACAAGTTTCCCGCCGTGCCTCTCACCGACATCTACGCTTGCATAACTTACTACCTCAATCACCGGGAGGAAGTAGAAGACTACTTGCGCCAACAGGAATCAGAAGCAGACGCCTCTCAGCAACTTCTCGAAACCGACCCGCAACACCGAAGATCATCCGTTGAAATGCGTGAGCGATTGCTTGCGCGATGGGCTGTTCGTCACCAAGCCGCCTGATCCCCTTCTGAAGACAACCGATTCATGCTGCGCTTACTCGTCGATCAAGACTTCGATCAAGACATCATGCGCGGACTCGCGCGACGCACTTCGGAGTTCGATGCGGTCACGGCTTATGAAGCTGGCATAAGCACGCTCGATGACCCTGAACTATTAAGATGGGCGGCGGAAGCCGGCAGAATTGTCTTGACTCATGATCGAAAAACGATGCCCGGTCATGCGGCGCGCCTATTGGCGGCGGGTGAGAAGATGGCGGGCGTGATCGTCGTGCCGCGCAAGCTTCCGATAGCTCAAGCGATTGAGCAGCTTGAGATAGTCGTCGTGTGCAGCGAAAATACGGAGTGGAACGAAGTGATTAAAATTTTGCCGTTGTAACTCATGTTACGCAATTTGTTTCTCTTTGCTTCGGAAAGAGCCAGCAGAAGGTAGCCCGCAGACAAGCGCGTAATGAAGCGCGCCACCTCTGGAATAGCATCCAAAAGCCGTACAAAGTTACGGCGCACGCCGCTACCGCTCATTTTAGTCTGCCAAGTATGTGGAAGGGTAGCTTAGGGCAGCCCGATGGGGATACGCCGTTGCGCGTTACTCTCCAAGAAGCCTGCGTCACCGGCGAAGGACGCTCTGATGAACACGTTGTCTTGGTTCGGGTCGGTCGGCACGACATAGCCTCCTATGATGAATTGCCCGTTCGCGTCCGTTAAGCCGGAGCCGAGGGTGCGTAACTGCCCCGTGCTCTCGACGCGCTCCATGATTGTCACCACGCGATCCGCGAGAGGCAACCTGTTCGCACCCCGTAGCGTGATCACGAGTCTCATGCCTTCGCCGCGCGCGTAGCGCGTCTTCCTCGCCTCATTGCGAGAGTAGCGACCCTTCCCCGGCAGGAAGTTCACCGTGAGCGAAGTGCTGATCCGGGCTTTGACGAGCAGCGGCGCGGTCAGAGTGGTACCGCCGAAACTCGCTGAGACGGTGCCCGTCGTGTCGTTCGATACCGACGCGGTTGTGACGGAGAAGGTCGTGGCGGTCGCACCCTCAGCGACGGTCACGCTCGATGGCACGGTGACTGCAGCGTTGTTGCTCGCAAGGTTGATAAGCGTCCCGCCGCTCGGCGCGGGAGCGGAGAGGGTGAGAGTGCCAGTCGAGGTTTGTCCGCCGTTGACGGTTGAAGGTTCAACGTTAATGAAGCCAGACCACCGGGCGGACATTTGCCCGCGCTGTCGGCGTTGTAGATGGCTTGGATTTCTGAAGCGGAAAGCGCACGAGTAAAAACTGAGGTCTCATCAACGTCGCCGTTAAACTCATCTCGCGTACCTGCTCGGTCATCAAGTCTCCCAATACCAATGAAGGCACTGTTCGTATTTGTGAAAGACCCTAAATTCGGATCAGAAAATTGATTGTCAAGCTGACCGTTGATATAAACCTTGATGCCCTCTCCAGCTTTCCAAGTTCCCGCAAGGTGCGTCCATAGGTTGAGCGGAATGGTAGATTGAGACGCAACTTCTTTAGTAGGAACTTCAAAATTCTCAGTCGCTTGATCTCTACCAAGCACCCTAACGATACCGTTATCACGAACGAACAAACCAAAACGAGTAAAGCCCAATGCACTTGTGTTCTCAATCCAAACGACGCCGTTGCCCAAGCCGTGCGTTCCTTTGAGCTTAACCCATGCTTCAACTGTAGCTTCGCCTAATCCTTTGACGATTCCAGAGGAACTGACTCTAACGTAATCATCCACACCGTCGAAGCTAAACGCCTGCCCGACTCTACCCGCCGCGAACGTCGCACCGTTTTGCAGCGTGCCGTTATTGTTCCCTTGAATGTCATTAGCGTTGCCTTCACCCGGAAACCAACTCACCAGTCCCGCCGGAGGCTGGACACAGCTTTGGGCAAATGCTCTTTGAGTGATCGTCAGGAATACCAGACAGAGTAGAAGGATCGAGAGTACCGGCGTCGTAATCAGGCGCGTAGAAGGCATGGGGAAACCTCCGGGGGCGGAAACGCGGTCGCGGTCGGCACAAAGGACAGCCGTCGTGACCGGAATGGCGGGCTATGGATGATTGCGAGGTTGCAAGAACTGCGGCTGACGGGACGGCGGGATGATATTCCCACTCTACAAACGTGTCAAGGTTTTGGCTGATTGACTGAATAACCCTGCAAAAGCCAACGCGGAGAGATTGTTACGTCTCTCCGCGTTGGCTTCGATGCAATCCTGAACTTCGCACTTTTTACGAAGTCGGATTACTGCCCTTGATGAGGATTGCCGTTGGTGTCTTGATAGTTGAGATTCGTGCGGTTGACGATGCTTGTGCCTTCCGCCAAGTTCGGACGCAGACGCGCGGTGATTTTCAAGACCGCCGTGTCGCCGGGTGCGAGTTCAGTGACGCGCCATTGCAGACGTTGCGCCCCGCCCGGAGCGTCTTCGGCTTTCAGGTCAGGAGCGGCGGCGACGAATTGCAAAGCGGCGGGAAGTTGTTCGTTGACGACGAGATTCTTCGCCAGACCCGCGCCTTCATTGACGAGAACCAGACGATAGAAAATCGTCTCGCCGCCCGCCACCGTATCCGATACCTGTTCGGTTCGCACACGCACGCGCGGAGCGGCGACGGTCAGCACCGTGCTGCCTTCGTTCGCGGCGCGGGCATCGGAAGTCGAACGGGCGACGACGTTGTATGCGAATTGTTGACGGTCGGGTGTACTGCGCGGAATGTCCACGCGAAGTAGTATGGGAAATTGCCCGTCGCGCGGCTCGATTTCGGCGGTGCGTGTGATGACGGGCTCACCGTCCTGATGCTGCCCGTCGCCGTTGGTGTCGGCGTAAGTGGTCGCAGCCGGCGCACCCGGGGCGGTGATGCGAAGATCGTAAGCTTCCTTGTAGTTTGACGGATTACGAATCACGAACGGCACATAAATCGTATCGCCCGGCGTCGCGGTCAGTCCCGATGAAATGGAATCAATGCGGGCTTTCGTGATGCGCCCGATGCTCACGCCGGGTCCGTCGAAGTTCGACGGCACAGGCAGACTTGAGGTGCGAAGCGTGCCGCGTCCCAAGCTTTTAGATGTCGCCAGTGCGTCACCGACGGCGCGCAGACGGACGGTGATGTCGCGTGAATCGCGCGCCGCCATTTCACTCAAATCCCAAATCGCGGTGCGCGATGCGCGGTCATAAACAAGCGGGGCGGGGTTCGCGCTGACGAGTTCAAAATCCGGGTCGAATACGAAATCGGCGCGGGTCGAACGCGATGCCGCGCTTCCCTGATTGCGAATCGAAATCGTCTGGTCGAAGCTTTCGCCGGGCAGCACCGACGGTTGCGAAACGCTCGCGGTCGCGCTCAAAGCGGCGGCGATGATGTTCAGTGCCGCGTCCGCGACTTTCGTGATTTGAAAATCGGATTGTGATGCGGCGCGCACAAGGAAACGGCTTTGCTGTCCGTCCGCCGCCGTTTCCGGCACGCGAACATTCAATACGACTTCGACATTTCCGCCGCGTTCGACTTGCGGCGTCACTAAAATCGGAAGTCCGGTATCGGTGCTGCCCTGTGAAGCGAGGCTGAAGGTCGGTTGGTATTCGGCGGGTAAATCCGTTGTCAAACGAAATTGATCTTCCTTGTTGCCGCGATTTGTGACAACAAGCGGAATCGAAATCGTTTGACTCGGCGAAGCGGTAATCGCGGGCGTGCGAAGCGCAAGCAACAAATCGGGAACTTGCCTGACCGTCAAACTCAAGCCGCCGACATTGCCCGCGACGGTGTTTCCCGTTCCCGGCGTCGGTGTCGTGGTGGGTGCGGGCGAAGCGGTGACGGGCGATGAAGAAGATGCGACAACCGGAGCGGATTCGGTCGGCGTCGGACTCACGCGCGGCGTGGGCGAAGGGTTCGTCGTGGTTGATGTGGGAGTCGGGCGCGTGACGCGCGTGCGGCTCGTGTTTGTGTTGGGGCGTGCCGAAGCGATTGGTGACGCGGTGTTGTCGGTCGGGCGTCGCTGCTCGCCGCGACGCGGACGACCGGATGAAATCAAACCTGCGCCGGGCGGAGCGGCGGTGATGATGCGGGCTTGCGGCGATGCGGTCGGTTGCGGTGCGGCGTTGGTTGTCAGTTCCGGGTTGGTGCTTGGGTTGGTATTGCGTACGATTTGTGTTGGCGGCGGAGTCGGTGATGCGGTGGCGGTGGGCGTCGGTTGTCTGGCGACGGTCGCGGATTTGCGTCGGGCTTCGGTGAGTTCGTTCTGATAAATATCGAGAAACGGCGTGTCACCGATTTGGCGCAAACGCTGTTCGATGCTCTCGGCTTCGGAGATGCGATTGAGTTCGATATAGGAACGTCCGAGCCAGAGCAAAGTTAAATCGGTTATCAAACTTTTCGGATACGATTGTAGAAATTCACGCAAGACGGTGGCGGCTTGGTCATAGCGTCCCTGTGTGAAAAAGGTTTGCCCGCGCGTGAACATCGCTTGCTCGGCGTTGCTCGGTACATCTCCATCTTGAATTGCCGCGACTCTCGCGGGGCGATGCCGCGAGAGGGCAAATAGGGGATTGCTTACCGGCGCGACGAGCAATACGAGCGGCAAGGCACAAGCAAAAATAAGTTTGCGTTTAAGCACGATGTTCAACCTCCAACAGATTTGACGAAAGGATTTAGAATCAAGAAACAATTACAAGTCAACCTTGCGGTCGCACGCACTTCGGGCGCGAAAATCAAAGCGGGTTAGCAACAGATTTTGTGCATGATGCGAACGGAGTGGAAAGCCGCACGGCGTCTCGTTTCAAGTATTGTGGTCAAACAACTCACCAACGTCAAGCGTGGTGTTTCGATGGAGTTCGACTTGCTCAAGATTTGACTTGACGATGCGACAATCTTTAACAGTTTTAGCGGCGACGGCGGCGACCGAGTTCGATGCGGTCGCCCGCTTCAACTGCGGGGTCGGGAATCTTACCGCCTTCGATTCCCGATAAATCATACTCGGTCGTGACGAGGCGATTGTCCTTCGCGTTGCGAAGCACGCGCACCTCTCTCGTGGTGGAGGTCGCACCGCCCGCCGCGAATATCGCCTGCGTGAGTGTCAAACCTTTGTGGAAATCTTTTTGTCCGGGCATCGCAACTTCGCCGCCGACAAAGAAGAACTGCGCGGCGGCGGGCGGGGCGGCGACCACGCGCACGACATCGCCGGGACGGACAAGCACGGCGGGCGAATCGGAATCGGTCAAGTCAATCGTGCGCGTCGCTCCGTCAGTGGAAACTATGTTTGCCTGTCCCGCTTCGGGGCGCGGTTGGGCTTCGGCAAGCACGACATAGAGCGGCAAAGCTTCGCGGCGCAGAATCTTCGTTCCCGGATTATCAACCAAGCCGCTGACCATCACGACATGACTCGCATACTCGCGCACGGAAACCACGACGTTCGGGTCGTTCAAGATGGCACGTCGTTTCAGTTCTTTAGTGATGAGCAGGTCAATATCATCGGTTGTTAAATTGGCGACCGCGAGCGGTTCTCCGACAAGCGGATAATCCAGCGTGCCGCCGCCCATCACGGTGTGAAAGGTCGCGTCGTTGCGTCCGGCTTCGTTGATGTTCGTAATCCTGATGTCCAGCACATCGCCTTCACCGACACGATACATCGCGGTCGGAGCGGCGACGGCAGTTGTGGCGGTGGTTGTAACAGCCGGATTGGAAGTCGCACCCGGATTAACAATCGCGGGCGATGTCGCCGCCGGATCAATCGAAGCTTTTGCGTTTGGAACGAAAGCTTTCGCGGGCAACATGGCGGCGTTCAACTCATTCGCGGGTTGGCTTTCCTTCGCTGTGTCGCGCGTTCCGACGCCGATTGTGGCGGTCGGTGAAGCGGATGACCACGATGATGCGGCGACCGTCTTCTCCGAAGGAAGCGCGACGGCGGAAGCGGGCAACGCACCTTCATCTTCAGCGACTTCGACATCAAGAACGGTCGGCTTGCGTCCGGTATTACTTCCGGCTTCGACCGCGTTGAGCTTGGTGCTTTGCCCGCGCATGATGGTTGAAAATTCACTCGCGTCCTGTTGTGCATTGACGACACCGAGACTCATAAACATTGATACCAGAGCGATGCGAGAAAGTCTTTTTAGCATGAACATTTCCTTATTGATGTGTGACGCATAACCGCGCGACTCGAAATAAAGTTTTAATACTTATGTCAATGGTTCGGACAGTTTTTCATAAATTGCCACTAGCTTTAGCTAGTGGACAGCGAAATCTAATGAACTCAGGCTTTAGCCAAATCTTGTAAGACAAAATAACATCCTTGTGGCTTCAGCCTAATTTGTTCGGCTAAAGCCTAGATTTATTGAGCATTCGTTCCACGCGGCTTATGCTAGTGGCAATTTATCAAGACATTTTTTCAATAACTGTCCGAACCATTGTTATGTTTGAGCGGATTTTAAGTCTGTGCGTCGAAAACCCAAACGATGCAGAAAACAAGTTTCGCAGCAATCGCAAATCACGTTTCGATGCGTGAGGTTTCGACAGCAAAGCTACTTCAGTACGAATTGAAAAGTGTTCCGGCGACGCGGAGTTAAAGGGGGGTTATTCACTGATGCACGAAAGTCAGAACGGAATCGAACTTTGATTCCGCCTGTCATTCTACCGATGCGGCGCGGGTGCTGGCAAGGTTTCCGGCGAAAATAGATGCGGCAATTCCGCCGCGAGTCGCGTCCGTATCAATTCCTCGACCGCTTCCGCGCTGTCACACGCGAGACACGCATCGCTTAATTGCGTCGCGTGCGCGACATCTATTTCGCGCAACAGACGACGCACGCGCGGAATCGAAGCCGCCGTCATGCTCAATTCTCGCGCACCGAGTCCCATTAAAATGAAAGCATAAACGGGCGTCGCCGCCATTTCACCGCACACCGTCGCACTGATGCCCGCCGCTTTCGCCGCCGTCAAAGTGTGTTTGATGGCACGCAAAACCGCCGGGTGCAAAGTGCGAAACCATTCCGCGACCGTTTCGCTGCCTCTATCAACCGCGAGCATGTACTGCACAAGGTCATTCGTGCCGAGACTGAAGAAAGCGACTTCACGCGCGATTGATTCGGCAATCATCACCGCCGCCGGAACCTCAATCATCGCTCCGATTTCCACCGCGCTGCACTCGACATTTTCGCGCTTCAGGTTTTCAAATTCATCTTCGATTACGCGGCGGGCGCGGCGCACGTCCGTGATGTCGGAAACCATCGGCAGCACGACTTTCAGATGCCCGTGCGCGGCGGCACGCAAACAGGCGCGGGCTTGTGTTCGCAAAACCTGTTCATAACGCAACATCAAACGTATCGCGCGCAAGCCAAGCGCGGGATTGCGTTCGTGTTCCGTGTCATTGAGCGATGCGCCGCCCAAGCCGACTTTATCACCGCCGAGATCGAAAAATCGAATCGTCGCTCCCGCTTCGCCGCCGACTTCGACGATTTTCAAATAAGCCTCAAATTGCTGCTGCTCCGTCGGCATACACTCATACTGCGACCACAAAAACTCCGAACGATATAAACCTATCCCACACGCACCGAACTGCTTCACGCCTTCATATTCAATTGGAAGTTCGACGTTGGCGCGAAGCGTGACGGCAATACCGTCGCGCGTCATCACGGGATTTTCGGCGTCGTCGTCCGTCGTAAGATTTTTGCTTTCGCGTGTCGTGAACCGTTCACGGTGATGTTCGATGTTCGCGTGCGTCGGAGACAAGATGACGAAATTCTGTTTCGCGTTAACGAGTATTGTATCGCCCGTGCGTGCGTGCGCGTAAAAATCGCGCAAGCCGACGACCGCCGGAATGCCTAAGCCGCGCGCGATAATCGCGGCGTGCGATGTCCAACCGCCCGCGTCGGAGACGACCGCGCGGACATTGACAAAATCGAGTTCCGCGACCATTGACGGCATCAATTCTTCGGCGACGATGATGGTGTCTTCGGAGAGTTGAAGCCGCTCGTTCGGCGTGTCGCTCAAGATTTTAAGCAATCGTTGAGCGACATCTTCAATGTCCGAACCACGCCCGCGCAAGTAGTCGTCCTTGATGTCGGCATACACGGCGAGTAGTTTATCCGTCACAATTTTAACCGCCCACTCCGCGCTGATGTGTCGCTCGTGGATTACCCTGACCGCATCATCAATCAACTTGCGGTCTTCGAGCATCAACAGATGCGCGTCGAAAATGTATGCGTGTTCCGCTCCGAGCCGGATTTCGGCTTGGGCTTTGACGTGCGTGAGTTGTTCGCGCGCACAGGCGACGGCGTTTTGAAATCGCGCGACTTCGCTTTCGATTTCATCATCGCGCAAACGCGCACGCGCCGACACGCTCGTCCCCGTCTGCACGCGCAAGACTTTACCGAGCGCGACGCCATCCGAGACGCCAAGCCCTCGCCATTGCTGTTCGCTTTTCTGATGTTGTGGCTCGCCCATAACCTTGACCCCGCTTGTCGTTACGGCGATTGTTGCGCGGCTTGTTCTTCACCAAAACCACTCGCAAAAAGTTCGCCGATGGCACTCGCCGCCGCCCGCTCATCCACGCCTTCAACGCTCATCTTGAGTTCCGTGCCGCGACTCGCCGCCAGCATCAACAGGCTAAGTATTGATTTGGCATCCGCCGCCGCACTCGCGTCAACACGCTCCAAGCGCACATTGGATTGAAACTCACTCGCCATGCGAACAACCTTCGCGGCAGCGCGTGCGTGCAAGCCAAGACGATTGATGATTGTCAGACGGCGTTCGAGCATTGAATTTATTTGTTCACTCGCTTACGCGGGAGAGCGGCTGTGCCGCCTGATGTGCGGAAAGGCTGTGCCTTTCCGTTAGGTTAAACCTCAAGGTGTCGCGGCTATGCCGCGCGGTTCGAGGCGTAGCCTCAAAAACCTTCCATATGCTTGACGGTGAGTCATAGACTCACCGCACATCAGGCGGCACAGCCGCGAAACTTCGTCTGCCGCGTAAGGTGAGTTATTCATTGATTCAATTCTTCTTAGGTGTGAGCAGTTCACCCGCGAGATAAATCCCGTTTCTGCCCTGTTCGCGTATCGTGTGCGCGACATCGGCGAGTGACGCGGCGGCTTCCAGATTTGCGAACTTGATGACCATCGGCAAGTTGACTCCGGTGACGACTTCCGTGTTCGACTGGGTTAAAAACATCGCCGCGATGTTGGTCGGTGTGCCGCCGAACATATCGGTTAGAAGCAAGACGCCCGCGCCTTCGGAAACGCGGGCGATGGCACGTTCGATTTCATCGTGCGCCGCGTCCACGTCATCATGCCAACCGATGGAAACGGCGGTGACGTGGCGAAGCGTACCGACAATCATTTCGGCGGCGGCAAGCAGTTCGTTCGCCAGTCGCCCGTGCGTCACAATCACGCCCGCGACGCGCGGCGCACCGGCGTTTTCGTTCTCAACACTCGCTCTGTTTTCGCTCACAAACAATTCATCCTTTAGCATCGACTAAATCATCGGCATGATTATTCACCTTCACCGCTTTGCTCGTTTGGTTTTGATTTGTCATGTTGGTTGTGGTCGTTGTTGAACGGCAACGCTTAACTTTTTTAACATCACGATGCACGGCGGAAGCGTTATATCCCCCTTGCCGGAAGTGGCGCGCTAAGGCGTTGGCAATCATCACCGAACGATGACGCCCGCCCGTGCAGCCGATGCCGATTGAAACGTAAGCCTTGCCTTCGGCTTTGTACTTGGGCAAAAGGTAATCGAGCAAATCTTCGAGACGCCGCAGAGTCTCGTTGACTTCCGGTTGGCGGCGCAGGTATTCGACGATGCGGCGACTATGCCCGGAGAGTTCGCGCAACTCCGCGACGAAGTAAGGGTTCGGCAGATGACGCACGTCAAACAGCAAATCGAGTTCGCGCGGCGTGCCGTACTTCTGACCGAAACTGAGGAATTGAACGCGCAACCGCTCGTCCAATTCTTCCGGCGTGAAGCGTTCGATAAGCAAGCGGCGCAGGGTATGAACGCTGTGGTCTGAAGTATCAATAATCGAATCGGCAAAGGAGCGAATCTCGTCCATCGTCAAGCGTTCTTGCTCAATCGCTTCAAGGAGATTATTACCTTCGTCCGCCGGATGCGGGCGACGCGATTCACTAAAGCGACGTTGCAATACCGCATCCGCCGCTTCGAGAAACAACACGAAAACATCCAGACCACTTGTTCTTAGAGCCTTGATGCCGGATTGAAATTCGGAGAGGAAATGCCCTTCACGAATGTTGATGACGAGTGCGGCGCGTTCAATCGCCGCCTTCTCATCGGCGTCCGGCTGAACGAGTCTGGCGAAAACGGGAAGCAAAGTAAGCGGCAAATTGTCCACGCAAAAATAGCCCAAATCTTCAAAAGCCTTCGTCGCCGCCGTCATCCCCGAACCGCTCAAGCCCGTGATAACGATGATGTCCGGCACAGCCCGCCCTTGCGCTTCGGGTCTGGTATCTCTATCTCTGTCAGGCACGCTCACGTCCTCGCTTCAACTTATAAACTCACCTAATGTTCGACTCTTTTTTGTAGATGCCACCTAAGTCCTTTATTTTCAGCGTGGGCATTTTTATCTTTTGGTCATTCAGCCCAAATCGATGTCGAGAACTGTTGAAAACAAAGGGCTAAAAAAGAGTCGAACATTAGGTAAACTCAAATGTAAATTGCAGTTTGACGCGCTCGAACGTCAAAGCTTCTCCGCCGCGTCGCGCATCATCCCGTCGTGCATACACACGAAGTCATGCGCCGCGTCGCGCCCGCGCAGACGCAAGTGATGCACGCGGGCGGCGGTTTCAACCAGCACCGCTAAATTTCTTCCGGTACTCACGGGCAGCAATACATGCGGCACATCAACGCCTAGAATCTCGCGGTGTCGCAAATCAAGTCCAAGCCGGTCAACATCACCGACTTCCGCCCAAGGCTCAAGCGACAAACTCAAATCAATGTTCATCGCATCGCTCACTGCCTGAACGCCGAAAAGCTCGCGCACGTTGATGATTCCCAAGCCGCGTATCTCCATAAAATCATTGCGCGGCGCGGGCGATGAACCGCGCAGATAATTGGCGGCAAGGCGGCGCACTTCGACCGCATCATCGGCGACGAGGCGATGACCGCGCGTCAATAAATCAAGAGCGCATTCGGATTTGCCGATGCCGGAACGTCCTTCAATCAACACGCCGAGTCCGTAAATTTCGAGCATCACACCATGACGCACTTCGCGCGGCGCGAGTTCGGCGTGCAGAAATTCGGTGATATATCCGATGGCGACGGAACTCGCAAGCGCGGTTAAAAGCAGAGGCACGCACGCGCGTCCGGCAAGTTCAACCAACTCAACGGGCGCGGTTAAATCGCGCGTGATGAGAATGCAGGCGATGCGTTCGAGGTCAATCCCCGTGACCGCCCGCGCACGTTCTTTTGAGGTGAGCGACGCGAAATAATCAACCTCGCTTTGACTGATAATCTGCACGCGCCCGGCATCAATGTATTCATTAAATCCGGCGAGAGCGAGACCCAACTTCTGTATGTGCGGCGAGGTGATGAGCCTCTCGACTCCGACGTTGACAGACTGTGCGGCGACTTTATCCGCCTCGACATTCATCACGCGCAAGCCAAGCGCGGCAGGTGCTTGCGCGACAAATTCCCCGACCGTGATTGAGCGTTCCAGATTCACTTCAAGCAAAGTCGAAAACCGAAAGGAGAGAGGCTCGAAGACGGCAAGCGCATCGCGCGCCACGGCTTCGACTTTCAACTTTCGACTTTCAACTTTCTCCTTTGCTTCTACGGTTCGATTAAACCGAAGTTGCCGTCACTGCGTTTGTAAAGCACGCCGACGCGCTCGGTGTCGGCATCACGAAACACGATGAACTGGTCGGCTTCACCTGTGAGGCGCATCGCGGCTTCTTCGGCTGTCATAGGCTTGACCGTATAGCGGCGCGCCGAGATGATGCGCGGCGCGCGCCCGTCGCCATTGGCAATTTCGGGAGCGGGATTTTTGACTTTAATCGGGTCGTGGCTTTTCGATGGTCGATGGTCAATCGCGGCTGAACCGTCGGCGGCGGCAGTCGTCTCAAGCGACTGTGTACGCGAGCCGCTATGCGAGCGGTCTATGATTTTCTTTTTGAGTTTGAGTGCCTGCTTTTCGATTTTCTCAATCGCCCGCGAAAGCGCGAGATACATATCGTTGTTGACATCACGCGCGGTCAACGTGTGTTCTTTCCAGTGGACGATGATTTCCCCTATGTGGCGATTCTTTTCGACTTCGATGCGGACATGTGCGCGTGCCGTCGAATCGTCGAACACGGTATCAATTTTATTGAAATGCTCCTCGACATGCGCGCGGATTGCCGGAGTAACGTCAACGTGACGCCCCGTATATTCAAACTTCATCAGTTTTCTCTCCCTCTGTGAATTAGTAGGCAGGAAGCAGTAGGCAGAGGGCAGTAGGCAGTAAAAACAAACCTTTAGGACTTAGCTTTTTGGTCTTCACTGCCTACTGCCTACTGCCCTCTGCCTACTGCTTCTTACATCGGCGCGCGGCGTTCGCGCGAACCGGGAATTTGCATCTGGTCGCGGTATTTGGCGACGGTGCGCCGCGACAACCTGATGCCGTCTTTAGCCAGAATTTTTACTACATGGTCATCGGTAATCGGATTGTGTGAATCTTCTTCTTCAATCAACTTTTTGATTTGAAGTTTGATGATGCGCGTCGAAACTTCTTCGCCGTCCTCATTCGTCATGCCTTCGGTAAAGAAGCGGCGAAGTTCAATGACGCCTTGCGGCGTGTGCGCGTATTTACGATTGACGACGCGCGAAATCGTCGAGAGGTGCATACCCGTTTCTTCCGCGATGTCTTTGAGCATCATAGGGCGAATGAACTGCACGCCTTTATCCAAAAACTCGCGCTGACGCTGCACGATACATTCGACGACGCGGTAAATCGTTTGCCGACGGTGTTCGATGTTCCTTAACAAGTCAACAGCGGAGCGCATTTTATCTTTGATAAAGTCGCGCGTCTCTTTGCTCGTATCGTTGCGACCGAGCATGTACTTGTAACTCTGGCTGATGCGAAGGCGCGGGCTGCCGTCGTCAAAAAAGTAGATTTCGTAATCGTCATCAACTTTTTCGATGAAGATTTCCGGTGAGATAAGAATCGTGTCGTCGGATGAATAGCGTCTGCCGGGATGCGGGTCGAGCGTGCGTATGAGTTCGAGTTGAAGCATTAAATCTTCAACCGCGACGCCGATGAGTTTCGATAAATTATTGAGCTTGTGCGGTTGGAGTTCAGTTAACGGATGGTCACGAATCAACTGCGCGGCAAGCCCTTCGCCATGACCTTTGGCGGTAAGTTGAACCAGCAGGCATTCGCTTAAATCACGCGCCGCGCAGCCAACCGGGTCGAGATGTAAAACAACCTGTCTGGCGCGTTCGACCGTTTCGGTGTCGCATCCGGCGAGGTCTGCGATTTCTTCGTTCGTCGCGTGAAGTCGCCCGCTCGCGTCAATGTTACCGATGATGCTGTCCGCGATTTCGACAAGTTCCGGCTCAATCGGGTCCATGTTGAGTTGCCACGAAAGATGTTCGGCGAGTGACGGTGGGCGGGTTAAAAACTGCTCGAAGGATGGTGCGTCTTCTTTGTACTCGAACTCTTGAGTTTTGTATCCGGGGTCTAAGTACTCTTGGAACTCGCGCCCGAAATCAATTTCTTCAAACGCATCGCGGTCATCAACCGAACGCTCCTCCGCGTCATCGGAAGATGCTCCGGCTTCTTCGTAAGATTCGGCTTCGGATGGCGCGGTTAAACTTGCATCGCTTACCGGCTCATACTCCGGCGTCGCGTTTGTAAAGTCGGTTGTTTCATCCTTAGCATCGGAAGCTTCAACCGCCTCTTTTTGCTTTTCACCGTCATTGACGCCCGAAGTTTGGTGGTCAAGAATTTCTTCCGCGAGGTCGCGTGTCTCTTCTTGCGCGATAACTTCTTCGAGAATCGGATTCTCTAAAAGTTGTTGTTGAATTAAGTCGCTTAACTCAACTGATGTCATCTGCAACATCTCTATGCGCTGGCGCAACTGCGGCGTCAAAACAAGTCGCTGCGAGAGATGTGTCGTGAGTCTGACCGACATAGTTTCTTCGTTACACCTTCATACAAAAATTAAATCCGATTTACCGTAGGGTAAATCAACGGTGAGATTATAACTGATTTCAGTTAGCTAGTGAGTAGTATGCAGAAGGCAGTAGGCAGTAGGCAGTGAGAAAAGATTTTTGATGTTCGCCATTTATCGCTTGAAGTCCGAGCGTGCTTATACATTCCATTATTAACTCACCGTCTTCCCAAACTGCCTACTGCCTACTTCTTACATTCTAAAGCGGTCGCCCAAGTACAGGCGGCGCACTTCCGCGTCTTGCGTCAACTCAAGCGGCGCGCCGTGTCGGAGGATGCTTCCTTCGGCGACGATGTAGGCGCGGTCGCAGACGCTCAAGGTTTCGCGGACGTTGTGGTCGGTGATAAGGATGCCGATGCCGCGCCCGCGCAAATAGAGAATGATGTTGCGTATGTCGTCAATCGCTTTCGGGTCAATGCCCGCGAACGGTTCATCGAGGAGTATGTGCTGCGGTTCGGTCGCAAGGGCGCGGGCGATTTCGACTCGGCGTCTCTCGCCGCCCGAAAGGGCTTCGCCGCGCGTGCGCCTGACGTGCGTGATGCCGAACTCTTGCAGTAGTTCTTCGACTCGCCTTAGACGTTCGCGCCTTCGTAAGCCCATCGTTTCAAGCACGGCGAGGATGTTTTCTTCAGCGGTCATCTTGCGAAACACGCTCGGTTCTTGCGGCAAGTATCCGATGCCAAGACGCGCGCGAAGATACATCGGCAGCCGCGTGATGTTGCGTTCGCCCAACATGACCGTGCCGGAATAAGGTTGCTCTAACCCGATGAGCATGTAAAAAGTCGTCGTTTTCCCTGCGCCGTTTGCGCCGAGAAGCCCTACGACTTCGCCCTGTTCGACGTGCAGACTCACGCCGCCAACCACACGCCGCCTGCCATAGAATTTAACAAGGTCAATTCCCGCGAGCCTTGTCTGCGCTGTCTGCGCTGTGATTTGCGGTTCGCTCAACTTAAATAGCTTTATTGAGCCGCTTATAAAAACCCATTTGTTTAGAGGCGGGCTTCTGCCCGCCCGCCTGATGATTAAGTTCAACGCGCAACGGCGGGCGGAAGCCCGCCTCTAAACAGGGTGGTGATTTATACAAGCGGTCTATTGCTTTCTGATTTTATGAATCGAACGCACGCGACCGGAAGAAGACGATGCGGGCGCGCCGTTGTTGTCCGCCGTGACGCGGTTTTCGCGCAGGTATAAGGTCAGGCGGCGGCTCTCGGTCATGCCCTGTGCTTCGTCTTCGACGCGCGCCGGATTGCCGGTCAACGTTACGGTTTCGTCGGCGGTCGAATACTGCGCCCAATCGCCCGCCCCGCGCTTACCCGGTCGCGTCACGACGACATTGCGTTCGGCAACGGTTTTATCAACTTCATTCACGTCGGGTTTAAGAAAGACGTTGGCGACTTCGCCCGTCAAGCGGTCAGTCCCTTGACGAATATCAACCGCGCCTTCGTAGTGAAGCAAACGGTCGGCTTCCGAATAGAACATGCGCCGCGCAATGGCGAACACCGGAATACTCGAACGCGCCCCGCCGCCCACACCCGTTTGACGCACGTTGTACAAAACGCTTTCAACCGCACCGTCGCCTTCCATGCGTTTCTGGTCGCGGCGCAAAGTGATGCGGTCGGCTTTGATGAAATTGTCATCCTGCCAGAGACGCGCCCCGCCCGTGTAGATTCCGATTCCCGAATCGTGTTGAAACTCCGCCGCCGATGCGGTGATAAAGACAGGGCTTTTAACTTTCGCAAACGGGGCGGCTCCGCCCGTCTGTTCCTGACTGTAATAAGTCGTGTGTGCCTGTCCCCGCGCGTTTGAAACACGGCGCATCATATCGGAATCAATTTCGGTTGCCTTAATGCGGGCGCGCGAATCCCACACTGTGGGTTCGCCGCCGCGCAAACGGACGATGCGCTCCGCCGCCGCGTATGACATGTTCGAGGCTTGCCCGTTGCGGTCGCCTTCGTTGAAGCGCGCATCACCCGCCGCATCAACGCGCTCTATGTCTTGCGTGCCGCGCACAAAGTTCGCCGTCATCTCGTTTGCCTTGAGTGTGCGCGCAAGTTTATCGGTTGAGGGTTGAAGCGGTTCGATGACAGCTTGCGCGCCGTCCAACGCTTTCACGGTGCGCGCGAGATTTCCGGTTTCGTAAAACTCCGCGATGAAGCGCGGTGCGGTGAGGCGTTTGCGCTCGGCAGATGCGGAAGGGTTTGCCGGTTCGACAATCATCTCGGCGTTGCCCGTGACTTCGGCGTGCTCTAAGTCGCGTGCCTGTGCGCGCCAGAACAATTTCACATCGTCGCCCGTCAATTGCTTGTTCGCCGCCTTCGGGTCACTCGCGCGTGAACGCGGTGCGGAGAGCGTCATCGTCGGTCGCCCGTTGGCTCGCATCTCTTTCAACAAGCTTTGCTCACCTTGCGTATCGAAGTTAATTTCGATTTGCGATGCCGAGCGTAGATTCATTTCCGAATCACTATTGAGACTGCGCGCATCCACACCCTGCGCTTCGCTTCGTTTCGCAACTGCGCGCTCAAAGCGTTGTTCCGGCGTGAAGTAAAAATCCATATCGGCGGCTGTGACTTCCGCCGCGCGACCTTCGGTCAAAGTTCGCAAATAAGACTTGCCGCGCACTTCTATGTGACGAACGTGGCGGTCGCTGTCAAGCTTCGTCCGCATCACATCGCCGCTTAAAAGTTCGCTTTCCTGTTCGGCGGAAGCGTTGCCGCGAAAAGCTAAAAACAGGTTGGCGTGTTCAAAGTCTGCCGCGTCCGCGCGCAGGGTCACGGGTTGCGAGCGCGAATTGTTTGCGCGTATCGCCTGCCCGCCGGTCAGTGCTTCGGGTGCGACGATGATTTCAACCGCACCGCGTAATTCGAGTTTCTTCCCCTTTGCGAAAAGCGTCGCGGCATCGGCGCGCCCGCGCACGTTCTCGCGTTCAAATTCGACGGGTACGGTCGCGTGCGCCGTCTCCGTGTGCTGATTATAAACGGCGGCTTCCGTGCGAACCTTCATACGGTCGCGCGTCTCGACACGGACATCACCCGCGAACGAGACTTCGCCTTTTTCGTTATCGTAAATCGCCCGCCTCGCATCAATCACATCCGGCACATCACCCGTTTCGGGATAGCTTTCAAGGTGAACGCTTTCGAGTTCGTGATGACCGTCGGTGTATGTCACATCGCGCGCCGCACGCAAGACAAGCTTCAACTTTCCGTCGCTGCCACTGACCGAACGCTCATAACCCTCGACGATTGCCTGTACCTCTTTCGAGAGTTCGGGTTGCCCACTTCTTAGCACGAACGGTTGTTCAACCACGACGCTGCGATACGCGATGATGACACCGATAACGCCCGCGATGAGCGCGGCAATCGCCAGCACGCGCACCACCAAAGGCAAGCGCGCACGCAACCCGATACCGAAAACTCTGCGTGATTTAATATGCTCCACAGTGTTAGTGGATAGTGGATAACGGATAGTGGATAGTTAAAACAAAAACCTGTTCCTGTCTTTAATTATTCACTATCCACTATCCATTATCCACTGCCTTTCTTGTGTCTTGCACTACGAGTTGGACACGTTGTTCGCCTTGCCAAGTGTTGAGTTCCAGCGTGTACGCGAGTTCGATGCTTTGTCCGGCGGCGAGTGTTGCCGTGTCGTGTCCTTGCGCGCGCAAGTGTTCGACGGCGTTCCACCAGACGGCTTCGAGGCGTTTGCCGTTTTGTCCGAGGCAATAAATTTTCAAGTGACGGTCTTTCATCACGCGCACATCGCCCGCGACGCGCAAACCGCCGGTCATAAAAACGGGCTTCCGCCAGCCCGCCCCGAGCGGCTCAAGGCGGTTGAGTTGATGAATGAAGTCGCGCGTGATTTCACTTGCCGGAAGACGGTAATCAATGTTGACTTTGGCGGCGGGAACACTCGCGCCGAAGTGCGCGACGGCGTGCGAGTTTAGTTGGGTGCGTAAATCGTTGATACGGTCGCGGCGGATTTTGAGTCCGGCGGCGGCGGCATGTCCGCCGAATTGCTCAAAGAGTTTGGCGCACGAAGTTAAGCCGTCAAGCAGGTGATAATCTTCGATGCTGCGCGCCGAACCGTGACCGTGTTCGCCGTCAAGTGAAATCACAATCGCGGGACGATTATATTTTTCCGCAATCTTCGACGCCGCCAGACCGATGACGCCGCGATGCCAATTTTCTCCGGCGATGACGGCGACGTGCGACGCCGCGTTGACATCGCTTTCGAGTTCGGTGACGGCAAAGCCCACAATCTGCTTTTGCACTTCCTGACGCTCGCGGTTGAGTTTGTCCAACCCCATCGCAAGGTCGCGCGCAACCGTTTCATTGGTGGCTTCAAACAGTTCGACAATCTGGCGCGCGGCATCCATGCGTCCCGCCGCGTTGATGCGCGGTGCAAGACGAAATCCGATGTCCATCGCGTTCACGATAAACTTCTTTGCACCGTTCGCGCCGTTCATCCCATCTTTGTCCGTATTTTTGTCAAAGCATCCAGCGACTTCCATCAAGGCGCGCAAACCGTGATTACTTGCCTTCGGTAAATCCGCCAACCCAAGTTGAACGATGGTTCGATTCTCACCGACGAGCGGCGCGATGTCGGCAACCGTGCCGATGGCAACCATCTTCAAGAAGCCTTTGATAAGGGATTCACGCCCGCGCGCACGAAGCAGGCTGTGCGCGAGTTTGAACGCGACGCCGACGCCCGCGAGATGTTTATCGGGATACGGGCAACCGGCTTGGTTCGGGTTTATCACGGCGACGGCGGGCGGCGCGCCTTCCGTCGCATCGGGCAAGTGATGGTCGGTGACGATGCAATCGAGATTGTTGTCACGCGCCCACGTCAAAGGTTCATGCCCGCGTATCCCGCAATCAACCGTGATGACGAGCGTGTAGCCTTCGCGCTTCGCCTTCTCCAAAGCGACTTGGTTGACGCCGTAACCTTCGGTGAAGCGATGCGGAATGTGATAACCCGTTTGCGCCCCGATTAACTCTAGGGCGCGACGAAGCACAACCGTGCCGGTCGTGCCGTCAACGTCGTAGTCACCGTAAATCAGAATCCGTTCGTTCGCATCAATCGCACACAGTATGCGCCGCACGCCTTCGTCCATACCGAGCAGCAACGACGGGTCATGCAAATCTTCAAAGCGCGGTTCGAGAGTGCGCCGCCATGCTTCTTCATCCGTGATGCCGCGCGCAAATAACACTTCACCGATGAACGGCGAAACCTGAAAGCTTGCGGACAGTGTATGCGCGGCTCTCGCGTTCGTCGCGTCGAGCGTGTCGCGGATTGACCACTGTTTTCCGGTCAGCGAAATCGTGTTGGGTGAAGCAGCCATTTGGATAGTGGATAGTGGATAGTGGATAACGGATAGTGAAAAGCCTTTGTCTTAAACTATCCACTATCCGTTATCCGTTAATTTGCTGTGATAACGCCCGCGCTCAACAGTCCCAAGATGACGACGCCCAGTATGACGCGATAGCCGATGAACACGACGGTTGAATGACGGCGCAGGTAACTTAACAAAAACCAGATTGAAGCGTAACCGACGATGCCAGAGACGATAACGGAAACGAGAAGCGGCACGAAGCTTTCCGGCGGCAAAGCACCTTCCTTAATAATCTCTGCGAGTTCAAGCAGACCGCTCGCCGCGATTGCGGGAATCGAAAGCAGAAAGGAAAAGCGCGCCGCCGTTTCCCGCGTTTGACCCGCGAACAAGCCGCCCATAATCGTCGAACCCGAACGGCTCGCTCCCGGAATCAAAGCCAGAACTTGCGCCCAACCGACCCACATCGCATCCCGCACGCCAAGCGTTTCAATCGTCCGCGTGCGTGAACCGACGCGCTCCGCGACGAGTAAAAACAGCGCAATCAGAATCATCCAGATTGAGATGACCCACAGGTTTTTCGTGAACGTGCCTTCGATAACATCCTTGAACAATAAGCCGACGATGCCAACCGGAAGACTGCCGATGATGACCAGCCAACCGAGCCGCGCTTCGTGCGATAGCTTGTGTGTGTGATTGCTTGTCGTCATCGCATCAACGCTCTCGCCGCGATGTGCGCCGATGCCGATGAGCGCGAAATGGTCGCGTATGAAAGCGTTGCCGATAACCCAGATGTCGCGTGCGAAATAAACGAACACGGCGACGAGTGTGCCGAGTTGTGTGACGGCGATGGTCGCGGTGATGCGTTCGGCGCGCGTCGCATCGTCAACTCCGGCGAACAACGCGAGAGCGCGGCTGGCAAAAATCAGATGCGCGCTCGAACTGATAGGGATAAATTCGGTCAAACCCTGCACGATGCCGAGAATGATTGCCTGAAAAATTGTCATCGAAAAATTTTAGAATGATGTGAAATTGAGAGGAACGATTTTATTGGAGCCTGTGCAAATTAAAGCCTTTTGTTTTCACCGCGTGAGCGGTGGCGTGAATTTAGCCGTGCGTTTTAACGCACGGGAAGCGATTAAAATGTCCGTCGTCGCGTCTGCGACGATTGAACCCGTTCAACCGTCGCTGACGCGACGCTTCGTTCGATGCCGACTAGCCGTGCGTTAAAACGCACGGCTAAATTCATCGCATCGCTACGCGATGATTTATGCACAGGCTTCGTTTTATTGACTCAACACAACTCCGCGACGTGCGGACTTAGGGCGCGCATCGCCGTACCGAGTTCATCTTGCTTGATTAAGAGATGGTCACGCGAGAAGGCGGACAGCGCACCGATGGTGACGTTCGCTCCGGCGAGAATCGCGGCGACGTATGCGAGATAGCCGACGGTGTTCCAAGACAATTCAAGGTCGAGCGTGACGAGTCGAAAGTTGTTTTCTATTCGCGCGTCGCAGGCGGCATGGCGCATCTGTCGCCAATCAATTTCATCAATCAACAGGGTCACTTGATGAGCGTCGCGCAAGACCATGTACGGAACTTGGCGCGTCGAACTAAGCTCCGGCTGCTCTAATATGCGTGACCACTCGGCAAAGCTTAGACCGACGAGAAAATAGGTTTCCGGTGAAATACAGACGCGCGTCTGACGAAGCAATTCCGCCGCCGTCGGTTGTTCCGGCGGTTGATTTTCATCAACCGTTTCGCGGCGACGCGCCATCTCTATGATTGATTCGGAATCCATAATTTCAGAGTCCGACGATGACGGGCGTGATGACGGGCTTGGCTCCGGTTTCGCGTTGGATGAAGCGTTTGAGTTCGACGCGCACACGTTCTTTGAGCAGCGTGGCATCGCGGCGTTCGGTATTTGAAGCCCCTTCGACGGCTTCGGCGATGATGCGTTGCATGTCGCGCACAAAATCAGCGGCGTCTTCCGCTCCGGCAATCCCTATGACGCCGCGCGTGATGAGTTCCGGCACGTCTTCGATTTTTCCGGTCGCGGAGTTTATCGTGACGACGGGCGTGATGATGCCATCCATCGCAATCTGTTTGCGTTCACGAATCGTCTCGGCGTCAATCTCCTCAAACCCCGATTGGTCAATAAAAGTCATGCCCGCTTCAAACTTCGATGCGATGCGCGTGCGTTCGCCGTCAAGCTCCAACACGTCGCCGTTTTCAATGAGACAGATTTGGTCGTCGCGGTAATCGAGGTGATTACGGACAAACTCTTTATGACGATAAAGCATTCGATATTCGCCGTGAATCGGAATCAGAAACTTCGGGCGCACGGCATCCATCATGATGCGTATGTCTTCCTGCGAAGCGTGACCGGAGACGTGAACGAGGCGGCGTTCACTATCAATAATGTCGCCGCCGCGTTTATATATGTCGCCCGTGAGTTTTGAAATCGCGTGTTCGTTGCCGGGAATGATGCGCGCCGAAAGCACTACCGTATCGCCGTCTTCAATCGTCAGGCTTTTATAAATTCCGGTCGCTAATTGTGCGAGTGCGGCGCGCGGTTCACCCTGCGAACCCGTGACGAGATACACGATTTCGTCACGGTCGAGCCGCTTCGATTCGTTAATCCCGATGAGCAGATTTTCCGGCACGTCCAAGTATCCGAGACGTTCCGCAATCTCTACGTTCTTCTGCATCGAACGCCCTAGAACGCAGACGCGGCGATTGAATTGCTGCGCGACATCCATCACGATTTGCACGCGATGCACGCTCGAAGCGAACGCCGCGACGAAGACGCGCCCTTTCGCTTCCTCGAATACATGTTCAAACGCCGGAATCACGGCGCGCTCCGAAGGCGTGCGTCCGGCGACGGTCGCGTTGGTCGAATCCGACAGCAGAGCGAGAACGCCTTCCTGCCCGTAACGCCGAAAAGTTCTTAAATCAGTCGGCTCACCGATGACCGGAGTTTCGTCAATCTTATAATCGCCTGTGTGAACGATGATGCCGACGGGCGTGCGTATGCAAAGCGCGAGACAATCAATCAATGAATGCGACACGCGGACGAACTCGATTTCAAACGCACCGAGTTTAATCGTATCGCGCGCCTCAACGCGGTGAAGCAACACGTCGTTAAGCAACCCGTGTTCTTCAAGACGATTTTCGGCAAGTCCGAGCGTGAAGCGCGACGCATAAACCGGAACATTGAAGCGACGCAGAAAATAGGGCAGCCCGCCGATGTGGTCTTCGTGTCCATGCGTCAGAATAAGGGCGGTGATTTGGTCGGCGTAATCTTCGAGATAATCGAAGTTCGGAATGGCAATATCCACACCGTAAGCGTCTTCGTCGGGGAAACCCATTCCTGCGTCAATGACAATCATCTCGTCGCCATAACGCAAACCCATACAATTCATTCCGAACTCGCCGACGCCGCCGAGCGGAATAATCTCAACCGATGTACTCACTTGTTTATGTTCTCAACTCTCCATATAGAACCCGGCGAACACGCTTCGGAGCGTGCGAAATTTAGCGCGTATTGACCGGGTGATTTTTAGCCGGACAGTATAACACGGAAGAAACAGGTGAAAGACGCCGCGACTAAATGAGACGATTGTTTAACTAAAAGCCGTCTCAAAAATGATTTCCCTCTTTGCGTGACTCTGCGTCTTCAACTCTGCGGTTCTCTGCGTCAAAGAATTTTTTAACGCAGAGAACCGCAGAGTTGAAGACGCAGAGTCACGCAGAGTTTCAATCAATCAAAAGCTATTTTTGAGACGGCTTGTAATATGCCTCGCCAGTCATCAGTTGATTCCGACATTTAGGATTTGTCCGATGATGAATTTTGATTCCGGCGACAGAAGATAAAGCACGGCGCGGGCGACTTCATCGGCGGCGACGGGATGAAGTGCATCGGCGGAAGCGGCGACATTATCAGGTGGGACAACGCCGAACGTCGCGGCGAAGTTGGCGAGGTCGGCGGCGTGCGCTCCGCCGGTTTCGCTTTTGATTCCGGTGCGCGTGTGTCCGATGACGACGCCATTGATGCGTATGCGCGGAGCAAGTTCGCCCGCCGCGCTTTCGGTTAAACCGATGATGCCGCCGTGAATCGTCGCGGCAATCGTGTCTGTTTTTCCCTGCGCGCCGACAACGTGAACGATGCCGCCCGCGCCCCGTCGTCGCATCATGCGGGCGGCGTATTGAGTCAACATCAACGAACTTCTTAGCGACGCGCCGAGACACGCATCAATGTCTTCAACCGTCGCATCAATAAGGCTTTCTTGCCGTTCGATAAGCGCGACGTTAACCATTAAATCAAGTCGCCCGTACAAGCCGTCAACCTCATCGAACACGCGCCCGATGTCCTCACCTTCGCGGCGATTAAGTTTAACCGCGTGAGCCAAAGTTCCCAACGCGCGCAAACTTTCGACGATGCTCGAACCCGCTTCGTCCGCCTCTTCGTGCGCGACGATGACATAAGAACCTTCGAGCGCGAGTTGAATCGCAACGGCACGCGCGACCGTATTCGCTTCGCGCCCGCCGCCGACGACCAAAGCGACACGTTCGGTGAAACCGCGTGAGACGGCTGCTGGCATAATGTTTAGGTGGAACGGGGCAAGAAAGGCGTAATAAATTCGCGGTCGGTACTCACAAAATCAATCGTTTCTTTACCGAACAGTCAAGCATGATTTTCCATCAAAGCAACGCCTCTACATGCTTACTTGCAAATGCAAGTCGCTATAATTGCCTTCGTTTTCGATGTTCGTCTTTGTCCAAACGGTCGAGGTTTTGCATTGCCCGCTTGTAGCGAAGCCTGACGGCTTCAACAAGGGCAAGATGACGACTACCGCACGGCTCTGTGCGCGTTAAGTGTTTGCGAAACGGCGCGGGCAGTATTTCGTTTAATGGCAATTCAGATTCAATATTCGGAATAAAGGGAAGCAAAAAGGCTTGAGTAATTGAGTTGGAAGCGGATTTTATCGCGGATTCTACATTTGATGGATTCGTCAGAAAACCATTATTGACGGCGATTTCCAAGCCCCGAACACTCTTCATAGTTGAAAGTGCTGAAATAATATCCGTCTCGTTTTTGGCGTTGGAAAAATTTCTTTGGTCTAAAATTTCCTCAAGAAACGAAATATCTTGCCAATCGTTTTCCCGTTCGGTTTCCTTGCTTCTGATAAGGTCAGGAAGCGAAAGAAAAGATATTTTCTTTTCGCCGTAAATACCTTCTTCACGCCGCCCGTAAAGGTTTTCAAAATCATCAAGCAGGTGATTGTGAATCCAAAATTCTAAAAATTCTTCTTTGCCATCCGGCAGAACTCCAACCACATATCTTTTGAAATCATCATCCCCCCGCCAAGTTGGTGCTTCGATAAGCGGAGTGAAAACGAAAAGCGAGGTTCGGCGTAAGAGGTCGGAAAGGTTGTGTCCGATGTCGGCGGGAATATGCAAATCGTGGTCGGTGGTTTCACGCCTAAATCCGTAATAACGAACGGCGTGACCGCCCATGACAAGATGCGGAACTTGGAGTTCATCAAGGGCGGAAGTGATTTTGGTGAGATGTTCGACAACACTCATAATAAAGAGTCTTCCCACCGACGGCTACCGTGTCCTCGAACAAGAAGAATAAGCGGATGTCTGCTGAATTCTTCATCAGAGAGGTTGCTTTCGACGAGTTCTAAAACGAGTTGACTGATGACTTCAACATTCCCGTTGAGAAATTTGACTTCCGCTTCGTGAACGGTTGATGCTTCGCCGGAGAGAAGCAGAGCGGTGACAGGATCGTTTTTAACGATGTCCCATAATTCTTTATCCTCTGTCAGATCAAAAAGAGATTTGTTGTTTGGGAACGCATCGGGAACTTTAATAATGTCTGCTCGTGGGTTCATATTTTTGCCAAATCCGGTCGCCCTTAATCATACCCGACAAGCCGCGATAACGATATAAAATGTCTTCGTCGTAGCTCATCATGTTTTTTGGTGTCAGCCATATAGCTCGTCGAGGGCTTCGTCAACGGTGCGAACGCCGACGGCGCGGATGCCCAAGAGTCTTTCGAGTCCGACGACGTTGGTTGCCGGACAGATGACGCGCTTAAAACCTAAAGCTTGGGCTTCGCGGACGCGGGCTTGTGCCTGCAATGCGCCGCGCACTTCGCCCGTCAGACCGACTTCACCGAAGACGGCTGTGTGCTGGTCAATCGGATTATTGCGAAAGCTGGAAACTATCGCCGCGACGACGCCCAAATCAGCCGCCGGTTCGTCAATCTCAAGTCCACCCGCGATGTTGACGAACACGTCATCGCCGCCCAAGTTCAAGCCGACGCGCTTTTCCAGCATGGCGATGAGGAGCGCGACGCGGTTCGTATCGTAGCCTTGCGCCATGCGCCGCCCCGTGCCGTACTTGGATGAACCGACAAGAGCCTGCACTTCAACGAGCATCGGGCGCGTGCCTTCCATGCACGCCATCACGACCGAACCCGCCGCACCCTGTGGACGTTCTTGCAAAAACATCTCCGACGGATTGGCGACCGCAACTAATCCCGCGCCCGTCATTTCAAACACACCGAGTTCGTTCGCCGCTCCGAAACGATTCTTCGTTGCGCGTACAATGCGATGATTGTGATGACGTTCGCCTTCAAAATAAAGCACCGTGTCAACGATGTGTTCTAAGGCTTTAGGTCCGGCGATTGAACCGTCCTTCGTGACGTGTCCGATGAGAAACACGGGGATGTCTTCGCGTTTGGCGAGCATCAAAAACTTGCCCGCAACTTCGCGCACCTGCGAGACGCTGCCCGGCGCGCTCTCTATGTTGGCGGAGAACACGGTTTGAATCGAATCAACGATAATGATTTTCGGGCGTATGCGTTCGACTGTATCCAAGATGTTTTCAAGCGTCGTTTCGGGAAGCAAAAAAAGATTGTCCGCTTTGATATTAAGCCGCTCACCGCGCATCTTGATTTGCCGCTCGGATTCTTCGCCGGAGATATAAAGAACGACGTTCGAGCTTTCGTCGTCTTCCGTCGCGCTTTCATCGTTACGGCTCAAGCTGTCCGCGACTTGAAGCAGCAAAGTCGAATTGTGAACGATGATGTCATTAGCGACAAAGTTTGAATGATTTTCAACGGTCAAATCAAATACCGGCTCAATGCCCGCCGGGGCGATGCTCTCGATTTCATCCCAGTAAATATCGCTTTCAGCCAGTAAGTTAAAAACTCGAAGCGGGTAAGCGCGGGCAAGCATCTCAATCGTGCGTCGGCACAGCGGGCGCGAATGACGACGGTTAGCGATTCTCACTTTTGCCCGTTGCGATATTTCCGCAAAGGAACTTTGACGGGCAAGCATCTGTAATGCACTCCAAAACTCCGCCCCGACGGGAACGGTGTCGGTTTGTGTCGAAGTCAAACGCGGTGTTTCGCAGTTCTCGATTTTTCGCCGCGCCGCTTCGCGTCCCCAAATCCCGATTTGCGCGAGAAAGCTTTTGACCACAGGCAATCCGAGAAGCTGTAACTCGAAAGCCTCGCGCACTGATTTTTTATATTTGACTTTCTTTTCGCGCAATTTGGCGACTAATCCAAAGCGCAACAATAGATGTTGAACGTCTTCCGCCAAGCCGCGACTCACGGTTGAATAAGAGACTCCCGCTCGATTATTTGCCGTGACATAAACCGAACCGTCACACGAAAACAACACGCGCAAGAAAAGCGCAAGGTCGGTTTTCGGCAAACGAAACACGCAAGACGGTATGCGCTTCGTGTGCGCGTGCGTATAGCGCAAGCCGACGCTTTCAAGAAATCTCGCCGCCGAAGTTTTCATGCCCGCGACTTCACAACTACGCACAATCGAATCATCAAGGTTGACATCAATCGCTTTGGTTAATCGCTGCAATTCTTCCCGCGCGGGCGCGCACATGCCGCGCCGCCAAACATTCAACATGCCGTAAGAAACATCTGCCTCCCGCGCCCACTCCGCCCAAGAGATTTGCGCCTTCGCTCTTTGCTCGTGCAACCATGAAGCGACTTCACCCCGCGCCGAAACCCTGTTCGCGGGCGGCTGAACAAATCTGTAATGCTTCGCGCTCGTTCCCGTCTTATCATAAATACACAACTTCAAATTGAAATCCCGCGCCAAGTTTTTCAAATCATCAGCGACTTGAGCGAGTCCATTCGTCACGCCAATCGCGCTTTGTGCCGAACCGTCCGACAACGTATAAGCGATAAGCTTGATGTGATGCTCGCTCATCGCATCAGTCCCGAAGAACGGCAATGCGCGTGGCGTGGCGATACGCTCACCACGCTTCAACTTATCCACCGCACGCCATCCGTCAACCGTCAACACGGGATGCTGTGGTGTACAGCGCAAGCTTTTCCCCAGCCTTGTTTTGACTTCTACAATTTCCCTCGCGCCCTGTTCATGAAAAGCCGTCACGCACTGCACACCGAGACGACGCGCGTTCTCATCCAGCGCGACCACCGGATGTTTATCTCGCTTCCATTCGGTTATGAACTTAAACTCGCCCGTCTTTGCATCAAGCACGCGACTCGAACCCGCGAGACATTTGCCGATGCCCGGGTCTCCACCGATAAGCACAAGGCTTCCCGGAACGATGCCGCCGCCAAGCACGCGGTCAAACTCGGTGATGCCGCTCGTGATGCGGGCGTCGTCTTGCGATTCAATCTCGGTGAAGGCGACGGGTTGCGCGCCGCGCGTGTTGAAGTTGCCGCCCGAAGTTTTACCCGATGCGGCGACGCGAGCGCGTTCTTCAATCATCGAGTTCCACTCGCCACAATCCGGGCATTTGCCCAGCCACTTACGCGATTGCGAACCGCACTTCTGACAAACATAAATTGTACCGCTTGCTTTCGCCACATGCTCTCCTTCTGTCCGTTTAACCGCGTCGTCGTGGGGCGACGACTTCATCATAGCCCGCAAAGTTTTTATACATCACATCATCATGCAAAGCATCGAGTTCGGCGGTCAAACGATGCTCAAGATGTCTCGTCAATTGTTTCGCGTTTAAGTGTTTAGATGCTTCGATGATGTCGGGAGTACCAACCTTCAGAAAAGCTTCGGGACGAAAATCGTCAAGAAATTCAAAGCGCATCGCCACGGGCGCGGCGCGCACACGTCGGCAACGACTGATAATGCGCGCCGTGCCTGAAAACAGTTTGAGCGGGCGCAAATCATTGGCGGCGAGTTCGCCTTGCGGGAAAATCCAGAGGGCGCGATTAGTGTCGTTTAATAAATCCGTCGCGTACTTGATACTAAGCAATGCGGCGCGTGCGTCGTCGCGCACAACGGAAAAACAACCGAGCCGACGAAACAAGGGATACCCGCGCAACTGCTTTTCTTCCATCATAAAAAACTGGTCAAGCCCGGCATAGTGTCCGACTTGGAACGTCACGAGTCCGTCCCACCAACTTGCATGATTCGCGTAAAGCACGAGCGGCACGGATGCCGAAGCTTGTGCCTTCAAGTGTTCCAAACCGCACACGCGCAAACCTTGAAAGCGTCGCACCAGCAAGTTGCGGTTATAAGTTGCGAACAGGCGTTCAAACCATCGCGCTTTGTGTGCGGTAATCATGTTTGCGGAAGGCTTCGGTTTGCGAGAGAAAAGTTTTATGGAACAACTCGCGGCAGGCGGTTGTCTAAGTTGATGCACGTTTGAAATTCAAGCGTGCAATTTTCTCCGTTCGTCACGACAAACCCACAACGGCACCGGGAACTTGATAAGGAGAAGCACGACATGTTTGCAAACTTGGTTGAATCCGGTTCACACGCGGGCGATGTGCGCCGCAAAAGTTCTTTCTTTCTATTCACCATCGCGGGCTACACGGCACTGATTCTCGCGTCCTTCGTCGCCAGCATTTATGCCTACGATGCGCGGCTTGAGCAAGCCAATCTTGAAGCCCTCGCGGAGATTCAATCTCCGCAGATACGCATCATCGAACCCGCAGAGATGCGCCCCATCACCGTTGCTTCAAACGCTCCGGTAAAGTCTGCGATGACGAACGACATCATCACACGCGCCGATGCGATTGCCCCGCCTTCGCGCCCTGACCTCGTACCCGACAGCGTATCAACCGTAGCCAACACGCTCGCTACGCTTCCGCCAAACATCAACGTCGCCTTCACCGGACGCGACGGCGGTTCACCAATCGGTATTCCCGGCGACAATCGCAATCCGTTCGGCAATACGACCAATGGCGGTTCAATCAAAATCGCAACCCCGCCGCCGCTTCCGCCCATCACCACGAAGAAACTCGAACCCGCCGTTGAACATGTCAAACCGCCCACGGTCTCCAGAGGCGTCGTTAACGGCTTGGCGACTTACAAGCCCGAACCGCCGTATCCACAAGTCGCACGCAATGCCCGCGTCTCCGGCTCGGTTCAAATTCAAATCTTAATTGACGAACAAGGCAAGGTCATTTCCGCGCAGGCTTTGAGCGGACACGCCCTGTTGCGAAACGCCGCCCTCACCGCCGCCCGCCGCGCGAGATTTACGCCGACGAAACTCTCCGACGTACCCGTCAAAGTGCAAGGCGTGATTACTTATAATTTCAAGCTAGAGTAGGCAGTAGGCAGTAAGCAGTAAGCAGTGAAGCAGACTCAACCACTATGCACTGAAAGTGCATAGATTGCCGATGGACTGAAAGTCC
>JANDLT010000001.1 GCA_024330265.1 Pyrinomonadaceae bacterium MAG19_C2-C3 | reverse complement strand
TCTTGCCGAAGCGGTAAGTTCCCGGTACGGCGGACGTTTTCTTTTTCCAGACAATCAGATTTTGCAGCGTCCAATTCGCCTCGCGTAAGGCACGCAATACAAACTCGGCGTTCTTCTCGCGGTGCATGAAATAGAGCGCGCCGCCCTGCGTCGTCAGGTCATAAATCTTGCGGCATACATCTTCCATCCATAGCCAATACTCGTCATGCGGCAAATCGTCGTCATGCTGTTCGTAATCTTTATTTTGATTAAAAGGCGGGTCGAGGAAAGTTAAATCAAAGCGTGATGCAACGCCCGCTTGTATGAGCATCGCGGCATCGAGAAGCGAGGCGCAGTCGCCATGAAGAATCGTCGTGTTCATCGTTCAATCACCGAACGGAAAATTTGAAAGGCGGACTTTGGATTATTCAAGCCCGCCTTTCGAGTTCAAGCAATAATGCGCCGTCTAACTCGTGATGCCGAAGCGCGACAAAATAAACGCATAGTCGAACGCTGTTTCGCGCAGTGCGTCGTAGCGTCCACTTGAGCCGCCGTGTCCCGCGCCCATGTTGATTTTGAAAAGCAAGGGGTTTGCGTCTTGCTTCATCGTTCGCAGTTTGGCGACGTACTTGGCGGGTTCCCAGTACATGACTTGTGAGTCGTTGAGCGATGTACGAACGAGAATCGTCGGATACTTTTTCGCCGTGATGTTGTCGTAAGGCGAATAGGATTTCATGTATGCGTAAGCCGCTTTGTCGTTCGGGTTGCCCCACTCTAAATACTCACCGACGGTTAAAGGAAGTGTTGCATCAAGCATCGTGTTCATCACGTCAACGAACGGAACGAGTGAGACGACGGTGTGAAATAAATCCGGTCGCATGTTTGTGACCGCACCCATGAGCAGCCCGCCCGCGCTGCCGCCCATGATGGCGAGTTTATCGGCGGATGTGTACTTCTCTTTGATTAAGTGTTCGGCAGTGGCGATGAAATCGGTGAAGGTGTTTTTCTTCAACATCATCTTTCCGGCGTCGTGCCATTCTTCGCCCATGTCGCCGCCGCCGCGTATGTGTGCGACGGCGTAAGTCACCCCGCGCTCAAGCAGGCTAAGACGCGCGATTGAGAACGTCGCGGAACTTGGATAGCCGTAAGAGCCGTAAGCGTAAAGCAGCGTCGGTGCTTTGCCGTCGCGCTTCGTGCCTTTTTTATAGACGATGGAAATCGGGATTTTCGTGCCGTCCTGTGCCGTCGCAAAGATGCGCTCACTCGTATATTTCGTTTGGTCATAGCCGCCGACGACTTCGGTTTGCTTCTGAAGTTCACCGCGACGCATCCGCATGTCGTAATCATAGACGGAGTTGGGCGTGATGAACGACGTGTATTGATACCGAAAAACATCTGTGTTGTATTCGGGATTGGCTTCGCCGGAGAGGGCATAAGTCGGTTCGGGAAAGTCTATGCTGTGGGCTTTATTTGTTTTGAAATCGGTGATGTTCAGTTTCTGCAAACCCTTGTCGCGCGTTGATGTCACCATGAAATCTTTGAACAAATCAGCGTCTTCGATTTTCACGTCCTTGCGTCCGGCGATGATTTCCGTCCAGTTTTCTTTCGCGGGATTCTTAACCGGAACGGTCACTAAACGGAAGTTCTTCGCGGCATCGTTGGTGCGGATATAGAAAAGCCCGTCGCGGTGGTCAACATAGTATTCGTGGTCGTCTTTGCGCTTTAAGATTAACGTCGGCGACTGTTCCGGCTTGTCCGTCGGGATATAACTGTTCTCCGTCGTCTCGCTCGAAGCACTTCCGACGATGACGTATTTACGGTCGCGCGTGCGATACGCAAACAGGCGATAGAGTTCATCCTTTTCTTCTTTGACAAGTTTGTCTTCGCTGCCGTCAGACTTAGTGCCGAGTACATGACGATGAAGTTTATCGTCGCGTTTCGTCACCGCGTCTTCGGTCGTATAGAACAGAGTCTTGTTGTCCGCCGCCCACATCACCGCCCCGACACGTTCGATTTTTTCGGGCAACGTCTCACCCGTGCGAAGGTCTTTGACCTGCAAAGTGTATTGACGAAATCCGGTCGTGTCGGTTGAATAGGCGAGCAAGTTGCCGTCGTCACTTACCGCGTAAGCACCGACGCTTAAAAACTTCAAACCTTCGGCAAGCTTGTTTAAGTCAAGAGTGATTTCCTCTTTCGCTTCGAGTGAACCTTTTTTGCGACACTGAATCGGATACTGTTTGCCTTCTTCGGTGCGCGAGTAATAATAGTAATCGCCGAGTTTATAAGGCACGCTCAAATCGGTCTGCTTAATGCGTCCCAAGATTTCCTTGTACAGTTTTTCCTGAAACGCTTCGGTCGGTTTCATCACTGCGTCGGTATATCTGTTCTCGGCTTCAAGGTAACTGATAACTTCCGGGCTTGTTTTCTCGCGCATCCAAGAATAATCATCCGTCAACTTTTCGCCGTGAATCTCCGTCACCTTCGCCGCTCTTTTAGCGACGGGTGGTTTTACTTCTTGCGCGTTAGTCTGGGCTTCAAGTGTCATAGTTGTTATGGGTGTCAAACTGAATATAAGCAACGGGACGATGAGTGAACGCAACTTCATTGCTTTCTGCCTTTCTCTAAGTGGTCAGTGGTCAGTGGTCAGTGGTCAGTGGTCAGTGGTCAGTGAAGCATGGGATTTATGGTTGAGATGTCAAGTATAAAGTTGAACGTCAATGAGCGCAGTCTTTGTTTTTTACTGCCTACTGCCTACTATTTTGCTTTTACTGACCACTGTTTCTAGCAAGCACACGGCTCGCTTTTAATCGTGAACCGTTCAACCGCGCGGCGGCACGCCCCAACCCGAACCGATATAAACGCCGTCCTGCACGATGCACGGCACGGTCGGGTCATCGCCGGAGAAAGCGAACATCTCCGCGCGTCGCGGGCGGTCGTTCTGCGCGTCGTATTCGGTGAATGGGATGCCCTGCGCGTTGTAATGGTCGCGCGCCTGTTGGCAGTATGGACAGTTGGGTTTGATGTACATCACAAGTGACATAATGTGTTTTACCTCCTAAGATTTTCGAGTTAGTTTAACAGACGTGCGAGACATCGTGTTCAATGTTCAAATTCCAAATCGTGTTGCCGACATCGAACATCGAGCATTGAACTTTGAACATTGAACTTCAGTCAAACTATGTACGACGTAATAATCATCGGCGCGGGAGTCGCCGGACTTTCCGCCGCCCTGTGGTGCGACGATTTGAAGTTGAATTGCGTCGTGATTGAGACGAACACGAAAGCGGGCGGACAACTTCACCGGATTTATAATCCGATAAAAAATCATCTCGGCGGACACGATTTTGCGAACGGCAACGATGCCGCCGAAGCGATGCTAAAACAGATTGAAGGACGTGCATTCGAGTTGTTACTTGATACTCCTTTTGTCGAAATTGATTTACAAAACAAGCGCGTCCGCCTTGAAAACAAACGGACGCTTGAAGCCCGTTACGTCATCATCGCCACAGGGTTGCGGCGCGGCGCGTTGAACGTCAAAGGCGAACGCGAATTTCGCCATCGCGGTGTTTATGATTCCGGTTCACAAAGCAAAAACATCATCGCGGGCAAACACGCTTGCGTCATCGGCGGCGGCGACGCGGCGGCGGAAAACGCTTTGATACTGGCGGAAGTTTGCCCGCTCGTGACGCTCGTTCATCGCGGCGAAAGCCTGCGTGCGCGCGGAGAATTTATCGAACGCATCAACCGCACCACGCACATCGAAACTCTGTTTAATACCACAGTCACGGAAATCTGCGGCAAGGAAATTGTTGACCGCGTGCGTGTTGAAACACCCGGTAAAGAATTTGAAATCAAGACGCAAGCCGTCGTGATTCGCATCGGTTATCAACCCAACTCCGATGAGTTTGCCGCGCAACTCGAACGCGACGCGCAAGGCTACATCTCGGTTTCAAGCGAACATGAAACAAGCGTGCGCGACGTGTTTGCGATTGGCGATGTTTCCAACCCTTTAGCTCCGACGATAAGCGGAGCAATCGGTGCGGGCGCGACCGCCACCAAAGTCATCGAAGCAAGGAGTAGAAAATCTTGAACTACCAGACCATCGAACCCGCACAACTAGCCGCGCGTTTGGCGAACGGCGAACCGCTCCGCGTCATTGACGTGCGCGAACAAATCGAACACGACATCGCGCATCTTGAGCAAGCGGAACTCATGCCGCTTTCGCGTTTTCAAGAATGGACGGACACGCTTGACCCGTCACAAGAAATCGTCTTCCTATGTCATCACGGCATACGCAGCGCGCAGGTTTGCAATGCCCTCGCCCGCGTCGGCTTCACCAAACTTCATAACCTCTCCGGCGGCATAGACGCTTGGTCAAAGGAAGTTGACGGGCGCGTGCCGCGATACTAAAAACGCGGCACAGGCGCGCCTATAAATCCGCGTGCAATCCGGCTCTCCAGTGTCCTTCGTATATCCGACACTTCCGGTAAATCCCAATTCAATTAACGAGGACAAAGAATTATGAAACGCAACCTTATCGCTTCGCTATCTGCCATCGCCATGCTCGGCTTCGCCGCCTGCGCCGCACCCGAATCAACCGTCAATCGAAACGCTGCTCCAACCACCAGTACGACAACCAACGCTCCGATGACGACATCGGCAAGCCCTATGGCTTCGGCAAGCCCTATGACTTCGGAAAATCCGATGGTCGGCGGAGCGGCGATGTACGCCAACAAAGACATCGTTGACAACGCCGTCAACTCGAAAGACCACACCACGCTGGTCAAAGCCGTCACAGCCGCCGGTCTGGTTGACACGCTCAAAGGCGCGGGACCCTTCACCGTCTTCGCCCCGACCAACGCCGCGTTTGAGGAGTTGCCCGCCGGAACGGTTGACACACTGCTCAAGCCCGCCAACAAAGCGGCACTCACCAAAGTCCTAACCTATCACGTCGTTCCCGGCAAACAGGACGCCGCGACCATCGCCAAAGCCATCACCGACGGCGGCGGCAAAGCCACTTTCAAAACCGTCGAAGGCGGCACGCTGACAGCTTCGATGAACGGCAACGATGTCATCATCACCGATGCCAAAGGCGGGACGGCGAAAGTCACTACCGCCAACGTCATGCAATCCAACGGCGTCATTCACGTTGTTGACGGCGTGCTGATGCACAACTAACTTTTCACGATTCACCAGACAAGCGAAACGCGACACAAGACCTTTTAAGGTGTGCTTGTGTCGAGTTTCGCATTTTTAGTATTGAACTTAATTTGAAGGCAAGTCACGGAATAAACAGATCAACCGCGAGTGACCAACCGGGCAGAGCGGGTTCGGCTTCCGCGATGTCGCCTTTGCGGTAGATGCGCGGCGCGTCCGGCGCATCGGCGCGATAAACTCTCACCACCTTTTCTCGCAAAACATCCACATCCCAAAACACGAGCGTGCCGCAAGCAAAATAGTCCGCGCGCTTCTGCTTTATCTCGCGTTCGGCTGTCGCGCCGTAATCGTTCTTGCTTCTGACCTCGACGGCAAAGACGGGCGCGCCTTCAAGAAAATCGCCGCCGCGCAACTCTCCCGTAAAAAACGCGGCATCGGGACTGAATGATTTTCGGTGCGGCAGATTGACGACGAACCCGACGTTATCGGGAAACGCATAACCGGATTTCGTCACCTGTTCGTAATCGTCAAGGCTGCGATAGATTTTGCCGCCGGAGCGACCCGAAACCCCGCCGGTAGGTGGCATCTCGATGATTTCTCCGTTCACGATTTCAGCCTTCCCGTTTCCGGGAACGCCGTATAAATCTTCAACGCCGACTTCAAATCTAATGCTCATAAATCACCGCTTCATCATCACTCCGACAGCGAAGCGTCGGCTTGAGCGTGCGCGGGTTCTTTGACGATTTGGCGTCCAAGCCCGCCTGCGTCGAAGTAGGCGCGTGAGCGTGTCACCCTGTCGCCGTTAATCTCAAGCAGTGTCACGCCTTCATAATGTATGGCTTCGCCGTTCGTCGAAGTTCCGTCCGTGACCCACTCCAGCGCGGCGCGTTGTTCGGTGGCGAAGACGTTGCGAAACTCGGATTTGACTTCCCCGAACGTGTCGCGGTACGTCGTCCAGAATTTGCGCGCTCCTTCCGCACCGTGAAACTTTTCCGGTGCGACGACATTGCCGACTTCGCATCCTTCCGCGTACAAACCGACTATCGCTTCAAGGTCACGATTATCTTCCAAGCCGCGCAGTGCTTCGACAAATTTATCCGCCACTTCCTTTGACATGCTTCTCTCTTGCTCCTTGTGCTTTTGATGTTCGACACCAATAGTGAAAATACATTTCCTATTGCTAACGTCCTACCACTATCCACTATCCGTTATCCACTATTCATATCCGAGTACGCGCGTCTCAAGACGCCCCGTGTTCGGGTCATGTTTGAAGGCGACGAAGCCTTCGCGTTGTCCGCCGCGTGGGACAAACGGAAACTCAAGTTCGCCGGTTTCCGCATCCGCGCCGTCAAGTTTAAGTTCCACTTCGACTCTCACGCCTTCCGCCGTTTCTTCTCCCGTGTTCCTGACCGTCACGGGAATTGCGAAGCCTTGCGTGCGCGATTCGCTCACTCCCAGCAGCACTTGAATATCGGGCGGGCGGTTGCCGAGCGTCGCGGCGTCATAGCTCAAATAACCTATTACGCCCATCACGAGAACCAGCGAAACCGCGAACACAATCCACTCTAAAATGTTCTTTTTAACTTCACTCATCGTTTGCTCGTTTCATCACATCATCCATCGTATTCATTGTGCGTTTCCGGCTTGCAATAATAACCTTCCGGCACTCGCGCCGAACGCGCCCGCGACTCCCAGAACCACCGTTTGCGCGACACAGATTTCAAGGCTCTCGCCGTCGAAGCGTCCGAAGAACCACAGTATCAACGCGGAAGCCAGAAGCGCGACGGCGTAAGTGATAAACGCATTCATCAACACGAATCGCGCTCCGCTCACGCGCACGAACTTGTCCGCGCCGCGAAATTCGCTGTACGTCAAAATCAATGCCCCGAAGACGAGCGACAAGATGCTCAAGCCGAGCAGTTTCAAAGGCGAAGACTCTATTGCGATGACTAAAATTTCTTCCGTCGGCGCGACGTTCGCCGCGAACAACACCGCCCCACACATCGCAATCACGAGTTGCCCGCTAAAACTAACTTCATCTTTCGGGCTTTGTTGCTCTGCGCCATCATTATCATCGCGCGGCTTATCTTCGTCATTTCGCTCGCCGCTTTCCGTCTGACCTTCGCCGCCGAGTTGCGCCGTGCCGACTGAAACGCCGATGGCGACGGTCATCGCTTCGACGACAATTTGATTGACTATTTCCGCATTCGTCATCTCACCCGTCAGGCGTCCGCACAACCACAGCACGACGGCTGCGATAACCAACCCCAGCCCCATCTCCTCGACTGAATCAATCGCCACTTCCGCGAAACTCGCATCTTCGCGCAAGCCCGCATAACGGTTGTAACCAAGCAGCAAAACGTAAGTCACCAGCACATAACCGATGAGCCGCGCGGGTCGCGCCGTCAAACCCGCGAACCACATCTCCATCGTGTAAAGCAGCGGCAAACTGAACAACAATCCGCCCGCGATGCCGCGCGCATACTCTCTGGTCGAATCGGCAATGGAACGATGCATGGCAAAAGTCAGAAGCCAGAAGCCAGAAGCCAGAAACCAGAATGAAGAAGTGGATAGTTGATGAACAATTCTTCACTATCAACTATCCGTTATCAACTATCCACTAAGTTCTGACTTCTGGCTCCTGTGCCTGATGTGTCCGACGTGTTTGTCGCCGTGTGCGACGTAGCGCGTGAGTAGATCATCGAGCGTCAAGCGTCCGTCATCGGGATGCATTCCGGCGCGTCGCCACACGTCCGTATCGGTGGCGATGCTTTCCAACCAAGTCGCCCAACGCGCGTGCAAGCCAATTAAGATGCCAATCGAAACCTTGATTGGCATCTTGTAATCGGCGGCGTTTGCCCATGCCTCTTGGTCGTAAGGCTTGAGCGTCGGCGTGTCTTCGGTCGCAATCAGCTTCATGCGGACGTAAGCGTTGATGTGCGAATCAACAAGGTGATGCACGACTTGACGCGGCGTCCAACCGCCCGCGCGATACGGCATGTCGAGTTGCGCGGGCGGAAGCAAATCAATCGCCTGTTCAACCTGCGTCGGCAGATTGCCAAGCCGCGCAATCAACGCGCGCCGTTCCTTTTCGGTCATCTTCATAGCGACGACTCCTCTCTTACGTCAGTTTGAAAGCTGCGAATCATGGTTAGTAGTTAAATCTGTTCGGTCGAAACCGCCGCGAGTTCGTCGCCGCCCGTGCATATCGCGTCGCGCTCCGGTTGACTCGTCGCGTGAAGACGCGCGAGAACGAATCCGCACGCGAGCGCGACAATCGTTATCGCGGCGGATGTCCAGAAGGTCACGAACAAACTGCGGTCACTAATCGCGTTTGCCGCTCCGCCGACGATAAGAAACGATGCCAGCATCGGACCCGTGAAGCGCGCGAGGCTTCCCAGCGATTGCACGAATCCCATCATCCCCCCCTGCACGTCCGCCCCGACGGATTTCGATGCGATGCTCGTCAAAAGCGGCGACGCGATTTGATTACCAATCGAGATTAAGGCACTGGCGACAAGCAAAATAACCATCGCTTCAAGCCAGCCTTGCCTGTCGGGATTGACGAACGGCAACGCGCCGAAGCCGATGACGAGTAAAGCTAAACCGCCAATGACGAACATCGTTTCGCTTCGCTCTTTCACGAAACGCCGCACCACGACGACCTGCGCGATAACGGCGATGACGCCGATAAAGCTGAACATATAACCGTTGTGAACTTCGTCGAAGTCGAAGCGGTACATCGTAAAGAGCGCGAAACTCGTCGTCATAATCGAGAATGCGACGATAATCAAAAAGTAAATCGCCATCGTCAAAGCCAGTTGACGATTCGCCAGATAGCCCAACATGCTCGTGCGCTTCTGCCCCGCGATGCGTGCTTTGACTTCTTCCGTCAAGCTCTCCGGCAACACGAAGTAAAGCAATGCTGCGTTGATGAGCGACAGCACGCCCGCGAAATAGAACGGCATCGCCGGACTGATACCGCTCAAGATGCCGCCAATCGCCGGACCGAAAATAAATCCGAGTCCGAACGCCGCCCCGACGAGTCCCATACCCTTAGCGCGGTCTTCCTGCGTCGTCACGTCCGCGATATAAGCTTGCGCGGTCGAGATATTGCCGCCCGTTATCCCTGCCAAAATGCGCCCCGCGAATAACCACGCGAGCGTTCCCGCCGCCCCCATCAAAAAGTAACTGATTGCCGAACCGATGATGCTCACCAACAACACCGGACGCCGCCCGTACTTATCCGATAACCTTCCCAGCAAAGGCGCGAACACAAACTGCATCAGCGAATACACGGCGAATAACCACCCGACGACATTCGCCGCCGCCCCGAATCTTTGAACGTAATAAGGCAGAATCGGAATTACGATGCCGAAACCAACGAGGTCAATAAAAATGGTGATAAAGATAACGACTAAGGGGGAACGTTTCATAAAATTTTTAAGTAGTTCAAAGTTCAATGTTTAATGTTCAACGGAGATACTTACCTTCAGCATTGAACTTTGAACCTTGAACATTGAACATCAAACTACCATTCAAACGGCGGCTGACCGTTGGCATCTTTGTCGCGCTCAACCGTTTCCCACACTACCGCGCAAACCTGCATCGCGCCGTCTTCCTCGCGCTCCCATTCGTCATACAAACGGTCTTCGAGTTCCTGCTTCGTGACGCCGCCGTACTTGCCTTCGATGTACTCGAACCGGAACGCCTTGCGTGGGCGATGCTTGTTCATGGTGTAGTGAAGTAGTGACAATCAAATCCGCGTTTTGCCCCATTGTTGCCGGATGATTTCAGCCGATGCCCGCGTCGCTTATAAGTAAATTGCAACTAACAAAGTGTTCCAGTCTTGATATTACTCCAGCGTCCCTTCCTGTGATTCTGTCTTCGCTGGCGGCAACCCGCGCTCCATCCGCAAGAGACGATTCTCCAGTTCGAGTTTCAAAATCCGATACTCTGATTCTTCATGCTCTCGCTGATGACGCAGTTCCGCACTTAGTCGCTTGACGGCACTGTGCAGACGGCGAATGTCTTCATCTACTGTGCGCGATAAATCGCGCACCTCTTTCTGTAATTCATTCAACGCTGACTGTTGGCGGCTGACCGCTTCGGTGAGCGTGAAGACCTGCCGCATAAACTCAAACAGTTGCTTCCACACGTTGACGCTCCTTCATTTGCGTAATGATGTGGCGCGTCTCCGCTTGTAGTTGTTCTATCTCCTGTTGCCCGGAAGCGATACGCTCGTTGGCTTGCCGCATCGCAGTCAGCATCCGGTTCACTTCCGTGTCCATTTGCTGTGCTTCCGCTTCTGTGATGTCAAGTTTGAAAACTTCTTCCATAACTCACCTCCGCCCGAATTTTAACATTATGCCCATATCATTAAACTTAAACCCGCGTTTTGCCCCATTGTTGCCGGATGATTTCAGCCAATGCCCGCGCCACATTGTGAGCAAAATCTATTCGATGACTAACTCAGGTACATGCTCGGCTTCGTAGTTCTCTATCAACACGCCGACAATCTCCATCAGCGAAGCAAGCGGGTGTGCTTCGTCTTCTCCGACCTCATCAATCAAATTGTCGAGCAATGAAACGAGTTGCCGATAATCCGATTCCGTATGCGGAACAAAGACTGCCCCCGCTAAAGAAGACCATGCGTTTGCCGCTTTATTGACATCAAGATTCTGCATCGCTTACTCCTTCCACTTCCCTTCGTCATACTCGGCATGAGTCAGTACCGCACGAATATAAATTCTCTTCCGATTATAGTGAATCGCCGCAATCAAACGAACTTTGTTCCCACCGACATTGAAGACAGTGAGTTTGCCGACCACATCGGCTGATGGAAACATGGCACGCAATTCCATTAAGTTAGTGAAACTATTATGTTTCGCCAACCCGTACCAATGTGCGAGAGCCGCCTTCGTTTCGGGATACTTTTCGGCAAACTCATTAAGCCGTTTGCGCGTAATTACATGCATACTCACACGGTGTAAATGCTGACATTCATTAGCAGTCACGCTTTAAGTTTCATCACAACTAAGTTTTAACACAGCCCTGCCTACTCGCGCACACCTGCCAAACCTCTTGCTAGACGCTCCTCGCGCACAGAGGTTAAACTTAACCGCATAACTCATTCCATCAAAATAAGTTCGACAAATTTATGACCGTCAAACAATCGCGGACGCTCGTTGTGCGCCGCAACACGACACAGAACAGCGAGACGCACACGCTCGCCATGCTGCCCGCCGACATCAAAGGTGCGCGGCATGATTTGACATTCGTGCCGGGACAAATCGCCATGCTTCAACTTGGCGACCATGAACCCGCATACTTCGCTTTCGCCAGCGCGCCCGCCGATGCGGAACTTGAGTTTCTCATCAAACGCGGAAGCAATGCCGCCAACGACATTATAAAACTCAAAGCGGGCGACACACTCGAACTCGTGGATGTCGTTGGCTCCGGCTTTCCACTCGACAAATATCAAGGGCGCGACCTCGTGATGGTTGCGATGGGAACGGGCATCGCTCCGCTCCGCTCCGCCCTTCGCCATGCGCTTGCCACGCCCGAACGCTTCGGACAAATCTTTATGCTTTACGGGGCGCGCACGCCCGCCGCGTTCTGCTATACGGCGGAAGCCGACGAGTGGCACGCGGGTGGAATTGAACTGCGTCAAGTCATCTCGCAACCCGACGGCTACGAATGGTCAGGCTCGACCGGATACGTTCAATCGTTATTGGATAATGTGCTTCCCAGCTTGAGCGCACCCGTCGCCCTCGTCGCCGGTTCAAGCGAGATGATTGACCACACGCGCGACCGCCTTTGTGAAATGGGCTTCGCGGCGGAAGATGTGTTGACCAACTACTAAGCGACCAAGTTCCGGTATTGCTGAATGAATGCTCATTCAGTACAATACGCTTCACGTCACAGAGCTAAACTTTAATTCCAAAATCCGAAAGCACGAGAGAAATCTTTCTATGATTCGTATTGAAAAAGCCGCCGTACTTGGTGCGGGAACGATGGGGGCGGGCATCGCCGCGCACCTCGCTAACGCCGGAATCCCCGTTCTGTTGTTGGACATCGCACCGCGCGAACTGAATACAGAAGAACAGGCGAAAGGCTTGTCGCTCGATGACAGGCGTGTTAAGAACCGCATCGCCAATGCCGGACTTGAGACGGCGAAAAAGGCGCGTCCCGCCGCGTTCTTCGCGCCGGAAAAGGTCGCGCTGGTCAGTGTCGGCAACTTCGCGGACGACATGGCGAAGTTGAAAGATTGCGATTTCGTGATTGAAGCCGTCGTCGAAAACTTGGAGATTAAACAAAAGCTTTATACGGAAGTTGATAAGCATCGAAAGCAGGGCTCAATCGTCGCGTCGAACACTTCCGGCATCCCGATTCGCTCTATCGCGGAAGGTTTCTCGGAAGACTTTCGCAAGCATTTCTTGGGCGTCCACTTTTTCAATCCGCCGCGCTATCTGCACTTGTGCGAACTCATCGCCACCGAATGGACTTCGCCGGAAGTGATGTGTTCGGTTCACGGCTTCGTTGACGGGAGACTTGGCAAGGGCGTCGTGCTGGCGAAAGACCGTCCGAATTTCGTCGCCAACCGCATAGGTGTCTTCGCTTCGATGCACGCGATAAAGACGATGATGGAGGACGGTTACTCGATTGAAGAAATTGACAAGATGACAGGGAGCGTTCTCGGTCGTCCTAAGTCCGCGACGTTTCGCACGTCCGATGTCGTCGGTTTAGACGTGCTAAATCACGTTGCCAGTAATCTTTATGAAGCCGTGCCGGAAGATGATGAGCGCGACGTTTTCATCGCACCGGAGTTTATCCGGCAGATGATTGGGCGCGGGATTTTAGGGGCGAAATCGGGTTCGGGTTTTTATCAAAAACAGAAGGGCGAGAAGAAAGAAATCTGGACGCTCGACCACGCTTCGCTTGAGTATCGTCCGGCGGAAAAGGTGAAACTGCCGCCGCTTGACGCCGCGAAAAACATCGAGCATTTGCCGGAACGCATCAAGATGTTGACGTGGGGTAAGGATAGGGTCGGGGCGTTTTTGTGGAAAGAGATGAGTGCGAGTCTGCTTTACAGCGCGAAGCGAATACCGGAAATTGCGGACTCGATTGTCGAAGTTGATAACGCGCTCAAGTGGGGTTTCGGTTGGGAGTTGGGACCCTTTGAAACGTGGGATGCGATTGGCGTTGAAAAGTCGGTCGCGCGTATGAAAGAGGAAGGGCGCGCTATTCCCGCGCACATCGAAGAGATGTTGACGAGCGGCGCGACTACGTTTTACAAATCGGAAAACGGCACGCGGCAGTTTTATGATTTCACCACGAAGTCGTACAAAGAAGTCACCAAACAACCCGGCGTCATCGTTCTCAAAGACATCAAGGAACGCACCGGAGTCATCAAGAAAAACGCGGGGGCGTCGTTGATTGACCTCGGCGACGGCGTGGCATGTCTGGAGTTTCATTCAAAGATGAACTCTATCGGCGGCGATACGGTCGGGATGATTCGATACGCTTTGGGCGAGGTCGAAAAGAACTTTGAAGGCTTGGTCATCGGCAATCAAGGCGCGGCTTTTTCAGCGGGCGCGAATTTGATGCTCGTGCTTCTGGCGGCGCAGGAAGAAGAATGGGACGAACTCGACATCGTGATTCGTCAGTTTCAACAGGCGACGATGAGCCTTCGTTATTCCGCCAAACCCGTCGTCGTCGCGCCGTTCGGTTTGACGCTCGGCGGTGGTTGCGAAATCGCGCTTCACGGCGACCGCGTGCGGGCTTCGGCGGAGACTTACATGGGACTTGTCGAAGTCGGTGTCGGTCTTATTCCGGCGGGCGGCGGCACGAAAGAGATGCTTCTGCGGGCGATGGATAAAGTCAAAACCTTGAACGATGCCGACCCGTTCCCGTTCATCAAGAAAGCGTTCGAGACCATCGCGTTGGCGAAAGTCTCGACTTCCGCCGAAGAAGCCCGCGCGCTCGGATTCCTGCACGAAGACGATTCAATTTCGATGAACGCCGACCGCCTGATTGCCGACGCGAAGCAAGAAGTTTTAGCACTCGTTAAAACCGGCTACGTCGAACCGCAACCATGCACGGACATTTTAGCTTTAGGCGAGACGGTACTTGCGACGTTGAAGTTAGGCTTGCATCAAATGCTGCGCGGCGGATTCATCAGCGAACATGACCGCATCATCGGCGAGAAGTTGGCGCGCATCTTAACCGGCGGCGACCTCAATTATCCGACGCAGGTTAGCGAACAATATCTGCTTGATTTAGAACGCGAAGCCTTCTTGAGTTTGTGCGGGATGCGTGCGACGCAGGAACGCATGGGCGCGATGTTGAAAACGGGTAAGCCGTTGCGGAATTAGTGAAAGGTATGAATGTAAGACTTATAGAAGACGAGCAAGACGTTTCGCTTATCGTCACAGACGAAGCAGATTGGAAGTTGTTCGATGAAATAGGAAATGAAATTGTACAGAAGTTCGAGGGCAGGATTGTTGAGCGTCTTGAGGGATTAGAGCAGAGGTATTTAGATATTCAAATCGCTGACAGCACAGTAACTTTGCACTTGGAACATTTCATGGGAATAAGCATTTTTGCAAGAGACAAAGCGGCAAATGAAACCATCAAAACATTGCACCTTTTTTTAACCAACTTAAAATCATGAGGAGAAGCAAGGTATGCAACGAAGCCTTTACAAACTTCCGCTTGTGTTAGAACCGCAGCCTGAAGGCGGCTACACCGTGACTTGTCCGTTGCTGCCCGATTTCGTGACGGAAGCCGATACGCTTGATGAAGTAACACCGAATGTGGCGGATGCTTTGGCGGCTTTGATTGAATTGTACGAAGACACGAAACAGCCTTTGCCGTCGGTGTTGCAATCAATAAATCCGAACGCGATTTTGTGGACGGAAACACTGATTGAAGTGGAGGCGGCGTGAAGTACGGCGACGTTGCCGCAAAGTTAAAACAACTCGGATGCGTCGAGATTCCGCGACGTGGCGGCGGTTCGCATCGCAAGTGGCACAATCCGACGAACAACCACGTTGCGCCTGTTCCCGATTGGGGAAGCAAAGATTTGAAGATGGGAACGGTGCGCCACATCGTTCGTCAACTCGACTTGGATTGGGAAGCGTTCAAGAAAGCGTGATGAAGTACACAATCGAATACGAACAAGAAACAGATGGGCGTTGGCTCGCGGAAGTTTTGGAGTTGCCCGGTGTTTTGGCTTACGGGCAAGATGAACAGGAAGCCATCGCCAAAGCACAAGCACTAGCCTTGCGCGTCATCGCCGACCGTTTGGAGCATGGCGAAGCGGCGCGTGAGTTGGTCAACATTCAATTCGCCGCCGCATGAGCAAATGGGAGTCAACTAAGTCTAAGCGCGTACTGGCGGCGTTGCTTCGCGCGGGCTGGAGCATCAAGCGCGAGTCGGGTTCGTCGCACAAGGTTTTGTCGCGTGAAGGTTATGCCGATTATGTTTTCGCTTTTCACGACAAAGACGAGATTGGTTCAAAGATGCTGTCACGCATCGCCAAACACACCGGATTAAAGCCGGAAGATTTATAGAAAGATTTAACGGAGCAAACAAAATGAAAGAAGCAGTTATAGTTTCAGCCGTGCGAACGGCAGTTGGAAAAGCACCGAAAGGCACATTAAGAACGATGCGACCCGATGAGATGGGGGCGGCGGCGATTAAGGAAGCCGTGCGGAGAGTGGAGGGTTTGGATGCGGCGGAAATCGAAGATGTGATTATGGGGTGCGCGATGCCGGAAGCGGAACAGGGTAATAACGTCGCGCGTTCTGCCGCCGTGCGCGCGGGGCTGCCGACGAATGTGAGCGCGATGACAATAAATCGTTTCTGCTCGTCGGGTTTGCAATCCATCGCGCAAGCTGCCGATACAATTCGCACGGGCGGGGCGGAAGTTATCGTCGCGGGCGGATTGGAAACGATGTCTTTAGTTCCGATGGGCGGCAATGTTATTCGTCCGAATCCCACGCTTGTCGCGGAGTACCCGGATTTTTATTTGAACATGGGTTTGACCGCCGAGAATCTTGCGAACAAGTATGACATTACGCGCGAAGCACAAGATGCGTTCGCTTTGGAGTCGCACAGGCGGGCGGCGGCGGCGCAGGACGCGGGCAAGTTCGATGACGAGATTGTGCCTTTGCAGGTTCGCGTTGACGAGATAGACGGCAAAGGCAAGCGGGCTTCAAAGGAAATCGAATTTAAGCGTGATGAAGGCGTGCGGCGCGATTCAAGCGAAGAAGGTTTGGCGAAACTCAAGCCCGCGTTCAACCTCAAGGGGACGGTCACGGCGGGCAATTCGTCGCAGATGTCGGACGGGGCGGCGGCGGTCGTCATCATGTCAGCGGAGAAAGCGAAAGAGATTGGTGCGAAGCCTCTCGCGCGTTTCGTCGCGTATGCAACCGCCGGATGCTTGCCGGAAGAAATGGGTATAGGTCCCGTTCACGCGATACCGAAAGCGTTGAAGATGGCGGGCTTGACCTTAGACGACATCGGCGTGATTGAACTCAACGAAGCGTTCGCCGCGCAAGCCTTATCCGTTATCAAATCGCTCGGACTTGATATGAGCAAAGTCAACGTCAACGGCGGTGCAATCGCTCTCGGTCATCCTTTGGGATGCACGGGCGCGAAGTTGACGGCGACGATTTTGGGCGAGATGCGACGGCGCAGCGCACGTTACGGCATGGTGACGATGTGTGTCGGCGGCGGGATGGGGGCGGCGGGGATTTTCGAGTTGATGGATTGAAGGTTTCGCCGTTGACGACAGGTTAAATGATTGACCTTCATCAAAGTATTAAGTTGTGAAACCGCGTGTAAAAATCTGTTGTATCAGTAGTCTTGGGGAAGCCGCTTTAGCCGTGAATTACGGGGCTTCGGCTTTGGGTTTGGTGTCTGTGATGCCTTCGGGTCCCGGCGTTATTTCCGATGACTCGGCGCGTGAGATTGTTGCGCACACGCCGCCCGCCGTCGCTTCGTTTTTGCTGACGAGTAGGCAAACTTCGGTAGGCATTATTGAGCATCAAGGCTTTGTGCGCGCGAACACTTTGCAAATTGTTGATGCTTTGACGCACGGAACTTATCAGGATTTAAGAGATGCTTTGCCGGGCATCGCGCTGGTGCAAGTCGTTCACGTTCAAGATGAATCTTCGATTGATGAAGCGTTGAAGATTGCGCCCGATGTTGATGCGATTCTGCTTGATTCCGGTAATCAAAGACTCGCGGTTAAGGAATTGGGCGGCACAGGTCGGACGCATGACTGGACGATTAGCCGCAAAGTCGTCGGGCAGGTTAATAAGCCCGTGTTCTTGGCGGGCGGGTTAAAGCCGGAAAATGTGCGTGAAGCAATTGAATGTGTGCAACCGTTCGGGCTGGATATTTGTAGCGGTGTGCGAACCAACGGCAAGTTGGACGAACGCAAGCTTGCCGCCTTTTTTGAACAGGTAAATAAGACTTGATGAAAGAACTTCTGCACGGCTTTCCTATCGTCGTTGAAATCCCCGTCGCGTGGGGCGAAATGGATGCTTTTGGTCATGTCAATAACGCCGTCTATTTTCGTTATTTTGAAACCGCGCGGTCAGCTTATTTCGAGCGGTTGCGGTTGTTCGATTTGGCGAAAGAGACGGGGGCGGGACCTATTCTGGCTTCGATAAATTGCCGATTTAAGTTGTCACTCAAGTATCCCGACACCGTTTCCGTCGGCGTGCGCGTGCGCGAAATCGAGAGTGACCGTTATGTGTTTGAGCATCGGGTAGTCAGTCACGCGCACGCGAAAATCGCGGCGTATGGTGAAGGTGTGATTGTCAATTACGATTATCACGAAAGTCGCAAAACCCCTTTGACGGATGCGGTGAGAAAGGCGATTGAAGATTTGGAAGCGACGGTTAAACGTGATGAAGCGTGACGGACGTTGCTTGATTTTACTCGCTTGGTTTCTCTCACATTTTTTGCCTGACGCACAGGCATTTTTAATTCAGCTATAACTTGAAAGGAAGTAACACCGGAATGTCAGCCGCTATTGAACAGGAAGCGAATGCGACTCAACCGCGAGGCGATAAGCCTTCAATCGTCGCGGGTGGAAGTTTTTTAATTGATGAAACGAAGGCGGAGAACACTTTCGCGCCCGAAGATTTCACCGAAGAACAACGGATGATTGCCGACACCGCACGTCAGTTTGTCGAAACCGATGTTCGCGCACGCATTGACGAACTCGAAGCCCACAAGTGGAACGTGTCGCGCGAACTCATTAACCAAGCCGCCGAATTGGGCTTAATCGGGGCGGGCGTGCCGGAAGAATACGGTGGTCTGGGCTTAGACCAAACGACGGGCGTTATCATCGCGGAGGAGATGGGACGGGGCGCGAGTTTCGGGACGACGTTCGGCGCAAACGTCGGCATAGGGACGCTGCCGATTATCTATTTCGGCACGGACGCGGCAAAAGCGAAGTATTTGCCAAAGCTGGCGAGCGGCGAGTTCTGCGGGGCGTATGCGTTGTCTGAAGCCGGTTCGGGTTCGGATGCACTGGGCGCAAAAGCATCGGCGCGCTTATCTGAAGACGGTACGCATTACATCTTAAACGGCGAGAAGATGTGGATTTCAAACGCCGGATTCGCCGATACGTTCATCGTGTTTGCGAAGGTTGACGGCGAGCGTGAAAAGTTTTCCGGCTTCATCGTCGAAGCCACCGCTGAAGGTTTGACCACCGGAAACGAGGAACACAAGCTTGGTATTAAAGGTTCTTCGACGCGCCCTTTGATTCTGAATGACGTAAAAACTCCGGTTGAAAATGTCTTGGGTAAAGTCGGTGACGGAGCGAAAATCGCCTTCAACATTTTGAACATCGGACGCTTCAAACTCGGCGCGTCGTGCGTCGGCGGAATGAAGCTGTGCATCACTGAATCGGTGAGGTACGCGAATGAGCGCAAGCAGTTCGGCAAGTCAATCTCGTCTTTCGGTGCGATTAAACACAAGCTGGCGGAGATGGCGATTAAGACTTGGATTGGCGAGAGCATGACGTATCGCACCGTTGGTTTAATCGAGAGCGCGATTGCGGCGGGCGGCGGAAGTGAAGCCGACGGCAGCCCTGAAAGCAGCAAAGCGAAACTGCGCGCGATTGAAGAATACGCGACGGAATGTTCGATTATAAAAGTCGCACTCTCCGAATCGGCTGATTACGTTTCCGATGAGATGGTGCAGATTTACGGCGGCTACGGCTACGTCGCGGACTACCCGGCGGAGCGCGCGTACAGAGATTCGCGCATCAACCGGATTTACGAAGGCACGAATGAAATCAACCGTATGCTGATTCCCGGTACGCTGATGAAGCGTGCGATGAAGGGTCAGCTTGCACTTATGCCCGCCGCGCAAAACTTGATGGGTGAATTGTTGTCGCCTTCGATGCCGACGTTCGATGAAGACGATTCGCCATTGGCAACGGAAGCGAAGATGGTGGCGAACGCGAAGAAAGTCGCGTTGATGGTGTTGGGAACGGCGGCGCAAAAGTACATGGCGAAGCTTGCCGAACAGCAAGAAGTTTTGATGGGTGCAGCGGACATCATCATCGAAATCTACGCAATGGAATCGGGACTCTTACGCGCGCAAAAGATGATTGCCGCAAACGGGGAAGCGAAGTCGGAACGCTATGCTTCAATCGTGCAAGTCTTTATCAATGACGCGATGCAGCGCATTGACGTTGCGGCGAAAAACACGCTCGCGGCGATTGTCGAAGGCGACGAACTGCGAACGATGCTCACCGCACTCAAACGCTTCACGAAGCAAACTCCGGTCAATACGGTGGCGATGAGACAGCGCATCGCGGATGGATTGATTAGCGCGAACAAGTACGCGGTTTAGCTTCACTAACCGCAGAGACGCGAAGGACACAGAAAGAGGAGACGCAGAGAAAATAATCTTTGCGTCTCCTTTGCGCTCTCTGCGCCTCTGCGGTTAAATGTTCCAAACCAACAATGAACATCATCCAAATCCCACTTCCGACTCCGTTCCCCGTCGGTGACGTTAATGTTTATCTCATCAAGGACGAGCCTTTGACGTTGATTGATACGGGTGCGAAAACGCCCGAATCACTGGGCGCGTTGCGTGAAGGTTTGCGCGTCAAAGCGGGTTGTAAAGTAAGTGACATCAAACGCATCGTCCTGACGCACACGCATGAAGACCACTTCGGTTTGACCGATACGATTGTGCGCGAAGCTCACGGGGCGCAAGTCCTTGTTCACGCTTGGGAAACCGGACACCACGCCAAACGATTTGACCGTGATTCGCACGGCTTGCTGCTCAAACGCGCGGGCGTGAGCGAGAAGGAAATCGCAAACATCGAAAAACTTTTCACGTCGGTTGATAACTATTCCGACCCGCTCGATGAAGGCGCGTGTGATGAACTCGTTGATGATGCTTCGATTGAATTTGCGACGGGCAGTCTGCGTGTCATTCACACGCCGGGACACACGCCGGGTTCGTGTTCGCTGGTGAGAGAATCCGACCGCACGATTATCGCGGGCGATTGCGTGCTAAAGCGCATCACGCCGAATCCGATTCTCTCGCCCGACCCCGTTGATAAGACACGCCGCTTTCGTTCGCTCGAAGAATACTTGGTGAGTCTCGCGCGCATCAGAAGCCTTGCGCCGACGCTGATTTATAGCGGTCACGGCGAAGCGATAACTGATTACGAAGAACTGTTCAATCGTTATCTAAGATTGATACGCGAACGCGGTGCGGTGATGTTGAGTAAAATTTCTAACGCGGGTTCGACCGCCGCCGACATCGCGCACGCCGTCTTTCCGAACGCGCACGGCATACATCGTTTCCTCGCCCTGTCGGAAGCCTGCGCCCACCTTGATTTACTCGTCACCGAAAATAAATTGGCGATTGAGATGCAAAACGATGTTGAGTTTTATCGCCCGCGTTAAATCAATTTATGAGCCGGTGTGTTATGGCTTCGCGGTGTTCTGCGCGGCTTCAACCGCCTCACGATAAGCACCGCCTTCGACTTCGCCAATCTTTATCGCTTCGTCGAACGCGCGGCGGGCTTCCGTCGGTTTATCTTGAAACTCAAGGATGCGTGCGATTGAAACGAAGGCGCGTGAGAGCAGGGCGCGGTTAGTTCCGCTTTCGGGGTCGGACGCGGTGCGGACGGATTCGATGCTGAAACGATAATGGGCGAGGGCGCGGTTAAGGCGTTCGTCGCGTATGCGTTCATCCGTCGCGTCGCGTGCGGAAGCACTCGCGGCTTGTCCGAGCGCGAACAGAATGCGCGGGTCGCCTTGATACTCGTCGCGCAGGGTGAGCAGTTCGCGTTCGGCTTGGGTGTAGTTGTTGAGTTGAAGCAGATTTTGAATCTGTTTGAGACTCGCGGCGAGTTGTTCGTTACGAAGACTTGCCGCGCTTGGCGTCGCTTCGATGATGTTGGCGGTGGGCTGGCGGCGCACGGCTAGGGCGACGGCGGCACGTTCGCGTGCGGGCTTGGCTTCGGCGAGGCGCGAGAGTTCGCGCGGGACTGTGAAAGACGCGAGCATGTCGGGCAGGAAGTTGGCGACATCGAAGCCGGATTCTTCGATGCCGCGTAGTTGTTCGGCAAAGTAGAAACTCAAGACCGCGCCGCGCTCGTAAGCTTCGCTCAAAGCGAGTGCGGTGCGGTCGGCGATGGCGAGGCGGGCTTCGTTGTTTTCCTGCGTGATGGTTGCACGTCCGGCGTCGGTCGTGACCTGTTTCAGACGCACATCGGTTTCTTGACGAAGGGCGTTGAAGCGCAAGTTTTCTTCGATGCGGGCATCGGCGGCGGCGATGAGTGAGCGCGTCACCGCCGGAAAAAGAGCGGTCGCGGAAGTCGCTCCTGAAGTCGTCGCGGTCGGTGTGGTTGCGGTCGTCGTGGTCACGGTCGCGGCGGTTGGTGTTCCCGCCGGAAGTAGGGCATCGAGCAGAGTTTTGATGTCGAGACGGCGCAGGGCGATTTGACGATTGAAGCGAAGCACAAGCGGGTCAATGATGTATTGCAGGTAAGCGCGGCGGACTTCGGGCGAAGCGGGCGACGCGCCGGGCGCGAGGGCGACAAAGTAGTCGTCACCGATGATGCGAAAGTTTATCGTGTTCGGCACGCCGAGCGGGTCAGGCACAACGCGGAAGCGGCGTTCACGTTCGCGCACGGTGAAGGCTTGCTTCTGATTCTTGTCGGATTTTTTATTTTGTGCGGCACGCGGCGCGGTGACGGTGATGCGTTCGTCGAATGTCGTTTGCGGGCGGGTCTTCAGATAACCGACGCCTGTGAGAATCGTGTTCGCCATCGCGGGACGCATCGCGTCGGCTTGCGTTTGGGCGGCGCGCATAAGGTCGGGAAGGCGTGCGGCGATGCCCGAACGATTGTAAAACTCCTGAACGAGCGGAGCGAAATCGAGTACGTCGAGGACTTCGGCGGGCAAATCATCGGTGCGCGCGGGGGCTTCAAAGCCGGGTGCGTCACCGAGCGCGAACGCGAGGGAAACGTAAGGCGCGGCTTGGCGGGCGTACAAGTTTTCGCGGTTGGTGGTGAGTGCCGGAAGTCCTGAACTTCTCTGTTGTAAGCGGAAGAAATCCGCGAGACGACGGCGCAAAGCATCGTCGAGATTGGCGGTCGCCGCGCGCACTTCTTGGCGGAATAATGAAGGCGTGGTGTTCGGCGTCGGGTTGAATCCGGCGGCGTCGAGTGCCGCCATGACGACGATTAAGCGCGCGTCGGGTTTAAGCTCAACGCCGTAATCATCGAAGCTTAAAACGCCCTGATTCGACGTTTGACCTTTCGCGTTCGGCGTCGTGGATGATGACTGTCGCGGCGGTTGATTTGTTTGCGTTGATTGATTGTTTGGTTGACGATTCGGTACTTGCGCGAAAGCATTTGACGCCAAAGTGATAAGGGCGAACGCAAGCGTGCGAAGATAGAAGCGATTTAATTTCATGCGAATTATTTTATGTGTGAATGCGAAGATGTAAAGCCCAAAGTATAGATAAAGATGCGTGGAGAGTGATTTTTAGATGCCGCGAAGGGTGACGGGGCAAGTCGTGATTATGCTTGTTCGCCGCTTGCGGGCGCGCTTCGGTTGCGTCGCAAAACACGCAACATTAACGGGTATGAAATCAGCGATGCGACGATTGAAAGAAGCGTGCCGCCGATGGCGAACGGGACGAGTATCAAGCGCGCGTTCATCCACAGCGCGTGACGGTAATCACCGGAAGTTAAGCGCGGATGTTTCAATAGTTCGAGACTATCGGGCGGCAAAGCGATGGGTTGTCCGGTCAAGAAAGCACCGATGGCATACGAGGCGAGGATAATCGGGACGAGTGTGAGGAACGGATTATTGATGAAAGTTCCGGTGTAAATCGCAACTTTATTGAAGCGAAACGCGAACGCAATAATCGTCGCCATAATTGTATGCAAGCCCAAAAATGGCGAGAACGCGATGAATACGCCGACGGCAAAAGCTAACGCCGTTCGCTCCGGTGGGTCATCAAGGGAGAGCAAACGGCGTAAGGTTTTGGAGAGCATAGAAGCAGTAGGCAGTAGGCAGAGGGCAGTAGGCAGTGGGCAGAGAAGATTGAACGCGCGCCTTATTCTGCCTACTGCCTACTGCCATCTGCCTACTGTTTCACTTATAACTATCAATCGCTTCTTGTTCTTCTTCAAAGGTATCGAAGACGGTCAAGAGTTTGGTGATGGCGAGAAGGTCTTGAATCTTCTGGGTCAGTTTGAGAAGTTTGAGTTTGCCGCCTTCTTTGTTGACGGAGGTAAAGCTCGAAACGAGTTCACCGATGCCGGAAGAATCAACGTAGCTGACGCCCGCGAGATTCAACAGAATGTTCTTTTTGCCTTCTTCGAGAAGCTTGCGAATCGCATTGCGTAAAGCGACGCTGCCTTCGCCGATGGTGATGCGCCCTTGCATGTCAAGCACCGTCACGCTGTCGGCTTGTCGTTCTTTGATATTGAGTTCAGCCATGATACCGGGTTCTCCTTAGCCAATTAGTTGAGGAAGTTTTAAGTTCAAATTTCGGTAGTGGCTCAAGCATGAGTGAAGGCGCGTAATCTTTCCTTTGCGGTTCTTGGCGTCTTCACTTTGCGGTTCTTTGCGGTACACGAAGAAGTGACGCAAAGTACCGCAAAGATTAAAGACGCTAAGGAGCGCAAAGATTCTGCCGCCTTTGAGCCATTACCCAAATTTCGTCGCTTTGCGAAAGTTATGTTGCGAAAATTGATTGAATCATCTGCGCTTCGTCAAACGAACTACCGTGCCGCCTTGCGGATGCGTTTCCCACTTCACATCGTCCATAAAGTTTCGCATAAACAGTATGCCGCGCCCGTTTGTCGCCATCAAGTTTTCCGTTGCCGTCGGGTCGGCAACTTGTTCGGGGTTAAATCCGTTGCCTCTGTCGCGCACGGCAATCGTTAAATCTCCTGCGCTGTGCGTAATCGTCATTTCAAATTCGACGCTTGCGTCTTCGCGGTTGCCGTGAATCACGGCGTTCGTCACCGCTTCGCGCACCGCCATGTCAATTCCGAAAAGCGCGTCGTCACCGTAGCCCAGACCGCGTGCAATCTCAACCGCCTTGTCCGTCGCGGCGGCGATTGATTGAAGTTCGCTCGCTAAACTTAGTTGCGCGATGGTTTCAGTCACAACGAATAAAAGATGCGAAAACGGACTTAGTTTTAGGTTCACCGCGTGCGGGTAAAACTTCGACGCCGCGCGGGAAATGGGTTGGAAAGATTCGTGTTCTAAGCGCGTCAGGATGTAACACGCACGCGCATCGGCTGTCAAGAATCAGGAGCCAGAAGCCAGAAGTCAGGAGCCAGAATAAAGACAGGAACAGTTCAATGTTCAAGGTTTCAAGTTCAACGCTCAATGCTTAACTTTGAACATTAAACTTTGAACATTGAACATACGTTTTATTCTGGCTCCTGACTTCTGGCTTCTGGCTCCTGCTAATGTATTCTTCCCGCATGACTACGATTCAAAAGGCGCGGCGGGTTCGCGGGTGCGTGAGGCTTCCCGGCGATAAATCCATTTCACATCGCGCGGGACTCATCGCCGCTCTCGCGGAAGGTGAAACCGACATCACGGGTTTTGCGACAAGTGAGGATTGTCATTCGACACTCCAATGTTTGCGCGCGCTGGGCGTGCGGATTGAAATCAACGGCACGCATGTTCGCGTTCACGGCGCGGAAACTGAAGCGTCGGTGTTTCGCGCTCCGGCGCGAAAACTTGATTGCGGAAACAGCGGTTCGACGATGCGTATGCTCGCCGGAATACTCGCGTGGCAAAGCTTTACGGCGACGATGACGGGCGATGCGAGTTTATCCGCGCGCCCTATGACGCGCATCATCACGCCGCTCGCGCAGATGGGAGCGCGCATCGAAGCCCGCGATGGACGCGCACCGCTTATCATCACCGGACGCGCGCTGCTCAGAGCGATTTCTTATGAGCTTCCGGTTGCCAGCGCGCAGGTTAAATCCGCCGTCCTACTCGCCGGATTGGGCGGCGACGGGCGCACCGAAGTTATAGAGAGCATCGCCCCGACGCGCGACCACACGGAGCGTATGCTTCGCCTGTTCGGTGCTTCGATTGGTGTCAAGCGTCGTGCGGATGAAGATGATAAAGGTGATGTGATTTCGATTGACGGTGGTGCGAAACTCTATGCGCGCCCGTGCTGTATTCCGGGCGATGTGTCGTCCGCCGCATTTTTAATCGCTGCCGCCGTGATGTTGGACGATTCGGAACTTCGCATCGAAGCGGTCGGACTCAATCCGACGCGCACGCAATTTATCCGCACGCTTCAAATGCTCGGCGCGGACATCACGATTGAAAATCAGCGCGAAGAAAGCGGCGAACCCGTCGGCGATATAATCGCGCGCGGGCGCGGGCGACTGCCTGCCGCGCAAGGTTCACGGGGCATAATACGCGGGGCGGAGATTGCCAATTTGATTGATGAACTTCCGATGCTCGCCGTTCTCGCCACGCATGTCACGGGCGGGCTTGTCGTGCGTGAGGCGAAGGAATTGCGCGTCAAGGAAACCGATAGAATCCGCGCCGTCGTCGAAAATTTACGGCGCATGAATGCCGACGTTGAAGAATATACGGACGGTTTCGCCATCCGATGTGAAAGCGGTTTGCGCGGCGCACACCTGAAATCTTATGCCGACCACCGCATCGCTATGGCGTTCTCCGTCGCCGCGCTTACGGCTTCGGGCGAAACACGGATTGACGGCGCGGAGTGCGTTGCCGTGTCATTCCCGAACTTTTACGAACTCCTTGCATCAATCATCGAACATTGAACCTCAACCCGAACACGCACTCCGCCCTGTGCATCACGGGCTTTATGGGAGCGGGAAAAACGACAATCGCCCGCGTGCTTGCCGAAGAACTAGCGCGCCCGTTCATAGACCTTGACCGTTTCATTCACACGCGCACGCATCGCACCTCACAACAGATTATTGATACGGACGGCGAAGCAATGTTTCGCCGCATTGAAACCGAAAACTTGCGGCGCGTGCTTGATGAAGCCACGTTGCCCGTTGTCGCGCTCGGCGGCGGAGCATGGACGATTGAAGCCAACCGCGCCCTTATCGCGGCGCGTGGTGCGGTCAGCGTGTGGCTCGATGCGTCGTTTGATTTATGTTGGGAGCGCATCCATCGCACCGCGCGCACGCGACCTTTCGCACGCGACCGTGCGGCGGCAGAAAAACTTTTCCTCAATCGTCAAACTCTTTACCGTCTCGCGGCGTTGCATATTCCCGTCACCGAAAACGACGATGCGGCGCACATCGCTCACCGCATCATCACCGCTTTATAAATCTTCTTCGCCCGTTACGCCGCCCCACGCCGTTCGTTATTCTGCTTCGCGCTTTACGCGGCGGGCATACGTGTCCGGTCGTCTAATCTATCAATGTGAGCGCGCATCTTGAGCATATCGCCGTTGAGAATTTTGAATTGATAAACGAGTTCCTCAAAAGATTCATCAATGCCCGTCAATCGTGTCAGCACGCCTTCCCAAATCGGGCGCGTCTCTTGAAGCCTCCGGTCAACTTTCTCTTCAAGGGCGATTAATCGCGCGTTGAGGTGTCCGTAAATTTCACGCATCGCGGTTTGTTCTTGACGCATCGCGGTGAGTTCCGTTCGCATCGCGGCGAACTCCGCTAAGACGCGCTCTTCAAACGAACGCGCGTTTAAGTTTTGTGTCGTGTCTTCGTTCATCGTTTTTCCTTTCGACGATTCTTCTCTCTGCCCCAATCTTATTGTCCACGAACATCCGTGAAGATGTCCACGAAACCTGAAACGCTTCGGCGGGATGGATTGTTCAACCGCGCCGTTGTCCGAGCATATCGAGTCCGACGGCGGTCACGAGAATCGCGCCTTTGACTATATCTTGCACATAATCGTCAACGTCTTTGAGTTGCATACCGTTATCCAAACTCGCCATGAACAGCGCGCCGAGACACGCCCCTAAAACCGTGCCGCGCCCGCCCATCAAACTCGCGCCGCCGATGACACACGCGGCGATGGCATCGAGTTCAAGCAAAATTCCGGCATCGGGCGAAGCCGCTCCGACGCGCGCCGTATAAACGATACCCGCGACGCCCGCCAGCGCACCGAGTATGCAGAACACGGCGAGCGTATGACCGCGCAAACTGATACCTGACAGACGCGCCGCGTCGGGGTTGCCGCCGATGGCATAGAGGTATCTGCCGAACGTCGTGTTCTGTGTGATGAACGCTCCGGCAAGGGCGACGACGAGCAGGATGACGACCGGAATCGGGATTCCGGCGTAGGAGTTGAGATAGTAAATAAACGCGGCGACGACGAGCGACGGCACGGCGATGCCGGTGATGAGAGCGAAAGCGTCGGGCGTTTTCGCCGCGCTATATTTGGCATGAGCGCGTTGACTACGCAAGGCGAAATAGATGATGGCGAGAAGGGCGATGGCGAGAATCGCGTAGCCCGCCCTGAAGTCGAGATACTGTTGCCCGATTGATTTGAAAGCCGGACTGTTAATCGGAATTGTGCTGCCTTCGGTGATGCCTTTGACGACGCCGCGCCAAGCTAAAAGTCCGCCGAGTGTGACGATGAACGCCGGGATGTTGGCGTAAGCGACCAGCCCGCCTTGAATGAATCCGATGGCGAGTCCGGCGGCGATGCCGACGGAAATCGAAGTCACGAAATCGTATCCGGCGGCTTGCATGAGTGCCGCGATGCCGCCCGTCAATCCGACGACCGAACCGATGGACAAATCAATTTGTCCGGCGACGATGACCATCAACATCCCTACGGCGAGCGTTCCGGTTATCGCCGTTTGCCGCATCAGGTTCGAGAAATTGCGCGCGGTTAAAAAAGTTCCGTCCGTCGCGTAAGCGAATATTCCCCAGACGACGATGAGGGCGAGAATCAACGTGTAGCCGCGCAACGCCGAAGGTGAAATCGTGAGTCCGGCGAAGCGACCCGGCGCGTCGTCAATCGTTGTGGAAGCGGATGATGAGAGTTCGGCGGCTTGCGGTGTCGCGTCAGCGGTTGTCGGCGGGCGCGAAGTCTGTGCGTCGTCGGATGAATGGCTCATGGTGTGCCTCGCTAAAATTGGGAGTTGATAAGGCTTGTACTATCCATTTAACGCGCATGATTGAGAAAACACAATAGTGACAAGTGATGAGTGATGAGAAGTTTGGAAGCGAGTTTCCGTCTTAGCGTGCGTGGGCGGCATTCAAGCGGTTCACGACGTGCGAGTTGGTATAAGATGCGGTGATACGGAAAAACTATCGAGGTTACAACTCACTCATTGGATTCGCTAATGGACTCTTTGGATTTACTACACGCGGCGGCGGCGTTTGTCGCGGCTTTTCTCGCCGGAACAATCAACGCCGTCGCGGGCGGCGGCACACTCATCACGTTTCCAATTCTGTTGTGGCTCGGACTCGATTCAAAAGTGGCGAACGCGACCAGCACCGTCGCGCTTTATCCGGGCTTGTTCGGCGGGTTGTGGGGTTATCGGCGCGATGTGCGCGGAGCGGGCAATACGCCCGCGCGTCTCGGTGCGATAAGTCTGATTGGCGGAGCGGTCGGAGCGTGGTTGTTAATCAAAACGCCGACGAATCTTTTCGACGCCCTGATTCCGTTTTTGATTCTCTTTGCGACGCTTCTGTTTATGGTGCAGGAATACATCACGCGCTTTATACGCAAAGATGATGCAATGCCAAACACTGAAGCGACGATAAAGCCGCGCTCCGCGTGGTGGATGACGGCGGGGATGTTAGTTCAATTCTGCTCGGCGATTTACGGCGGCTACTTCGGAGCGGGCAACGGGATTTTGATGTTGACATTGTTAGGCTTTCTCGGCTTCCGCGACATACATCAGGCAAACGGCATCAAGAACTTTCTCGCCATCTGCCTGAACACCGTCGCGGTCGTGTTGTTCTCCATATCGGGTATGGTGCGCTGGTGGGAAGCTTTGATTATGGCGACGGGAGCAATCGCGGGCGGCTACTTCGGAGCGCGCACGGCGCAACGTTTCGGCAAACGCTTCGTGCGCCGCGCCGTCGTCGGTATCGGCTTGACGATTACCTTTGTGATGCTCTGGCGATTGCGCCACCAAGTTTGATTTCGCCTGTAACCCACGCCTTGCGCGCCGTGGGCTATAATTGTTTCGCCCCTGACGGGGCTACTTAAATTGAACCGGCTTCTTCACGAAAGATAGAACGCTCCGTCAAAGCTTTATAAACTTTGACGGAGCGTTTTATCTTTTACTACGGAAGCAGAGGGACTCGAACCCCCAAGCGATTTCTCGCGGTAGTTTTCAAGACTACTGACTTAGCCAATTAGCCTATGCTTCCAGATAACTTGATGACCCTTAACACCCAATATGTCTTCCACGTAATGCAGAGCGTTGCAAACCCGACACAGGACATTATACTCACTCCGGTCAACATTTGCCTTAATAATATCTCTACAAAGTTGGCGAGGAGATTTCAGTTTTTGCTCGGCTTGACCGCCCCCTTTGATGTGATTGATTTCCAAAAGCGAATACTCATCACAACCGCATTTGGCGCATTGTTTTCCGCCCAAAATTTCAATCGCCTTCTCTCTTAATCTCCGATGTTGTTCGCGCCATTTGCGACGTTCAGTTTCTTCGTCAACCTTTCCGCTTTCCTTGAGTTTTTGGCGGTAAGCAATCATGTACTCGCGCATGTACTCACGACATCTACGTCGTCCTTTATCGGTGGCTTTATAGCGTTTTTGGCTTTCCGCTACAAGCGCGGTATATGTTCCAGCCATGTCGTTGACTCAATCAGGGTTCGAGATAGGATGTCACAACAAACCTATGCTTCCATCGCCGCGTGACCGGCGCGGCAGACAATATACCGCACGCCCCTTCTCCGGCTCAAACTTCCCGCTTGATTTCGATGTAATATACTGCCCGAACCGTCCGCCGCTCTGTGTATTCTCGTCGTATTCTTATCCATAAGTGAAAGTTCATATCCTCATGCCTGTGTCTCAACACTTAGCGCGTCTGCTTTTGATATTCGCGTTGCTGTTCATCGCTTCACCTACGTTCTATGTGGCAAACGGCGCGCCTGTTAAGTTGACGGCGGAAGATTTGAAAGACGGTGTGGCGGAATTGGAAGACGAAGCTTGGGCGTATCGCTTCGGCGATGACGGGCGTTGGGCGGCGAAAGACTACGACGATACAACTTGGGCGACGAGCGGGTTTGATGAAGCGGTATCGTCACGCGGTGTGTCGCCCGACGGCGCGCGGTGGGACGGTGTGGCGTGGTTTCGTGTGCGTCTTGATGTTGACGAGAATTTGGCGAACCAACCGCTTGCCCTGCGCGTGCAGCACTGGGGGGCGTCGGAGATTTACATTGACGGAAAGTTGATACGGCGTTTCGGTGAAATCCGAAGTGAGGGCGATACGGAATATAATCCGCGCTCAATACCCGTCGCGTTCGTCTTCACTGAAGGCGGAAGCCACACGCTGGCGATTCGTTATTCGTACAAAGCCGCGCGCGATTCGACTTCCGGCGTCGGGCGATGGCTGATGCACGCGAAGATGCTTCCCGGCTTTTATGCCTTCATCCAACCCGCCGGACAAGCCACCGAAAGCTACGGACGACGGATTCTTTATTCGCGCGGCAATCGTTTGTTTGTCGGCATTCTCGTCGCTCTCGCCCTGCTTCATTTTCTGCTTTACCTGTATTACCGCCGCGAACGCGCCAACCTTTTTTACAGCATCTTCGCTTTCAGTCTGGCAATCACGCTGCCGCTCAATAACTTATTCAACGGCGATGACCCGTTCGGGGCGCGTACCGCGATTATCGCTGCCATCTGTTTCGTCTCCACTCTTTTCGCGTTCGCGTGCGGCTTCGTTTCGTTGCTGGCGTTTCTCTATGTCGCGTTCGATGTCCCGTTTGGGAAACGCTTTCGCGCGTTGTTCCTGCTCTGGTTAGCGGCGATGATTATTGGAGTCATTTACGTCCGCGAATACATCACGCTCTATGTCTTCTGTTTCTGTCTCGCGCTGACGCTCATCGAAGCGGCGGTAATTATGGTACGCGCACTCATCAGGCGGCGTGACGGAGCGTGGATTATCATGGCGGGCTTGTCGCTGTTTGCCTTCGGGATGTGCGTTACTCTGAGTCGTGAACTCATCGTTTATCGCATCCCGTCCGCGCTCAGGCTGGTCGTAGACATCTTCATTTTGCTTGCCGTCCCCATCGCCGTCTCCGTGTTTCTCGCGCGCAACTTCGCCCGCACCAACCTCAATCTCGAAGCGCAACTCGGACAGGTCAAAGACCTTTCGGCGCGTCAACTGGAACTTGAGCGCGAACGTGCGGAACTGAAAATCAAGCACGAACAGACGCGCCTTGAGAACGAACGCCGCGCGCAAGAGTTGGAAGAAGCCCGCCAACTTCAACTCTCGATGTTGCCCGCGAAGTTGCCGAACCTTCCCAATCTCGAAATCGCGGTGTACATGAAACCCGCTTCGGAGGTCGGCGGCGACTATTATGATTTCCACCTCGCGCCTGACGGCACGCTGACCGTCATCATCGGCGATGCGACGGGTCACGGTCTAAAAGCCGGAACGGTCGTGACCGCGACTAAGAGTTTGTTCAACGCTTTCGCCGATGAACCCGACATCATCACCTTCTTTCGCACCGCGTCGCGCGCCCTCAAAGCGATGAATCTGCGCGGGCTGTTTATGGCGATGACGATGATTAAAATCAAAGACGGCACGCTCTCAATCAGTGCCGCCGGAATGCCGCCGATGCTCGTCTTTCGCCACGCGACAAACACCGTCGAAGAAGTTGCACTCAACGGTATGCCGCTTGGCAGCGTCCTCACGTTTCCGTACAAGCAACGCACGCTTGAACTATCAACGGGCGATGCCGTGATGCTGATGAGCGACGGCTTTCCCGAACGCTTCAATCCGCAAGACGAGATGATTGATTACGACCAAGCGAAAACGATTCTCGCCGGAGTCGCGCACGAGTCACCGCAGGCAATCATCAATCACTTCGTCCAAGTCGGCGACAGTTGGGCGCAAGATAGAGTGCAAGACGACGACGTGACGTTCGTGGTGTTGAAGGTCACGGTAGAAAACAAAGCGGAAGCGATGGAGTTGCCGGAGAGATAGAACAATTCGCCAAAGACAACACGAACGCTTATATGTCCGCAACCCAAAGCAGATGTTTTTTGAGTTTCGTGTTTTCTAAAGCTTTATAAAAACGATTGTCGGCAGTGACGAATTGACAGGACAGCGATACCGCCAGAGCCATGTATGTCCAATCGTACACGGTTTGATTTGAGAGCGACGCTCCCGCGAACGCTGATTGAAGCAGAGAGGTGTGCGAGTGAAACCTGATACTTTGATTACCGAAAGCTTTGATTATCCGCGTCGCTTCGTGGGCGGTTAAATCGCCTTTTCGCCTTTTCTTCCAGATGATGTTGCCGAACTCCGGCAGCATCAATTCGGGAGCATGTATCTCATAAGTGTTGTTCAGTAACTTTTCCGCTTCGAGAGTATGAACTTCCGGCGCATACCATTTCACCGCCACACTCGCGTCCGCTACCACTATCGTCATCGGCGTCTGTCCTCGCGCGAGAGTTCGGTACTGTCACTTTGTTCTTTCACCGCTAACGAGTTTCTAATCTTTCGCGCCGTCTCGAGTTCCGATAAAGGTTCGGCACGTTCCGCCGCCTCTTTCAGTATCATTTGCACTTCCGATTGCAGCGAACGCCCGCCGCGTGTCGCTCTGGTTTTAAGTTTCTCAAGCACGACATCTTCAACATCTCTGACCAAAACATTAGGCATAATCGAAAACCCTTCTTACATTGATGATATTTCTGCTTTCATAATGATAGCAAACATCGGCGAAGCGCAAACCGGGACCCGGTTGTTTGAGTACAACGCACTGCTTTATCAACCAGATTAACTATTATGCGAACTACAAAACTTGTTCTACGCTCGCTTGCCATTTGGGTCTTGATGTTTGTCGCGCCCGCATCGCTTTGGGCGCAACAAGAAGACAAAGTTTTTAGTTTGACGGCAGAGGGCTTGGCTGACGGAAAGACAGTTGATTTGTCAAAACGCCCTGTGTGGGCTTATCACGCGGGCGATGATGCAGCTTGGGCGGCGCGGGACTTTGACGATAGCGACTGGGCGCGGGTTAAATCGAATTGGCAAAGTGAAGAAGATTACGCTTCGATTTCGTGGCAAGGCAGAGCGTGGTTTCGCGTTCGCGTAGGGGTTGATGAAAGTTTAGCGAATCAGCCTTTGGCGTTGCGCGTGTGGCAAGCGGGAGCGACGGAGATTTACATTGACGGCAAATTGCTTCATCGCTTCGGTGTTATCAAACCTGAAAGCGACGAAGAATATAACCCGCGCGGATTATTCGTTCCGGTTGTTTTCGCAAGCGGCGGCGAACATACGATTGCCGTGCGTTACTCGTTTATGGCGGCGCGTGATTTAACCAGAGGGCGCGGGCTGTGGCTGGCGCGCGCCAATCACGAACCCGGTTTTTCACTTGTGTTTGCGTCTGGAAACGACGCGGCATTTAAGCTTGAAAACAGCGTGCGTGAAAACTTTTTGGATTATGCTTTCGTCGGCTTGCTGTACGCGCTCGGACTCGTTCACTTCTTGCTGTTCGTCTTTTATCGTCGTGAACGCGGCAATCTGTTTTATAGCCTCTTTGCCGCCGGATTCGCAACGACGCTCTGGCTATCGAAAGTCGCTTACGGCGGACATTTAAGCGCAACTGCCGCCGTGATTTACGAGATGTTGCAGGAGAACATTCAATCGCTCGCTGTTCTCTCGCTGCTCGCTTTTCTTTACGTCGAGTTCGTCGGGCGCGTGTCGCGGTTTTTCTGGATGCTGCTGGCGGTGTGTCTCCTTGGTATCGCTTTGACCGTCACGCAAGTTTTTCCGGTTATTCAATTCACGCCCGTCATGCTCGTCGTCGCGCTTGCCGATTGCCTTCGCATTATGTGGGGCGCGCTTAAAAAGACCCGGGCGGGAGCGTGGATTGTCGCCGCCGGAATCGGCGTTTTCTTCCTTTGCGTAATAGTCAATATCGCTACCGGACGCCGGTTCATCATCGTTCCCGAATGGCTGTTAAGCATCAACTTCATCATCACGATATTGAGCATCCCGCTGGCGGTTTCGATTTACCTTGCCCGCAACTTCGCCCGCACCAATCTCGATTTACAAACGCAATTGACGAACGTCAAAGATTTATCCGTCAAACAAATTGAGCAAGAACGACGGGAAAGCGAATTGCGCGTTGAACATGAAAGAACGCAAGCTGAAAACCAACGCCGCGCGCAAGAGTTGGAAGAAGCGCGGACATTGCAACTTTCGATGCTGCCACGAGCTTTACCGAACATTGCGAATTTAGAAATCGCCGCCTACATGAAACCCGCGACGGAAGTCGGCGGCGATTATTATGATTTCCACACCGGCGATGACGGCACATTAACCGTCGTCATCGGTGACGCGACGGGTCACGGTCTAAAAGCCGGAACAGTCGTCACCGCGACAAAAAGTTTGTTCAATCACCTTGCCGATAAACCCGACATCACCAACATCTTCAAGCACATCTCGCGCTCACTTAAACGGATGAATCTGCGCGGATTGTTTATGGCGATGACGATGGTCAAGATTAAAGACGGCGCACTTTCAATCGGCGTCGCGGGAATGCCGTCCGCCTTGATTCATCGCCACGCGACGAACACCATAGAGGAAATCGCTATCAGAGCCGTGCCGCTGGGCAGCCTCACGAACTTCGCCTATAAGCAACAAGAGTTGACCTTACAAACGGGTGACACGATGATTTTAATGAGCGACGGGTTTCCCGAAATGTTTAACGACCGGATGGAGATGCTCGGCTACGAAGCGGCGGAAGCGACGCTTCGCGCCCACGCTCATCTTAGCGCGCAAGAAGTAATCAACCGCTTCGTCGAGACGGGCGAAGCTTGGGCGCAAGGCAGAGCGCAGGATGACGATGTGACGTTTGTGGTGTTGAAAGTTAGAGAGTGAGAATCCCGATAGTAACTTCGGTGGTAATCTCTCTGCTTTGCAAACCAAGTTGTTATAAAATTCATTTGTAGATGATATTTGTGCCGGGAATAAATCGGATGAAAGGAAACAATAAGATGACCGGTGAAGCGAACACAGAGGAATTGCATGACCGTATGACCAAAGGCGAAACCTTATCGTCTGAAGAACAAACGGCTTTGCAGATTTGGTACGACGAACAAGACCGCGCTGAAGATTCGCTGTTTGGTCAAGGCAGCCCCAACTCGGATACCGCCCGCCTTCGTGAACAATTGAACACGGGTCTGTCTGAAGTTGTGCAAGCCGCCAAGGAAGTCGAACGTCTCACGGAACAAAACGAGATTTTGCGGCGGGAGAATGCGAAGTTGCGCGAGGCGGTTGAGAGCCGATTGCTGGATAAAGCCGCGTGAGCATTTCCCCCGAAACACGGGCGCATGTTCGAGTGCGTGCGAACTTTGCTTGCGAATACTGTGGCGTCTCGGAACGTGACACGGGCGGCGACTTGACCGTTGACCATTATCAACCGCGCACGGCGGGCGGCAGCGACGACGCGGAGAATCTCGTTTATGCGTGCCATCGTTGCAATCTTTACAAAAGCGATTATTGGGCGATTGATGAAAATGCGCCGCGCATCTGGAATCCGCGCAGTTCGCCGCCGGATGAACATTTTTGGCTTTCAAACAACGGCAGAATCTATGCTCTAACTGAAACTGCCGTTTTTACTATTCGTCGTTTGCGGCTCAATCGTGTGCCGCTTCAAACCCACCGCCGTCGGACTTTGGAACAAACCGCCGAACGCGCGATGTTCGAGCAGACGCGGCAAGTCGTCGAGATGCTGGCACGCACCGGCGAACAGCAACATCGTCTGCTTGAAGAACAGCAACAACTTCTTTGAGAACAACGCCGACTGCTCGACATCCTTCTTGCTTTAATAACAACGTAGCTGCTTTATAAGACTGTCGGTTAGTCTCGCAACTTCGCCTCTCACCTGCTTCAAACCTGCCGTTCTTCCGGCATCAGTTCTTTGTGAATGTGGATTGCCGCCATTGCACCTTCGGCAGCGGCGACGACGGCGAGTTGCGAATGCGGAGTTAAGTCTCCAGCGGCATATACGCCTTTGACGCTTGTTTGCTGGGTGTCGTCAACCCAGACGAGTCCGCATTCATCGTCAAGACGGCAGCCGAGTTGCGCGTGTAAATCGCTGGCGGGTTCGGTTCCGAGATTGAAAAACAGGGCGTCGCATTCGAGCGGCTCGCCCGCATCGAAATAGACGCGCTGCAAGGCTTTGTTTTCCATGTCGCCGTCAAGCCGCGTGATGGTGCGGTCTTCGATAATCTCGACGCCGAGTCCGCGAAGTTGCGCGCGATGCTCATCGGTCATGTCGCCCGCATCGTTGTTGGTGATGAGCGTCAGCTTGTCCGTCCATGTCATCATCTTCATGGTAAAGCCGACCGTTTCTTTGCCGCGCCCAAGCACCGCGACGCGCTTGCCCGTCACTTCAAAACCATCGCAGTCGGGACAGTGATGAACGCTCGCACCGTAGAAATCCGTGAAGCCTTGACAATCGGGCGTCAGGTCGCGCAAGCCCGTCGCCAGAATTATGCGGCGCGCGTCAAAGCTTTGTTCGACAATCGCCCCGCCGCCCGATGTGACCCTGAAATGTTCATCCGCGATGCGTTCGACTTTCGTAACGCAGCCTTCGATGATTAGCCCGCCGTGCATCGTCACCTCTTGCCGTCCACGCTCTAAAAGTTCGGTCGGCAAGATGTTGTGATGACCGAGAAAACCGTGTACGCCGTGCGAGTAGATGTTGCGCGGGCTGTTGTGGTGAAACGTCAAAACGCGCAAACGAAACCGCGCGAGAAACAGCGACGCGCTAAGTCCGCCGGGACCCGCCCCGATGACGATGCAATCGTAAAGTGTTTGGTTCATAAATCAGTAGTTAGTAGGCAGTAGGCAGAGGGCAGTAGGCAGTTGAAGACAGGAAGACGGTTCAAAGTTCAATGTTCAATGTTCAATGCCGGGCATTGAGATTTGAACGCACTTCTTATACTGCCTACTGCCTACTGCCCTCTGCCTACTGCTTTCAAGTTGTCAATTTTCGGTAAATCATCGGCATACGCTCCGGCAGGTTCATCACGTCGTCAATAATCGTGTAGCCGACTTCGCCGTACAAGTCTTTTAATTCCTGTTCGCTGTTTCTATCAATCGTGATGCAGAACGGTGTGATGCCGGAAAGCCTCGCGCTTCTGAGGGCTTCGCGCGTGTCTTCGCGGGCGTAAGCGGCGTCGCCGTAATCGTGGTCGTAAGGTCTGCCGTCGGTTAAGACGATAAGCAGATGCGTGCGGGCTTCGTGTTGAGAGAGACGCATCGCGGCGTGACGAATCGCCGCCCCAAGGCGCGTGTTGTGTTGAAAGTTGATGCCGCTGATGCGCCTCTCCACTTCATCGTTGAGTCGCTCATCGAAATCTTTGACAACGTAAAAACGGACGTTGCGCCGCCCTTCGCTGGTGAAACCGTAAATCGCATAAGCGTCACCGACGGATTCCAATGCTTCACTCATCAACACCAAACCTTCTTTTTCGATTTCGATAATCCGCCTGCCGGGATTCGTATAAGGTTGAAGCGGATGCCGTCCCATCGTGCGCGCGGTCGAAGAAGATTGGTCGAGCAGAAAGGCGACTGCGACATCGCGTTCGCGGCGAAGGCGTTTGGTGTAGAGACGCTCGGACGGTTGACCGTGACGGTTGCCGCCGTTTTGTGTTCGCCGCGCCGCGCGACGGTCTATGACGTAATCGGTGACGGCACTCAAATCGAAATCGTCGCCGTCGAGTTCGTTATGCACGCGCCTTAAACCTTCGGGGCGCAGAAGCTGAAATTGATGCCGCAAGGACGAAACAAGTCCGCGATGACGCGAACGCGCGAGTTCGACAAATGAGCGGTCGCCCTTACGCACGCGCTTTTCAATTACGCGACACCACGCGACGCGATAATCCGCGAGTTCCCTGTCCCATTCGTCGTAGAGAAACGCCGCATCGCCCGCTTCGAGCGGTTGTTCGGGAGCGGTCATCGCGGCAAAGCGTTCGTTCGTATCGAGAGCGTCAACGGCTTCGAGTTCACTCGCCGTGGAGTTCGCCCATTGATTGAAAAGCTCACGGGCATCAGTCCGGGTATCGCCCGGCTTCGCGCTGTGCGGTTCTCTGTGCGCCGCGTCCGCATCGGGTTGGCGCGCATCGTTCGCGTCACCGTCATCGGGCGTGTTTTCGTCGCTTTCGATTTGGTGTCGAGTGTCGGACACGATTGATTGAAACAACGCATAAACGCGACTCGTCGCCATCAACGTATCGGCGACGGAAGCCGTCGGACTCGTTAAATAATCCGCGACGATGTTTTCGAGTTCGGATGTGATTTGATTGTAAAAATCGTGTGCGTCTTCGCTCGCTCCGCCGCATAAAGTAATCTGAAATAGCAACTCGAACGGCACGAGCGTGACGGGAACGCGGGCGATGTTCGGACGCTCTTTCGCCAACCGCTCACGCACGAAATCAAGGTCACGGCGCAAGCCTTTATAAGCGTGACGCAGGCGGCGGTCTATGCGTCCGTTCTCAAGCGTGCCGAAGATTCGTCGCGCCAGATTTTCGTTCGGAAAGAGTTTGAGCAACGTGCGATAGTCCGCCGTCTTCGGCATCTTCCTTCGCGCATCAATTATGCGACGCCGTTCGTCTTCGGCGGACAAAGCCTGTTCGCCGCTCTGCACGTCTTCGATGTAGCCGGAGAGCGAGAACGCATCGAGAGCCGCGACGCTATCTTCTGCGTAGAGTTCCGCGAGCGAAGTGTATGCCGCTTCGAGCAAGCTGTGTTCGCCGTGCTGTGCCTTTTCATGTGTGCCGAACTCGATTTGTCCGGCGGCGTGCGCGGCGAGAACTTTGTAAAGCCGGAAGTTAAGTTCGTCCGCTTCAAACTCCGCGACCATCGCGGGCAGATGAATCGTGCGCCCGTCGCCCATGGGCGACTCAACCGGAATCGCGGTCAGGGGTGCGACATCAACCGTGCGTCCCGTGAGGGCTTCGATGTAGAGTTGAAGCGTGTGCGCGATTTCCGTTAAAGCCAGACCGCGCGCATCGTGCTGTAAAGCTTCGTGACTGGCGCGCGTCTCCAGAGCGTAATAACTGCGGCGCGCACGCGATTCTATTTTCTCATTCGTCCGGTCGGGGCGCACCGCAGTCAAGCCTTCGCGCCCCCATCGCTCGAAGTTTTCAATCGAAGTTTGCGCGAGTGCCGAACGCGCCGAACGGAAACACGCAATCGCGCTTTCAACGTCCACTTCCGCGACTTCACACGTCACACGCAAAGCCCGCGTCGCCAGTTCCGCTTGCCGTTTGTCATCCGCATTTGGGCGCGCGAGTCCTTCAAAAAACGCGGGCGTTAAACGCGCGAACGCGACGAGCGCGGCATTGCCACTCGCCGCGATTGTGTTCATCAATTCTATCCATTCATCGAACGCCGCCGGAACTGTTCGCATCACGACGCCGCCCGCCGTGAAAAACGCGAGTCCCGCCGCCCCGCCGCGCTCCAAAAATTTCTCTGTATGTTCGATTAACTTCAAGCGCGAAGACGTATCGAGACGCTCGAACGTCACGCTTAAACTCGCCCACCAATCTGCCGCGATGCCGCCCGCCGAAACCGCGAACGAGCGCGCGAGTTCGATACTCGCGCGTGCGACTTCGCTTGTGACTTGAAAGCGACTCGCTTCATCATTCGCTTCACCCGGACTCGCTTCACTCAAACCTGTTTCACTCAAACGCCGTGCGGCATCGGGCGTGGCGTGCAGGAAATCCGCGCTGTGCTTCGCTGAACGGCGTGCGACTTCCAACGCCGTTTGATAAACCGCGACGAGCCATTCTTCCGCGAACTTCGTTTCAAAATTATTCGTCGCCCGCGTGATGCCGCGTGCGCCGCGCAAAGTCTCGACGGCGATTGAGGCGGACAAGCGCATCTGCCGCGCGCACACTTCAAACACGAACGGGCGCACACGCTCCGGCACAGCGTCTAAATCCATGACTCCGAAGCGGAAAAACTCCGTCCCCTTCTCCGCATCCGCCAGCGATATGCGCCGCCCGATTTCACCCCACAGGCGCAACTCATCTGCCGCCAAAATTCGCCCCGCTTCCGGCACGGCGCGCAAGAAATCCAGAGCCAAACGCCAATTCGTCGCCGCGATTCCGGTGCTAACTTCCAACGCCGCCCGCGAACGCTCGACCGGAAGCTTGCTCAACCCACGCGCCAGTTGAATGAACGTGCGCTGGTCTGTCAGAGCGCGCAACGTCCGCAAACGCTCCTGCACGGCGGGTTCAAATGGCGCGCCTCTTTCGGCACGCGCCATGGTCGCGGGCGTTTTTGCCTTATCGGTTTCTTTTCGGTTCATCAAAGAATCGTGCTGATAACTTCGCAGATGCTCCGCTGAAGTTCGCGGTCATCGGTTATCGGCGTGGCGAGTGCGGTTTCGGCGGCGAGCGTCGGAGCGATGCCGCGTGCGATGAGTTGCGCGGCATAAATAAGCAGGCGCGTCGAAACGCCTTCTTCCAAGCCATGCCCGCGCAGGTTGCGAACCTTCTGCCCGATAGTCACGAGGTCACGCGCCATGCTTAAATCTATCCCCCCTTCGCGGGCGACGATTTCGGCTTCTAGTTCCGGCGGCGGGTAATCAAATTCGAGTGCGACGAAGCGTTGGCGGGTTGATTGTTTCAAGTCTTTGAGAACGGATTGATAACCCGGATTGTATGACACGACGAGCATAAATTCCGGCGGCGCATCGAGAATCGTTCCGCGCTTCTCAATCGGCAAACGGCGGCGGTCATCCGTCAGAGGGTGAATGATGACGACCGTATCTTTGCGGGCTTCGACGACTTCATCGAGATAACAAATCGCTCCCGCGCGCACCGCCGCCGTCAAAGGTCCGTCGTGCCACACCGTCTCCTCACCTTCGAGTAAGAATCTGCCGACTAAATCCGTCGCCGATAAATCTTCATGACACGCGACGGTGATAAGCGGGCGGTTGAGTCTCCACGCCATATATTCGACGAAGCGAGTTTTACCGCAACCCGTCGGACCTTTCAACATCACGGGCAGACGCGCCGCGCTCGCGGCTTCAAACAATTCAATCTCCGCACCGACGGCGAGATAAAACGGTTCGACGGCGACGGTATATTCTTCGATGGCTTGTTCGCTCATGTAAATCAGAAATCCGGCATCCCGAAATTTGAGATAAGGATGCTTTGCGGTATGCTTCCCTGCTTGTCCCGAAAAGTGCAGCTTCGGCTGTGGTGACGGGCATCTTAACATTCGCAAAATAGTAGCGGCAAAGGAAGGGAAGCAGATGACAGTAGGCAGTAGGCAGTAGGCAGTGAAGACGAAGAAACGCGCTTCGTCCTACTCCTTACTGCCTACTGCCTACTGCCTACTGCCTACTCTGTTATGAAGATTGCAGTGGCAATGAGTGGCGGCGTGGATTCGAGCGCGGCGGCGGCGATACTGAAAGCTGCGGGGCATGAGCTTGTCGGTTTCACGATGCAGCTTTGGAATCAGCGGCGCGGGATAAATGTTGATGAGAACGGCGAACCTTTGCCGTCGCGGTGTTGTTCGCTCGACGATGTGTACGATGCGCGTCGCGTCGCGGGCGAATTGGGTTTCCCGTTTTATGTGCTGAATCTCGAAGACGATTTTGAGCGCGACGTGGTTCAACCGTTCGTCCAGAGTTACTTAAATGGTGAGACGCCGATTCCGTGTGTCGCGTGTAATTCGCGCTTGAAGTTTGCATCGCTCGACCGTCTGGCGCAAAGTTTGGGTTGCGAAAAAGTGGCGACCGGACATTATGCGCGCGTCGTGCATGACACGGCGGCGAATCGTTATCGCTTGCTTCGCGGGCGCGATGAACGCAAAGACCAAACCTATTTCCTGTGGGAACTGACGCAAGCACAGCTTTCACACGCCCTGTTTCCACTCGGTGAAATGTCGAAAGCCGAGACGCGCGAAGCGGCGCGCGAAGCCGATTTGAGCGTCGCGGAGAAATCGGAGTCGCAAGAAATCTGCTTCGTTCCCGATGGCAATTACGCGGGCTTTATTGACCGCTATCTTGAGGCGGAAGGCAAGACCGGAGACATCCCTGTGCGCGGTGAAATCGTCAATACGAGCGGGCAACTTATCGGCACACACGAAGGCACGCATCGTTACACGATAGGGCAACGACGCGGCTTAAACGTCCGCCCTGCGACGACGCGCACGCTGCCGCTCTACGTCGTCGGGATTGACAGCGAACACAATCGCGTCGTCGTCGGCAACGAACAAGAACTTTCACGCCGTGAGTTCATCGCGGCGGGCGTGAATTGGGTCGCGTTCGATGAACCGTCGAACGCGGTGCGCGCCGAAGTCCGTGTGCGCTATCGCCACACGCCCGCACCTGCGACGCTCGAACCTCTGCCGCATAATCGCGTGCGCGTCGTGTTCGACGAACCGCAACGCGCCGTCACACCGGGGCAGGCAACCGTGTTCTACGCGGCGGATGAAGTCGTCGGTGGCGGATGGATAGTGAAGTGACTTCAACACCGTCTTTTGTTTCTTCAAACTCTCAGCACGTGTTCGGAAAAGTTCATCTTCCCCGAAGGGCAATGGCATTAAGTTAAGAAAATAATCGTCCGTTTAGAGGCGGGCTATGCCCGCCGTCCCCGCGCACGGGCGGGCATCGCCCGCCTCTAAACAACCTTAACTTAATGCCATTGCCCCGAAGGGGGATAAATTCAATAGCGTAGGGCAACGCCCTACGTACTTTTCCGAACACCCTCTCAAACCTTTTACCATTCATCAACGTACTTAACGAAAGCTTCGGGCATCGCCCAAGTAACATCTCGAAGGATTCTGATTTCTCTTAACCACAAAGTTTTATGCCAATGTCACGCACACGCAAAATCGTACTCATCCTTTCCGGCATCGCCCTCGTCGTCTTCGTCGTCGGCGTGTTGCTTGTCGCCCTTATCATCTCCGCGTTTAGCGATGACGAACCGAACATCGCGGATAAGAGCGTTGTCGTTTTCAACATCGGCGGCACGCTTCCCGATTATGTTGCCGATGACCCGATTGCCGCCAAACTGTTTAACCGCGACGATGAATCGTTGACGAACATTCTGCTTCAACTTCGCAAAGCCAAAGCGGACACGCGCATCGGCGGTGTGATGTTGAAGATAAATTTACTGTCAACCGGATGGGCGAAAGTCGAAGAACTGCGCGATGCACTCGCGGACTTTCGCACGTCGGGCAAGCCCGCTCACGCCGTCATCGAATTCGGCACGAACAAAGAGTATTACCTTGCGACAGCGTGCGATAAGATTTTCGTGCTGCCCGAAGGCGTGTTGTTCATCAACGGGCTTGCCGCCGATGTGATGTTCTTTCGCGGCTCACTGGACAAATTGGGCGTGCAGATGGAAGTCGCCAAAATCGGTAAATACAAAAACGCGCCCGACCAGCTGACCGAAAAACAGATGACCGACGCCCACCGCGAAGTCGTCAACTCTTTACTTGACGAAGAATTTAATCGCTACATTGATGGCATCGCACAGGCGCGCAACATCTCCGCGCAAGACGTGCGAACCCTAATTGATAACGCGCCGCTCACGCCCGAACAGGCACGCGGCGCGCGTTTGATTGATGCCGTCGCCTACCGCGACGAGATAGATGACGACTTCCGCAAACGGCTTGGTTATGGCGATGACGATGACGAAAAGAAACTTCGCACCGTCGCGGCGTCGAAATATAAAGCCGTCACACCCGAATCCCTTAACCTCAATAAGGGCGAACGCATCGCCGTCATCTACGCGGCAGGAACGGTCAACAGCGGCACATCCGGCAACAGCACTATCGGTGCGGACACAATTATCAAAGCCTTAAACGATGCGCGCGACGACAAGACCGTGCGCGCCGTCGTTCTAAGAATTGATAGCGGCGGCGGTTCAGGTATCGCGGGCGATGCGATTGACCACGCGGTGAATCTCTGTAAAGCACAAAAGCCGGTCGTGATTTCGATGGGCGACGTTGCCGCGTCCGCCGCGTATCAGATGTCTATGAGCGCGACGAAAATCGTCGCCCAACCATCAACCATCACGGGTTCAATCGGTGTCTTTAGCTTCAAGCCCGTAGTGCGCGGACTCTACGATTGGCTCGGTGTGTCGAACGAATACGTCTTGCGCGGCAAGAACGCCGGACTGTTGCGCGAAGACCAACCGTTCTCACCCGATGAGCGGAAAGTGTTCGAGAACATGGTGCAGAATTTCTATCAAACCTTCATCACCAAAGTCGCGCGTGGACGCTCGCGCGATGTCGAGTACATCAACTCCATCGCGCAAGGTCGCGTGTGGACGGGAGCGCAGGGGCGCGGACGCGGCTTGGTGGATGAAATCGGCGGCTTTGAAAAATCCATCCAAGTCGCCAAAAGTCTCGCCAACATTCCGGCGGACAAAGAGGTGCGCCGCGTCGTGTTCCCTACCCCGAAGACCTTCCTCGAATCGTTCTTGGGCAACGACACAACCGACGAAGCCCGCGCCGCTTCCGCGCGTCAAACCATGATTGATGCGATGCCGAAAGAAGCCCAACGCTCACTTCGTTATGTTTCTGTTTTCGATAAATTGAAGCGCGGCGAAGCGGTGGCGATGATGCCGTTTGATTTAGAAATCAGGTAGGAAGCCGTTTTTAACGTAAGTCTCCATGATTCGCGGCATCAGCACCACGAATGAAAATGAGGGTGAGCAATGACGGCTTCTTTTCTGACCACCGCCCACTGACCACTTTCATGAGAGTTCGACGTGAGAGTTCGTCAGCCCCTGAAAGGGGCGACATAGTAATAGCCCACGGCGTCAGCCGTGGGTTGGATGTTTCATAAATGTTTTAGCCCCGCAAGGGGCGACACAACTTGTGTCGCCCCTTGCGGGGCTTGAGGTTTTATACCCGCCTGTTCCCACGGCTGACGCCGTGGGCTATTACATGTCGCCTCTACGAGGCTGAAATCCTTACATCGAACTCACGTGTTTTTACAGAAGCCGACTCGTAAATAATTTTACGAGTCGGCTTCTGTTTGTCTTTACAAGTTTATTACGAGCGTGCTTCGTCCAACACACGCTGGAGCAAATCATCAACCTTCAACCGCGCCGCCCATTCACGCAGATAATCGTAATCAAGCTTGTCTCGCTGGAACTTAATGATTCCTGAAACATCCGACCATTGACGCTCAGATGTTCCACCGCCTTTGACGAACCAATCCAACTTCGCAAGCACTGTGTCTTCCGCCGTAGCGATGAAAACTTTGCGGCTTTCGTCAATCGGTTCTGCTTGCCGACGAAGCAGACTTTGCCAACCGAAACCATTTGGCGGGGGAATGAAAACATCAACCTTCAGAGACGACTCGAAGTGAATCAGATTAAACGAATGGTGAGTTTGCAGAGCACGCCGCACGCTTGTTTCATTCACATAGAAATCTTTTTCAACCGCTTTGATAAAAGGCGCGGCTTGCCCTAAAGACAAATCCGAAACTAAATCAACGTCGTTGGTCGCACGCGGCAAACCGTGATGCGAACTCGCAATCGAACCGACAAAAACGTAACGCGCCCCGACATCTTCAAAGACACGCGCGACGTAAATTAAAATCTCGATTGGATTGGTTATCATCCCGCTTTGCCTTCCCCGACTTCGCTTTTAGCCGCTCCGTACACTTTAGCGAACAGTTCCGGCGGCAACTTTCTTTTCGCTATTTGTCGCCGGATTTCGGCTTCGTCAGCGTGCGGATTGTGCCTGACGATGTTCGCGCGCATCAACGAATCAAGCATCGCATTTAGCGCAAACACCTGCTGAATCTTGCGCCATGCCGGAGCATTGCGCCACAACTCAATCATCACGCGCTCGGTTTCTGCGTCGGTATCATTGACTTCGCTGTTTCCGAAAAGTTTCATTCAAATCTCGATGCGTTCCAAGTTGTTCATGTATGGCTGTAAAGCTTCGGGGATTAAAACCGAGCCGTCCGCTTGTTGATAGTTTTCTAAAATCGCCAGCCATGTTCGCCCGACTGCTAAGCCCGAACCGTTTAAGGTGTGAACGTATTCGGGCTTCGCGCCGCCCGCGCGACGAAAGCGAATCGAAGCGCGGCGGGCTTGAAAGTCGGTGCAGTTGGAACACGACGAGATTTCGCGGAAAGCGTTTTGACTTGGAATCCAAACCTCTATGTCGTAAGTTTTCGCCGCCGAAAAGCCCATGTCGCCGGTTGAAAGTAGAACGGTGCGATGGGGCAAACCTAAGAGTTGGAGTATGCGTTCGGCGTCGCGCGTCAGGGTTTCGAGTTCATCGAAAGAGTTTTCAGGCAATGCGTATTTGACAAGTTCGACTTTCTCGAATTGATGTTGGCGTATGAGACCGCGCGTGTCGCGCCCGTGACTTCCGGCTTCGGAACGAAAGCACGGGCTGTACGCCGTCCACTTCAGAGGCAAATCAGAAGCGTCTAGGATTTCGTCGCGGTGAAGATTCGTAACGGGAACTTCCGCCGTCGGGATGAGATACAAGCCGCGCTCATCATTGAGTTTGAACAGGTCGGCTTCAAATTTCGGAAGCTGTCCCGTGCCGAATAGTGAAGCTTCGTTGACGATAAACGGCGGCAGGATTTCCGTGTAACCAGCCCACCGTGTGTGAACATCAAGCATGAAATTAACCAGTGCGCGTTCAAGTTGTGCGCCCGCGCCTTTGAGTATATTGAAACGCGCGCCACTGATTTTGGTCGCGCGCTCCAAATCCAAAATCTTTAATCCTTCGCCAATCTCAACGTGGTCACGCGGGGTGAAATCAAATTCCGGTATGCTTCCCCAACGACGCACTTCCGTGTTCGCGGTTTCGTCCGCGCCCGTCGGCACGCTTTCGTGCGGGATGTTCGGAAGCGTCGAAAGCAATCCGCGCATCTGTGCTTCCGATGCGTCGCGTCTGGCATCGAGTTCCGCGATGCGTTCTTTGAGTTGTGTAATTTCTTGGCGGCGCGCGTCGGCTTCATCGCGTTTGCCGTCTTTCATCAACGCGCCGATTTCGCGGCTCGCAGTGTTGCGTTGTGCGTTGAGCGTGTCTGATTCGGCAATCGTCGCCCGCCGTTTCACGTCGAGTCGCACGAAGTCTTCGAGGGCTTCCACGGGAAAGCGGCGCGCATCGAGGGCGAGACGCACGGCATCGAGGTTGGCGCGCACATAATTCAAATCAAGCATTTGCTCACATACTCCGATGTGTGTTAAGAATTTTGGCTTCCGTAAATTGATTGTTTATAACAAAGCGTCACGCTATCCGCGCACGCACGCGCCTGTCAAGCGAGTCGCCGGACGGTGAGCTAACAATCCGAAATCCGAAATCCAAAATTGAACAAGAAGGTTTTATGCCACAAAAAATTCGTAAAGCCGTGTTTCCCGCCGCCGGACTCGGCACGCGCTTTCTTCCCGCCACCAAAGCTTCACCGAAAGAGATGTTGCCGCTCGTTGACAAGCCTTTGATTCAGTACGCGGTCGAAGAAGCCGTCGCGTCGGGCATCGAATCGGTCATCATCGTCACGGGTCGCGGCAAGACCGCGATTGAAGACCACTTCGACATTTCGTTTGAACTCGAACAGCTTCTGCGTGAGCGCGGCAAGCTTGAAGCACTCGAAGGCGTGCGCGCGATAACCGAGATGGCGCGCGTTTCTTATGTGCGCCAGAAAGAAGCTTTGGGTTTGGGTCACGCGATTTTGCAAGCGAAAGATTTGGTCGGCGATGAACCGTTCGCGGTGATGCTTGCCGATGACGTGGTGGACGCGGAAACGCCCGCGCTTAAACAGATGATGCGGGTTTATGAAAAGTACGACGCTCCGGTTTTAGGCACGATGCAGATTGCGGGTGCGGCTATTTCGCGCTTCGGTGTGATTGACGCGGAAGAAGTCGAAGACGGCGTTTATCAAATCCGCGATATGGTCGAGAAACCTAAGTATGAAGACGCACCTTCTGACCTTGCCATCATCGGGCGATACATTTTAACCGCCGACATCTTCCCTGAAATCGAAGCCACGACGCCGGGCGCGGGCGGCGAAATTCAAATCACCGATGCGATGCGTTCGCTCTTAAAGAAACGCGATTTCTACGCCGTCCGCTTCGACGGCACACGCCACGACGCGGGCGATAAACTCGGCTTTCTTATCGCCACCGTCGAGTTCGCATTGAAGCGCGATGACCTCGCGCCGGAGTTCAGACAGTATTTGAAGTCGCTTGAATTGTGAGGCAATCCGCAATGGCTCAAGACAACTTCAACCTGTAATTTCCGCCCGCTCCGTTTCGCTTTATGCCGCGTCCTTGATTCACATCGGCGCGGCATTTTGTTATCAATCCCGTTCACGCGATTCAACACCACTTGAACAAAGGTTCGCCCGCTAAATATGAATCCTATCGAAGAAGGCACACGCCGCAACCTCATCTCTTTCAACGCTGAACGCACGCGCATCAAATACCCGCAGCAAAATAAATCTTACAACTTTAACGACCCGGAAGAGCGTGTGCGCGCCGAAGCGTTTGTGCGCCTTGTTGTTGATTACAATTATCCTGTCAAACGGATTTCGCTTGAAACCGTCGTGCCGATGGGTGTCGCTAAAAAGTCGGCGGACATCATCGTTTATGAAGACGACGCGCGAACTGCGCCTTACATCATCGTCGAATGCAAAAAGGCGGACGCGACGGACGCCGAATATAAGTTGGGGATTGACGAAGGTTTCAGTTACGCGAACGCGCTCAAAGCGTCTTATCTGTGGGTGACATCGAAGACGCTCGACAGTTATTTCGATACGAAAAACTTCGGCGGGCAAGAGCGCGAAGAGAATCGTCTCGCGGACATTCCGCGCTTGGGAAAGAAGCCGCCGAAAGCCAAATACTTTCGCGGCGGAGTTGACGAAACGGGCGAGAAAGCTTTTGACATCGAAACCATTTCGCAAAGCGAGATGACGCGCAAGTTCAAGCAAGCGCACGATGCACTGTGGGCGGGCGGCAAGCGCAATCCTTCGGAAGCGTTCGATGAATTGGACAAACTTATCTTTTGTAAAATCTGGGACGAGAAGCGCGACCGCAAACGCGGCACGCCTTACGATTTTCAAGTCTTCACGGGTGAACCGCCGGAAGATTCGTTAAGGCGCGTGCAAAAGATTTACGAAGAAGGGCGCAAGGAAGACCCGGAAGTTTTCAAGGATGACATCAGACTTAGCCCGCCGGAACTTGAAACCGTCGTCGGTTATCTCGCACCTTTGAACTTGAACGAAACGGATTTGGACAGCAAAGGGCGCGCGTTTGAAAGTTTCATGGGCAGCTTTTTTCGCGGCGAGTTCGGACAGTATTTCACTCCGCGCCCGGTCGTTGATTTCATCGTTGACGTGTTGCCGATACGGAATAAAGATTTGGTGCTTGACCCGGCGTGCGGCAGTTCCGGTTTTCTGCTTCACGCGCTGAATAAAATCCGCAAGCAAGCCGATGATTAATACGACAAAGAGCGAGAAGAAAAGAAGCAGCGGCGGCAATTATCCGGCAATCACGTTTGACGAACTGCAAAGATTAAAAATCCCTCTGCCGCCGCCTGAAGTGCAAGATGAAATCGTGCGGCACGTCCAAGCAATCTATACGCAGGCAAAAGACTTGCGCCGCGAAGGACAAGCGTTGTTGACTCGCGCCAAAGAGGAAGTCGAAAGGATGATTTTAGGCGTGTGACGATTGAACGCATCACGCGCTGCGGCTTTTCGCCGCGCATCAGGTTAGAATGAAGTGATACTTTCTTTGCCGGAGTTAAAACAAAATGGAAACATCACTGTCAGCCGTCGAATTGACGGGAACAATCAACGAGGCAAAACAAATACTTTATCAACTCACCTTACGCCGTTTTGTCTTTAGCCGCTTTCAAGCGGCTTTTCGCGCACGCGGCACTTAGCCACGCGATTCATCGCGTGGACAACCGACGTAAACCTTGAAGGGCGTTTTAACGTCCTTTTGTAAAGTTGGCTTTAGCCGGATGCTAAAGCGGATGCGGGAAGGACGTTAAAACGCCCTCCAATTTTCAACTTGCTTCACCCAGCCGTCAACGGAACCGGTCTAAGTGCCGCTTCGCCGCAAAGCCCGATGAATCGGGCTAAAAATCAAAACTGCGTAAGGTGAGTTACTGAAAGAGGAGATTTTGCTTTTGAGCGATTTAATAAAAACTTTTTCCGGCAAAGCCGCTATCGTCACCGGCGGCACACGCGGAATCGGGCGGGCGATTTGTCTGGAACTCGGACGGCGCGGGTGCAATGTCGCTTTCAATTACGCGCAAAGCGTTGAGGCAGCGAATACTCTGCGAGATGAATTGACCAACTTGAACGTCGAATCATTCGCCGCGCAAGTGGATGTCGCAAACACGGAAGCGGTCGGCGGTTTTGTTAAAGAAATCAAAAACAAATTCGGACGCATTGATTTCCTTATCAACAATGCCGGAATCACGCGCGACAATCTCATCCTTCGCATGAAAGAAGACGATTGGGACGCGGTGCTTGATACGAACCTGAAAGGCGCGTGGAATTTCTCGCGCGCCGCGATTCGCTTTATGTTGAAACAGGAAGCGGGCGGCGTGATTCTCAATATCACGTCAATCAGCGGCACGAACGGCATCGCCGGACAATCGAACTATTCCGCCTCGAAAGCCGGAATGATTGGTTTGACTAAAGCACTCGCGCGTGAAGTCGCCAGCCGCAATGTGCGTGTCAACGCCCTCGCGCTCGGCATGATTGCCACCGATATGACGGGTGCGCTCGACGACGCATACAGAGCGAAAATCCTCGAACAGATTCCGCTCGGACGCTTCGCCCAACCCGAAGAAATCGCAAACATCGCGTGCTTCATGGCATCCGACGCCGCCGCGTACATCACGGGTCAGGTGATTCAGATTGACGGCGGAATGGCGATGTGAAAGTCAGTTAAATTTGCGGCTAAACGGAGGAAACCCCGCTAGATGTTGGCGTCTAGCGGGGTTTTAATCTTGGGGGAAGGCAGGCTCTCGGACATGAACGGGTGGCTTTTTCGGTGATGCTGGGAGTCGTCATTTACAGGCGACCCGGAAAGCGACAGGCGTTTGGTTTGGTTTCAATCCACACCAAGCTTTTCAAGCATGGTGAATACCAATTAAGGCTTTTGAGCGTGCAAAGAACAATGTGGTCTTCGGGGGAAGTTGGGAGCGACCACATCCAACGAGTGCAACTTAACTCAAAGCTTTGTGACATGTCAAGGACATTTCTCGATTTCCGATACATTTTTGTGACAAAGTTTTATTGGATGTAAATTGGTGACTTGAGAATCGCTTTTTTTAAGCATTTTCCTTCACCGCTTCCACACCAGACGGATGCCGTGTGCCGTATAAATCAGGCTCTCCGGGCGGGCGTGTGCGCCAACGTTTATGAACCCATAACCACTGTTCGGGATACGCGCGGACAAAGTTTTCAATCGCCTGTGTGCAAGCCGTGGTAATCGCCAGCACATCTTTTTCGTTGTCGCCGCTGCGCTCCAAGTCAATCATCTTTTGACCCTGAAATATATACTTGCCCTGCCGCTCATCCCAAGGGGCGCACGCCGGAACAATGACGGCATCGGTGCGAAGCGTGAGCATCGCAATTCCGGCGGTCGTACAGGCGGGGATGCCGAAGAATGGAACGAACACGCCTTCCTGCGGTTGCGTATTGAGGTCGCCTAAAATGCCGAGCGTGCCGCCTTCGCGCAAAACTTTTAAGGCGCGCCGGACGGCACTTTTCTTGTCAATAGTTTCATTGCCGAAGCGCGTGCGGCGTGCGTCAACGAAAGTTTCGAGCAAAGGATTATCGAGGCGGCGCACCATAAACGCGAGCGGATGATGAATCGCGGAATGCGCGAAGCTCAAGAGTTCCCACGCGCCGAGATGAAGCGTGAGAAAGATGATGCCGCGCCCGGTCGCGCGGGCTTCGTCCAAATAACTCATCCCGGTTTCGTCGTAATCAACCGCCGCGCGCAGACTCTCCGGCGTGTGGCGCGAAAGATGACTGAACTCACCGAGCAGACGACCGAGACTCGCAAAGCTTGCCTGCAGAATGCGTTCGCGTTCACCTTCGCTTTTTTCAGGAAACGCGAGTTGTAAATTGCGCTCTCCGGTGCGCCGCAAGTTGCCGAGCGTCCGGTATGTGAGCGCGCCGAACTTCCGTCCGGCAGCGACCGCGACGGGGCGCGGCAGAGTTTCGAGCGCGCCGAGTAAGAGGCGGGTCGTCAAGTATTCAGCGTTGTTTTGTAGTTTGCCGCGTTTTGCCATTGTGACCGCGAGTGTATCAACGCAAAATCAGGCGACGCAAACAGGCTTCAATTATCATCTGCGCCCGACGCCGTGCTATAAGCAAACGGGCGTGAACCTCGCACGCCGACTTTGACAATCATCAACTTTATTTCACGACACATCTCACAATACATTCATCATGCCATCGGGAAAAACTCACGACCTGATAACACTGCTCATCTTGCCGCCGACCTTCGGGGCGACGTGGTTCTTAACCGGAGATTCACAACTCGCTATCGCCGCGACCGCCGCGACCGCATTTAGCGGCTTTATGTTCGGACCCGATTTAGATACGCAAAGCACACAATACACACGCTGGGGCGTGTTTCGTTTTCTGTGGCTACCGTACAAAGTCGTGTTCGCGCACCGTTCGCGGTGGTCACACGGCATCGTGTTCGGGACACTGTTTCGCGTGCTTTACTTTAGCGGCATCATCGCGCTCCTCACGATGCTCGCCCTGTACGCGCGCGCCGCACTCGTCACGCAAGCCGTACCATTGCCCATTGAAATCTGGCATGAATGGCGCGCTGTCCAACTCGCGCTGTTTCAGAGCGCGGATACGATGATGTTGTGGGCGAGTTTCTTCGGCTTGTGGTGGGGTGCGGCGAGTCACACGATAACCGATGTCGGATGGTCTATGTTGCGAAAAGGCGGCGAGATTTTTTGAAGTAGGAAACAGAGCGTGTCAGTCCGTGAAAACTTGCGCGGCGGTGAACGTCACGCGCGGCAATACGGCGGAGAGGATTACATCATCACCATTAAAAGTTTGCCCTTCGTCATAACGCTTGCCCGCGAGTTTAAGCACCTCGACGGTTTCGGATTGCTCATCAACGAGCCATAATTCAAGCACGCCGAGCGCGGCATAAGTATCTTTCTTCGTGGTGCGGTCGTACATCGCCGAACCGGGCGAGATGACTTCGACCACGAGGTCAGCCGTCGTCCGCCGCTTAGGGTCAAGCCGCGCTTCGAGTTCCGCCGAAACATAAAACAAATCCGGTTCGAGATATGTCCGCTTGCCCGTCCAAAGCGCGGCGCGCGGAACGTATAGACTTCCTTTATCTTTAGCGGCAATCAAGTCGGCGGTTATCAGGCGATTGAGTCGTCTGACGGAACTATCGTGCGTTTGTTCGGGCGGTGGTGTCATATAAAGCACTCCGGCGATGAGTTCGAGTTTCGAGCGATCGGGCGGGTCGGGCAATTCCCAAAACTCTTCGAGCGTATAGGTCTTGATGAGCGGCGATGTTGTGACCATCAAATCAACTGCTAAAGCCATGACGTGAACTTCCTTTTGCGGTGAATTTCGAGGAGAGTTTATCACGACGGCGCACCGCTTTGCCGCGCAACTTCTTCAACGTCCGGCACGCGCCTGCGAGAGGCGGTAAGCTTGACGGCGAACCGTTTCGGCGACGTTTTTGCTTTTCGACATGACTTCCAAATCTTTAGCGCGGATGCGTGGAAGGATGCCCATCGCGGTCGCAATCGGGGTGCGGGGGTTGCGCGCGAGATTGTGTGTGATGGCGTAGGAACGCGACCACTGACGGCTCATAGCGATAAGGCGCAGGACTTCATCGGACACGGTTCGCATCGCGGTGATGGATTCGATTTCTTGGTCGGTGACGCGCGGGTTATTGATGACGGCGACGGAAACCATTTTATTCGCGTCACGAATTAGAATCGCGCGGGCTTCGCGGTCGCCCTTCATCGCCAACTTCACGCGGTCTTTGACGTTCATCAGCATCACGCGGCGAATCAAAGATACGCGCTCCGGCGCGATACCGCCCGCTTCGGCACTCGTCTCCGCGAGGATACGTTCGGCGTTGGCGAGACGATATTCTTCGGTTTCAGCGAAGATTTCTTCAAGCCGTTCCGACGGCAACCATGAATCGTCAATCTCGTCGTCCGTGACTTCGATGTGCGACGCGATGAGCCACGCATCATCGTCGGTCAAGGTTTCGTCCGCTCCGAACGATTCCGCCTGTTCGAGAAACTCCGCCGCCGCCTCGTTGCCGCGCGCACGCAGTTCGCTGGCGATTTGCTGCGCTCCGCGTTCCTTCTCGAAAAACTCTTTCTGAACTTCGCGCACGCGCCGCTCGGCTTGCGGCGTCCGCAACGTGTTTGCCAACACCGCATCGCCAATCGCGGGAAGGCGAATCAAGCGTTGCTGATTGGTGCTGATAAGTTCAAGCAACGCGGGGTCGGTCGTCGCGGAAGCGAGGCGCACGATTGCCGCATCAGGCGTCTTCAAGTTGAGCGTCACGGCTTCATGCACGGCACGACTTGCCCGATCATTGGTCGCTAAATACTCAAGCACCGTCGGGGCGGCTTCCGCACCTTGCGCTATATCGAGCAGGCTTTGCATGTCTTGCGCGGCGAGAGTTTCATCCGCCGCCGCTTTGACTGCTTCACTCTCGCTGCCGCGCAAATAAACCAAGACTTCCATCAAGTCACCCGCCGGAAGCGGCAACATCCCGCGTGCCGCCATCATCTGCGCCGCCGGTGGAGCCGCGCCGGAGATGATTTTTTGAACGACCGGATTTGATGAAGTAATGTTCGTTGTCACACGAAATGCTTAATATACGTTGAAGCTAAACGCTATATTTGCGACAGTTGAAACCGCGCGTTCGTTCTTTTGTGCTGGCTTAAACTTGATTTTAAGAGCGGCGCGAATAGCTTGTTCGGTCAAGCCATGACTTAGAGATTTTACAACTACGGGAAGGCGAATCGTACCGTCGGCAGCAAGAATTACGCGCATAGCTACTTTTCCCTGAACACCATTGCTGCGTGCTTCATCTGTGTACATAGGTTCAGGTCTGAAAGTGATGACCGCCTTTTTATCAACTTCTTCAGGGCGATAAACAACTCCAACAGAATTGCCGCCTTGCCGGAAATCTTGAGCAATCCACAATACATCATCGCGTTGAAAATGATACTTCTCTTGAACTTTGGGATTGATAGAAACGAGTTGATCAAAGCTGTCAAGTGTCGCTTGAAAAGCTGCGGCGATGCGGTCGGAGCGTCTTTTGTTCACTTCTGATAACTGTTCCGCAGTAGTTTCTGCGGGCGCATACAAATCTTTAAGTGCTGTCTCAAAAAATAAATTGAAAGCTTTATCAAAAGCTTTCCGCGCGCCACTTTTGTCGCCTTTCTGCGCCAAAGCTAAACCTAAATGATGCCACGCAACGGCATCGCTCTTGTCATCTTTGACAGCACGGCGTAATTCTTTGATTGCTTCTTTCGTGTCGCCTTGTTTGAAAAGGCTGATGCCTTTATCGCGGGCGGTTGATGATTGTGCTTGAACTTGGGCTTGCGAATTGAGACACGCTGCAACAATCAAGCACGCAACGATAACGATGGTGACAAAGCGGACGAGTTGATGAACCTGCAAACGCGCGCTTGACGAAAGCGCGGGCTTCTCCGGTGTGTTCATAGTTTTATGAAGGTGGAAAAGTTTTATGAAGGTGGAAAAACTGCGGGGTGAAACTTCACGCCCCGCAGCACTTCTTGGATTTCTTGCCCGACCCGCACGGGCAGAGTTCGTTGCGCCCGATTTTCGGCTGGTCGCGGGTGATGGGTTTAGCGACTGCGACTTCTTCGCCCGCTGCCGCCGCGTTCTGGTTGGGACCCGTGAAGGTCATGCGCGAAGGGCGGCGCATACGGCGGCGCAGTTGTTGTTCTTCGACCTGTTCGGGTGCTTGTTCGCTGACGACTTGAAGATGAAACAGCGAGCGAATCGTCAGGGTATCAATCCGGTCGAGCATCGCTTGGAACAAATCGAAACTCTCTTTTTTGTATTCGACGAGCGGGTCTTTCTGCCCGTAGCCGACAAGCCCGATGCCTTGCTTCAAGTGGTCGAGTGCGAGCAGGTGGTCTTTCCATTGCGCGTCAATGATATTGAGCATGATGATGCGCTCATAAGTTCGCATCGCTTCGACGCCGACTTGTTGTTCCTTGTCTTCGTAGTTGTGCTTGATGCGCTCCCACAGTTGGCTTTCGATTTGTTCACTCGCGGTTTCAGTGAAATCAATCCCTTCTTCGTCGGCGTCCAAATCATAGACGGAAGCGAGTTGGACTTTGAAGTTCAAGACATCCCAATCGGCGGGCGAGACTTCCGGGTCGAGATACTGCTTGGTCAAATCGGAAAGCAAATCGCGCGCGACGCCCGTTTCACCGACAAGGTAATCGCGCTGGTCGGGTTGCTCCATCAACTGACGACGCAAACCGTAAATCGTTTCGCGTTGACGATTCATCACGTCGTCGTATTTGACAAGGTGTTTGCGCGTCTCAAGGTTTCTGCCTTCGACCGACTTTTGCGCGGCTTCGATGCGTTTGGAAACCATCTTCGATTCGATGGCGACGCCTTCGTCCATACCCAATCTCTGCATCAACGCCTTCACACGGTCGCCCGCGAAAATCCGCATCAAATCGTCTTCAAGAGACAACACGAAGCGCGACGAACCCGGATCGCCCTGCCGTCCGGCGCGCCCGCGAAGCTGATTGTCAATGCGGCGGGCTTCGTGGCGTTCCGTTCCCAAAATGTGCAGACCGCCGATTGACACGACTTCCTGTTTCTCGCTCTCGACGATGCGTTTGGCACGCGCGAGAGCCTCGTTCATTTCTTCTTCGGTTGCTTCGTCGGGATTGATTTCGGCTTCGCGTAAAAAGGTTTTCGCCATCTCTTCATGGTTGCCGCCTAAGAGAATATCCGTGCCGCGTCCCGCCATGTTGGTGGCGATGGTGACCGTGCCTTTGCGTCCGGCTTGGGCGATGATTTCGGCTTCGCGTTCGTGATACTTGGCGTTAAGTACGTTGTGCGGAACGCCGACTTTTTGCAGTTTGCGCGCGATGAGTTCGGAGTTTTCAACCGATACCGTACCGACTAAAACGGGTTGACCTTTCTCGTGACGCTCTTTGATTTCTTCGACGACCGCCTCCCACTTCTCCGGCAGCGTGCGGTAAATCACGTCCGAATTATCCTCGCGCACCATAGGGCGATGCGTCGGCACAATCGTTACATCAAGGTTATAAGTCGTCCCAAATTCTTCGGCTTCGGTTTCCGCCGTTCCGGTCATGCCGGAGAGTTTTTCATAGAGGCGGAAATAGTTTTGCAAAGTAATCGTGGCGAGTGTTTGATTCTCGCGTTCAATCTTAACCTGCTCTTTCGCTTCGACGGCTTGATGAAGTCCGTCAGACCAACGCCGCCCTTTCATCAAGCGTCCGGTGAACTCGTCAACGATGATGACTTCGCCGTCTTGAATCACATAGTGGTGGTCAAGGCGATACAGCGTGTGCGCCTTCAAAGCCTGTTCGACGCAGTGAAGCAGTTCCATATTCGACGGTTCGTAAAGATTGCCGACGCCCAACAAACGCTCGGCTTTCGAGACGCCTTCTTCGGTCAAAACGGCAGTGTGCTGTTTTTCGTCAACCACATAATCGCCGGTCTTGATGTTGTTCGCTTTGTCTTCTTCGCCCTTCTTTAATTGCGGGATGACAGCATCGGCGCGGTAATACTTGTCGGTCGCTTCGTCCGACGCGCCGGAAATAATCAAAGGCGTGCGGGCTTCGTCAATCAGGATTGAATCAACTTCGTCAACGACGGCGAAGTAGTGACCGTGCTGCACGGTCGTCGCCAAATCGAACTTCATGTTGTCGCGCAAGTAATCGAAGCCGAACTCGTTATTCGTCCCGTAAGTGATGTCGGCGGCGTAAGCGTCTTTGCGTTGCCAATCGTCGAGGTCGTTCTGGATACAACCGACGGTCAAGCCCAAGAAATTGTGAATGCGTCCCATCCATTCGGCATCGCGGGCGGCGAGATAATCGTTGACCGTGATGACGTGGACGCCGCGCCCCGTCAAAGCGTTCAAGTACGAAGGCAGAGTGGCGACAAGGGTTTTGCCTTCGCCGGTTCGCATCTCCGCGATGCGCCCTTGATGAAGCACGATGCCGCCGATAAGTTGAACATCGAAATGACGCATCCCGGTCGCGCGCACGCTCGCCTCACGCACAAGGGCGAAGGCTTCCGGCAAAATCTCATCGAGTGCCGCACGCTCACGCCGTTTGCGCTCATCCTTATCCGTCACATCTTTGACGGCTTGGGCAATCTGCTCACGAAAGCGCGCGGTACGGGCGCGCATTTCGTCATCGCTCAAAGCCTTCGTTTGCGCTTCGAGGTCGTTGATACGCACGACAAGCGGTTGAATACCTTTCAGGTAACGCTGGTTACTGCTGCCGAAAACTTTGGTCAGAAACTTGTCAATCATGGCTGTTTAGGTTTGTGTTTTATCGAAGGAAATTAGGAGATTGAATGTTAAAAATGCGAATCCAAAAGTTTAAGTATATGCACTGTCTTTTAGCTGCGGCAGCAGCGACAAGACGGTAGCCCACAGCGAAATGAAATGTAGCTGTGGGTCACAAGCACAGATAAAGATTTCAGCTACGGCAGTAGCGACAGAAATTTTTATGCCTGTGTAATCTCATTGGATTTTCTTACGCTGCTGCCGCAGCTAACAACATGAACTACTTACTTGAACCCACAGTTACGCTTTGCTTCACTGTGGGCTACCGTCTGACGCTGCTGCCGCAGCTAAGGCACGATTGATTGTAAGTGAGCGTCCGCGCGTCTCGCAAGCGACTTAAAAATGCGAAGTCCACCTTAGCTTGGCTTCGCTAACTGCGTTGAAATCAGCGTTCCGGCTTCCGCACGCGGCATCGCAAAATTGACGACGACCTGTTTATCGCGCGCCGAGAGTTTGATGTTCTTATAAATCTGGACGGCTTCTTCGCCGCCTTCGCGTTTGAGAATCGCAAAGAATAAAAGCCCGTTCAAACCTTTGCTCATCGTCGTCGCTTCATCGGTGGAAGTCATCTCGCTTTTGATTTCCGTGCTGACTTTTTCATCATCGAGCGTGACCGCCATATTCAAACGGTTCATGCCTTCGAGACGGCTCAAGACGCGGCTGTCACTCAAGGCAGAGATGAAATCGAGTGCGAGTTGGCGGGCTTCGGGTGAACCCGTCGCACGCACGATTTTGACATCCGTGAGCGAACCGTCTTTCGCGCGCACGGCTTCGATTTCCATTTCAAGTTTCGCGCTTAAATCAATCTGCTTCGCGTCATGAAGCGTCTTGCCGCGTGCGAGTAAATCTTTGAACGGGCGCGAATTGATTTTCGGAAAGCCTAATTTCTCATTCGCCTTCTGCGCTTCCTGCTCGGTCGGTTCAGTCGCGTCGGCGGCGATTTCTTCTTTCGCGTTATTCGCCGCGTTCGTATTGTTCGCGTTGGTCGAAGATGCGATTGCAGCGTTCGTATTCGCGTTGGCGGGCGTCGTGGTCGGTGTCGGTTTAACGACGGGCGCAACGGGCGTTGGTCGCGGCGTCGGCACGGGCGTCGGCACGGGGAACAAAGGTTCGGGCGTGAAGTTCGGTGCGGTCGAAACGATGAACGCATCGTTGAAAACATTGACGGGTTCGGGTGTCAATCGCGTGCCGTGATACGGCGTGAAATAGCTTTCCGGGTATTGAAACAGATCGTTCGCGTTGACAATCGCCACGACTTCTTGCGTCGTGTCATTGATTCGCGTGCGGTTGTAAGTTTCATCAGCAAAGTCCGCGCCCTGAAACATATTCACGAGGTGAAGCGCGTCGCTTACCGCCGGAACAAACGCCACGGCAAGCACGAAACTCGCGTGAAGGATAAGCGAACCGATGACCGTATAAGCCAACGCGCGCCCGCGACGATTTTTCAATTGCCGCCGGTACGCCTTAAACATTTCATCAGCGCGATTACTGCCCGCGCCGTTTCCCTGTGTACTAAATGTCGTTTCATCAATCATAAATAATCACCGTAAAACAAAGCTTAGACGCCGTTCGCCGCTTATAAGTTGGCGGGAATTTAAGCATCGCAAACCCACACACCGTGATATGTAAAAGCTGCGCGCTGCGCGCCTTCCCACAAAAACTTAACATCCGCCAACCCCTTTCCACAAAGCTGTTGCGTTATGATGCTTCGCATGACACGCACACGCGACGGGAAAAATTCGCGCTCAAAAAACTCGTCGTCGAAGCGACACACGAAACCGCGCGACACGCTCAAAGCGAGTGAGGGCACCAAAGCCAAGACTGACGGCGACGGTGCTTCGCCTTATCCGATGCGTCGCCGCCCACCCGCCGTGCGCCGTATGCTCGAAGGCATCGGCACGCCCGAACCGCGACCCTTCAAACCTGATGCGTTTCAACTCGACGCGCTTCGTCGTCTGGAATTTGAAGACGTACTCGTCACCGCCCCGACGGGCAGCGGCAAAACGTGGATTGCCCGCGAGGAGATTCGTCGGCTGCTCGCGGCGGGCAAGAAGGCTTGGTACACGAGTCCGCTTAAAGCCTTGACCAATTCTAAATACGTCGAATTTTCAAACGAGTTCGGAGCGGAAAACGTCGGCATCCTGACGGGCGACCGCCGCGAAAATTCCGACGCCCCACTTATCATCGGCACGACGGAAGTTTTCCGTAATCAACTTTTCGACGCGCTCCGTCACGGTGAAGATTTGCGCGCCGACCTCGTGATACTCGACGAAGCCCACTATCTCGGCGACGAAGAACGCGGGCATGTCTGGGAAGAAGCGATTATTTTAATGCCCGCCCGCGTCCGCCTGTTGCTTCTCTCCGCGACCGTCGGCAATGCCGGAGAACTTGCGAGTTGGATTGCCGAAGTAAGACAGACGAAGTGCGGCGTCGTGACACGCGAAACTCAAATTGAAACCGCGCACAACGCCACACAACACGGCTCACGAACGAACATCGCACCGAGCAATGTTGCACAAGCCCGCGTCGTGCGTCCCGTGCCGCTTCGCGCCGGGTTCATGTACCCGGAAGGCGAACTGACGCCGCTCGTTGATGAGCATGAGCATTTCAATCCCGACATCACGCGCTATCTTCAACAACTGAAATCGCAAGCGGGCGGAAGCGGGCGCAATCACGGCGCGGGCTGGCGTACCGCCGACGGTCGCCATCAATCAAACGTGAAAGCCGTCTTGCCCGAAATTCTTTCCGGCACACTTATTGGCTCACTCGGCGTTTATGATTTGCTTCCCGCCATCGTTTTCCTGCCGACGCGCCGCCGTTGCGATGAAGCCGCCGTCGAAGCCGCACAAGCCGTGCGCGAAAAATCAGAGAGTCCCGATTCTCGTGCGCGCTCCGAAGCCCGCCAATTTTTTTTGACGGAGTTTGCCGAAGCGCACCCGGAGATTTGCAAGCATCGTCACTGGAATACGGTCGTGCGTTCAGGCTTGGCGGCGCACCACGCCGGACACCTTCCGATGTGGAAAGTCGCCATCGAAGAAATGATGTCGCGCGGATTGCTCGACGCGATTTTTGCGACTTCGACGGTTGCCGCCGGAGTTGATTTTCCGGCGCGCACGGTTGTCTTGAGCGTCGCGGACGTGCGCGGCAATGACGGTTGGCGTCCGCTCGGTGCTTCGCAGTTTAGCCAGATGACGGGACGCGCCGGACGACGCGGCAAAGATAAAGTCGGCTTTATCGTCGTCGCTCCCGGACGCCATCAAAACCCGCACCACATTTTTCAACTCCTTCATGCCCCGCCCGAACCGATTGAATCGCAGTTCCGCGCGACGTACACGACGCTCTTAAATCTGCTCGACGCTTACGGAAGTTTTCACGCGGTGCGCGAAATCATCGAACGCAGTTTCGCGTTTCGTGAACAAGCCGCGCGCATCACCAAACTCGAAACGGAAGTCGCCGCACGCGAACAATCCATCACCGACAAACTGCGTCACGCGAAATTGACTCACGCCCGCCTCGCACACTTGCGCGGCATGGAACGCCTTTCAAGTGCGCGCACGCATCTCCTCGAAGCCGCGCCGCACACGCGCACGGAAATCTTCTTGCGCTGGCTCGATGAAACGGTTCTGCCCGGTCGCGTCGTCAGTCTCGGACGTTCGACGCGCAAACTCGTACTCGTCACCGAACGACGCGGAGCAGGAATCGGCGGCGTGCGCGAAGACGGCAGCCGTGCCTCTTTCAGCCTCGACCGTATCGGGCGAGTTTTTACGAAAATCTATACGCTCACCAATAACGAACGCCTCGCCGCTTTTGATGAAACTTATACGGGCGAAAACGCCCCGCTCACCGAACCGCGTCTGCGCGAATCGCGGCGGGCGAGTGAAGATGCGACCGACATTATCAACACTCTGCTCGAACGCATCACGACGGAAGCCGTTCACCCGCAAAGCATCAACGCGCACGATACAGACACACCACATACAAGCACACCCGACGCCCATCCCGAAGCATCTTCATTGCGCGCGATTGAGACCCTGTGGTCACTCGTCGCGGAGATTGAAAACATCACGCGCGATGCACGCCGCATCGAAAGTGTGCGCGAAAATTTGTGGCAACCCTTCGCCCACCGCGCCCAAGTTCTCGACACGCTTGGCTATCTCGATTTGCAAACAGAGCGCGTCACGGAACGCGGACGGTGGCTCGCAGATTTGCGCGTTGACCGTCCCGTGCTGGTCGGCGAAGCACTCGCCGCGAATCTTTTTTCGACGCTCGACGCGCACACTTTCGCCGCCGTCGTCGCCGCTCTCGCCGCCGACAGTGACCGCAGTTACGGTGAACTTGCGATTGATGATGCGCTTCTGCGCGCCCTCACCGCGTTTGAAAACACAGCACGCCGCATCGCGGAAATTGAATGGAATAATTCGATTGAAGCCGCGCCGGAGATGAACTATTCCGCCGCCGCCGCCGCCGCACGTTGGGCGCGCGGCGCGACGTGGGACACACTCGTCCGCGAAACCGGAGCGGAAGAAGGCGACCTGTTTCGCATGTTGTCACGCACCGGCGAATCGCTGACTCAAATCGCGCGCCTACATGAAACACATCCATCGGCGGCGGAACGCGCACGCCAAGCCGCACGCGCCATCTTGCGCGAACCCGTGAGAGAACAGTGATGAGTGATGAGTGATGAGTAAAAGAAGCACTCGCCTTTGATTCATCACTCATCACTTCCCTTCATTGCGGGTTGTGGAAAGGCGTTGTTATGATTGCGGCGGTTGGTAATCTGAAATTTGAGACATGAAATCTCAAATTTGAAATGAAGTGACATAAAGATTATGGAAGTTTTAGTTGCCGATGAATACGGATTCTGTTTTGGTGTCGAGCGCGCGGTCGAGATGGTCGAAGACGCGCTTGCCGAAGGCGCACAAGTTCGCACGCTCGGACCTCTTATCCACAACACACAGGAAATCAACCGCCTCGAAGCCGAAGGCGTGAGCGCGATGACCGTGCCGCTCGAAGCCGACGGCGGCATCACGGCGGTGATTCGCGCGCATGGTGTGACGCCGCAAGTTCAGCGCGAACTCGAATCGCGTGCCGCCCGCGTGATTGATGCGACGTGTCCGTTTGTGACGAAGGTTCAAAAACTCGCGTCGCGCGCCGCCGCGAATGAGCGCGATGTGGTTCTCGTCGGCGACCCGAATCACCCGGAGATGATCGGCGTCGTCGGCTATGCTCCCGAGAATACTTACGTCGTGCGCGATGCCTCGGAAGTCGCGGCATTGCCCCCGTTGCGTAAGCCGCTCGTGGTATCGCAAACGACCTTAAAGTTAAAGACTTTTCTCGACGCGGCGGAAGCCGTGCGCGCGAAGACTTCGGAAGCACCGGAAGTCGTCAACACGATTTGTTCCGCGACGCGCGACCGCCAAGACGCTGCCCGCGCCCTTGCCGGATTCGTTGATGCGTTCTATGTAATCGGCGGCAAACATTCGTCGAACTCGGTCAAACTTCTCGGCGTGTGCCAAGAACAGTGCGAGCGTTCGCAGTTGATTGAAACGGATTTAGAGATTAACCCCGAAGACTTACGCGATGTGCAGCGCGTCGGCGTGACGGCGGGAGCGTCAACCCCGAAATGGTTGATTGACCAAGTTGTTGAGAAGTTGCGTTCCATCGGTGCGCGCATGGAAAACGAAACCGCGCTTGCCGGTTAAGGATTGAATTTCAAACATAAAGCGAGAGCCTACGATGTGATGTCGTAGGCTCTCGCTTTATGTTCTGGATTTTAGGAAGACCTTTTTGAGCGATGATTTAATCCATCATCACGCCGTCCATGTCCTCAAAGGCTTCCATTTCGTCAACCGCTTCGATAATCCAACGGGCTTCATTATTTCCGTACTCGAAGGCTTGCGTGAGCAGGGCGTGACGCACGAGCGGAGCATCAACCGGGTCGCCTAAGAGTTCCGCGAGTTTTGAAGTGGAGGTCAGAGCGAGGGCTTCGAGTGCGACGGCGCGCACCGCTTTGTCCGTGTGGCGGGCGAGTTCGCATACTTCACTGATGGGCGGCAGTGCGGTTAAAGCATCGGCAATCGCGTCCACGCGCGCATAGTCATGCCCCGCGAAAGCACGTTCGAGCAGTTGCGCGAAACTCTCTGCGGCTTGTGCTTGCGCCAACAACACGGCGGCACAGGTTTCAATCAAGCGGCGCAAATGATTTTGCTGCGCGTCGTCGAGACTTGCCGCATCGCGGGCGCGCAAACGATTGTCGAGCGCGGAGAGCAGGCGACGCAGTTCGGCTTCGGCGCGGGCATCGTAAGGAACAGATGCGGGCGGGCGAACTTTGCCGTGCGAGTTTTTGCGTGTGGTGCTGGTGGTGGTGAGGGCGCGTTCGACGAGGTTGCGCGTCGTCGGGCGCAAGGCTTGCCAGACGCTCGATAGGGGCTCGCCAAATTCTTCAATCATCATTCGCTTTATGTGTTCTCCGCTCATCGAGTGCCACGCTTTCGCGGCGCGCGTGAAATTCGCTTTGCCGCCTGACGGGAGAGCGTCAACACTATACTCCGAATCCATCGCTAAAGGCGACGACTCCAAAAAGCTTAACAGAAATCGGCGCGTTTGAATCTTCAAGCGCAAACATTAAGCGGCTTCCGCTTCCGACGACGGATTATGGTCAATGACTTCGACGATACTATGAAACGGGACTTTGACGATTTCGCCGTCGGCGCGTTCGATTTTAACCGACGGACGGGTTAAGGCTTGCGTCGTCTTCATGCTTCGCACCGTACCGCGCACGCGCTGACCGTCTTCGGTGACGAGTTCGATGTTGCTTTGATTATAAAGCGGCTGCAACGCCGCGAGGGCTTTGGTAATTTCCACGCTTGATTTCCTAACATTTTGCTTAACTTAGTTTGAGCGGCTTGGATGCCGCCTTCGCGTCGGGCGTTGGTCTCAAGTGTCAACGCACACTCCGGTCAAGCGCGTCATCGGCAGCGGGCGGCGCGAGACGTTCGCGCATCTGTGCTTCCATTTCCCCTCGCACATCTTCACGGTCTTCTTCCGCTTCGTCGGCTTCAAACATCTCGAACAACGCGAACGGCATCGCCGCGATTAAGCGCAACTCCCATGCTTCGCGCACACCGTCATCACCACTACTATTGCCTGCCGCCCGCGCGAACCACACGGCATCGAACTCCGCTTCGTGAACGGTCGCACCGCTTAACTCATCACGCCATACACCGGGCGTCGCACTTAGTTCGGCGCGCGTCGCGGCGGTCAACAACACGCGGCGCACCCGCCATGCGTGTTGACGATAAGTTTTCAGAATCTCAAAAAGTCTCGCCGCTTGCGTCATGTTCGATTGTTCCCCGTGCGGGCTTCATCGCGCGTTCTCGTCGCCCGCGCGCCGCTTAAATCCGACGTTTTAATATAGCGCATTCAGACGCCACGCAATGCGCGTTGACCGTTTGCGCGCGACGCATCTATGATGACGCCCGAACGCCTTACACCATTTCAACGGCGGCTTGACGCTTCCATTAACTCACACTCTGAAACGCGCGCACTTCTCGTTTTGATTCGACTCGACGACATCACCGAACACGATACGACAACGACGCCCGACGCCGATGCGCCGCGCGCGACACACCATTTCTCGCCTACCGACACGCTCATTGACATCGCGCACTCATCATCTTCGCTTCCATCATTGCCTCTGTTTTACGATGTGCTGCCGGAGCTTTTCGCCGCGCGTAAAATGCGACTTGATAAAGTTTGCCCGTCCGGTGATGTGATTGCGCGGTGCACCCTTGAAGAATACGGCGCGCTGTTTGTCGCCGCTGAAAGCGTGTGCGTGCCGGAGGCGTGCGTGTTTGCGAACGAACGCGAAGTTACCGAATTTCAAAATCAAGCCGGAATCGCCTGCGCGATGTTTGATGAGACGGAGGTTCAACTGCAACCCGCCGCACTCCTTGCTTTGATTGCCGCGCATAAGGAAGCGGAAGGTTCGGGGATGACTATCACGCCGCGCGGCGGGGGTGAAGCCTCACGCCGCAGTTATGAAGATACGTTGCGCCTGTGGTTGTCGCGCGTGTTGCCCGCCCTTGATTTCTGGTGCGCGGGCGGGCGCGTGTCAAGCGACGAAGCCGATGCGGTGCGCGGGCTTCCGACTAACGCTCAAGTCGCCGCCGTGCTTGAGATGGAAGAACGCGGGATTTTTTTCAGCAAAGATTTCAAGAAGTCCGTGATGCGTTCGGTCGCCCTTCCCGGCACGTCGCAACATCTGGCGATGCTCGCCTTCGATGTCACGGAATTTCGTGATGCCTCTGTTCGGTGCATTCTCGCCCGCCACGGATGGTTTCAAACCGTGTTGAGCGACATGCCGCACTTTACTTTCTTGGGTCGCGCGGAAGAAGAATTGACCTCTCTCGGACTGCAACGCATCGTCGCGGACGAACAAGCTTTTTACGTTCCGCGCGTCTGACGCTTTTTCACTTAATCACACGAAGGAGAAAACACGATGGCAACCTGTTCAGCTTGCGGTACGCCCAATGTGGACGGCGTAAAATTTTGCGTCAATTGCGGGGCGCAAATGCCGCCGCCGCCGGAGAGCTGGCGCGCGGAAACCGCAGTCAAAGAAGAAGTCGAGCAGATATACACGCCGCCGACTTATACGGACGCTCTACCGCAAACACAGTACGCGCAACCGCCTGCTTATCAAGCACCGAACGCGGGCTTTATTGACCGTATGCAAAGCGGCGGTTTGCCGCAAGCCGTGTTCACCATCGGCATCATCGCGGTCTGTTTGATGGGCTTGGGTTTGATTCCGTGCTTCGGTTGGTTGAACTGGTTGACGCTTCCCGTGAGCCTCGTCGCCATCGCACTCGGCATTCTCGCGCTCGTCAATAAGAAAGCCCAAGACCCGAACAATAAAGCGACTATCGGCTTGGTGCTTGGCGGCGTCGCGCTTTTTATCGGCTTCTTCCGTCTCGCGCTTGGCGGCGGTTGTCTGTGAGGTGTGAATCAGGTGGAAGAACGAACATCAAATCTACCGACATCGAATCTGCCAAGCGCAGGTGAATGGTGGCAAGCCTTACGTTGGGTCTATGCGGCGTTCACATTGCCCGTCGTGTTTGCACTCGCCGGTTCGTTCGTACCTTACAGTCGCGTCGTCGCGCACGGTCATCCATTGCTTCCCGTCAGGACGTGCGCGGGTTGCATGATGTGCGGCATGACGCGCGGCTTCTGTCTTCTCTCCGAAGGACGCATCGCCGAAGCGTGGACGCACAATCACGGCGCGCCGTTTCTCTATGTTCTCGGTTGGTGCTGGCTTATCGGTGGCGGCGTTCTTCTTTACCGTCACTTCAATGCGCGCCCGTCGTCATACAGACGACGATTCACTTCTTAAAAAACGGATTCGTCAACACGACGGGCGCGGCGCGCGACCCTACGGGACGACGTATCTCCATCTCATCAATCAACACCGACGGCGCGATGATGCTCACGGGAATGCCGAACGCGATGTCGCCGCCCGTGATGCCGAATGTCGGATTGAGGCGATGATGAACGTGTGATTTATCTCCCCACGCCGACAATCGCCGCAACGAACGAACCGATAAATCACTCGCCGCCGCGACCCGCAAGAGTTGTTCCGCACCGCTCACAACATCAACTTTATAAACCGCGACGGGCGTCGAAAGCGTCGTTTGATTATTTATACCGCCGCCGGAATTTAGCGCGTCCGCATCACCGACGAGATTCGCGTTGCCCGGTGTCGTGAGTTCACGGATGATGATTCCGAACGGCAGATTCTCCGCTCGACACGCTTCGATTAAAGCCCGCTTCAACTCCGCTTCGCTCTTGCCGCCGGTCTTGGCTTCGATAAACAGATTGCTGACGCTTGCACGCGGCTCGCCATAACTTCCGGCACGTCCATGTCCGTTTGATGTTTGCCCGTTCAATATTCCATTCGATGTTCCGTTCGAGGCGGGCGCGACTTTTGAAACATTCGTATCGCTTTCTTTACCGATGTTGCTTCCTTCGCGCGGTCGTCTTCCGGCGACGAAGTTTTTCAGTATGCCGTTCTCAATCAACGATACGCGCTGCGCTTTCACGCCCTGTTCGTCAACATAGTATGAACCGAACAACGTATGAGATTCTGAAACGGAAGTTGTCGGAGTACCGCTTCCGCCGCCGACGAATGCGAACCCGACGGCGTTCGATTCGGGGTCGTCCGTGACATCGAACGCGCGTGGCAACACGGGTCGCCCGATGCGGTCGGCAAGCCCGCTCCGGCGATAACCAAGGGCTTCGAGTAACTCATCCGATTCGGTAAGCGGCGGGCGTTCGTCCGCGAGATGCGGGGCTAAAATCTGCGCGAACATCTCTGCCGCCGCCTGTCCTTCAAACAACACGGGTCCGGCGTAATTGTCGGAGAGTACGGGCGCGCGTCCGAGCGCGGTTAAATGTTCCGCCATGCGGCGCGCGTCTTTCAACATCGCTTCGTGCGCCGGAATGTCATCCAGACTTCGCCCGCGCATTGGCGACGAATTGCTTAATCTCGTGCCATCCGAACTTTGCACGGCGGCGCGCGTTTCCAGTGACACAAGCGTCGAAGGTTCGCGCACGCGCGTCCCTTCCGAGTTCACGAGATACTCGCACTTGGCGCGCACGCGCAATGTCACATTCGATTCTTGCACGTCCGCGAAATCACGAAACACGTTCGACATCTCGCGCACGCGCCTCTCCCATTCGGCTTGCGGAAAGTTGATACCGAAAGCTTGTCCACCGATAAATTCCGTCGGCATCTCGCGTGAAAAATCCGGTGTCGCATCGTCGCTTTGACGGTTCTGCACGAAAGCCTGTTTGCGTCCGAATTGCGCGATTGCCGTCTTGTACGCCGCGTCGGTCGCCAGCCATAACTCATGGCGCAAAGCCGCGTAATTATCTTCGACGGGAAGACCGCGCGACGCGAACGCCGCCGTGAAAAACTCCGCCGGATTTAGAAATCCCGTGTTGTCGAACGTGTATGAACCGACACGCACGCGCGTCCGCAATGTGCGCGTCCGACTGCGGTCGCGCGTCGTGACAGCACCGAACGACGCGACGACGGTTATGTCTTCCACATCTTCAACCGCGTACTCGATGAAGTAAGGCTTCGCAGAATCGCCAAGCCGCAACCCCGCGACCGAGCGCGCGAGTTCATCCTGCATCGCACGCAAAAGCGCATTCTGTTCGCTTGATAGAGATGCAGCTTGCGCGAGTACGGGCGGGCATATCACCAAAATTAAAGCGACGATGAAGGTAATGTTAATAAAAAATTTCGACTGAATCTTGTGCATCGGTCTGTATCAATTCGCGTGAATAGCTTCTGGCTCTTTCATTCTTTTGCTTCTTGCTTTCGCCCTTCTACCTTCTACTTTCTACTTTGCTTCGGCGGCGGAAGCACGGGTAACCGCTCGGATGATTTTTGTTGTTTCTGAACTTCGATTTGCGATACCAAGATGCTTGGGCTGATAGCCGATACGGGAATGAAACCCGATTCCGCTCCGCAATAACCGTTGAAAATTTGTTGCGTATCGCCCGCCGCGATGATGCGCGAAAACGCGGTCAAGGGCGTGCCGATTAAGTCCGCCCCGCGCACGAGTTCATCGGCACGCCCGTCAACATAAACCCGATAAACGAGAATCGGTGTCACCTGAAAACTCTGCGGCGCATCGCGCGTCGTGAAGGTGAAGCCGCCGGAAATATCTTCAAAAAGTAAGCCGTAAGGTTTGCCCTGTTTGCGGCATTCCTGAATCAACAAGCGTCGCAATTCGCTTTCACTGACACCGCGCGCTGCTTCGACAATCAGATTTCCCTGTCGCCCGACGGCGCGAAAGCCCGCCGCTTTGCGTCCGTGTCCGTTCGAGTGCGGAAAGCCCGTGATGGGTGCGCGCGACATCAAAAAGTTTCGCAGCACGCCGCGCTCGACGACGCCGACGCGACGCGCCTTGACGCCTTCATCGTCGTATTCATAAAACCCGTTCAAGTCCACATCGCTCACGCGCCGTATGGTCGGGTCGTCATAGACGGAAAGAAAAGCGGGCAGAACGGAACTGCCGACGCTCGCCGTGAAAGTCTGTCCTTCGTTCTCCGATTTCTGGCGATGCCCTTCGATGCGATGCCCGAAGATTTCATGGAAGAACACGCCGCTCGCGCGTCCTGAAAGAATCGCGGGACCCGCGAACGGCGTGATGACCGGAGCTTTGCGTAAAGCGTTAAGGTCGCGCGCCATCTTCTCCATTGCGCGCGTGATGCTCGCGTCGTCGGGCAAGCCTTTCGCGTCGTGCGCATCGAAAGATTCAAAGCGATACAAGTCCATGCCGTCCGCCGCTTTGGTTCGCGCCAAGACCGAGATGCGATAGCGCGCCGCCGCATGTTCGAGGCGTGTGCCTTCGGTCGTGGCGAGTGTGTCCGTCGTCGCGTCGGCGGTGAACGTCACCGTAGAATCGAAGATGTCGGGGAACGCATTGAAATATGCCGACAAGTTCCTAACGCGGGCTTCAAACACTTCTTTATCGGCGTTTAATTTTACGCTTGGCAGCAAAGCCTGCGCGGATTGTTCACGCGAAAAATCCGGCGATGTGTCCGCCGCCTCGACGCGCACGTTGCGGTTCGCCGCGACTTTAATCAAACGCTCGGTCGCCGCTTTATAACGGCGGTCGGTCTCAATCCAAATCGCACTCTTAATCGCATCCTTATCATCATCGAGCGGCAAAGGCACGGAACGCACGAACGAAGCATCGGCACTGAAATCGTTTTCATCACGTATCTGACTCGTGTTGTCTTGCTCATAACTTCCGACACGCACATCAACATCGAGAACTCTTTGCCGATTGGCGTTGCTTGTTTGTAAAGCACCGCGCGATGCGCTGACGACGATTGATTCGCGGTCAGTGACGTTATAAGAGATGAAGTACGGCGGCTGTTTCGCGCGCTCCTTTAGTTCACGCATGTTGCGCGCTAGTTCTTCTTCGAGTGCAGTAAGGATGACGCTTTTCGGTTGCGCGGCGAACGTCGGAACGCACATAGCGACGAGCATTGTGCAGATGATGAAGATTGATAGATTTCGATTCATTCGAGTTCGAGCAACATAAGGAAAATTGAAATTCTTTCGTATAACAAAAACAGACTCCGCAACGTCGAACCGTGCGGAGTCTGCTTCATTCTCTGATGCGGCGAATAGGCTTAATAGCTGTACAACTCGGTGATGACCTTTAGCACATCATCAGCTTGCGGCAAGATGTAATCTTCGACTTGCGGAGCATACGCGACAAACGTATCGAGCGCGCCGACGCGACGCACGGGCGCGTCCAAAAATTCAAAAAGTTCGTCCGCGATGCGCGCCGCGATTTCTGCCCCGTAGCCGAACGACACCGAATCTTCATGCGCGACGATGACTCTGCTCGTCCGCTTGACGCTCTCCGCAATCGCGTCCCAATCGTAAGGAACAAGCGTTCGCAAATCTATGACTTCCGTGTTGATGCCCTGTTCTTCCGCCCTTTTCGCGGCGACGAGCGAGCGTTGAACGAGCGCACCGTAAGTGATGATGGTCAAGTCCGTGCCTTTGCGAACCGTCTTCGCCTTGCCGAACGGAATCATAAAATCGTCGCTTGGGTATTGCGATTTGTTGTAAGCCTGACGGTAAAGATGCTTGTGTTCGAGGAACAACACGGGGTCATCGCTGCGTATCGCGGTGCGAAGCAAACCGTTCGCATCGAGAGCGTTTGACGGATAAACAATACGAAGTCCGGGCGTGTGCGCGAACAGGGTCGTGCCGGATTGCGAGTGATACACGCCGCCGCCTTTGAGGTAGCCGCCGACGGGAACGCGCATCACGACGGGTGCTTTGAAGTCGTTGCCGGAACGCCAACGCATCAAGGCGAGTTCGTTGCGAATCTGGTGCATCGCGGGGAAGATGTAATCGAAGAATTGAATTTCGACGACGGGCTTGAGTCCGCGCGTCGCCATGCCGATTGCGCGCCCGACGATGTTGGCTTCCGCGAGCGGCGAATTATAAACGCGCGCCGAGCCGAACTTTCTTTGCAGATTCGCCGTGACTTTGAAGACACCGCCCTTGCCCTTGACCTTCTCAAGATGTTCTTCGCGCGACACGTCCGCCACGTCCTGACCGAAGACGACGATGCGCGTGTCCCGCGCCATCTCCGTGTGCAAGCAACGATTGATAAGGTCAACCATTGTGCCTTGATTGCCGGATAACTCCGCGCCTTCTTCCGTGTCAAACTCTTTCCCGCACGGGTTCACATCCGGCGAGAAAACAAAATCCGTCGCGCTTTCGGGTGCGGGTTGCGGCGAAGCGAGAGCGATGTCGGCGGCTTCATTTACTTCGCTGTCAATCTCATCTTTGATTTTTTGCAAATCTTCTTGCGAGATGATTTCTTCCTGTACGAGAAGCGCGCCGAACTTCTTTATCGGGTCGCGCTCGGCATCGCTCGTGCGTTCTTCATCGGGGCGATATAACTTCTCGTCATCGGAAAGTGAATGCGAATAAGGACGAATCACCTGTGCGTGAACGAGTGCCGGACCTGTCCGCGCACGACAGTGATTCGCGGCGCGTTGCATGACTTCGAGGCATTCGATGACATCCGTGCCGTCGCACTTTTGAATGTACAGATTCGGAAAACCCGCGACGAGTTTCGAGACATCGCCACCCGCCGTTTGGACTTCGACCGGAACTGAAATCGCGTATCCGTTATCTTCGACAAGAAACAGCACGGGCAGTTTTAAGTTTGAAGCCGTATTCAAAGCTTCCCAAAACTCGCCCTCACTCGTCGTCCCGTCGCCGGTCGAAACGTACACGATTTCATCATCCTTGAAGCCGTTAATATGCTCGCGCATCGCTTCCACCAAACGCCCGCGATACGCCGCTTCCGCGCATCCGACAGCCTGCAAAAACTGCGTCCCCGTCGGCGAAGATTGCGACACGATATTTAACCGTTTATGTCCCCAGTGCGAAGGCATCTGCCGCCCGTGCGAGTTCGGGTCATCCGCCGCCCCAACCGCCGAAAGCAGTTGTTCGAGCGGCGTCATCCCAAGCTGCAAACACAACGCGCGGTCACGATAGTACGGATAGAACCAATCATAGCCGGAGCGCAAAATCATTCCGGCGGCGGTCAACACGGCTTCATGTCCCGCCCCCGATATTTGAAAAAAGATTTTGTTCTGACCCTTCAACTGAATCTCTTTATCATCCACGCGCCGCGACGTGTACATCGTCCGGTAAATATCAATCATCACCTCGCGCGTGACACCGCGATACTGTTTCATTTCAAGTTGTGCGACCACACTGTTTCTCCTAATTACAAGTTTTGCTTTTCGGTATAACTTTTAACTGAACACACTGCTATCGAGCATGAAGCTGTATTTGGACATTCCGTCGGCAAACCACGAACTACCACTGTTGCCGTGAACATGCTGGTCGTCGTCGGCAACTTAACCTTGATGGAGTCCGTCCCTTGCCCCGATATTATTTCACCCTTCACTACTTCCCATTTATAAGTGAGATTCGACGTTGATGATTTTTTCCAAGTGACGCTGACACTAAGCGGTAAGCTGTCCGCATTTCTCAAATCGTCAGGACACGACATCATCACCGCCGGACATTCACGCTCCGCCGCGCGCCCGTCAATGTGTGACGGTGCGGCGATAAAATTTGCTTGCACCGCAACGGCAAACAGCATGAACAGCACACTACTCATAAACCACCTCACGCAAAGAATGAAGGCGAAGCACACGCGGGCGCGCATCTTCATCGAAGTGACACCGCACTGCATCGCGCACCATCTCGCGCAAACTCTCCACGTCATCCGCTTCGGTGAAAATTGAAGTTCCAAGCGCACGCGCCGTGAATCCGCCTTCCGGCGCATCTTCAACCATAAAAATCAGTTCACTGTCCATCAACCTTCACGCTCCCACATTACTCAAACAAGTCATCAACCGCGAACGTCCATCCCGGCATGGCGGGTTCGGCGGAGGCAATCTCACCGCGCATGAAAACTTTCGGCTTGTCAGGTTCACCCGCCGAATATGATTTAACGGGCGTGTCGCTCATCAAATCAACATCCCACACGACAAGCGTTCCGGCGGCGAAATAGTCGTCGCGTTTGCTTGCCATCGCTGCTTCGGCGCGTCTGCCGTAATCGCCTTCGCTTCGGACTTCAACCGCGAAGATAGGGGCATTAGGATAGAACTTCATACCTGTGCGCTGACCCGCGTAGTATGCCGCGTCAGGACTGAAAGATTTACGGTGCGGCAAGTCACAGAGAAAACCTTTGTTGTCGCCAACCGCGATGCCTTGTTTGGTTTCGCGGGCGTATAAGCGCAAGCTGACAAATATCTCATCACCCGCAATTCCCGGTTCAGAACCCGTCGCCATAAATCTCACAATCTCCCCGTTCACGATTTCGGCTTTGCCTTCTTCGCGGTATAAATCGTTGATTAACTCTTCGGTTGTTCTTTCGATTTGCGTACTCATAAATCTCAACCTTTCAGGATAAACCTCAATCGTCCACGTACTCGGTTTCTAAAGCCATGCGGTAATCCTGCGCCATCGTGTGGGCGTGTCCGTGAGTTTCCGCCGCCTTAATGCCTTGCTCTAAAGCCGCACGCGCTTTGTCTCGCGCCCCCGTCATTTCGTAAGCCCGCGCCAGCATTCCGTAACCCGCGCCTTCGTCGTCGGCTTGTTTCAGATACGCTTCAAACTCGGCGGCGGCTTCCGCGAAGCGTTCGGCTTTCATCAATTCATTCGCCAAGCCATAGCGAACCGGCGCGTTGTCCGGTTCGCTCGCAAGCATCTGTTGGAAGATTTCGATTCGTGAAGACATAAAGATAGTGGTCAGTGGTCAGTGGTCAGTGGTCAGTGAAGCATGGAGTTTATGATTGAGATGTCAAGCATAAAGTTGAACGTCAATGAGCGCGGTCTCTGTTTTCACTGCCTACTGCCTACTGCTTTGCTTTTACTGACCACTGACCACTGTTTCACCCGTTGGTCAAGGGTTGTTTCCCTTGCGTGATGAGTTTCGCAATCGTCATCAATTGCATGTTTGACGTGCCTTCGTAAATCGCGCCGATTTTGCAATCGCGCCAGTATTTTTCGACCGGGTAATCTTTGACATAACCGTAGCCGCCAAAGATTTCAATGGCTTTCGAGGCGATGTGTTCGGCGGCGCGTGAGGAATGGAGTTTCGCAATCGCGGCTTCTTTGACGAACGGCAGACCCGCATCTTTCAAGCGCGCGGCGTTATAGACAAGCAGACGCGCGGCTTCGAGTTCGACCGCCATTTCCGCGAGTTGGAACTGCACGCCCTGATAGGTGTTGATGGATTTGCCGAACTGTACGCGCTCGCCGGAATAAGCGACCGCCGCGTCGAAGGCGGCGCGGGCGATGCCGACCATCTGCGCCCCGATACCGATGCGACCCTCGTTCAAAGTTTCGATTGAGACTTTGTAGCCTTTGCCGAGTTCGCCCAAGAGGTTTTCTTTCGGGACGATGCAATCTTCAAAGATGACTTCGGTGGTGGACGAAGCGCGTATGCCGAGTTTGTTTTCTTTCTTGCCGATGGTGATGCCGTCGAAAGTTTTTTCGACGATAAAGGCGGTGATGCCTTTGTAGCCCTGTTCGGGGTTGGCGTTGGCGAAGACGATAAAGATTTCGGCTTCGTTGCCGTTGGTAATCCACAGCTTTTGACCGTTCAAAAGGTAGTGGTCGCCTTTGTCAACGGCTTTGGTTTGAAGCGCGAAAGCGTCGCTGCCCGACGATGCTTCGCTCAAGCAGTACGCGCCGATTTTGTCGGTCGCCAACTGCGGGGCGTAAGTTTTTTTCTGTGCTTCCGTGCCGTAACGAAGGAAGGCGTTGCCGACGAGAGTGTTCTGTACGTCAACGCAGACGCCGACGCTCGCATCCACGCGCGAGACTTCTTCGACCGCGAGAATCGCCTGAAAGAATGTGCCGCCCGCCCCGCCGTATTCTTCCGGCGTTTCGATGCCCATTAAGCCGAGTTCAAAACACTGCTTCAATAAATCGGCGTCAAGTTTCGCCGCTTCTTCCATCGCTTCGACGCGCGGGCGAATCTCGCCTTCCGCAAATTCGCGCACCGAAGCGCGAAACATTTCTTCGTCTTCGTTAAGTGTCGTTAAGGCGGCGGAGCGCGCGGTGTCGTGTAGTTGTGATGTTGGTGTTGCCATTGATTTTCGTTAAGCCTCGCTCATGTTCGGATAGTCTCGCTCACTTTCAAATGAGTATTTCTTGATGATGAAATAAAGTTGTGCGGTTGAATTAAATTCGGTTTGCAAAGCATCGCGCATCCACCGCATCACGGTCAACTGCGGTTGAAGCGCGCCTAATCATTCATCGTCACCCGTCCTTGTTTATATGAAACGTCGCACGCGCTTTCCAGCGACGGTACATCTCCAGACTGAACGCGAGCCACACGCCGCCGAACAGATAAGCACCGAGCGTGTCGCTTGCCCAGTGCGCGCCGAGATAGATGCGCGACAAGCCGACGAGCAGCACGGGAAGCGCGGTCAGTATCAATGCCAACGTGCGGCGGTATGTGCGCGCGGGCAAGAGTGCGTAAGCGACGAAGAACAGGAAACCGGAGAAGCAGACATAGAACGTGACGTGACCCGAAGGAAAGCTTTGCGTGCCGAGCTTCGTCGAAACCGTGACGAGTGAATCAACCGGGCGCGGGCGTTGGATGAGTGCTTTAAGTAATGAGTTGAGCAGACCACCGCCGCCGACGCTCAACGTCAATGCGGCGGCTTCGCTGCGGCGGTTGAAAACGAAAAACAGAACGATGGTGGCGACCGCGATGATGTACGGCGTCGCGCCGTTGCCGGGAAGCGAGACGAGGCGCATCAACGTCAACATCAACGGCGCATCCAAACTTTGTATAAAGCGCGTGACGATTAAGTCCCAAGTGAAATATGCGTAAAAGTTCGCGCCCACCGCGAGAACGGCGAACGCTACAAGCGCAGTCGCAAACACGGGTTGGATGAACAACAAACGGCGCGCGGCTTGGCGACGTGTCGGCGTGGCGGCTTCGTGTGGTTGGCTTGGGGTTTCGGGGTTGTTCATCAATGACAAGTCGTGATTATTCGTGTGGCGGCGTTCGTCTCATCGCGCATATAATTCGCCTCATAATGATGAGGTTATGATTTTCTCTGCGTCAGCTTTGCGTCCTCTCGCGTCTCTGCGGTTAGTAACCGCGAGGCATTAAACCGCAGAGACGCGAGAGGACGCAAAGCTGACGCAGAGAAAATTGAAGGAGTGAAATTGTTAAGAGTCGAATACCGCGAGGGTTTATATTTACCTGACCTCGATTTGTGGCTTGACGCCAATGGTTCGCGTGAGCGGTGCGTCATCTCGCACGCTCATTCCGACCACACGGCGGAGCATAAATCAATCATCGCCACACCGGAAACCGCGCGCATCTATCGCCATCGTTGCGACCGCGAAGGCAAAACCAACGTCGAAGCTTTGGCTTACGGCGAACGCCGCGATTACGGGCGTTTCGCTTTGACTTTGTACCCTGCCGGACACTGTTTGGGTTCGGCGCAAGTCTTAATCGAAGCCGACAATGAGCGCGTCGTTTATACGGGCGATTATAAATTGCGCTCAAACGTCGTCGCGGAAACGGCAAACATAATCCTGTGTGACACGCTCATTATGGAATCAACTTTCGGCGACCCGCACTTCAAATTCCCGCCGCAAGTCGCGGTTGCCGAACGTCTCTATGCCGCCGTTGACCGCGCGTTTTCAGATGAGCGCGTCCCCATCGTGCTGGCTTACGCACTCGGCAAAAGTCAGGAAGCTCTGGAGTTGTTACTAAGGCGCAAGTACCGCGTCACCTTGCACGGCTCAATCTGGTATATGACCGAGATTTACCGCGAGTTGGGGATTAAGTTCTCCGGTGATTATGAAAAATATGATCGCGCGAAACTCGAAGGCAAAGTCTTAATCACACCGCCCTCTTCGCGTAAACAGAGCATGGTCGCAAACATCGCGCGCCGCTCGACCATCTTGCTCACGGGTTGGGCGATGCACAAAAGCGCGCCTTATATGTATAAGGACGTTGACCTTCTGCTTCCGCTTTCCGACCACGCCGATTATGACGAACTCGTCCGCACGGCGCGCGAATCCGGCGCATATCGCATCATCACGATGCACGGCGCGCCTAAGTTCGCCGCACTCCTTCGTGAACAGGGATTTAATGCCGAACACCTCGCGCATCATCCCGGCGGCGCAAAAACGAAAAAGCAGCCGACGAAACGCGCGTCAACTGCAATTCCGCAATCGCTGTTCGATTGAGTTAATCCTTGTTCGATAGATTTGAAGGCTTTTTTGCGGAGGCTTTTGAGGGCGAAGTGCTTTTGTTTGTTTTCGCAGTCAATTTCTGTGCTTGTTGTTGATAAATCGCGGCGAGCGTGACGATGCGCGGCAGCCTATCCTTCAGGCTTCCAGCCGATGCACGCACGCGCATCTCATTCTTCGCTGATAAGTTCTTGAAAGCTTCCACGTCTAGCGTATTGCGCGCTGTATTCGCGTTTGTTGTGCTGGCGTTGGCGGCTTGCACTGCCACGTCCAAAACTTCTAAAGCAAGAGGCTCGTTCATCGGTGCGACCGCTTTAGCCAACTTAGAAAGTCCTAACGCGATGTTGTCAGTATCTTCCGCGCTTTTCAACCCCTTCATGGCTTGATACACGAGAGTCGTCGTGTATTCAGTGTCTTTCTTCTTGACGGCTTTGCTGATAAGTACCGGAAAAACTTGTAGCATTGAGTGCGCGAACAAGCCGCATTGCCAGTCTTTCGGCAGCTACCGCATCCCCTTTCTCTATCAGGCTAAGGGCTTCCTGACTATTGACCATTTCCGTGAGTCTGTTTTTTTCCTCGCCGTCTGGAAGCATGTCAATCATCTTACGTGCATCGTCGAAATCACCGCGACTAATGGCAAAGTTGATGGTTAAGGAATCCGCCTTGCCACTCTCCAGCGAACGCTTGACGCGCTCATCATATTGATTTTTGTTTGCTTCGCGCCGCTCGGCAGACGGAAGTTGTGCGTCTTCATCGGGTCTTCGGCTCAAACCTTTGACTCTCATAAACAGAGGCACAAGGTCAGGAGCATATTGATTCAACGGTTGCCACGCGGAAAGAAGAAACGGGCGTAACATGCGTGCCGCTCCGGGTTCGCGTTGTTCGAGCGCACCGATACTTTCGATGACATAGCCAAGGTACGCGCGCACGGCGGAGATTCCCGTCGGAGGCGCACTTTTAGGATTGAGATTCGCGCTCGGAAACACAATCTGCCGGAGCGCGAAGTGTACGCGGTGCGCGCTCTGGTTTGCCATCGAAATTGGCGTGCGACGCAACTGCTCGATGTATTGAATGATTAACTTGTCGGCGGCGGCGCGGTCGGCGGCGGCAACATCCAAAATCAACAGTCCGGCGGCAATCTGTGTCGGGTCTGCCGCCAAGGATTGCGTGATGTAGTTACCGGCGTCTCCGGTGTCGCCTGTCTTCATGGCTCGCGCCGCGAGGTCTGCATAGCGCGCGTGTTCTTCCAGTTTCCCTAGTCGTTCTCCGCCACTGCGCGCCAACTCGTCGGCTAATGTTTTGTCGCGGGCGGCGACGGCGAGTACGCGACTTCGCACTTTCGCGCGTTGTTGTTCCTCGTCCGTCGGCAGTTTTGGAGCAGTTCCCGCCGGGCGTTCTCGTAGCTGCTTTTGTTCCTCTTCATCGGGGAATGTTAAATCGTAAGCAGCGCGTAATAATTCTTTTGCCCACTCGCGGTCAATCGTCCACGCAGCGTCGGCGATTTCGCACTTGGCGGCGGCGCGTGCTATCACATCATCGAGTTTAGCCGCCTCTGCATCAAGCGTCTGTATGTCGGAAAGGAGAGCGATTTTTGATGCTCTCCTTTCCGCTTCTTCCTTCTCAGCGACGGTTATAGTTTCCGGTGTTGTTGATTGGGCTTGTACGTTCGTGACTAAGCAAAATAAAAGTAGAATGATGCTTAAAACTTTCACTTTAATTACCTCTTTCGCCGGGCGTGAATGAAATCTATTTGGAAAGGCGAATGCTAAAGTTAGCATTCGCCTTTCCAAAAATGGTTAACTGAAGCCTGTGCAAATTAAAATCTTCTGTTTTCACCGCGTTAGCGGTGCTTTGAGTTTAGCCGTGCGTTTCAACGCACGGTTGGCGGCATCAATGTTTCCCGTCGCGTCAGCGACGATTGATTTTCGGCGACCGATTCAATTGTCGCTGACGCGACAAACATTTGTTTGCTCGTTTTCCGTGCGTTGAAACGCACGGCTAAACTCATCACATCGCTAACGCGATGAAAACACAGCAACTTTAATTTGCACACCCTTCGGTTAACTGATGGCTTCGCATTAACCGTTACGACATCGGTACTCGAAATAACCCGCACTGCTTCCGAAGGAAGAGTAATACGACCAACCGTCGGAAGCAGTGCCGTTGTAAAGGGTGTATCGCTCTTGAGCTTGGGTGAGGGTTGCACCAAAGGCGAATGTGGCTAACAAAAGCAGACCATACAAAGCCGTCTTCAACTTACGCATGGGAGTCTCCTATAAAAGATGGTTTAGGTTGAGAAAAGCACAGAACTCGCCGATATTGTGCCGGGAGAACTGCACGTTACATTTGCGCGACGAACTAAGTTGAAAGGTTATAGTTGAGCCGAAGCGAGTGAGGTCTTCGACAGGTTAGGTAAGGGGCGTGCGAAAAATAACAAAGCCCCCCTTTGTCAAGAACTTTTTTTGAGAAACTAAACGACGAAATGCGGGTGTCAGCGGCGATTCCGCAAACGCTGTTTGATTGATTGGAAGAACGACGGGCGCGCGGGAAGGGCTTCGTCGTTCGATGTTTCACTCCGTATCTCGCCGTTTAATTTCGTGTTCGCTTCCTGTCTGTTCGCCGCCGTTTGGGTTGCGTGTGTCGCATCTTTCAGTGCGCTTCGTTCTTCGCACCATTGCGTGATGGCGCGCTCCAAGTTGGCGTCCGTTTCGCGCAAGCAATCGACGACGCTTAACAGGAGGCGCACGGTCACGACTTCAAAATCTTTGTCCGTGTTCGGGTTGAGGGCGTGGGTGACGGTGTTTAGGAGTTGAGCGAAATTAGGCGGCTTCGTCAGGTAATCCGTGACGCCGAGCCGTTCGCATTGGGCGCGAAAATCGTCGTGCGTTTCCCCCGTCACGATGATGACCGGGACGCTCGCATCGCGGCGGCGTATCTCTTCAAGCGTCTGGATGCCGTTCATTTCCGGCAACGTCACGTCGAGTAGAATCGCGTCCGCCCCGCCCGCTTCAAATTCCGCGATGCCTTCTTCGCCGCTGTAAGCATTGACGACTTTATACCCCGCGCCGCTCAACTCTTTTTCGTAAAGCGTGGCGAGATCTTCTTGGTCTTCGATGACGAGGATTTGATTCATCTTATTTTTGCCGCATCCTTTTTTGATTCGCCGCGCGAAGATTTCATCGCGCGCCCGTCGTGTTAAACTCCGGCTTCTTCGTAACTCGCCACATCTTAACAAAAACAACTTCGCGCGACGCTCCGGCGTGAATGGTGAATGTTATCGCGGAAGCTAAAAGTTTTATTATCTTAACGTGAGCCTTCATGATTCGTGGCATCATCACCACGAATCAAAAAGAGAGACGAGACTCGGTATCGCTATTTTTACTGACCACCGACCACTGACCACTGACCACTTTTTCGTATGACTTCATCCATTGCCATTGTGCTTGCCTTGCTCGTCGTCGCCGTCGTGTTGTTTGCGAGTGAGAGGATTCCGGTTGACATCGTGACGATTATGCTGGTCATCGCCCTTGTCGTGACGGGGACGCTGACGGTCGGGGATGCGTTCGCGGGGTTTGGCAACGAGATAATCATCACCATCGCGGGCTTGTTTATTTTAACGAGCGGGTTGGTTAAAACCGGCGTCGTGGATGTCGTCGGGCGACGCTTGCACGCGGTCGCAGGCAGCAATGAATTTCTGCTCGCCGCGCTGGTGATGGCAGTCGGAGCGATGTCGGCTTCAATCCTCAAGAACACGACGACGACGGCGATGTTTCTGCCCGTCGTCTTGGGGCTTGCCGCACGCGCCAAAGTCAGACCGTCGAAATTGCTGATGCCGCTCGCCTTCGGAGCGATTATGGGTGGAACGTGTACGCTCATCGGAACTTCGACGAACCTCGCGGTCAGTGGGGCGATGTCGCGGCTCGGACTCGCGCCTTATACGTTGTTTGAATTGACACCCATCGGCTTGGCAATCGTCGCGGGTGGAATGCTTTATATGCTCGCCATCGGTTTGCGTCTGTTGCCCAATCGCGGCGGAGCGGAATCGTTCACCGAGCAGTACTACATGCGCGAGTACACATCGGAAGTTCTCGTGCTTGATTCGTCGCCGCTTATCGGCAAGACGCTTGAGGAAGCCAACATCGCGGGCAAATTCGATTTGCAAGTCGTCGGCGTGATGCGCGGTAAATCCGGTCGCATCGCGCCGAGTGCCGATGAGCGCGTCGAAGCCGGAGATTTGCTTTTAGTGCAGGGGCGGCTCGAAGACATCTTGCGCGTGCAGTCGGAAGCCGGAATTGAAATCAAACCGGAATTTGAATTGAGCGACACGGTTTTAGAGCAGGGCGGCGAATTGTTCGAGGTGCTGATTCTGCGCGGCTCATCGCTTCTGGGGCGCACGCTCAAAGGCTTGAAATTTCGTGACCGTTACGATTTGAAAGTCCTCGCCATCAATCGTCACGGCGTCACGTTTCTCTCGAAGATGAGTACGGTAGCCCTACGTTTCGGCGATGTCTTACTCGTGCAGGGACGCCGCGAAAAAATAGAACCGCTCGTGACGGAAACAAATCTGTTGCTGCTCGAAGACGTATCGCAGCGGCGCGGGCGGGCGCACAAACGCAAGTGGGCGATAATCGGATTTATGGTTTTCGTACTCGGCGCACTCTCGCCTCTGCTTCCGTTTGACGTGAACATTCCGTTGCCCGTCGCGGTGCTGTTGGGCGTTCTCGTTCTACTCGCGTCGCGCACCGTGCGTTCGGATGAACTCTATAATGCCGTCGAGTGGCGTTTGCTGGTACTTATCGCCGGAATGATTAGCTTCGGCGTGGCGATGGAGCGCACCGGAGCGGACACTTATCTCGCCGCCTTGATAGTGGATACGGTCGGCGACTACGGCAGCGTCGCCGTCCTCGCCGGATTCTTCGTTTTGACCGTCGCCTTAACGCAACCGATGTCGAATCAAGCGGCGGCTCTCGTCGTCTTGCCTATCGCGGTGAAGACCGCACTCGCGCTCGGACTCAACCCGCGCACCTTCGCCGTCGCCGTCACTTACGCCGCGTCGTGTTCGTTCCTGACTCCGCTCGAACCGGCGTGCGTCTTGATTTACACGCCCGGCGAGTATCGCTTTATGGATTTCGTGAAAATCGGTTCGATATTGACGCTCATCGTTTTTGCGATTGTGATTTGGCTTGTGCCGATACTATTTCCGTTGTAATTGAATTTTGCGCCGCCTTCTTCATTTCAATTAAGAGTTGATTAAATTTTAAGCTGTAAGGTACTCTCGCAGACGGGCGAACGTGTCTGCTTCGCTTTTGCTGCATCCGGCAAAACTCACCCTTTCGGTTGATACTGCCCGCGTTATAAATTCATCTGCCCTGATAATTTTCAAAGTAGTTTTCCGTCAAGCCACTTCCTCATGATGAACGCTTCCGCCCGACAATCTTCGCTGCCCGATTTTTGGAAACCCGTCGCGCTTGCCGCCGCGCTTGTTTTTCTTTACTACACCACGTTCGTCAAACTCACGCGCGATTGGTGGGACGACCCGAACTATTCGCACGGGCTGCTTGTTCCCCTCATCATCGCTTATATCTTGTGGACGGAGCGCGAACGCCTCGCGCGGATTCCCGTACGTCCCGCGTTGTGGACGGGATTCGCTCTTATCGTGTCGGGCGTCGCCGCGCTGTGGGCGGGCGTCGCGGGTGCGGAGTTGTTCGTTCAGCGCATTTCATTGCTTGTCCTGCTCATTGGCATAGCATTGTTCTTTTTCGGTTGGCGACATTTGCGCGCGATTGCCGTGCCGCTATTGTTGCTCGCGCTGGCGATTCCGATTCCGACAATTATCTTTAATAAAATCGCATTCCCGCTTCAACTGTTCGCGTCGCGCTGTGCGGTGTCCGCGATGCGCGGTTTCGATATTCCGGTGCTGCGCGACGGCAACGTCATCGAACTGATGCCGCTCGGCGCGACCATCCCGAAGAAACTCGAAGTCGTCGAAGCGTGCAGCGGCATACGTTCCTTGATGACCTTGCTCACACTCGCCGTCGTCTTCGCTTACTTCACTTATAATCACGTCCCGACGCGCGGCAACAGAGACGGACTCGACGACACAACGCCGGACGACGCGAACGACGCTAACCGGAGTTGGTTTGCTTCCCTGACGGATTTTCGTTTCTGGCGCGCGACGTTGCTGGTGCTGTCGGCAGTCCCGATTGCGATTCTAACGAACGCTTTGCGCGTCAGCGGCACGGGGATTCTGGCGCGTTACTACGGAACGGAAATCGCGGACGGCTTTTTCCATTCGTTCTCCGGTTGGATAATTTACGTCATCGCGTTTCTGCTTCTCTTTGCGACCGCGTGGCTGCTCGACACGAGCGTCAAACTCTTGTTGCCCAAACGCCGCCGCCCTTCATCACCCTTAACTCAAACGCTACCGGACGCCGGAACAATCAAGTAGAATTTCAACCAAGAATTATGCAAGCCGTTTCAACCGAATCATTCAACCGCCCGTCACTCAACGCTTCGTCCGCTCTCACACGGCACGTTCATCGTTGGGGTTTCTTAGTCGTCCTCGTCCTTATCTTAACGAGCGGCATCGCCGTCAACCTGTGGCAGCGCACCGGCGATGCGCGGCTTTCGCGCGCGACGCTTGAAAACTTTCCCGCGCAAATCGGCGGCTGGCAAAGGTTCGGGGCTGACCAACGCTTCGACCGTGCGACCGAAGAAGTCTTACGCGCCGACGATTATCTTTCGCGCAACTACGCAAAGCCGTTTGCCTCCGGCGCGCTCGTCGCTTCGCTTTACGTCGGTTATTACAATACGCAACGCACGGGCGCGACCTATCATAGCCCGCTCAACTGTCTGCCGGGTTCGGGCTGGATTCTAACCGAACAGGAACGCACGCTTGTCACGCCCGCCGACGGCGCACCGCCGTTCTTGGTCAATCGTTACACCATCGCCAACGGGCGCGACCGTCAAATAATGCTCTACTGGTACAGCGGGCGCGGGCGCAATACGGCGAGTGAGTATCAAGATAAAATCAATACTGTGCTTGACAGCATGACCCGCCGCCGCTCCGATGGCGCGATGGTGCGCTTGCTCGTCCCCATTTCTCCGACGGGCGACCGGGCGGAAGCCGAAGCCCTCGCCTTCGCTCAGGACTTCGCCGCCCATGTAACGCCGCACCTCGCGCCATTTGTTCCGAAGTAATTGTTCAAGATTCAAGGTTCAGCGTTCAGTGTAAAACGCAAAATGTGACGTTCCGACATTGAACCTTGAGATTGTCCCGACGATTTAACCTAAACTTAAAGTCCTTTACCGGAAATCTCCCGCAATTAAGTCTGTTTTTGTTATTGTACCGATGCGAAGAATTTCTTAAATCGTGTCGCTTCGACCTAGAAACGTAACCGATATTTTTAACCGTACTCATCCGCCGACTTTAGGAGCAACCGAAATAATCTCGACATGCTGTGGTGTGCAATGCCCGCCCGCCTTGCGTGTCGCCGTCCGAAGTAAATCAAACACCGAACAGCCAATCTTACATCGCGTTCATCCTTGAATTGCCGCGCACGGTTTCAACTTTTGAAACGACGCGGGGCGCAAACAACATCGGGCGATAAATCCGGTGATGAACGCCACGAAACCCGGGACGGTTGGCTTGTTTTGAAGGAGTGCCAATGACATCGCAAGTTTTCTCACGTCCTCGTATTTCCCGCTTTCTCTCTCTCTGTTTCGCTCTCGCGTTCGTCGCTTTGACTCTCGCGGCGTGCGGCAATCCCGAACAATCAAAAGCCGAACACGTCGCACGCGGCGAAGCTTTGCTAAAAGAGAAGAAGTATCAGGAAGCTTCGCTTGAGTTTCGCAATGCTTTACAGATTGACTCCGAACTCGGCGCGGCTCACTGGGGTCTGGCGCGTGCTTACGAAGGTTTGGAGCGCGTCACCGAAGCCGCCGACGCGCTGAAAAAAGCCGCTCAATCCGACCCGAATAATCTCGAAGCCCGCACCAAACTCGGCAACTATTATCTGCTTTACAGCAAAACCCAGAACGCCGATACCGAACAACTCACGGCGGAAGCCGAACGCCTTGCGCGTGAAGTTTTAAGCCGCGACCCCAACGACATTGAAGGTCACATCCTGCTCGGCAACATCTTCTTCACGCGCGGCGATTCCAAAGAAGCCCTCGCGGAATTAGAGCGCGCCATTGCCATCAATCCGAACCGCGCCGAATCTCACCTAAGCCTTTCGCGCTATTATCTCGGCGTTAAAGACGCCGCCCGCGCCGAAGAAAGTTTGAAGCGCGCGGTGGCGATTGGCGGCGATAAGACCGCGCTCGCCTTTATGGAATACGGCAGATTCCTTGTCGCGCAGAATCGCGCGGCGGATGCCGAAGCGATGTTTCGCCGCGCCGTCGAAGCCGATTCGCGCGACCGCGACGCGCGCTTTATGCTCGCCAGTTTCTACTTCTCGAACAAGCAGTTAGACAAAGCCGAAGATGCTTATAAAGCTTTAGCCGAAGTTGACGGCGACCGCCCCGACGGGCGTGCGACACTCGCGGATTTCTACGCCGCGACGAATCGCAATGCCGATGCCGCGCGCGTTTATGAACAACTTATCTCGACCGCTCCCGACTTCGCACGCGCCCGTTATCGTCTCGGTGAAATTCTTTTGCAAAGCGGCGACACCGCCGGGGCGACGAAACAGATTGACGAACTGCTCGCCAAGAACAACCGCGATACGCAAGCTTTGCTGCTCCGTTCGCGCGTCAAGCTCGCGGCGGGCGATGCCAAATCCGCCCTCACCGACCTTGAAGAAGTTCTTAGCACCGAACCCAATTCGCTCGGCGGTCTATATCTCGCATCCGATGCCGCCCTGCGCCTCGGCAACATCGAACAGGCGCGCATCTTCGCCAATGAACTCGAACGCTACTACCCGAATTACTTGCCCGCGCGCCTGCTTTTGATTCAAGCCAACCTGAGCGGCGGCGACGCGCGTACCGCCCTTCGTGATGCGACGGATTTATCCGACCGTGCAGCGCGTGCCGTCCCCGATGCGCTGACCACGCCGCAACTCGTCGCGGAAGTTCAGGCTAAAGCCCTCATCGCACGCGGAACCGCCAATCTTCGTTTGAACAACCTCGCCGCCGCCCGCGCCGACATGCAACGCGCCCTTCAAGTTCAACCTAACGCGCCCGCATCCTATGTCAACCTCGCGGCAGTCGCCCGCGCCGAAAGAAAATTCGACGAAGCCGCGAACCTGCTTGACCGCGCCCTCGCCGTTGACCCGCTCGACCTCGACGCGCTTAGTGCTTACACCACCTTGCCGAACAACATTCAAAACGCGCAAGCCCGCGTGGATGCCGCCGCCAGTCGTGCGCCCGACAACAAACAACTTCTCTATCTCAAAGGTCAGATGTTCGGGGCGCAAGCTCAACTCGCACTCGCAAACGGCAATCAGGAAGAACGGCAACGCAACATCACACTCGCCGAAAACGCTTTGCGCCGCGCGATTGAAATTGATTCGCAGTACGCTTCCGCCTACTACGCCCTCGCCGCGATTTACGTCAACACGAACCGCACTGAGCAAGCCGTCGCGGAGTATCAAAAAGTCGTCGCGCAGCGTCCCGAAGATTCCGCCGCGCACACGATGATTGGCATTCTCGAACAATCACGCAACAACTACGAAGCCGCCGAAGCCGCGTATCGCAAAGCCCTCGACGCCGATGCTAACAGCGACATCGCCTTAAACAATGCGGCGTGGCTTGCCGCCGAACACGGGCGCGGCAATCTCGATGAAGCCATTGGCTTCGCCCAGAAAGCCGTGCAGCGAAACCCGAATCAACCCGGATTCTTAGACACGCTCGGCTGGGTTTATTACAAAAAGGATTTGCCCGTCCCCGCCGTCGAACAACTGCGGAAAGCCGTGCAAGCCTCATCCAACAACGCGACGTATCGTTATCACTTCGGTGCTGCCCTCGCCGCTTCCGGCGATAAGGCGGGTGCGCGCCGCGAACTCGAACAGGCTCTGCGCCTCGCTTCAAGCCCGAACCAGAATTTCACCAAAGCCGACGACGCACGCCGCGTCCTTGCCAGCTTGTAAGAAAGGAATTGCTTCATTGTCTCATCGGAACCCATTGAATCAATTACCGAATGAAACAATGAAGCAATATAAAAACCATGAGTGTTGATTTTCGCCAGCGCACGCCCGCCGAGTACGCTCAAATGTTGTGGCGTAACAAGTGGGTTATCTTGCTTCCGACCATCGCCGTCGCCGTCGCGGTCGGCTATGTCGTGTGGCGTTTGCCCGACATCTTTGAATCGCGTTCGCGGCTTATCCTGCGTCCGCCGCAGATTTCGACGAACTCTGTGCCGCAATTAAACGACGCTGATTTGTCGGCGCGTATCACATCTATCGGGCAGATTGTCGTTTCGCGCACGTCGCTTGAGCCGCTCATTTTGAAGTACAACCTGTATGCACTCGAACGCTCACGCGGTGTCGCCATCGAAACGCTCGTCGAACGTATGCAGACGAGCGACATCACGATTGAAGTTGATAGAAGCCGCGACGATGTGCAAAACGGTTTTGCGATTTCATATCGCGGGCGCGACCCGCAATCCGTGCGCGGCGTGACGCAGGAACTCGCCGGTAAATACGTTAGCGGGCAAACAACGGATACGCAAAACACCGCCGTCAATACGCGCACATTCTTCGAGACGCAGCTTAACCAGTTGAAAGCCGAACTCGATGCGATTGACGCGCGCCGTCTTCAGTACATGATGCGATCTGTTTCCAGTCTGCCCGACTCGTCGCAGTCGCTCATCTCGCAACTCGAAGGTTTGCGTTCACAAGAAAGAACATTGACAACGGAAATCGGGCGGCTCGGCGACCAGCGCACGGCACTTAGCAACAACGTAGGACTTGTCGAAAAGCAGCGTCAAGACAACATCGCCAACGTCCGAAATCAGATGACCGACCCGCTGACGACGCCCGCCTACGCGCAATTCACCAGTCGCCTTTCGTCGCTCAAATCCGAACTGAACAACATGCTGACCGTCGGACGCCTTCGTCCGAAAAACCCGGAAGTTACCGCTAAGAAAAACGAAATCGCGCAAGTCGAAGGCGAGATGAAAGCGATGCTCGCCACGCATGAAGCCAGCGTCGAAACCCGCGTCAAACAACTGCAAGGGCAAACCGACTTTAGCGGCGCAACCATCCAGACCAATCTCAAATTGATTAACGGCGAAATCGAACGCCAACGCCGTTCGCTCGCCGAAACCACCGCCGCCATCGGGCAGGTCGCGGCGCGGCTCAATCAAGTTCCCGGCACGACCGTTCAACTCCAAGCCATCGAGCGCGAATACAACACGAAGAAAGTTTTATACGACGACTTGCTGAGACAAAAAGCGAGTGCCGATTTAGGCGTCAACGTCGCGGTCAACGCGCAAGGCGAGACGATTCAAGTTATTGACCCCGCCAATTTGCCGGCTGCCCCCATCGCCCCGAAGCGGCAAGTGTTACTTGCTCTGGGTTTAGGTCTTGGGCTTGGTCTTGGCTTGCTGTTCGCCGCCGCTCGTGAAGCACCCGGCTTGCTGAAAGTCAACACGACGCCGGACGCCGAACATTACACGGGACTACCCGTCTTGATTTCAGTTCCGATGATTCGCACGCCGACGGAAGTTCGCAATCGTCGAATCAAACACCTTGCCCTCGCCACCGCTGGAATCGTTATCGCCGTGTTAAGCGTTCCGGCACTCATCATCGCCCTCAGATTTACGCGCATCTTTGAGACGCTAAGTGGCGTCAGTTAGGGGATAGGGGACGGGGGTTTAGGGGACGGAAGTGAATAAGTAAGCTTCACTGATTCTCGACTGATTTTTACCTTCCGTTCCCTGTCCCCCGCCTCCTCACCCCGCTCCGAAGGAGCTTTATGTACCTAGATTTTTACCGCATTAAAGAATTGCCGTTCGCCTTGACGCCCGATCCGCGTTTCATCTATTTCACACCGTCGCACACCGAAGCGATGGCGAACCTACATGTCGGTATCGAACACGGCAAAGGCTTGGTCGTCGTCACGGGCGAAGTCGGCACGGGTAAAACAACCGTCTTGCGCTGGATGATGCAACGCTTGGAGCGCACGGTTTTAGTCGCTTATATCTTCAATCCGCATTTGACCGTGCCGGAGTTTTATAACCACTTGACGACGCTGCTCGATGTGCAGAATTGGAGCAACAAATCGGAATTACTGCTCACACTTGGACGCAAGCTTGAGATGCGCCATGAGCGCGGGCTTCGCACGGTTCTCATCATTGATGAAGCGCACGGGCTGGAGCGCGAAGTGTTAGAGGAGATTCGTTTGCTCTCGAACTTTGAAAGCGATTCCGCGAAGCAATTGCAAATCGTGTTGACGGGTCAACCGGAACTGCGCGAAGTGTTGAACAATCCTTCCGTGCGTCAACTCAAACAGCGCGTCTCTTTGCGGTGCGACATCAAAGCCCTTCCTTCGACCGCCGAAACCGAGCGTTATATCGCGTATCGCCTGTTGACCGCCGGGGCGGAGCGGATAGATTTATTCACCCCCGACGCGGTTGACCTCATCTTTCGCTGCTCGGAAGGCATCCCGCGCCAGATAAATAATTTGTGCGACAACAGCTTGCTTTCCGGCTTCGCGGAAGAAGCCCACGTCATCACACGCGACATCGTTGAAGCGGTCGCCGACACGTTTGATATGCTGCCGCGCGACAGTATACGCACCACCTCCGACGCGGGTATGAAGCCGCGTTCCGACAATCCCGCATCCGTATTAACACACGCTGGACGCACCGAACTCTGGGCAGCCGGAATCGGTGAAGCGGCTTCTATGCAAGAAGCTTCGCGCGTCGGTGAAGACAATCAAAGCGACACGCAACCTGACGACGCTTTCAGCACTTGGCGACCGGAAAATATCAGAACAGATTTGCCGAAGGTAGTTTGAAGGAGTTTTCACGATGGGCAGAGTTTATGAAGCACTAAAGCGCGCGGCGGAGAACAACACCGCCAAGCCTTTACCAATCGCGGGCAATGATGAGGCGGGCGAAGCGGCCGCCGCCGCCGCGCAGCACAATGGCACACACGGCAACGACGCGAAAGCGTTCCTTGCCCATGAACACCACGACGCGACGACGCCAAATCATAACGGCGCGAACGGCAACGGCGCATCGTCGCCGGTATCTTTCACAAACGAATCGCCGGAACGTCTTCTTGCCGCCACCTCGTCACGCACTTTCGCGCCCGCGTCTTTCGTAAGAGATGCCGCGCACCGTTCAGCGTCCAATGAGCAGCGCGAATCACCTCTCGGAGCAGCACTCCTCGATGGGTCTCTTTCGCTTCCTGCTGGGGCAACTTTGGATGCTGCCAGTTCGGCGCGCACACTGCAGTTTCCCTCTGTGGAAATCTCCGATGCGCGCGTCGAACCTCACCTCATTTCGATTACCCAACCGCGCTCCGCATTCTGTGAGCAATTCCGTTCGCTTCGCACGAGCGTCCTGCAAGCCGGAGAACAACGCAAGATGCAAGTCTTCGTTATCACCAGCGTCGGCACGGCGGAAGGTAAAACCATTGCCAGCCTTAACCTGTCATGGATTCTCGCGCAGACCAGCGACATCCGAACTCTGCTGATTGACGGCGATTTGCGTCGCCCGTGTGCGAGCGATTATCTCGGCATCGAAGCCGACATCGCGCGCACCGGACTCTCCGAAGTTCTCGCGGGCGAAGCCACTTTGACAGACTCGATTATCCGGCTCGAACCTTCCGGCTTGCATTTGCTTCCCGGCGGGGCGGCACGCAATGACGTGGCGGATTTACTCGCCGGAAGCAAGTTCAAAGAAATCTTGACCGAAGCCCGTCGCATGTTCGACTACATCATCATTGATGCGCCGCCGTTGGGAATTTTCACCGATGCCGCGATGCTGATGAACCGCGCCGATGGTGCGCTGATTGTCGTCCGCTCCGGTCACGTTCCCTACGCGACGCTCGAACGCACCCTCGCCCCGCTCCCGCAAGAACGCTTGCTCGGCGTTATCTTAAACGGCACGGATGAGAAACTCGAAGAGAACAGTTATTACTACCAGAAACGATATACAGGAGCCAGAAGTCAGGAGTCAGAAGCCAGAATGAAGAAGGATTGATTCATTCAGTCTTTGTTCCAATGAACGATGACTCGATTGCCTTATTCTGACTCCTGACTTCTGGCTCCTGACTCCTGCTTTTACCCATCATGGATTCCGCACGCCTCAAGATTCGCACGTTATTGCTGCTCACCGCCGAAGCCGTGTTGCTGTTCGGGGCGATGATTGCGGCTGCCAACCTGCGGCTTGGTGCGAACGACGCGATGTACGAGATGCGTTTCGAGTACGGCTATTTCAAAGCCGCGCTCGCCGCCGTGTTCTGCATCGCCGCGTTTTACCTGTTCGACCTTTACGATTTCGCACGAATGCACGACCGCCGCGAACTCGTGTTGCGTTTGATTCAGGCTTTGGGCTTGGCGTGGATTGCGCTTGCCGTCATCTTTTACCTTGTGCCGCAGTTGATGTTGGGTCGTGGCGTGGCACTTATCGCGTTGCCGCTCGCCTTATTTGTAATGGTCGCGTGGCGTGCCGCCGTTCACTGGTTGATGGGACATCCTTCAATGGGCGAACGTCTCGTCGTCGTTGGAAGCGGCGACGCCGCAATCGAGATTGCGCGTGAAGTCATCAGCCGCCGTGATATGGGTTTTCGCGTCGTCGGTTTTGTGGATAACCGACCGGGACTCATCGGCAAAAGTTTGATTAACCCGCGCGTCATTGGCTTGACGAACGAACTTGGCGACATCATCAAACGCGAACGCATTGACCGCGTAATCGTCGCAATGGGTGAACGGCGCGGGCAGTTTCCGACCGACCAACTTTTAAGCTTGAGTCTCTCCGGCGGCGTGCAAATTGAGGAGAGCGCGGCGTTTTATGAACGCCTCACAGGTCGCGTTCAACTCGATATGCTGCGCCCTTCGTGGCTTATCTTTTCCGGTCGCAAACGTCAGGCGCGCACGAGTCATATCGCGCGCATGACGATGCACAGAGGCGTCGCTCTCATCGGCGCGATAGTCTCACTACCCATCTGTCTCATCACGATAATTCTCATCAAACTCGAATCCAAAGGCGCGGTGCTTTACGCTCAAGAGCGCGTCGGGCTAAACGGCAAACCGTTCACAGTCTTAAAATTTCGCTCAATGCGCGCGGATGCCGAAAAGGACGGACCTGTTTGGGCGCGCACGGAGGATGAGCGCGTCACGCGCGTCGGTCGCTTCATACGCAAGGTACGCATTGACGAGATTCCGCAATTCTGGAACATCCTCAAAGGCGATATGAACTTCGTCGGACCCAGACCCGAACGCCCGCACTTCGTGCGCCAACTCGCGGAAGAAATTCCGTTCTATGACCAACGCCACCTCGTCGCCCCCGGACTTACCGGATGGGCGCAAATCAAATATCCTTACGGCGCGACGGTCGAAGATGCGCGCCAGAAATTGCAGTACGATTTGTACTACATAAAAAACCAAAGCTTGATGCTTGACGCCATCATCATCTTTGAAACCGTCAAGACGATTCTCTTCGGACACGGAGCAAGATAAAGACAGAGGTCAGGAGACGGGGGACAGGGGACAGAAGCCAGTTGAAGATAGCCAAAACTTATGTCAGTGTTTTCACCGTCCCCTGTCCCCCGTCTCCTGACCCCACGAAAGAGGTATGAAAATTATGAAATCCACACACATCACATCAACCATGCGAATCGCTGTTTTGGTATTCGCGGGCATGTTCGGCGGTTTGACGATAAATGTTCAAGCCCAATTCAAAACCGTTGATGACAAAGCCGCGCGACCCGCCGCGACTCCGCCGCAAACGGCGAAGCCCGCCGCCCCGGTCGCGGACGATGCGGCAGTGGACGAACCGCAAATCGTGAAGCAAGCCGCCCCCGATGCGGAAGAAAACGGTGACCAAACGACGCCAACCGATGCCGAATCCCAATTGGGTACGGACGTGCCGCCCACAAGGAAGAAGCAGGATGCGTTCGACGATGTGCGGTTGAAACCCAACCGTGACAATATTACGGATGAGGAAGACGCGGCAATCGTGACTTACTACCGAAGCTTTATGAGTACCTACCGGCTCGGACCTGAAGACGTGGTTTCGATTGAAGTCTTCGGGCAGCCACGCTACTCGCGCACCGCCGTGGTCGTGCCGCCGGACGGTGTGATTTCGATGCCGCACATTCGCGGCGGCATCTCCGTCGTTGGTCGCACGCGCGAAGAAGTCGCACGCGACATCGAAAAGAAGTATGACGAGTACATCATCGAACCGAGCGTCACAGTCTCACTCGATAAAGCGGGTTCAGCGCGGTACACCGTCGTCGGCAATGTCGGACAACCCGGCGTGAAAATCATGTCGCATCGCGTTTCAGTGCGCGAAGCCGTTAATGAAGCGGGCGGCGTGACAAAGGACGGCAGCAAAAAAGTGTTCGTCGTCAGCGGCAAACCCGATGGTTCGGTTGAACAGATTCGGATTGACCTTGCCAAAATTGAAAAAGGCAAAGCCACTGACAACTATTTCTTGCGTCCGGGCGATCAAGTCGTCGTGCCTTCAAATACACTGAGCAAAATCAAGTCATACACGGAACTGTTTTCTATCGTCAACTTCGCACGCATCTTCACAGGCGGGTTTTAAGCAAAGTGGAAAGGTGAAGGGCGAAGGGCGGAAGTATCAAGCAGGTGGAATAGTCTGCGGTCTTTTCCTTTCGCCCTTCGACTTTCACCTTTCGTTCAACTGCTTAACTTCTAAAGGTTTCGTCTTGCGTCATACCTCTTTAATTTTGTTTTCGCGCTTCGCGGCATCGTGTGTGTTCGCGGCGTGCGCGCTTGTGAGTGTTCACGCGCAAATCACTGATTCGGCGGCAGTGCATCCGCGACCCACAGCGGCAAGCGCGGCGAAGACGAACGCGGCGGTATGGCGGCGGCAGCCTTCCGGCTCATTCGCGTGGTTTCATGCCGCTTACTTCTCGGATTCGCGCAATGGATGGGCGGCGGGCGCAAACGGCACTCTTTTCAAGACGACGGACGGCGGGGAGTCATGGCGGAAAGCCGCGTTGCCGACAATGGACGATGTGCGCGATGTTCTCTTTTTCGACCGCGATACCGGGTGGCTGGTGTGTAACCGTTCGGAATTTAATTTGAAAACTTCGCGTGACGCGCGCGGTTATTTACTCAAGACGACGGACGGCGGGGAGTCGTGGCGACGAATCGAAATCACGAACGTCAACGCGAATGTGCGTTTGACGCGCCTCATGTTTTCCGATGCGTCCAACGGTATCGCGCTCGGTGAAAGCGGAACGCTGTTTCGCACTGCGGACGGTGGCGCGACGTGGCAACGCGAGAGTGTCTCGACAAAGCAAATTTTAATTGACGCCGCGTTCGTCGCTCCGGCGCACTCTTGGTTTCTCGGAATCGGCGGCTACCTGATGCGTTCAAGCGACGGCGGCGCGACGTGGCGCGAACAAAACATCACCTCAAACATAGCCGACGTAAGATTGCGCGCCGTGTCGTTTCCCGACGTGATGCACGGTTGGACGGTCGGTGACGGCGGGCAAATCCTTCACACGGATAACGGCGGCAAGACGTGGCAAACACAGGTCGCCCCGACCAAGAACAATTTGACGGACGTTCATTTCATCAACGCCCGCGAAGGCTTCGCAGTTGGCGAACTAGGGACAACGATTCACACGACCGACGGCGGTGCTTCGTGGCGCACAATTCCAAGCGGCGCATCGCAACGTCTCGAACGCTTGTTCTTCCTGCGCGACGCGACCACAAGCGGACAAATGCGCGCTTGGGCAATCGGCTTCGGCGGCACAATCATCACGCTTGACGCAGGCGATTTGTCATCGCGTTAATCGCGTCCATCGTCGTGAGCGGCTTCATGATTTGCATCTTCAATGCCTCGTTCGGGTCGCAGATGCGGAAACAGAATCACGTCACGAATCGAGCGGCGGTTCGTGATAAGCATCACCACGCGGTCAATCCCGATGCCGAGTCCGGCGGTGGGCGGCATCCCGTATGAAAGCGCGCGAAGGTAATCCTCATCTAAAACCATCGCCTCATCGTCGCCCTGTTCGCGCGCCTTCTGTTGTCCGGCGAAGCGTTCGCGTTGCTCCACAGGGTCGTTGAGTTCGGAGAAGCCGTTGGCGATTTCCATGCCGCCGATGTAAAGCTCGAAGCGTTCGGCAAGCCCTACGTCATGCGGCGAAGCCTTCGCTAAGGGCGAGACGGCTTTCGGAAAATCGGTGATAAACGTCGGTTGAATGAGTTCGCTTTCCGCGACCATCTCGAAGATTTGTTGAACGTACCCGGCGGTGCGCGCGGCTTCCGTTCCGGCGTCGGCGGCGTTTGATTCAAGGTCATCGGCGGTTTCTTCCCCGTCACCCGCGCCGCTTGCGTACTGCGCCCAAGCTTCCGCGATGATGTCGCGCATCGCACCGCGCGGCGCGCCTTCAAGCGTCGGTTTATCATCCGGCGCGGCTTCAATGAGCGGCGCGGAAGCATGTGTTTCGTAGTCGTTCAAAAACAGCGCGAGACGGCGCACGCGCTCCGCATCATCGAGCCACCATTCTTCAAATTTTTCCGCGCCGAGTTCGCGCAGTTCGTCGGGGAAGTAACGCACGATTGCCTGCTTCATCGTCAACCGCTCAAACGCCTTATCGAAGTTGATGGTGTGGTCGCCCCACCTAATGACAGTGGCGGCACTCGTCATCAAGTCGTCTCCGGCAAGGGCGGTTTCGATGCTCCGGCGCAAGATGTCTTCGCAAGTGTTCATCATGTCGTGCGCGTCCATGTACGCGGCGTAAAATTCGAGCATCGTAAATTCGGGATTGTGGCGCGTTGATAAACCTTCATTACGAAAGTTCCGATTGAGTTCATAGACGCGCTCAAAGCCGCCGACGACAAGACGCTTCAAGTAGAGTTCCGGTGCGATGCGGGCGTAAAGCGTGATGTCGAGGGCGTTGTGATGCGTCACGAACGGACGCGCCGCCGCACCGCTTGCGACGGGTACGAGCATCGGCGTTTCGACTTCCGTGTAATCGCGTTCGTCGAGGTAATGACGCATCGCGCGGACGAGGGCGGCGCGGCGTTCAAAGACATGGCGCGTGGTCAGTTCGCGGATGTTGGAATCACTGGCATCGGTTTCGACTTTGAGCGAACCGGCGATTAAATCCGCATAGCGGCGACGGGCGCGCAGTTCGGGGTCGTTGATGCCGTGAACCTTGTCCGGCATAGGGACGAGTGCTTTCGCTAAAAACTCAAACTCGTCAACGTGGACGGATAACTCGCCCGTCTTGGTCACAAACAGATGACCGCGCACGCCTATAAAATCGCCGTGGTCAAGCAGGTTGAACATCTCCCAACCGTCCAGTTCACGGCGGTCGTTTTTCGCCTCGTCGCCCGCGTCCAAGACGCTATGAATATCGTCGCCGCCCGCGACGGCTTTCGTTGATTCTTTGCGAACGTAGATTTGCAAGCGCGACACGCCGTCGGTCAAATGCACGAACGCGGCTTTGCCCATAACGCGCGGCGGGACGGCGAGGCGTCCGGCGAGTGCGACGTGGACATCATTCAAGATGCGGTTCGCGGCTTCGAGTTGTTCGGGCGTCGCACGCTCGTTGCCTTCGGTTTTCGGCGTGAGATATTTGTAAATTTCAAACACGCTCGTAATCGTGTCCGGTTCGGGCGGGCGCACGACCTGGCTGCGTAAGAAGCGGTTCGGGTACGCATTGCCGGTTATGGCGGCGATGCGCTCTAGGTGTTGGCGACGGGCTTGCGTCTGGTCGTTTTCTTCGATGAAAGACATAGTGATACCGCGTAAATTTCAAATGTTTAATCTAAAATTTGAAATAGAAATAGGAACGGAATTGGAATTGAACAGGCGGATTATGAAGCGCGAACGCTCATGTAAGCAAACACGGAAGGCGAGTTGAAACTATATGTGGTGCGCGTGCGGCGGAACGTGGTAAATTTGCATTGGTTGAACATGAAGGGCAAGATTATTCCGTTGCCCGCCGTCGCGCCGCTCGTCGAGAGTCTGCGTGCCAACGGCGTGCGGCGCATCGTATTTACGAACGGCTGTTTCGACATCCTTCACGTCGGACACACGCGCTATCTAACACAGGCGCGTGCGCTCGGTGATGTGTTGCTTGTCGCCGTTAACAGTGACCGATCAACACGCGAAATCAAAGGCTCGAATCGCCCCATCGTGCCTGAAGACGAACGCGCTGAAATCCTCGCCGCGCTCTGGTGCGTTGATTACGTCACGATTTTTGACGACGTTTCACCGCGCAAACTTATCGCGGAAATCCTGCCCGACGTATTGGTTAAAGGCGGCGATTACAAACTCGACGAGATTCACGGGCGCGAAGAAGTCGAGCGCGCGGGCGGTCGCGTCGTCGCGCTTCCGTTTATCGAAGGACAATCCACAACATCAATTATCGAGAAAGTGAAAGCAGTGATGAGTGATGAGTGATGAGTGATGAGTCGAAAACAAAAAGCCGCGCGGCTTAGCGTTTCTTACTCATCACTCATCACTCATCACTCATCACTACTCAATATGAGTAGTTCAATTATCGAAGCCAGAACGCCGGTGCGCGTCGTTGCGAATGCGATGCGGGGTGTTTTCGAGAACAAGGAATTTAAGAAGCTGGTCGCGGAAGTCAAACGCGGTGCGCGGGTCGTCTCGCTCGCCGGGTTAACGGCTGAACCGGCACGCGCCCTCGTCGTCGCCGCCCTCGAACACGCGACGCGGCGACGCATCGGCGTCTTAACCGAAACCAATCGTGACCTTGAACGATGGGAGCGCGATGTGCGCTTCTGGTCGGAAGCAATTAAGGGCGAGGCGGACAAAGCTTCGGTGCTGATTCTGCCCGCGTCGGAGAGTGACCCTTACGCCGGAGCGTCGCCGCACGCCGAAACCCTTGAAGAACGCGCGATGGTTCTGTGGCGGCTGGCACACGCCAACGCGGGCGGCAAACGCGCGGGCGACATCGTGCTTTTGAGCGCACGCGCCCTCGCCCGCCGCACGGTCAGCCCCGATGAGATAAATCGCGCGGGTGCGTTCCTTAGACGCGATGAAGATTTCGCGCTGGAAGATTTGGTGGCACGCCTCGTCGCTTCCGGTTATGTGCGCGAAGACCCTGTGCGCGGCGTAGGGAGTTTTTCGGCGCGCGGCGGCATCGTGGATATTTGGTCGGTCGGGCATGACTCGCCCGTGCGCGTAGAATTTTTCGGTGACACGGTTGATTCGATTCGCAAGTTCGACCCCGAAACGCAACTTTCAATCGAGCAGTTGAAGGAAATGGAAATCGTGCCGATGCGCGAAACCGCGACTGGCAAAGACGATTTGCGCTTGTGGGCAGTCGCCGCGCGTGAACGCTTTAGCGACGCGCGTTTCGAGCGCACGCTGGCAGACCGCACCGTGTATGCCGACGACGGCGAGACGTTCGCCGGATGGGAATGGCTCATCGGCGTTTCGCACCCGCGCACGTCGAACGTCTTTGAATATCTCGATGATGCCGTCATCGTCACCGACGAACCGAGTCAGATAGAAAACAACCTTCGCAACTTTTACGACACGCTCGCCAGACGTTACACCGAGACGCTCGCCGCCGATGAAATCGCCGTTGCTCCCGATGAACTTTACTTAAAAGCCGATGAGTTGCGCGCACTTTTGGACGCACGGCAGCGCGTCGAAATGCGGACATTGGGACGCATCGCCGCCCTCACCGATGACAACTTCGCGGCGGCGTCCGGCGGCGATGCGGTTTCGTCAAACGCGACAAACAATCGCGTAACTAACGCCATTTCAAATACCGATGACACGGCGAACGCGGGCGATGTGATGAGCCTTGCGCGCGACGGTATGTTGAAAAACTTGACGGCGATGAGTGCGCCGATGTTCCTGTTTCCCGCCGCCGAACGCGCACCGGAAATCGAACTGCGCGTGCAACCGACCAGACGTTATCACGGGCGCGTCGCTGACCTTGCGCGCGACTTAAAGCGCACCACCAAATCGAAACCCGTGCAGGCTTTATTCGTGATGCCGAGTACCGGACTTGGCGGGCGCGTCGCTGAAATGCTCGCGGATTATGAAGTCGGTGCGCGCTTTGTGCCGCTCGATGAAACGGGTTCGGGTGATGATTCGCACGCTCCGCTTATTACCGTCGGGCGGCTTTCCGGCGGGTTTGAAATGCCCGGCGCGAAGCTTGCGATTTTCACCGAAAGCAATCTGTTCGACGACACTATCGAAGGACAAGTTGAACAACGCGCCGCCCGCGCCACGCCCGCCCAAAGCGGCAAACGTAAATCAACCACGCAGGCTTTTCTCTCGGATTTCCGCGACCTCAAACCCGGCGATTACGTCGTCCATATTGACCACGGCATCGCCAAATTCTTAGGCTTAAACATCCTCAACCTACAAGGGCGACGCGGCGAATTTATGTTGTTGAGTTATGCCGAAGACGCGAAGCTTTATGTTCCCGTCGAGCGTCTCGACCTCGTTCAAAGGTATTCGAGTGCCGAAGCCCAAGAACCTAATCTAGATAAACTCGGCGGTTTGGGTTGGCAGAAAACAAAAGCGAAAGCCAAGCGTGCGATGCGCGATATGGCGGACGAACTTCTTAAACTTTACGCCGAACGCAAGATGGTCACGGGTTATGCGTTCTCGTCCGACAGCCCATGGCAAGCAGAATTTGAAGAAGGCTTTCCGTATCAATTAACCGTTGACCAAGCGACCGCGATTGAAGACGCGAAGACGGATATGGAAAAGACGCTGCCGATGGACAGACTCCTGTGCGGCGATGTCGGTTACGGCAAAACCGAAGTGGCGATGCGCGCCGCCTTCAAAGCCGTGATGGACGGCAAGCAAGTCGCCGTCCTGACGCCGACGACGGTGCTTGCCTATCAACACTTCGAGACGTTCAAGGCACGCTTCGCTGCCTTCCCCGTGACGATTGATTTACTGTCGCGCTTTCGCAGCCCGAAAGAGCAGAAAGAAGCGGTCAAGAAAATCGAAGACGGTGCGGTTGACATCATCATCGGCACGCATCGCTTGCTTTCAAAAGACGTTCGTTTTCGTGATTTGGGTCTGGTCGTCGTGGACGAAGAACAACGCTTCGGCGTCGCCCACAAAGAGCGGCTCAAGCAATTAAAAAAGAAGGTTGACGTTTTAACTTTGAGCGCGACGCCGATACCGCGCACGCTCAACATGGCACTCATGGGATTGCGCGATATGTCGGTGATTGAAACGCCGCCGCGTGACCGTCTGGCAATCAATACTCAGGTCGTGCAGTTTTCAGAATCGGTCATCAAGTCGGCGGTTGAACTCGAACTTGGGCGCGGCGGGCAAGCCTTCTTCATACACAACCGCGTCGAAACGATTGACACTATCGCCGCTCTTGTCGCGCGCCTCGTGCCGAATGCGCGCGTCGTTTTCGCGCACGGGCAGATGAACGAACAAGAGATGGAACAGGTGATGCTCGACTTCGTTGATTACAAATACGACGTGCTTGTCTCAACCACGATTATCGAAAACGGGATTGATATTCCGCGCGCCAACACGATTCTTATCAACCGCGCAGACCAGTACGGGCTGGCGCAACTTTATCAACTTCGCGGGCGCGTCGGGCGTTCCAATCGTCGCGCCTACGCTTATCTTTTAATTCCTTCGGAGTTGACCTTAACGCCGATTGCGCGCCGTCGTCTCGCGGCGATACGCGAGTTTTCAGACTTGGGTGCGGGCTTTCGCGTCGCGGCTTTAGACCTTGAATTACGCGGCGCGGGTTCGCTTCTCGGCGGTCAACAATCCGGCAATATGGACGCGCTCGGATTCGATTTGTACACGCAAATGCTTGAGCGCACGGTTGCGGAACTTCAGGGCGAAACGATTGCCGATGAGGTTTCCGTATCGCTCAATTTGCAAGTGGACGTTTCGATTCCCGAACACTACATTTCCGATATGGGACAGCGGCTTCGTACCTATAAACGCATCGCTTCGGCGCGCGATGATGCGACGCTCGATTTGATTTTGCGCGAAACGAAAGACCGCTATGGAAACCTGCCGGAGTCGGTCATACGCCTGTTTGAGTACGGGCGTTTGCGGCGCACGGGTGAGCGTCTCAACGTCGTCTCGATTGACCGCACGCCTTCAGGACTGGCGATAAAACTCGGCGACCATGCGCGCGTCGCGCCGGAGAAATTACTGGATTTAGTCAATCGTCGCGCGGGCGTGAGTTTCGCGCCGAGCGGTGTATTGCGCGTTGAATTAAACGATGAGGAAATCGAAACAATCGTCGAAATCGCGCGCGGCTTATTGCTCGAAATCGCGGCGACGGATTAAAATCCGATTCTCAAACAACCGTTCCGGCTTCGCATTAGCCACCGCTACAAAGGCAACCTCGCATGGTTTGCTTTAATCAAAACGCTTCCAAAGCTGTTCCCTAATGGAGTTTGTACTACCCTTATGTCACTCAACCCGTCACACACCATGTCATATTCGATTTTTAATTTTCACGGGCGCGCGTTCCTTGTCGCCGTCGCTCTCCTGTTCGCCACACACTTCGCGGCTTCATCGGTCGCGGCGCAGGAAGAAGGCGAACCCGTCGTGATTGACCAAGTTGTCGCGCAGGTCAATAACGATGTCGTCACGCTCTCACAGGTGCGGCGCGAGATGCGCGCGGCGATTGATTCCCTTGTGCGTGAACGCGGGATGACCGAAGCCCAAGCCGTCGCTGAAATGGAGAAGCGGCAACCGGAAGTCATCGCCAACATGATTAACGAAGCACTCGTTTTGCAACAAAGCAAAGAACTCGGTCTTGATGATGAAGTCGAGGTCGAAGTCAACAAACGTATGGTTGAACTCATGAAGCAACAGGGCTTTAAGACCCTCACCGAACTCGACGCCGCGATGACGGCGAGCAACGTCAATCCGGCGGAGTTTCGCGCTTCCGCGCGGCGCGGCTTAGCGACGAGTTTTGTGATTAACCGTGAAGTTGACGGCAAAACTTATGTGAGTTTGACGCCCACCGAACTACAAGCTTATTACAACTCAAACCCGAACCGCTTTCGCAAACCGGAATCCGTCGTGCTGTCGGAAATCTTTTTAAGTACCGTCGGCAAACAGGAAGCGGCGGTTCAAGCACGCGCCGCCGAACTCGCCGCCCAAGCCCGTAGCGTCGCGGACTTCGGTACACTTGCCGTCAACCATTCAGACCGTCAGGGCGCGGCGGAAAGCAAAGGCAAAATCGGGGCGGTCGTTGTTGATAACCTAGATGAGCGCGTGCGCGGACACATCGCCAACGTCAAAGCAACTGGCGTCGCCGAACCGCTCAAAGTCGCGGACGGATATTTGATTCTGCGCGTTGATGAACGCACGCCCGCGACCGCGCCCGTCTATAACGAAAATCAGGTGCGCGAAGCCTTGACGATGGAGCGTTCACCTCAAGCCCGCCTCACATTCGTCAAAGGCTTACGCGAACAAGGCTACGTCAAAATCGCGGACGACTTCCGCGCTTCCGTCGAAGCCGAACTCAACAAAACACAGAACGCGACAGGAGCGAACTCCGCACCCACCGCCGCGACCAACGCCACAACGCCCGCGCGTCCGTAATTAAGATATATAAGAACCGCGAAACAGTTTTTCCACGAGCGCGCATCAACCACCAAAAGGCGCAAACTTGAAGCTTCAAGTTTGCGCCTTTTTAGATTTCAGCTTAACTTTTATGCGACTTGACCAATTCTTAAAATCCAGCCGCCTCGTCCTTCGTCGTTCAGCCGCGCAAGAATTGTGCGATGCCGGAGCGGTCAGCGTCAACGATGTTCCGGCACGCTCATCGCGCACGGTACGCGCGGGCGACGTTCTCTCAATCCTTCGCGGCGAAAGATTGACGCACGTTCGTGTTCTCAACATTCCCGCGACGAAACAGGTCGCACGCCACGACGCCCAATCGCTTTACGAGTTGATTGCGCCGAACGAAAGAATCGAAATTCACTCTGCATAGAACCGTTCTGCTTCTTACTTGGGGCGTGCGTCGTGGTTTCGCGCCCGCCTATTCATATACTGCCGCCACCAGTACCGTTCGCACCATTATCCCGCTTCGCGTCACGCTCTATCAGAAACGCGACGGCATCCCCGATGCGGTCAGTCACGGTCGTCAGGTTGCGAACCTCTCGCCGCAAGCTTTCTTGCCCTTCCAAAGAAGCGTAAAGCAGTTGTTCGGCGCGTGTCATACGCTCGTTTGATTCAATCATGTATCCGGCAAGGATGCTCCGCAGTTCCGCGTCCGACTCGCGCAAGCGGTCAATATCGGTTGTGAATTTAGCTTGCTGTTCAATGATAAAATCCATTTGCCGTTGCCGTCGCTCGTCATCTCTATTTTCGCTCATGTTGTTTCCCCTTACGGCTCATCTCCGCATTAGATTCTCTTAACATAGAACTTAAAACGCCTCGCCTGATTAACCGCCCGCCGCCAATCAAAATTATCGTCGCGGGCGCACGGTGAGAAAGATGTTATCGCCGCGACGGTTGACGAGCAACAACGATGGACGTTCACCCGCGCGTTCGAGCGCGGCGCGCAGGTCCGTCGTTGAATTGACAGGTTGATTGTTGATTTCGACGATGACATCGCCCGCCGCGATTCCGGCTTCGCCTGCCGCACCCGACGGGTTGACTTCGGCGACGAACAAGCCGCGTGTGTCGGCGGGCAAGTCCAATTCCCTTCGCTGTTCCGCCGTCAAAGGTGCGATGCGGATGCCGAGTTGTCCTTCAGATGTGGAAGGTTGTTCATCGTTTCCGCCGGGAGTTTGCGAAGCCGCACGCGCGCCCGCATCAAGTTCGCCGAGCGTCGCGCGCACCTCTTGTTCGTCACCGTTGCGGAAGATGGTCAGTGTGACTTCCGCGCCGGGTTGCGTTCCCGCGACGGCGTTGCGAAGTGAGTTGGTGTCATTCACCGGGCGGTCGTTAAGCGCGAGGATAACATCGCCGCGTTTAAGTCCGGCGCGTTCCGCCGCGCTGCCGCGTGCAACCGAATTGACAAGCGCGCCGCGCACATCCTTCAAGTTGAGACTCGCCGCGAGGTCGGATGTGACGGGTTGAATCGTGACGCCGAGACTGCCGCGCCGCACTTTGCCACCGCTTATCAACTGCTCCATGACGTTCTTCGCCATGTTCGAGGGTATGGCAAAGCCGATGCCGATGTTGCCGCCCGATGGTGACAGGATTTGCGAATTGATACCGATGAGTTCGCCGTTCGTGTTGATGAGCGCGCCGCCGGAATTGCCCTGATTTATAGGAGCGTCGGTTTGCAAGAAATCTTCAAAACTGCCGTCGGATAAGCCCGTCGCCCTGCCCTTCGCGGAGATGATTCCGGCGGTCACGGTCTGCTCCAAGCCGAGCGGATTGCCGATGGCGAGCGCGACATCACCGACGCGCACGCGGTCGGAGTCACCTAAAGGCAAGACGGGTAATTCGCCCGCATCAATTTTCAACACCGCCAAATCGGAAGGCGCGTCAGAGCCGACGAGTTTGGCTTTGAACGTGCGACGGTCGGTGAACTCGACGGTGATTTCTTCCGCTCCGTCAACGACGTGATGGTTCGTCAAGATGTGTCCGTCGGTTGAGACGATGACGCCCGAACCTAAACCGCTTTGTCGTTGCGGTGCTTGTTGCGGGACGCGCCCGCCGAAGAACTCGCGGAAGCGCGGGTCATCGGCAAACGGAAATTGTTGCGCGGGACGAGCGCGGCGTTCGCTTCGCACGGTGATGACCGCCGGAGTCACGCGGCTGACGACATCGGCATAAGAGTTTTGCGCCGCCACACCATTTGAAGGCGCGATGACGCCGGAGGATGCGGGAGCGTTCGTCGTTGAACTTGAAGGCGCGGATGCCTGACGACACGCCGCGCCGATGCTAACCGCGCACAGTAAAACTGAAAGGTAGAACGGACGCGATTTTAAGAAGCTTGTTTTACAATCGAAGAAGTTAGAAATGTGCATGTCACTGAATGCCTTTTATAATTTATCTCGCCGGTTGTTGTGTTTTATACCGAACCTCGATGCCGTCGCCGCCGATGATAAGCAGACGGCGATTTTCGAGCAGTGAAGGGTTGGATGGGTTGTACGCGAGAACGTACCGCTTCTTGCGGAGTTCGTCGCAGATGGCTTGTGCGGCGGTGCGCGGGTCGTCCAAAGAGAAAATGCGCCCGCCCGTACCTTCGACGATTTGTTGAATCAGACTTGACGGTTTCGGGACATTTCGCTTGTGCGCTCCGCCCGTGCGGTCGGGCAGTTGAAGCGCATAGACCGTGACATCTTGGCGTTGAAGTTCGGCAAGCGTCTTATCGAACTTCGCTTTGCTGCCTCTGTCCAAACCGTCGCCGATGAGTATCACGGCGCGCTTCGTGACGCCGCCGCTCAAAGGTCTTAGAGCCTGTTCGATGACGGCATCGAAAGCATCGAGCAAGCGCGGTTCGCCTTTCTTGCGAATTAAGGTCAGGGATTTTTCCAGCGCGCTCGCGTCGTCCGTCCAATCCTGAATAATCTCGGCTTGCTCGTCATAACCGATTGTCAGGAGTTGGTCGCCTTCGTAAATCTCATAAGCGAACTCGCGCACGGCTTCGCGCAACTTGTCGGCTTCGGTGCGAAGCGTCAAAGAATTATCGGCAAGGATGACGATGCGCGCCGGAGACGAATCGGGAACAAGCGACTGTATGCGTTGCTCCGTACCGTCGTCGTAAAGCGTGATGTCGGCGGAACTGATTGCGACGGGCGCACCGTCGGCGCGCGTCACCGTGATATTGAGCAGCGCGGCGCGTTCACTCGTCGCAATGGGACGCCGCCCGACCTGCGCGAACGTCACGGACGAGGCGAGCAACAAGATGGACACGAACATAAACAAGGAGCGCGCGATGCTTTGTGACACTGGCTTGATGTAATTCACAATCGTATTTCCTTTATAGCTTTTAATACCGAACGCAAACATCTCTGTGTTCTCCGCGTCTCTGTGGTTATAAAATCTCGACCTCGTTTAACCGCAGAGACGCGAAGGAGCGAGAGCAAGCGCAGAGAGTAAATCTTGAGACGCGCCCTACTTTTTCTTGCTTTCCTTCGCGGCGGAACTCGCGGGCTTGGCATCGGATTTCGTATCGGATTTCGTATCGGACTTCGTTTCCGATTTCGCGCTCACGTCTTTCTTACCGTCATCTTTTTTGCCATCAACTTTCGGCGTTTCACTTTTGGTGTCGGATTCGGAAGACACACCCGCATCCTTTTCTTTCGTCGCCTCGCCCGCATCCGCTTTCGTATTCGCGTCGAGGTTGGTTTCCGTCGTCTCACCGCTTTTCTTGCCCGCGTAATCGGTGACGTACCAACCCGCGCCTTTTAATTGAAAACTCGTTTGCGACCACTGCTTCTCCAACTTCCCGCCGCAACTTTGATGTTTCTTCAAAGGGTCATCGGAAATCTTCTGCATCACTTCGAGATGCGCCCCGCACTTCTGACAAGCGTATTCGTAAATCGGCATACCTTTAACTTTTCTCACTCCACGTTTTTTTGATTATTGCCACAGATTATAGAAACTTAAATTTGACAACGGCAACAACGAGGCGGAAGGCGGAAGTAAAAACGATTTGCTTGAAATTCATCCTTCTACCTTCTGACTTCTTACTTTGCTATGATGCGGCTTCAACACAAACCGGGTTTGCTTTCATTCTGACTTCTGGCTTCTGACTTCTGACTCCTGCTTTTATGTCCATCGTCGAAGAACACGCCGCCGAACTTTCTCTTGAACGTCGTATTAAGATGCACGAAGCCCGCGAAGCGATTATCAATCGGCTCGCGCCGGATTTGCGTCACGGCATTGACCTCGACAAATTCTTAAACGCGATTGTCTCCGAACTCGGACGGATGATGGAAGTTGACCGTTGCGACGTGCTTCAACTCTCAGCCGACGGCGAGTTGCGAATCGAGCACGAATGGCGTAAATCCAAAGACGTGCCTTCGAGTTTAGGCACGACGATTCCGTTTGATTTGCGCCAACTCGCGCACGAAAAGATTCTTCGCGCACCCATCCGGCTCGACGATACGAACGCTCCCGGACTCGATGAACGCATACGACTTCTCGCCGCGAGTCTCGGCACGCGCTCACTGCTTATCGTCCCCGTCGCCCTTGTCGGCGGCAACGGTGGAAGCGGTGAAAACGGTGAGAATGAAAACGCGACGCAAGTTCTCGGACTCGTCGGGCTTCACACGACGCGCTCGCATCGCCACTGGCTCGACGAAGAGATCGCGTTTCTCGAAGCGACCGCGAAACAGATTGCCGTCGGCTATCAATACGCACGCCTCTTTACGGACATTCAACGCGAAGCCCGCACCAAACATGCCTTGCTTGAAATCGCCAACGCGATAAACGCGCGCTCGGATTTCAACGCCATCACGTCGTTTGTTTTAGAGCGCGCCATCGCCCTTGTCGGTGCGGATTATGCCGCGCTCGGCGTCGTCGAAGCGTCGGGTAAATCAATTAGCCTCGCCGCGTTTGAAGCCGCCGCGAGTGCCGCGACCGAAGGCGTGCGCGGACTCATCGAAGAACACGGGCAGGCGATTGACATCACTTCGTTTCCGGCAATCGTCGAACTCCTCGACAAAGGGCGCACGCTCACCTTGCTCGATTCCGATTTACCTTTTCCCGTGCGCTTCGCGTTTAATTCGATTCTCGCCGGACGCGCCGCCCTCGTCGCTCCCGTCCACATCGGCGGCAAGACGTTCGGGCTTTTAGGTTTAGTGTGGAGCGGCGAACGCACGGGTTTCGAGCAGCACGAAACCTCGCTTGTCGAAGGCATTGCCAACCAAATCGGGACTGCGCTTGAGCGCGACCAACTTTCGGCGGAAGTGATGCGTCTGCAAAGCGTTTTGAATGCACGCCAGATTGAAAGCAAAATCATAGGGCAAGCCGCCAGCGTGCGCCGCGCGATTGAACTCGCGCTAAACGTCGCGGACACGAGTACAAGTGTTTTAGTGACGGGCGAATCTGGAACAGGCAAAGAACTCATCGCCAACCTGATTCATTACAACTCGAAACGCCGTGATAAGCCTTACATCAAACTCAACTGCGGGGCGATTCCCGAAACGCTTTTGGAAAGCGAACTGTTCGGACACGAACGCGGAGCGTTCACAGACGCCCGCGCACGCCGTCAGGGAAGGTTTGAAGAAGCTGACGGCGGCACGCTGTTCCTCGATGAAATCGGTGAGATGAGCTTATCGGCACAGGTCAGATTGTTGCGCGTTTTGCAGGACGGCGAACTGACGCGCGTCGGCGGCAACGAGATAGTCAAGACCGATGTGCGCGTCATCGCCGCCTCGAATGTTGACATTGAGCAGGCAATCGAACAGGGACGCTTCCGCCGCGATTTGTATTATCGGCTCTCGGTTTTTCCGATTCGTTTGCCCTCTTTGCGCGAACGTCAAATGGACATTCACCCGCTCGTCATACACTTCATCGAACACTACAAGGCAAAGACCGAACGCTTCGTTTCCGGCATCAACCCGGAAGCTTTGCGCGCCCTCGCCGCGTACACATATCCGGGCAACGTCCGCGAACTTGAGAACGCGATTGAGCGCGCCGTCATCATCGCATCGGGGCGAAGCATCGAACTCGAAGACTTGCCCGACTCAATCGCGCGCCCGTTCCTTGAATCTCGCCGCCGTGAACGTCACGACCAAATCCGACTCCGACGCGAAGCCGCGAGTGCGGACGATGTTATCAACCTCGAAGTCGCCGTGCCTTCGACGCTCGACGAAATCGAACAACAAATCATCCACGCGACGCTCGATTACGCGGGCGGCGACAAAACCCGCACCGCCAAACTTCTCGGCATCGGACGCAAAACCCTGTACCGCAAACTTAGTCAAACCGAACCCGCGCCCGACACGCAAAGCGATTCATAAAAACGCGGATTGTCTGCCGCCGTTTATAGCGCGCATCAAAGCTTTATTATCATCACGAGGTGAACAAAGCTTCGCGCTTTCGCGTGAACTTCGTGTGGTATAGTTTTGTTTCTAAAGCGCATTTGAATCGTCAAAATACCGCACACGATGCGCGCTTATTTTCACCCGCACACGTCGTGCGCGGGGACGAATACTATTGAGGTGACAACATGCAAAACACAGATTCAAGCTTATCCGGCACAAACCTCGGCGTCGCCGGAACATCGCAAGGGAGCGCGCCCGTCGCGCAGCATTACACGACTGCCGCCGCACCCGTCGCCACCGTGCCGCCACATACACACCACGACCATGAAGGCGCGGAGTTATCAACGAAGCTGACTTACTTTATCGTTGGCACGACTATCGGGGCAGTCGTCGCTTTGATGTTCGCTCCAAAGTCCGGCAGAGAGTTGCGCGGCGACATCGCCGACGTGACGCGCAAAGGCGTTGACCGCTCGCGCGAAGCGGCAACGACCATCGGCACGAAAGCGGGCGAGTATTACGAAGTCACGAAAGACCGCGCTTCCGATTTGTACGAAACCGGCAAGGTCAAAGCGGGCGAAGTCGCGGCGCGGCGCGGCGAACAACTAAACGCCGCGATTGATGCGGGCAAACAGGCTTACGCCGAAGAAAAACGCCGCGCGGTTCAAGACGAAGGTTTGGACGCCCCCATTTATCACGGCAACCCCGCGCCGAAAAGTTTAACGTGAGATTCGACGTATTGTTGTTCGATGTAGTGTTCGTTTGAGAGACGTAAAATTCATCACACCGAAGCACGCAATTCATGGCATGATGTTGACGGCTCGATGTGGCTAATCCGCATCGTTCGAGAAAGGGCGAACGCGCGTTCTTTGTTTCGCGCATCTTTAGTTTTAAGAATCTCTTTAAGTGCTTCACAACGGGGAAATTGAAACGACATGAACGCATATCACTTGGCTTTACAAATCAACACGGGCGACCCCCTGTTTTGGATTCTCGTTGTCGTCGCCCTCTCGTTCCTGACGATTGCGATTGCGATGGTCGCGGTTGCCGTCAAAGTCAGTCACGCCGTCGGCACGGTGCGCCGCCTTGAGGAGCGCGTCGAACCGCTTATGGCGCGCGTCACGAACCTTGGCGAACAGGTCACACACATCGCCGTGCAAGGGCGCGCGGTTGCCGCCCAAGTCCATGAGATGAGCAATCATCTCGCGGTCGCTTCGGCGCACTTCGCCGAATCCGCCGCCCTCATCCGCGACGAAGTGCGCGAATTGAAAGCCCTTGTCAGCCACACCGCGAACGTCGCCCGCGATAACGTCGCCCTCGTCTCGCGCACGGTCGGCAACACGCAACAGGAAATCTCGCAAACAACGACTTTCGTGCAGTCGAAAATCTTAGAACCGGCGCGCGAAATAGCCGCGATTATGGCGGGCGTCCGGCGCGGTCTGGAAGTCTTCGCCGCCCCGACGCCCAAACGAATCACCGGAGCCTACGGCGACGACGAAATGTTCATCGGCTAAAATAAAGAGCGCATCTTACACACCAAAGGCAGGAACAAAATGAACGAAGACACAACCCGCAACTTACCCTCATTTGAAGAGCGTGTTCTGAGCGAACTAGCCGCGATGCGCGCAGAGTTTCGTAGCGAATTTGCCGCAGTACGAGCGGAAGTCAGCGCGCTCAACACGCGCATGGCTTCTGTTGAAACGCGCTTGACCGGTGTCGAAACGCGCTTGACCAAACTCGAAGATAAAGTTGATTCACGATTGCGCGAGACGCGCCCGATATGGGAAGGCGTGGTGTTAAAACTAAACGCGATTGAAACACTGTTGTCGGAAATCAAATTGCAGTTTGATGAACTCCTTCAGGACATCATCACCATGCGCGGACGTATCAGGGGCTTGGAGCAGCGCGAACGTGAACGGCTAAGACCGCCCGCCGCGTGAAGAGACAAAACCAACTTTAAGCGTCGCAATTTCGACACTGCAATACAACGCGCGTAATCGGATCGAGTTTCCGATTACGCGCTCGCTGTTTTTAATGTCTCAGGTTTTGTGCGATGCGCGACACGGGTTAAGCATTAGACAGGGCTGTTTTTGATTTATGGTTGACTGCGTTAGTATTGCTTGAAGTTAATCAACCGACTATTTTTCGTAAAATTTTTATGTCCACCGAAGCACCTTTCGACCTCAAGAAAACCGTCAATCTGCCGAAAACCGCCTTCGCGCAGAAAGCCAATCTCGCGCAGAGCGAACCCGCGCGCCTTAAATCATGGACGGCGACGAACCTGTACGCACGCATACGCGAAGCGCGTCAAGGGGCGCGAAAGTTCATCCTTCACGACGGACCGCCCTATGCCAATTCCGATATTCACATCGGCACGGCGGTCAATAAAATCCTGAAAGACATCGTGGTCAAATCGCGTTCGATGATGGGCTTCGACGCGCCATATGTTCCCGGTTACGACTGTCACGGGTTGCCGATTGAGCAGCATGTTGAAAAGGCTCTCAATAAGAAAGGCAAGAATAAAAACGACCTTCCGACGGTCAGTTTCCGGCGCGCGTGTCGTGAACACGCGGGCGAAGCTTTGAAGCGTCAGACACGCGACTTCGAGCGGCTCGGCGTACTCGGTACATGGAACGAGCCGTACACCACGATGTCAAATTCTTATGAAGCCGAAACCGCGCGCCTGTTCGGGCGGTTCGTCGAACGCGGCTTTGTGTATGAAGGCGAACGTCCGGTTTATTGGTGCATACATGACCAGACGGCTCTGGCGGAGGCGGAAGTCGAATACCGCGAACACACTTCGCCGTCCGTGTATGTCAAGTTTCCGCTTGTCACAGACGCACGCAGTATTGATGCGAACCTCGCGGGACGCAGTGTGTTTTTCTTGATATGGACAACCACGCCTTGGACGCTTCCGGCTAACTTGGGTATCGCGGTCAATCCGGTTTTCGAGTATGCCGCGCTTGAAAATAAAGCGAACAAAGAGGTTTATATCGTCGCGTCGGAACTCGTCGAAACGGTCGCGGGGAAGTGCGGCTTAACCCATACGGAAGTCATCGCGCGCTTTCCCGGCACACGTCTCGACCGCCTCGAATGTCGTCATGCGTGGCTTGAGCGCGAGTCGCTTGTGATGCTCGGCGACCATGTAACTTTGGGCGGCGAAGCCGACGGCGAAACGGAACTTGACGTGCGGCAAGCCCGCGATAAGAAGCAGACAAGCAAAGCCGGTACGGGTTGCGTTCACACCGCGCCCGGTCACGGTCACGACGATTTCATCATCGGCAAAGCTTACGGGCTGCCCGTCTATTGCCCTGTGGATAACGCCGGACGCTTCGTGAAGGATGTCGAACACTTCGCCGGACTGCGCGTGTTTGAAGCCAATCCTTCAATCGTCGAATTTATGCGCGAACAAGGTTCACTGCTTTTCGCGGAAGATTATCGCCACCGTTACCCGCATTGTTGGCGATGCAAAAACGCGGTCATCTTTCGCGCCACGCCGCAGTGGTTCATCTCCCTCGATGCCGTCGCGCAAGACCACGCCGGAGAACACAACGACGAACGCGACGATGACGGGCGACCCATCGCCAACTTCACAGACAACGAAACGGAAGCCCCGACGACGTTGCGCGGCGGTGCGTTGCGCTCCGTCGAGCGTGTCAAATGGATTCCTTCTTGGGGGCGCGAGCGTATGCGAAACATGCTTTCGGGGCGACCCGATTGGTGCGTTTCGCGGCAGCGCGCGTGGGGTGTGCCGATTCCCGTTTTCTATTGTCAAGGATGCGACGCGGCGACGGCGGACGCGAAAGTTATCAACCACGTCGCGGATATTTTCGAGCGCGAAACGAGCGATGCGTGGTATGTGCGCGAAGCCGTCGAGTTGATGCCGGAAAATTTCGCGTGCGCGAATTGCGGCGGGCGTGAGTTTAGAAAAGGCACGGATATTTTAGACGTGTGGTTTGATTCCGGTTCGTCGTGCGTCGCGGTTCTCGAACGCTACAAGAACAGCGAAGCGGATGGCGGCGGTTTGCGCTTCCCCGCCGATGTCTATTTAGAAGGCGGCGACCAGTATCGCGGGTGGTTCAATTCGTCTTTGATGATTGCACTCGCGGCGCATTCCACCGCGCCGTACAAAACCGTTCTGACGCATGGTTGGGTTGTAGACGGGGCGGGCAAAGCGATGCACAAATCAACGGGCAACGCCGTTTCGCCGAACGATGTGATAAAGGAATCGGGGGCGGAAATCCTGCGCCTGTGGACGACTTCATCCGACTATCACGAAGACATGCGATGCTCTAAGGAAATCTTGCAGCGCGTCACGGATGCTTACCGCAAAATGCGAAACACGGCGCGCTTCGCGCTCGGCAATCTCGACGGCTTCGACGCGGCGCGTGATAGCGTTCCGTACAACGAGATGCTGGCGATGGATAAGTGGGCGTTGGGCGAACTCGATAAAGTCATCGAACGCGCCCGCGAAGGGTATGAGCGATACGAGTTTCACATCGTCTATCAAACGCTTTACCAATTCTGCACCGTCACGCTTTCGGCGCGTTACTTCGACATCGTGAAAGACCGTCTGTACACGTTCGCACCTAAGTCGCACGCGAGGCGTTCGGCGCAAACCGCGCTTTATAAAATCGTTGATGCGCTGGCAAAGTTAATCGCTCCGATTCTGGTTTTCACGGCGGAAGAAATCTGGGAGAACATGCCGCAAACATCCGGTGAACGCGAACACGGCAGGGCGCATGAATCAATTCACTTAACCGAATTTCCACGACTACTCGACGCGACGCCCGAACGTGTCGCAATGGATAATGAACTCGCGGCGGAGTTCGCACGCCTGTTTGAAATTCGTGACGCGGTACTCGCTCAACTCGAAGTCGCACGCGATGAGAAGCGCATCGGAAGTTCCCTAGAAGCCTGCGTCATATTGCGTGCGCGCGAAACTGATATAGCGTTGCTCACAACTCACGCCGAAGATTTGCGTTACCTGTTCATCGTCTCGCAAGTTGCGCTCGAACAATCGAGCGACGATAAATTACACGTCACCATTGAGCGCGCGAGCGGCATCAAATGCGAACGATGCTGGAACTATTCAACGCGAGTCGGAGAGTTTCCGAAATATCCGACGGTGTGCGAACGATGCGCGGCGGCGTTGGATGAAATCGAAGCCGATGCGATGAAAGCCGATGAAGTAAAAAGGTAAAGCATGGGATTTTTCACACGAAACACCGCGCACGAATCGCGCGTGATGCACGCGACTCGCTGGCATGGTTTTTACCTTCTCGCCGCCGCGTTTATTTTCTTCGCCGACCAAATCACGAAGGCGTGGGTCGTGCGCGAGATTCCACCCGGCACGGCGCGCCGCATCATCAAAGGTTTCCTCGCGTTCGTCTATGCTGAAAACACCGGCATCGCGTTCGGACAACTTCAACACGGCGGGGCGGCAAAGCAATGGATTTTAATCGCCCTCGCGTGCGTCGCCCTGTTCGGTGTGATGCTCTATTTCTTTCGCACCGCCGCGACGCATGACCGCATACTCGGAGCGTGCGCCCTGCTCGCGGGCGGCATCTTAGGCAACCTCGCCGACCGCGTGCGACTCGGCTACGTCATTGATTTCATTCTCGTTTATTGGGGCGATTGGAGCTATCCGGTTTTCAACATCGCGGACGCGAGTATCTGCGCGGGAGCGGGATTGTTGATTTTGGACGCGATTCTTTCGGGACGAAAGCAGGAGCCGGAAGCCAGAAGTCAGGAGTCAGAATAAAAGCGTTGTGTTGTTGATAATTCCTATGTCTCAGACCATGATGCGAAAAGCCCGTGAACAGTGGCAGATTGAAAGGTTCAGGGCAATCTGTCCAGTTTTCCCTAAGGGAGACATCAACCCGTGTGAGAAACCTGACTTCTTAGTTGAAGATGATGCAGGGGTAATTGGCATTGAGCTAACGGAACTATATAGGACTACGCCTGCCGACCAATTGCCGATGCAAGTCTCGGAAAGTTTAGCGAACCGCGTCGTGCAACAAGCTCAAACAATTTATGAGGAGCGCGGCGGTGCAGTCCTTTGGGTTTCAGTCGCCTTCGGCATTCACGCAAAATTGCAGAAGAATCATGTTTCCGAACTCGCTTATAAGCTTGCTAACATCATCATCAACACAGACATAACACCCGACGAATACATCAGGGTTGAAAATGATTACTTTGATACGGACTTCTTCCCTGAAGATATAGCCTCAATACACATTCGCAAACTGAACCATATAACCGAAGGGTTTTGGAGCGTGCCAACAGCAGCGTTCATCCCTGACTGTTCTAGCGGTGAGATACAGCAAATCATTGACAAAAAGAATATCCTGTATCCCTCATATCGCAAGAAGTGTCAGGAGGCATGGCTTGTGGTTGTGCATGAGGTATCACTTTCTTCGACTTTTAAGTTTTCTGATGAAGTCCTAAATCATTCTTACAGTTCGCTTTTCGAGCGCACCTTTTTGTACGGCAACTTCTCTCCGTCGGCTTTAGAACTTAACGGTGGCAGAGAAGGTGATGTGGCGTGATATTCACCATGCCGCGCACAACAACTCCTTTGCATCGGGGAGCGGCTTGTTATGTAACTTTGCTTCTCGTTGCCTGCGTGTCTGCGCCCGCCGCCGATGTAAGTCGGGCGTTCTTATTTTCATTCCGGCTTGGTTCAAGTTGAATCAGTTCAAGTCGAATTTGCATCCAACATCATGTCTTACATTCTGACTTCTGACTCCTGACTTCTGGCTCCTGCTTTTATGTATCCCGAACTTTTCCGCGTCTTCAATTTTCCGGTCAACACTTACGGTGTGCTGCTCGCCCTCGCGTTCATCGCGGCTTTGATAGTTGCGGCGCGACTCGGTGCGCGCGACGGTTTGCCGCGTGAGCGATTGTTTGATTTGGGTTTGTGGATGTTGCTGGCGGCGATTGTCGGCTCGAAGTTGCTTTTGCTGTGGGTTGAACCGATGTATGCGGCGAATCCGTGGCGGCTGTTTTCACTGGATTTTGTGCGTTCGGGCGGAGTGTTTTACGGCGGCTTTATCGGGGCGGTCATCGCGGGTTATGTGCTGGTGCGGCGATACAAATTGCCGTGGTGGTTGACGGCGGATGCGTTCGCGCCCGGTATCGCGCTCGGTCAATTCTTCGGGCGACAAGGGTGTTTCGCCGCCGGATGTTGTTGGGGTAAGCCGACGGATTTGCCTTGGGGATGCGAGTTCACAGAAGCCGGACACGCGGTGACGGGCGTGCCGCTCGGCATCCATCTTCACCCGACACAGCTTTATGAATCGTTCGCCGCGCTCATCATCTTCGCGTTTCTCATCTGGCTGCATAAGCGCAAAAAGTTTAGCGGGCAAGTCATCCTGATGTACGCTGTGCTGTACGCCGCGACGCGCTTCACGATTGAGTTTTTCCGCGACGACCCGCGCGGCGACATCGCGGGCATCACATCCATCACGGGGCTTTCCACCTCACAACTCATCGCCTTGAGCATAGGCTTTCTCGCGCTCGTGACGCTCATCGTGCGCTGGGTTTATGCCGCCCGCGCAGTGAATGCCGACGCGATTAAGCAGCCGAAGATTGCCCGCGTTTGATGTCACAACATTCATTCTCATCCTCTTTGATTAACAACACTTCGGACGGTTTTGAAAATGCCTTGATAAATTGCCACTAGCTTTAGCTAGTGGACAGAGAAACAACAAGCATCGGCTTTAGCCGAACTTGAACAAAAGAATTAAATCTTTTGGCTTCCGTCCCAAAGATTCGGCTAAAGCCGGTATTTGTTGGAGAATCGCCGCCACTAGCTAAAGCTAGTGGCAATTTATGAAAACCGTCCGAACCATTGATTAACCAACCGTCCTTAACAAACGAAACATCCGCTCCCGAAGTGACCGCGACCACGCGCGAATTTGAAATCGCCGCAGGTGACGCCGGAACGCGCCTCGATGCGTTTCTCGCCGCGCACATCCCCGAACTTAGCCGCGCGCGAATACAGAGCTTAATTCGTGATGAATCCGTTTTAGTCAACGGGCGAATCGCCAAGGCTTCGCATCGCGTGCGCGCGAATGAGCGCATCGAACTCGAACTTGATACAGCACTTTCGCTCGCCCCGCACGACATCACACCGGAAGATGCGCCGCTCGACATCGTTTATGAAGACGATGCGATTGTCGTCATCAATAAACCCGCAAAGTTGACGGTGCATCCGGGCGCGGGTCAACCCGCCGGAACGCTTGTCAATCGTCTTGTCTTTCACTTCAATCAGCTTTCCGCGAACAACATCACAAGCCCGCGACCCGGCATCATTCATCGTCTCGATGCCGATACATCCGGCTTACTCGTCGTCGCCAAAACCGATGCCGCGCATGAACATATCGCCGCGCAGTTTCAAGAGCGCACCGTTTATAAATCATATCTCGCGCTTGTTCACGGACAAGTCAAAACGGACGCGGGATGCATTGAACTACCCATCGGGCGCGACCCGCGCCACCGCACGCGGATGAGCGTTGTTCCGGTTGGCGGCGGTGGGCGGTACGCGCTTAGTTTGTATAAAGTCAAACAACGCTTTGCGCGTGTGACGTTGCTCGAAGTGGAAATCAAAACCGGACGGACGCATCAGATTCGCGTTCATCTCGCTGCCGAAAAACATCCGGTCGTCGGTGATGCGGTCTATAACGCCGGACGCGACAATCAAACTTCCGATGTTGATTTACGAACGCGCATTAAGCGTCTTGACCGTCAATTTCTTCACGCCGCGACGCTCGCCTTTACGCACCCGACGACAAACGCGAAAGTCCGCTTTCGCGCTCCGTTGCCCGTTGAGTTGAGCGAGTTTCTTGATGCTCTCGAATAATGTCGGCGCGTGTCATCGGCATTGAGGTTAATTTGTATGGAAGCTATGTCATAAATCGTTTAGGAAGTTATCCACGAATCAACACGAAATGAAGAATAAACTTTTAGTGTGCTTCGTGTGATTCGTGGATAACTTCTTCGTCTCACTTGTTATAATTTCAGCACTCTTTCCGGTGCGTCTTCTAACTTGCGAAAGCGTTTCAGGCTTTCGCCTGCCGCCCACGAGATGAGCAACGAAGCGACGGTTTGGCGGCATCGAAAACCTGTTCGTGCGCGCAAGGTCTGAAGTCGCACGGTAAAGCACAATCTCACATCGAAAGTTCTGGTTTAATTATGCGAAATGCGTGGCTTCGTTCTCTCTCTCTGTTCGCTCTTATCATCGGTGTCACGACGACGGGCGCGACGGCGCAAACCGCCTCACCATCACCCGCCGCGCAAGACGGCGACAAAGGCATCGTCTTTACGACGCGGCGCGTGAATTTGCCGATTACCGTAATTGATAAAAAAGGGTTGCCGGTCGCGGGTTTGACGCAATCGGATTTTCTTATTTTTGAAGACAAGCAACCCCAGACGATTGATTCATTCGCGGTTGAAAGTAGTAAGTTGCCGCTCAATGTCGGCGTGCTTATGGACACTTCGAGTTCGACGGCGGGCAAGTTGAAGTTTCAACAGGAATCCGCGATGAACTTTATTCACACCGTCGTCCGTGTTCGCAAAGACCAGGTGGCGTTTGCGACGTTCGACGATGAAGTGACGGTGAAACAAGATTTCACGACGAAGCTTGACCTGCTCGATAAGGCTGTCTATTCGGTTAAAAAACCGGGCGAACACACTTCGCTCTACGACGCGATTTATCGTTTCTGCGATGAGAAGATGCGCGGCGTGCGCGGGCTTCGCGCCCTCGTCATCATCACCGACGGCGACGATACATACAGCCGCGCGACGATGCGCGAAGCGATTGAAATGGCACAGGCGACCGAGACGATGGTGTTTGCGATTTCGACCAAATCCGGTTTGGCGGGAAGCGTTCCCGGCGTTGATTCCGGGACGGTGATGGATAGCGGCGATAAAGTCCTTGACAAGATGTGTCAGGAAACGGGCGGACGCGCTTTTTTTACGGGCGATGTGTTGGAACTCGAACGCGCGTTTTCACGCATCGCCAAAGAACTTCGCGCGCAATACATCGTGACGTATCGCCCGACGAACGAACGCTTCGACGGCAGCGAGCGCAAAATCGAAGTTCGCCTCGCGCAGAAAAAAGGCGGCATGAAAGTCCGCACGCGCGGCGGCTACAAAGCGACGAGTGATGCTTTAACGCAACAGTAAAAACAATCCGCGACATAGAAAACGGCAAAGAGAAATTTAAGAATTGGAAGACTATAAACAGATGTTGAATTATTGGCGTCAGGCGACACAGAAAAGTTTGAGCGTGGCATTAGCCTTCGTGTTTATGCTGGCGACGATGCCGATTGCTTCCGCGCAATCCGGCAGAGAATCGCAACAACGGCAAACTTCACCCGCGACCCAAAACGATTCGCGCCCGCGTCGTTCATCCGATGCGACGAATACGCCGCCGCCGCCACCGCCCGCCGCGAGTCAGACGCAAACCGCCGAAGCTGCGCCGGGCGATGTGATTGACGACGAAGACGACGTGATTAGTTTTCAAACCGATTTGACGAACGTGTTGTTCACGGCGGCGGACAAAAATCGTCGCTTCCTGACGACGCTTCGCAAGGAGGACGTGCGTATTTTAGAAGACGGTGTGGAGCAGGAAATCTTTTCGTTTGAACGCCAAACCGAAACTCCTTTGTCACTCGCTTTTCTGTTTGACGTGAGCGGTTCGCAGGAATACACGATACCCGAACAGAAATCGGCGGCACTCGCGTTTCTCGATTCCGTGATTCGCCCGCAGAAAGATGAAGTCGCGGTTTTGAGTTTCGCCGGATTGACGACGGTTGAATTAGGCTTGTCGGGAAACATGTCGCGCGTGCGGCGCGCAATTGAAAGCGTGCGCTATCGCGCTCCGGCGGGCTATCTCAACGGCAGACAAATCGGCACGCCGCCGATTTCCGACCAGAATCCGACGCTCATGATGACCACCGCGCTGTTTGATGCGGTCTATGACACGAGCGAGCAAATCTTGGGCGATGCGCCGCAGAACACGCGCCGCGCCATCATTCTGCTCTCCGACGGCGAAGACCGCGACAGTCAAATTAAACCAAGCCTCGCGGTTGAGCGCGCGATTAAATCCGAAGCCACGATTTACTCTATCGGCATCGGTGACTATCTAAACTTCGACGGCATCAATCAGGGCGCGCTTCGCAAGCTGTCGGAACGCACGGGCGGGCGGGCTTACTTTCCGCAAAACAGCGATGACCTGCGCGCCGCGTTCGCGCAAATCGAACAGGAGTTGCGTCAGCAGTACTTGATTGCCTATTCATCGAAAAACAAGAACCGCGACGGCTCATATCGCAAAGTCGAAATCGAAATTATTAACCCCGAACTGCGTAAGCAGAAGCCTTCGCTTACCTACCGTCAAGGCTACTTTGCGCGCAGCAGCGTCGCCGCCAACAACGACACATCGCGTCCCGCATCATCGTCAGGCAATCGCTAAGGCGGCGAAAGTTTTACAGTGGACATTAAAGCGTCCGGCATCCGTTTGAAACCTCGAATGGGTGCCGGACGCTTTTAATATAACGTGAGTCTCCATGATTCGCGGCATCAGCACCACGAATGAAAATAGAACGACTTCATTCAGATTGAATTAAGGATCATCCTATTTCATGAGAGTTCGACATAAGGATTGCAGCCCCGTCAGGGACGACCAGAGCCCACGGCGCAAGCCGTGGGTCAGAGTCAGCAAGACGAAGCGAAGCCTTGCCTCTAACTTACAGAAACGCACTTAAATCGGGGGTCAGAGTCAGCAAGACGAAGCGAAGCCCCGTCAGGGCAATGGCATTAAGTTAAGGTTGTTTGGAGGCGGGCGATGCCCGCCGTCCCCGCGCACGGCGGGCATAGCCCGCCTCCAAACGGGCGATTATTTTCTTAACTTAATGCCATTGCCCGTCAGGGGCGAAAGAGATTCGCGCCCATATCTTTCGCCCCTGACGGGGCTTGTCCTTGCTTAACGGTGTGCCTATCTATCGCCACTGTCGTGGCTGAAGACCGCTGTTCTGATGTCGAACTGACGTTATATTAACGTCAGTTCGACATCAGAAGCGGTAAAGCTTTATCCACAAAACACACGAAACAGCACGAAACAAAGCGGTTCTTTCGTGTTCTTATTCGTGTCGTTTCGTGTTGTTTCGCGGATAAACTCCTTTTTCTTTTACCTTGCATCTCACGCTTTTCTTTGCCGTGACAGCGACGCGCGCGGCTTGTTATACTTCCCTTTGCCACCAAAGCCGGGGCTGTTCCCAAACCTCCGGCTTGTCCGCAAGTTAAAAGCAGTTTCCGCCGTTCCCGTTTCCCCTCACCTAAGTTAGTAGGCTTCGTCGTCGCGCGCCGTTTTCCCTTGTCACGCCGCCGGGCGATGTTATGAAATTTCACACAACATCGTTTCCGATTTTTGTAACTTCTGATGAATCACAATACGTTCCTCGACGATTGCCAGACAGCGGAGGAAGCCGCCGTTATCGCGCGCACCGGAAGCCGTGACTTTACGCCGCCCGGTGTTTCAGGTGCGACGACTGCCCCCGCCACGCCGCCTCACGTCTCCGAAGAACAGTTCTTCAAAATCTTCGACATCAGCCCCGACCCGATGCTTATTAGTCGCCTCGACGATGGGCGGTATCTTTACGTCAATCAAGGGTTCACGCGCGTCAGTGGTTATACGCCAAGCGAAGCCATCGGGCGCGACGCGAAGGAACTGCGGTTGTGGGCGCAACCTGCACAGCGAGTGCCGATGTTCGAGGCGTTGCTTCGGAACGAACGTGTCTATAAACACGAAGCCTTGTTTCGCATTAAATCCGGTGAAGTGAGAATCGGTTTGTTCTCCGCCGAGCAGATTGATCTCGGCGGCGTACCGGCGGTCTTAACCGTCGTCAATGACATCACCGAACTTAAACAAGCACAAGAAGCCGTTTCGCAACAGGCGGCGCGCGAGCAAATCATCAACCGGATTGGCGAACATTTGCGTAGTTCGCTCGACGTGGCGGAAATTTTTCGCGCGGCGGTTGACGAACTCGGCACACATCTCGACGCCGACCGCTGCGTGCTGTTTATGATTGACCGCCAAGAGGCTTTGGTGCGTAACGTCGCGGAATACTCACGTCCCGGCATCATCGTATCGGGACGCGATTTCACGATTGATTCACTTAAACCGCTTGTCGCCGGTATCCGCCGCAAAGGTTATATTGCGATTGATGATGTCGCATCACACGCCGATATTCCGTCCGTGCATCGTGAACTACTGCGTAGCCGCAACATCGCTTCGGTTCTGTATGTCGCCGTGAAAGATGCAACCGATGTTCTCATCGGCGGATTTGCGTTGAGCAATGTTCACAGCGCACGCCACTGGCGGGAAGCGGATATAAAGCTGGCGAGTGTGGTTGCCGCTCAAACAGGCGTCGCCATTCGTCAGGCACAGCTTTATACGCAAGCCGCCGAAGCTTCCAAACGTGAAAATCTGATTAACCATCTCGGCAACGCGATTCGCTCGTCGCTCGACTTAAACGAGGTTCTTCACACCGCGACGCATGAACTCGGTCGCGCCCTCAATGCCTCGCGCACATACATTCGTTTGTACCATCCGGCGCAGGAAGAAGTTCCGGTCATACACGAATACACGGCTCACGGCGTCGCCCCACTAACACCCGAAAGTTCAAGCTTCGGCAATGTGTTCGGGCAATTTCTGACACAAACTCAAACTTGCATCGTCATCAACGACGCGGCGAATTACGCGGACGGGTCAGACGAATACAGCGCGCACATCCGCCGTAATGCCATAGAGCGTCAGGCTCTCTCACAAGTCTTTTGCCCGGTTGTCGTGCAGGGACGCTTTCGCGGCGTGCTGTGTATTCACCAGACCGATTACGTCCGCCAGTGGACGAAAAATGAAGTCGCACTGGTTGAAGCCGTCGCCGCGCAACTGGCAACCGGCATCGGGCAAGCGGAACTTTTCGAGATGGTGCAACGCGCCAAGCATGAATGGGAAACCACCTTCGATGCGATGTCGGACGGCGTGTTTATTTTCGATGCCTCGCGGCGACTCGTGCGCGCCAATCGCGTCGGGGCGCAACTCGAAGATTCCTATCCGCACTTGCTGCTCGGTAAAAAGTGCTGCGACATCTTGCGCGCCGCCGACACGGATTCCGAATGTATCGTCGAGCGCACGATGGCGGAAGGGCGCGCCGTGACCATCGAGGTGACACCCGAACGCTTGCAACGTCCGTTGCTCGTGAGCGTCGCTCCGGTTAAAGAGAACGGAGTTATCATTAACGTCGTTTGTACGGTGCGTGACATGTCGGAACTGCGCGAGATTGAAGCCATCGCGCGCGAACAACAATCGCTGCTCGTCAACATTTTGGAGAGTGCCGCCGAAGCCATTTTCGCGGTTGACCCGCGCGGTTTTTTCCAGTGGTGCAATGGCGCGACTTCCGCCATCAGCGGCTACGCGATGGAAGACATCATCGGTCGTCATCACCTTGAGCTAATCACCGAAGAAGACCGTGACATGGCGCGCAAGGCTTTCGAGAAATCGCTCGGTGGCGTGCCCGTCACTTACGAAGCCCGCTATCACACCAGCGACGGCGCGCGACGTTGCGCGCTATTTAATAACGCTCCGCTTAGAATTGACGGGAGCATCACGGGCGTTCTTGGCATCGTCCGCGACATCACGGAAGACAAACTGACTCAAGAGCGCGTCTTGCAGTCCGACAAACTGCGCGCACTCGGTCAACTTGCGTCGGGCGTCGCACACGATTTCAACAACTCGCTCGCCGCCATCATCGGACGCGCGCAATTACTGTCGCGGCAAATCACCAATCCGCGTTTGCATGAAAATCTGGACGTGATTCAGAAAGCGGCGGAAGATGCCGCCGCGACCGTGCGCCGCATACAAACCTTTGCCAGCCAAACCGGAGATCGAGATTTCGAGCCGGTCAACGTGCAAACCCTGTTGCGTGACGCCATCGAACTCACACGCACGCGCTGGCAAAACGAAGCACGCGCCGATGGACTCGAATACATCGTTGACCTCGATGCGCCGGAAGACTTGCCCGCGATGGGCAGCCCGTCGGAGCTACGCGAGATTTTTGTCAATCTGATTGTCAACGCGATTGATGCGATGCCAAACGGCGGACAACTCACGGTGCGCGGCAGATGCACTTCCGCCTCGACCATCGAAATTGGATTTAGCGACAACGGCACAGGGATGAGCGATGAAGTGCGCGCACGCATCTTCGAGCCGTTCTATACGACGAAGGGCTTGGACGGCACGGGACTCGGATTGTTCGTTTCCTACGGCATCGTCGAACGCCACGCCGGAACGATTTCGGTGAGTTCGCAACCCCTTCGCGGAGCAACATTCACGATTACTCTGCCGCTTGAAACCAACCCCGCGCCGCGACATGAAGCCCCCGCCTCGATTCAAACAAAGACATCGAACGCGCTCACGATTCTGATTGTTGACGATGAAGACATCGTGCGCGCGACACTCGCGGACATGGCGACGATGCTCGGTCACAACGTGATTGAAGCGACGAACGGGCAAACCGGATTGGAGCTTTTAGCCACGCACGATTTCGATGTCGTCTTTACCGATTTATCCATGCCCGGCATGGACGGTTGGGAATTTGCCCGCGAAGTCAAAGCGGCGAGACACGATATGAAAGTCGTGATGATAACCGGCTACGGCGCGACCATCGGCGACGAACGCGGGCGCGTGGGAGACGAACCCATCGTGGACGAGATAATCGGCAAACCCTTCGACTTTCAAACCATCGCCGACCTACTCGACAAAATAGTGGATAACGGATAGTGGAGAGTGGATAGTTAAAGACAAGTTCCTCACTATCCACTATCCGTTATCCACTATCTTTCCCCGCGTTCGGCTTCGACGGCGGACTCCAACTTGACGCTCAACTTACGCACGCCGGGTTGATCCCACGTCTCCATCGAACGCAAAGCTTCATCAAGCACGCGGCGTTGATACTCTTTGAAGTCGGGCGCGCCGACGACACTCCCCAATTCGCCTTGATGATAAACCGCGCGTGGCGGACGAACCGCTTCGAGAATGTCGCGCTCATTAACCGCGAGCATCATCGTCGGCACGCCCGATGCTTCCAATGCGCGGGCGGCAAGGGCGATTGATTGATGACACAAACGCGACGCGGGAATCAGCAGCGCGGCTTGCACTTCATAACGCCGCACGCGCTCAACCAAGCGCGGCAAGGCTTGTTCGGCAAACGTCGCGGCGTCAGGGATAAAGCCGCAGAAACTGAAGAACACCGGCGAGAGTGAACCGATGATGCCGTTGGCGGAAAACTCCGCGAGACGCGCGAGAGGAATTTGAGTGTTCATATCCCTTCGCACCGCCGAAGGGTCATAGCCACGCGCGCTGTAAAGCAAATCTCCGGCGTCAATCTCCGTCGGTATCTCGCGCATCGTCATGTCGCCGCCGCGCGTCGTCGTATCGAAGCCTTCCATGCCGTCAAGATACGCTCCCGCCGATGTGATGAGAGCGAGATTAAGAAGCGGCAACGCACGCCGCACGGGAACTAACGCCGCGTGATTGTTCGCCACAAAAGGGTAGTCGCTATCTAATTCACCGCGCACCAAATCCCTGCCGTATTTGCCCTTCCACTCATCGAAGTTTCTATGCCAACGGTCAATCTTCTCGATAATCTCCAACGTCTTTATCCACCTTTGAACTTACGAATCAATGAACTATCTCACACCACCAATGCACCGTCGTCACACCGTCATCGTAGTCTCGCGCCGCGCGATTAAAACCAGAGCCACGATTCCGGCGACCACGCCACAGCCTAACACGAGAATTGACCAACCGTGCAGAGAGCCGAACGCGACGCGCAAATCATCCGTCGCCGCGAGAGCGTCAATCGGTGTCGGCATCTGTGCGCGCAACTCCGCGATGCGCCGCGCGATGACGAAATGATTCACCGCGCACGTCACCGCGACCACGACGAGCGACACGGCTTCGGCGCGCCACCACTTTGCCGCCGCGTGCCGCCCACCGCTCCACAAACTCAACAGCAATCCGAGACTGACAATCAATCCGCCGACATTCAACAACCGCAAGACGCGATTGACAACCACGCCCGCGAGTTCCCGTGTCGGCAAAACCTCAAACAACACGGGCGCGAGTCCCGCCGCGAACAACACGCACGCACCGACCCACACCGCGACACAGACGACGCGCACATCCTTCACTATCGAATTTATCAACCTGTTTTTGCTTATCAAAAAGAGACCCGCAAGAGGTAAGTTTTATGCTTGAGCAGCGGCATTATAACTTGCGTCCATGCCGCTTGTCCCAACTAACCCACGCTATAAGGAAATCACAACACGCGCGCCGTCTGCCCGATGACGAGATTGCCCGCCTCAATCACGCGCACATAAAGGCGTGACCAACCGGAATGCTGAACCTGTGAGATACGCTTAAAATTGCCGTCTATAAACGACGCCGCGATTTGCTTGCACGGCACGGTGTAACTACTTATTTCAACCGCAACTTCATCACCCAACTTGAGCCGTGTGCCAATCCTTAACTCATCCCAATCAATGCCCGCGAGCGTCACATTCTCGCCCGTCGAGCCGGGGTAAATCGGATGCCCTTCCCGTTGCAAAGCAAGAATTTTTTCCAGCGAATACAAACACAAAGCGCGCTCCGTCCCGCCATGAAACTGCGTCAGTCTCTGCACGTCAATCGTAAGTCCGGTGGCGATTAACGTCGCCTCGCGCACCGCCGATTTCGGCACGCCGCCGCGCGAAGCATTGATTTGAAAAATGTGGGAGTTCATAAAAAGCAGGAGTCAGAAGCCAGAAGCCAGAATGAAAGCGGGGTGAATCGTGAATTGTAGGAGAAATTAAAATTCCGGTTTTGTTTCGTGCTGCTTCGTGTGCTTCGTGGATAAATTCCTTCTCGCTTCTTATATCGCGCCTCACGTCATTTTCTGCGTCGTCAAAACCGTCATATCGCCTTCGTGTTCTTCCGTTACCGCTCCGCGCAGTTGAACATTATGACGATTGAGCAACCACACTTCGGGAATGATTTCACCAATCAGCACGCCGCGTTCAAAGACTCTGACCATCGAACTTTCAGAGATGACGACCGCGACCGCGCACGTCACACGCGACACGCTCGCTCCCGCCAGATGACGGCTGCCCAAACCGAACGCGAGTTCGACATCCGAAGTCGTCGCGTCCAGATAGCGACACGCCGAGATGACGATGCCATCGTCCGAGACGATGAAACCGCCGTCGAGTTGCGCGAGTTCTTTGACCGTGCCGCGCAAGTTCCGGTTCGTGATGTGTTTGTCTTCGTCGGCATGTCCGGCGAGCGGGTCGAGAATCAATGTCCGCGAACGCTTCAACACCGCTTCATGGTCGCCGACGGTGAAGATAGTTCCGATGCGCCTGCCTTCGCGCCCTTCACGCGCGATTTCAACGCCGATTTCGATGACCGCCTCAAGCACGCCCGGATGACGAACTTTGGCTTTCGAGCAAAGTGTATTAAACAAGAATTACAACCCTTTGAATGATGAAAGATTTTCTGTCTTGAATGAAGGTTTGATGCCATCCCTTTGGAGATAGTTCTAATTTAACTTGAGTTCGAGCTAAGAAGCGACCTCTTAGCCACGCAAGTGGCGGCATAGTCATAGCCCACATCGTGAGAGGTAGGTCAAAGGTAAAGACTGAAGATTAAAGCCCCGTTAGGGCAATGGCATTAAGTTAAGAAAATAATCGCCCGTTTGGAGGCGGGCTATGCCCGCCGTGCGCGGGGACGGCGGGCATAGCCCGCCTCCAAACAACCTTAACTTAATGCCATTGCCCGTTAGGGACGACATAACTTGTGTCGCCCCCGACGGGGCTTTGACTTTTATCCTGTTCTCAGCCCATGTCTCACGACATGGGCTATGACTATGCCGCCACTTGCGTGGCTCAAATCCTTATCCCGAACTAACATTATTTTATTGGCGACAGAGCATCGCGGTTCAATTCACTCGCCGCCGCTTCGTCAATCAGCCATGTCAGTTTGCCGTTGGTCGGTTTCACACGTTGCGACGGATATGTCGCTGCACCGTTTTCGGGTTGCAAAACTTCGCGCAAGGTGTGGCTTTTGTCCGCTCCGCCGATGAGAAACATGACGTGCGCCGCGTGGTTTAGAAGTGGGAAGGTGAACGTCACACGGCGCGTGTTCATTTTTTCGACCCACACGGTGACCACTCCGCGCGCCGTTTCATCCAACGCCGTTGTGCCGGGAAAGAGTGACGCCGTGTGACCGTCCGCTCCCATACCGAGCAGGATTAAATCGAAGCGCGGCATGTCGTCATGCGGCGTTTGTAAAACGCGGCGGATTTCCGATTCATATTCCGCCGCCGCCTGTTCCGCATCCGCGTCGCTCGTCTGTGCCTGTTCGCCCGCGATGCGATGAATGTTGGCTTCAGGAATCGGAATGTGCGTGATAAGAGATTCATGCGCGGTGTGAAAATTACTGTCTTTATCGTCGGGCGGCACGGCGCGTTCGTCCGACCAGAACAGGTGAACCGCATTCCAATCAACACGGCTTTGCGCTTCGGGAAGCGCGAGTTTTTCAAACAACTTGCGCGGCGTTGAACCGCCCGACAACGCGACGCTAAACTTTCCATTGCGCGCGGTCGCATCACGCGCTGCATCCATAAAGCGCGTCGCGGCTTCGCGGCTTATCGCGTCGGCGTCGGCGCAAATCTTAATTTCAATGTTCGACATTTTCTTTTCACCGTTCTAAGTGAAGATTGATTCATTGATTCATCGGCTCAATACAAATGAATCACTCACCTTACGCAGGTCATGATTTCCAGCCCGATTCATCGGGCTTTCCGCGAAGCGGCATTTAGACAGGTTCCGTTTGACGGCTGGACAGGGCGCGAGTTGAACATTCGAGGGCGTTTTAACGTCCTTCCCGTTCCCGCTTTAGCGTTTGGCTGAAGCCGCCCATTCCACAAGGACGTTAAAACGCCCTGTGAGGTTTTCGCGTCCTGTGTCCACGCGATGAAATCGCGTGGCTAAGTGCCGCTCGCGCGGACAGCCCGATGAATCGGGCTGAAAACCAGAATCGCGTAAGGTGAGTGAATCAATAAACCGATGAATCAATGAATCAATTTCTCTCACTTCTCCAAGTCGTGCCACTCGTGACCTTCGCGTGCGAGCATCGAATTCGACTCTGCCGGACCCGCGCTGTTCGCCGCGTAGTGTGCGAGCGGAAACGAATCGCTTGCCCACGCTTCTTCAATCGGCGTGATAAGACGCCATGCGTATTCGACTTCATCGGCGCGCGTGAAAAGCGTCGCGTCGCCCTGCATCGCGTCTAAAAGCAGAGTTTCATACGCGGCGGGTGAGCGCGTGCCGAAGCCTTGTGCATAACGGAAATTCATCTGCACGGTGCTGGCGTGCATCTCCGTTCCCGGACGTTTGGCGACGAAATTAACCGAGATGCCTTCGTCCGGTTGAATCTGCATGATGATGACGTTCGGTGCGATGTCGTGTTCGTCGCCGGAAAATAGAGCCTGTGGCGTGCGCTTCATATGGACGCGGATTTCCGTGATGTGACTGGCGAGACGCTTGCCCGTGCGAACGTAAAACGGCACGCCGCCCCACCGCCAATTATCAATCATAAACTTGACGGCGGCGTAAGTTTCGGTTTTTGAATCCGACTTGACACCCTTTTCTTCCAAGTAGGAAGCAAGCTGTTCGCTCTTTTTTTCGCCGTTCGAGTATTGAGCGCGCACGGTGCGTTGTTTGATTTCATCGGGCGTCATCGGGCGCATCGAACGCAGGACTTGCACCTTTTCTTCGCGCACCGAATCGGCGTCGAATGCGACGGGCGGCTCCATCGCCGTCAAGGTCACGAGTTGAAGCAAGTGGTTGGCAACCATGTCACGCAGCGCACCGGATTCTTCGTAATATCCGGCGCGGTTCTCGATACCTAAAACTTCGGCGGCGGTGATTTCGACGTGGTCAATATAGTTGCGATTCCAAATCGGCTCGAACAACGAATTACCGAAACGAAACACGAGAATGTTCTGCACGGTTTCTTTGCCGAGATAATGGTCTATGCGATAGGTTTGGTGTTCTTGAAAGACGCTGCCGACGACGGCGTTTAGTTCGCGCGCCGAAGTCAAATCGCGCCCGAAAGGTTTTTCGATAATCACGCGCCGCCAGCCGTCGGTTTCCTCATTGAGTCCCGCGCTGCCCAAACCTTTGATGATGGCAGCGGTTGCCGAAGGCGGGGTTGAAAGATAAAACAAACAATTGCGCGACGCGCCTTTTTCATTGGCGAGAGCTTCGAGTTGATTCGCTAATTCTTCATGCGAACCGTTGTCGTTGGGGTCGCCGACCATGTAATGAATGCGATTGGCAAACTCTTTCCAACCTTCTTCGGTAAAGTCCGCGACATCTTTCGCCGTCAACATAAACTCGTGCATCGCATCACGAAACGCTTCATCGGACATCGGCGTGCGCCCGATACCCAAAATCGTGAATTGATTGCGCTTGCATTGAAGGCTTCCCGCGCACGCGAGATTAAAGAGGGCGGGCAGCAGTTTTCGTTTCGCTAAATCGCCGCTCGCACCAAAGATGACGACGGTACACGGGTCAGCTTCCGGCAGAGCCGCGACATTGGCGGCGGCATTGGCAATAGCAGGTGAAACATCAGAGATCGAGGTGTCGGCATTGATGGTTGTACTCATAGTGTTTTCTCCGAAAACAGATGTCGGGTGTCAGATGTCAGATGTCAGTGAAAACTTGCATCTTCCACTAATATCTGACATCTGACACCTAACATCTTCTTTACGCTTGGCTTGAACTTGGTGGGTCGGCTTGTTTCTTCGTCGGGTCGCCGGTTTCGCTGGCTTCTTTGACGCCGAGCAAATCCGTCCATTCGGTGTGGACGAAGCCGCGTTCGGGAGCGTCTATGCGTTCGTAAGTGTGCGAGCCGAAGAAGTCGCGTTGTGCCTGCGTCAGGTTTTGCGGCAAGCGCGCGGTGCGGTATGAATCGAAGTAGGCGAGTGCGCTTGACATCGCCGGAACAGGCACGCCGACGGTTTGCGCGACGGACAAAGCTTGTCGCCACTGTCCGCCCTGCGCGGTCGCCATTTGAGAGTTTAAGGTTTCATCAAGTAAGAGATTGTCGAGTTCCGGTTCGCGCTCAAAGGCGTGCATGATTTCTTCGAGCAGTGAAGCGCGGATGATGCAGCCGCCCGTCCAGATGCGCGCCATCTCTTTCAGGTTAATGTTCCAATTGTATTCGTTCGATGCGCGGCGAATCAGTGCCATACCTTGCGCGTAAGCACAAATCTTCGACGCGAAAAGCGCGTCCTCAACCGCGTCAATAAACAACTTGCGGTCATCGTTAAAGCGCATCGTGCCGGGAACTTTTATGCGTTCGCTGGCACGCACGCGCTCCTCTTTCATGGATGAGAGAACGCGCGCATCGAGGGCGGCGGCGATGGTCGGAACGGCTATTCCTAAGTCAAGCGCGACCTGCGTCGTCCACTTGCCCGTACCCTTCTGTCCGGCTTTATCGAGAATCATGTCAACGAGCGGTTGACCTGTTTCCTCATCCTTAACGGTTAGAATCTGCGCCGTGATTTCGATGAGAAACGATGCGAGTTTGCCCCCGTTCCAACGGTCGAAAGTATCGGCGAGTTCCGAAGCTTCAGCACCGAGACAGCGACGCAACACGTCGTAGGTTTCGGCGATGAGTTGCATGTCGGCGTATTCAATGCCGTTGTGAACCATCTTGACGAAGTGACCCGCGCCGTCGGGTCCGCAGTGCGCGACGCAATCACCGAAGTCGGATTTGGCGGAGATGGCTTCAAAGATTTCGCGTACATGTTCGTAAGCATCGGTGTTGCCGCCGGGCATCATGGAAGGACCGCGACGCGCGCCTTCTGCCCCGCCGGAAACGCCGGAGCCGATGAAGTTGATTCCCTTTTCTTTCAAGTCGCGTTCGCGGCGCAGGGTATCTTCAAACCACGAATTGCCGCCGTCAATCAGCGTATCGCCTTTCTCCAGATGCGGGAGAAGCAGTTCGATGGTCGAATCAATCGGCGCGCCCGCCTTTATCATCATCATGATGCGGCGCGGGCGCGCTAGTGCCTGACAAAACTCTTCGAGCGTATTCGTGCCGACGAGTTCGCCTTTGACGGTGTTCTGGTTTTTCTCGATAAATTTTTCGGTGACGGCGGTTTCACGATTCCATCCGGCGACGGAGAAGCCGTGGTCGGCAACATTTAGAGCAAGGTTTTCACCCATCACGGCGAGACCTAACATGCCGAATTGGGCGGGGGCGGGTGTGGTGCGGGTGTTGTCGTTCGTACTCGGTTCAGGGGTTGACACGTCTGTTTTCCTCACTTCTTCAGCGGAGTTATATGTGGAGATTACGAGGATTGAAAAGTACGTCGCTCATGATGCGGCGACAAACGAATATCGTCAATAGGCGGCGGGCGATTTTGCTGATTTAGTCTTCAACCGTCAAGGTCGCAAGCGGCTGATTCACACGCACGCGGTCGCCCGTTTTAACACTGATGACGCGCATCGTACCATTTGCCGGAACACGCACGACGACAATTTTTGATTCGACTTCCGGCGCAACCGATGGTCGCGAAGTCGGAACTACGACGCCGACAGTCGGAACTTGTGCCTGTTCCTGCGCCCGTTGAAATTCGGCACGCGCGGCATCGAGTTGACTCTGCGGAGCTTGTCCGGCGGCAACCAGAGATTCAACGCGGGCGACTTCGATGGCGGTGCGTTCTTTGTTGTGCGTCGCCGCATCAACGCGCGTCCGGCTGTTTGCGATTTGCCGCGCACGCTCCGCCGCTTCGCTCATCGCGTTGTTTAGATTGGAAGCGGCAGAATTGGAAGCATCAGCCGGAGTTTCGACGCTGATTTCAAGCAGCATCGCACCCTCGCGCGCCGGTAAGCCTTCGCGTGCGATGACGCGGCGCACAACGCCCGCCGTCGGCGCATTGACGACGATAAGATTTTCCCGCGTCGCGTTGTTGTTCGTCGTGCGCGAACCGCAAGCAACGAACGTCGTCAACCCGATGAAAACTAGGCTGGCGACGTAAAAGCGTTTGGTGAAGTTGGTGGAGTTCATTGTTTAATAACTCACATTACGCAGTTTTGATTTTCAGTCTCGTTCACGAGGCTTTCCCGTAAGGGCGGATAGCCACGCGATTTATCGCGTGGTCAGATGGATGCTAATTCTCAGCCCGTTTCAACGGGCTTCTAATTCGTTGGCTTAAGCCACAGGAGGAAGGACGTTAAAACGCCCTTTCGGATTTTGCTTGCAAGCGACCACGCGATAAATCGCGTGGCTATGTGCCGCCTGCGGCGGAAAGCCCGATGAATCGGGCTGTAAAACCTTAACCGCGTAGTTTGAGTTAAGGCTCACTGTTGTTTAGTAAAACTGTTCGCTCCGGCAGGCGTCGCGGCGTCAGTTGCAGTTGAGTTTGACGGCAACGCGACGGGTGCGGTGTCGGCGAAAATCGGTGTCGTCATCGCCTGTGTCGGGATGGACGGGTTCGCGGGACGAAATTCGCGGCTTCGCGCTTCGATGGCGACGTTGTTGGCTTCGAGTGTTCTGCCCGTGACGCGCTGAAATTCGGCGATGGATTTATTGAGCGTCGTTTGCGCGAGAAGTTCGTTGGCACGCGCGGCGACGAGTTCCTGTTGACGTTGGAGAACAAGGAACACGGTCGAAGTTCCGGCGGCGAAGCGGCGTTGCTCGCTCGCGTATTGTTGTTCGGCACTTGAGCGCGAAGCGGCGGCGGAAGCGAGGCGCGATTCGGCGGAGTGCAGAGTTTGCAAAGTGTTTCGCACTTCGGCTTCGATGGTCTGTTCTTGCTGTGCGCGCTGACTTTCGATGCGGCGGGCTTCGGCAAGTGAACGCCCGTAATTAGCTTCCGCCGTGCGATTGCGAAACGGCAGACTGACTACCACGCCGACACGCGCGGTCGGATAATTCAACCCGAAAAGATTTGTGACCGAACGCCCGTAGCCACCTATGAGTTGTTCGTTGATGGGATTGGCAGACGGCGTTTCAATCAACGCGGGCAATCCGGCGCGTTGTGAAAGTTCGTTCAGGCGGTCACGCAAAAGTTGGTCGTCGTCATTGCCGAACGGATTGCTTCCGGCGAGGCGCGGCGTTCCGGCTAACCCTGAAGGCGTGAACGTGCCGACTAAATCAACTTGGGGGCGGCGTTGGTCGCGGAAGAAGCGTTGGTTGATGCGGTTGATGTCGGCACTCGTATCGAGTTGCGCGAGTTCCGGGCGATTGGTGCGCGCAGCAGCAATCGCGTCTTCGAGCGTTGAGCGCGGCGGTTCTAAATCAATGGGCGTGATGGGAACGAGCGGGCGCGACCAGAACGGGGCGGTGCGCGAACCTAATAGCAAAGTCTTCAAAAAGTTTTCCGCGCGTGTGACCTGCTCCTGCGCGGTATAAACACTCTGCTCGAAGTTGGTGACTTGCGTGTCGGCGGCAACGATGTCAATCGGGGCGAGCGTGCCTTCTCGGACTTGACGTTGATTGCTTTCGACTTGCGTGCGGGCTTGCCGGACGGCATCAATCTGAACTTGCAAGTTGCGAAGCGCGAAAGCCAAATCCCAGTAAGCCGATTCGACTTGCGCGATGATTTCGATTGTTCGCCCGCGAAATTGCGCGTCGGTCAAGCTAAGGTTTTTCTTCGCCACTTCGATTGTCCGGCGACGATTATCGAAGCGGAAACCGCGCAGCAAAGGTTGTTGGTAAGTCGCGGTCAAGACCGAAGGAAACTGCGGGTTGAACTGCACGATGCGCCCGTCACTCGTCAGGCGCGACGACGTGTAGTTGAGCGAATACAGACCGCCCGCGAACGGCGAGAATCCATTGACGCCGAATTGTCCGGTCAAATCTGTTTCCGTGACCTTGCCGCCGGGTCCGCCCGTGATGACGGATGAGGTCGGCGTCGAGGAACGCTCGTAGTAGTTCGACGAATTGATTATCGGGTCATAAACACCTTGCGCGGCGGTCAAATCAAACTCTGCGAGTTGAACATCTATGCGCGCGATGCCGATGTCGTTGTTGTTTTCAAGCGCGAGACGGACGGCATCATTGAGCGTCAAAGGTTGCTGGTCGTCAAGCCTTACGCCGATGCGCTCCGCCGACGGCAGAGGGCGTGCGGGTGCTTCGTAATTCGGAGAGATGGGCGGCGGTTCTTGTGGAAGTTCGGCGGGTGCGATGCCCGATGACGCACCGATGCCTTGTCTGGCGGCGGACGGGGCAGGAACGCCCGTCGTTCCGGTGACAGGCGCGCCTGTTGTCGGCGCAGTCGTTCCGGTCGTCGTGCTTTGTTGCGTCGTGGTTTGCGTGCCTTGCTGTTGCGTGTTGAGCGGGGCGGCGGCATTGGTCGTCGGGGCGGCGGTCGTCGAAGGCGCGGCAGTCGTC